>NZ_DCAO01000127.1:0-14205 GCF_002311515.1 Thalassospira sp. UBA1131
CCTCAAGATCAACCAAACGATGCACGCGCCCATCAAAGCGAAGGTGAAAAATGACGCGCGTGATCAGTCCTCAGATTTTTCGTCTGTAGCCGGACCTTGTGGTTCGCTTTTGCGCGAGCGTTGCTGTTGCTTGCGCTTGGCCAGATTGGCGCGCAGGGCTTCGGCTTCGCGTTTCAAGCGTTCCTCGTTTACGGCCGGACGCATATCAGATTTTTTGGCAGTCATGGTGCAATCAAAGTTCCGTCAGATTTATGCGGGTTTGAGCGATTGGCCTGTTATAAAACAGCGAGCGAAAAATTACAGCCGATCTTGACGAAAACAGGGCGAAAAGGCCTGCGACGGGAACAATCGAAAAACTTCGCATAATTCAGGCTTGACCAATTACAGATACGTGGCCTATAACCCGCCCGCACCGCAAGGGCTCATGCTGCTGTAGCTCAGGGGTAGAGCACTCCCTTGGTAAGGGAGAGGCCGGGAGTTCAAATCTCCCCAGCAGCACCATTGCCCACCGGTCCAGCCTGTTTATCGGGCTGCTGTAGCTCAGGGGTAGAGCACTCCCTTGGTAAGGGAGAGGCCGGGAGTTCAAATCTCCCCAGCAGCACCATTTTACAAATTCCCCATACGATAAACCAAACATGCAGCAGTTATGTTGACTGCGGCAACTTATTCTCTTTGCCGTGGGATAGACTGCAGTTTCTGCCTATTCCTTCGAAAGAGGCACCCTGCTCTTTCGAAGATGCGCGCTTGCCTAAATAGCAACTTTTACATGCATTTCCCAGGCACATGAATTGCATTGATTGTTTTCACAATCGGCAAAAAAGGGAAATGCATCATGACGATCCATATGAATGCTTATGGCAGCAGCAACGCATCAATCGCCTCTCATACGACCAAATCGTCGTCGGTAACCACAACCACGCCATCATTTACCCAAGAAATGTATTCGGCCCCGGAAATGCGCCCTTACCTAAGGGAGTATTATGAAAAGGCCTATGCGCCGATCCGCGAACGCATCGCCGCAATGCGCGAAGAAGGATACGAACCAGTCACATTCGAAGGCTCCAACGAAACGGCCGCGACGGAAATATCCGCCGATCAATATGAAGCCATGATACCGGACTTTGATAGCTGGCTTGACAGTCAAAAGACCATTGTCCCCAAACTTCGCTCGTCTCAGGAACAAATGCTTGATCACGCACGGGAAAGGGTTCGCAGGGCGGAACAAACCTCGCCAGATGACCAATCAGACGTAAGAGCTATCTTTTCTGTCGGCGATCAGATTCTGGGTTACATGGACAAATACGGTGGTATGGCATCTCATAATATCGGTGGCTACCTGCGCACCTTTGATATTCAGGCCAACGAGCTTGGTCTAACCGGACAAGCACGCATTGACTATGTCACCGATGCGATTTCGCGACGCTATCCCGATGTCGAAATCACCACCTACAGCAACCAGAATGCCCCGACAGAGCGTCAGTTTAAGCAACGCTGGTATCCGCACCACGATGTGGACCAAGCTTATCAGACCGAGCTTACTGAAGCACGAGAAGCTCTGGCCCGAGCGGAAGAAATTTACCGTAAACAGAAAAGTAACATCCGGGAAATGCAAAGCTTCCTGCTCGGCCTGATGGAACGGGATGCCTAACCTGCACTGGCGGCATCTGCCTGAATACCTTGGGGAGGCTTCTTACCCGTAGAACGAACGATACCACTCAACAAAATTGCCGATACCGGTTTCAATTGGGGTTGCTGGCTTGAAGCCAACGGCATCGGTCAGCGCATCAACATCGGCGTAAGTTGCCGGAACGTCTCCATCCTGCATCGGTAGCATGTTTTTCTCTGCCGTCTTGCCCAGTGCCTTTTCAATCGTTTCGATCATATACATCAGCTCGACCGGGCTGTTATTGCCGATATTAAACACCCGATAGGGTGCCGAACTGGTTGCGGGATCGGGCTTGGCCGAGTTCCAGTCAGGGTTCGGTTGGGCTACGGTCGAGATACAGCGATAAACACCTTCGACAATGTCGTCGATATAGGTAAAGTCGCGACGCATCCTGCCTTCGTTAAAGACGTTGATAGGGCGCCCTTCGAGGATCGCCTTGGTAAACAGGAACAGCGCCATGTCCGGGCGCCCCCACGGGCCATAGACGGTAAAGAAACGAAGACCGGTCGTTGGCAGACGATACAGATGGCTGTAAGTGTGGGCCATCAGTTCATTGGCCTTTTTCGACGCGGCATACAGGCTGATCGGATGATCAACATTGTGATGCACGGAAAATGGCATTTCGGTATTCATGCCGTAAACCGAACTGCTTGATGCATAGACCAGATGTTTCACATTGTTGTGACGGCATCCTTCGAGGATGTTGGTAAAACCAACCAGGTTGGCATCAATATAGGCATGCGGATTTTCAATCGAATAGCGCACCCCGGCCTGAGCCGCCAGATTGACCACATAGGTCGGTTTTTCGGTGGCGAACAGATCAGCGATGCCTTCGCGATTTTCGAGGTCCATTCGGACGAACTTGTAACCCGGCTTGCCTTCCAACCGTGCGAGACGCGCCTCTTTGAGGTTGACGTCATAATAGTCATTGACGTTATCAAGTCCGACAACGGTCGCCCCCTGTTCCAGCAGTTTCAGGCAAAGATGGGAACCGATAAAACCGGCGGCACCCGTGACAAGTACCTTTTCATTGGCCGGAATGATGAAGTCGGACATGCGCGTTGGAATTCCTGATTGAAGTACAGTATGAAGCGCGCCAGGCGCCGGTTGGAAATTCGGGAATTTTGATACCAGCAAGGGTTCGGATGCGCAAGCCATCAACCATAACAATACGCCTCAAGAGCCTTACAGCTAAGACCGTTTATTGCGAGCCGAGACTCCCGGTCATTTTTCTGCTATGGTGTCTTTTCGTATAGGTTTTGTCTTAAAGTTACGAGCGACGTAAAGACAGATGATTTCAGCTGGTCAAACCATAGCCAACCCGAATGGGGGCGGTTTGGGCGTTATCCTGAATATTCGGGAAATCGCACAAACTGCTGATGGGCGTGTTTTGGCCGAATATGAAGCCATTGAAGTCCAGCGTCAGGGCGGAAGTGCGCCATCTGTTTCGCCGTATGCCATTGCTGGAGCCGGCTCGGACGGCGCACGCACGCGTATTGTTGATCCACGCACCCTGACCGAGGCACAAGCGGTTGCTGGCGGCGTCAGCCGCGCGGAATACCGCGAGGCACGCGAAACCAACTCGGGAAATGGCAGCACCGCAAATGGTGCTTCGTCCAGTCAGGATCTCGACCCGGCTGAAGAAGCTGTAGTCAATCAGCTGCGCGCCCGAGATTCAGCTGTGCGCCAAGAGGAAAAGGCCCATGCCGCTGCTGCCGGGCCTTATGGCTCTGCGCCGCAATACACATATCAAATTGGTCCGGACGGTAACGCTTATGCCATTGGTGGTCACGTTGATGTAAGCGTATCACTGTCAGGCAGTGCGGAAGACCGTGACCGTGCGCTGGCCACCTTGCAAAATGCGGCACTGGCACCAAACGCACCATCAGGTGCCGATATGGCCGCCTTCCGTCAGGCAAGCCTGCAGAGAGCAACCAGTGATGGTATTGACACAAACAATACTACCGAAGAATCCGCACGTAACGAGGCGATGTCTAAAAACGGCGCGCATCAGAATATATCAATTTCTGTGTAACTTTTCCTGTCGCGGTTCCGTCTGATCCCCTGATATACTATTCGATGCGCGATGAAATACTTATCCTTGAGTTCGGATACCTATTCACTTGGATAGATGCTACTATCAAAAACTATCCTGCCGTTTGACAGGGACACCGTTTTGTTGAATGCTGCGCTCGCGTCCGGGGGGGACGCTTGGATTGAAAATATCAGAATCGCGCGAAACCATATTATTGCAATTGTGGATCGCGTTTCCGAGGTCGCTGTCCCAATTTATTTCAGTGAGCTTTGGACAAGAACAGGTACGGCATAAAAATGAACATCCTGCTAGCAGACGATCACGATCTCGTCAGAGACGGGATCACTTCCTTCCTAAAACTCGCAGCGCCGGAAGTTGAAGTCGCGCAGGCGAAAGACTTCGCAGAAGCACTTGCCGTCGTTGACGGAGAAACCAACGTCGAACTGACCATCCTCGATCTGAACATGCCTGGCATGAATGGATTGTCCGGTTTGACCGTCATGCGCCAGAAACATCCTGAAATTCCGGTGGTTATTCTTTCAGGCTCTGTTAAACGCAGCGACGTTCTGAACGCACTGGAACATGGTGCGTCGGGATATCTGCCCAAGACGCTGTCAGGTAAATCCCTGATCAACGCCCTGCGTTTGATTCTGTCTGGCGAAAAATACATCCCGTCTGCATTGCTCGAAGACGATGGCACGCAGATGCGCCCGGGTGAGATCGACCTTGACGGCCTTGCACCAGACAACCCCTTGCGGCAGTTGACCAACCGGGAGCGCGAAGTACTGGGTCTTCTGACCAAGGGCCTTTCCAACAAGGAAATCGCCAAACAGCTAACCGTTCGCGAAATTACCGTGAAGGTCCATTTGACCGGTATTTTCAAGAAGCTCGGTGCTGCCAACCGTACACAAGCGGTGAAGATTGCCATGCAATTGGGCTGGGAAGCCTGATCGCTGCCAACTCCAGGCAAACACATCAAAAAGCCCGGCATCGTGCCGGGCTTTTTCTTTATCAATTTAAATCATAGATCCACTTGCAGCTAAGAAACCCCTTCGGACGCCTGCGGGGCTAAGCCGTGAACACTTCACAAAGCTCATCAAGTGTAGCCAGAAGTTCCTTCAAGTTCAGCGGCTTTGACATCACTGTCACCGGTGCATCTGGTCCGTCTTCATCCTCAACCGGTCGGTCAGCGTCGCCCGGGTGGCCGGTCATGACAATCACTGGCAGTGCGGGATTGCGTTCCCGAAGTTCCTTGACCAAGGCGTTGCCATCCATATGTGGCATGCGAATGTCTGTAATCAGGATGTCAGGCTGCACAACACCCGCAATCGCCAACGCATCTTCACCGTTGTTTGCGGCGGAAACATTAAAGCCCTGTGCTTCAAGATATCCCGAGATGATTTCCATGGCATCAAGTTCGTCATCGACGACAAGCACGCGAATTTTGCCGCGCGCTTCGGCATTCGGCGGCACCTTGGTCAGCCAGCCATCCTCCTGACTTGCATCGGAATGATGATCCACCTTCGCGGTGTCCACATCCGCAAGCGGCAGAGTGATTTCAAAGCAGGCCCCGTCACCCTCATTTCGCACATCAATTCGGCCGCCCATGGCCTCGACAATGCCAAAACTGACCGACAGCCCAAGTCCGGTTCCCTTGCCAACATCCTTGGTCGTAAAGAACGGATGAAACAGCAAGTCAATGGCGGCTTCCGGAACACCGCCACCATTGTCGTTGACAGCCAGTTTCAATGACTTCCGCGCTTCGTCAACCATTGCGCTGACACGGATCAAACCCCCGATACTGCCGGCATCATCGCCGCTTTCGTTGATGGCATCGCGCGCGTTGCTCAGCATATTGACCAGAACCTGTTCCAACTGAACCTGTCGGCCATTGACGAAGCAGCGCTGCCGGGGGGCGACGACATCAATTGCAATGCCCGACAACCGGCAGTCATGTTCGACCATGTCCACAGCACGCTCAACGGCTTTCATGACATCGAACGGCGCAAAATCATCGTCGTCCGGACGGCTATATATCTGAAGATGCTTGATGATTTCGGACATGCGCTCTGTCTGGGAACTGATGAGCGCCAGTCTTTCGCGCTGAAAGGCCGGTTTCACGGCATCCAGATCATATTGCAAGGCGCAGGTATCTGCGGCCATCCGGATGACGTTTAGCGGCTGATTCATTTCGTGGGCAACGGACGCTGCCATTTCGCCAAGCGTTGCCAGTTTGGACGTTTGAACCAGTTGACGTTCAACTTTGCGTTTGTCGGTAACATCTTCTGCCAGCATCAGCATGGCTGGCGCCCCCTCGTGGGTGAAGGCTATGGCCGAGACTTCCAGCTCGACATTTTCGCCTTCCGGGCGTTGGCAGATGATTGTGAAGTCCGCACGCCCCGGATACCCGTTTCGATAGCGTGAAATGTATTCCTCAAGTGTTTCGCGGCTTGAAGGATGCACCATTTCCATGAAGGATCGCCCGACCAGCTTATCACTGTCGCGCGCACCCAGAATGCTGACGCCCTGCTGGTTCATATAGACGATCTCTTCGCCACTCAGGACAGAGATCAGTTCTGGTGCCAGCTCGACCAGTTTGCGATAACGCTCTTCACTTTCCTTTAGCGCGCGTTCGGCGCGCGACCGTTCGATCGCATACCTGATGGAACGCCGGATTGTACGACCATCGGGAAATTCCTTGGTCAGATAGTCCTCAGCGCCATGTTGAAGAGCTTCGAACGCAAGTTCCTCGTCCTTGTGGCCGGTCAGAACAACGACGGGTGCGGCATTGGCACAACTGCGTACACGGCTGATGGTTTGCACGCCAGATGAGTCCGGCAAGGTCAGATCCAGCAAAACAACATCAAACAGTGCCTCTGGCCCGTCGCCGTTCAGCACCGCCATCGCGGATGCAAGATCGCTTCGATGCTCGATATCAAACGGCTCACCGGTTTCTTCCAGCAGGGTGCGCACAAGAAACGCATCCCCGGGATTATCTTCGACAAGAAGAATTCGGAACCGTTGTTCAGGCATCACGTTCATTTCCAGCTTTCAGAGAAACGGGGTTTCGCGCCGCATCGCACGGATCGAAAACCCGTTGAGTCTGCATGGTTTTGCGGGCGCTAGCAATCCTGAACATCAACAAGCAGACGTCCCTGCACCTGCCCTTTGAGGATCTTCTCCCCCCATGGCAGAATATCGGACAGTGCAACTTTCGTTGTTGCAGATTGCAGTTGATCCTTCGGCAGTTCGCGCGCGAGGCGCTGCCAGGCACGCACGCGCGTCTCATAGGGGCACATGACCGAATCAATCCCGATCAGTTTCACACCACGCAGCAGGAACGGGATAACAGTTCCGGGCAAATCCGGACCACCGGCAAGACCGCAGGCGGCAACAACACCATGATATTTCATCTCGGAAAGAACGTGGGCAAGCGTCGTGCTACCGACACTGTCGATTGCCCCCACCCATCGTTCGGTCAAAAGAGGCTTGCTTGTATCGGTCAGTTCATTGCGATCAATGATCGTACTGGCGCCGAGATCACGGAGATACTGGTGCGTTTCGGCCCGCCCCGTCGATGCGGCAACCCGATAGCCAAGCGCAGAGAGTATTGAAACAGCAATAGAACCGACACCCCCGGCGGCCCCGGTCACAAGGACTTCGCCATCCTGTTTTGTCGACACACCCTGATCTTCCAGTGCAATGACTGCCAGCATTGCGGTGAAGCCCGCCGTGCCGATTGCCATTGCCTGCGATGCATCAATTCCGGCGGGCAACGGAACGAGCCAATCGGCCTTCACCCGTGCAAGCTGGGCATACCCACCCCAATGGGCTTCACCAACCCGCCAGCCGGTCAATACAACTTCATCGCCGGGCCTGTAACGATCATCGGTTGATGAAACGACTTCGCCGGAAAAATCCACGCCCGGCACATGGGGATAGGTGCGCACAAGTCGTCCCAATCCGTTCAGGACCATGCCGTCCTTATAATTGAGAGTTGACCATTTGACCCGCACCAGCACTTCTCCTGCGGGCAGGTCATCTGTCGTCAGGTTCTTGAATTCTGCTGTGACGCTTTTTTCTTTCTGGTCTAGGACCAGTGCGCGAAATGAGTCAGCCATGGGAGCCTCCCGATCTGTTCGGATGATCGATCAAGAGTATGGTGCCCACCACCGTGCGTCAAACACGCAAGTCACATCCGACAAGACGGATTGATCAATCAGCCGCGGGAATGCTTGCAGGTTCAAGCGAGTTATCCATACCACCCATCACGGCAACAGCGATGACCACAACCGCCAGAATACCGAGATAGACAAACAAGCGACGCGACCCGGACTGTTTTCCTAGGTCGTCTTGGATGACTTCGCGTTGCACATCGTCAGGCAGGCTTCGATAGGACAGCCATCCCAACAAAGGCACGATCACAAGATCATCCAACCAGCCAATCCCAACCAAAACATCGGGCAGGAAATCAACAGGACTGACCAGATAAACCAGACCGGTCAGTGAAAGAAGCTTAGATTTCAGTGCCACATCTTTGCGCATCAAAGTGCGCAACAGGTTGGGCACGATCATCCAGACCGAAGCTTTTCTCAAGGGCAGTTACCTGCTTCAACGATGCAGTGGCGTAACATAGGCAGAGTAAGCAATCCGCATTGCGCGGGCAAACTTTTCACGCTGCTCAGCACTGGTCGCTTGCTCAGTCACATCAACCACGATTAATCCGCAATCAATCGTGCATTTGGCATAGACAGTAGTCGGGAGCTTGAATTCATATGTCGCGCCCAGTGTCGCACTTTCTTTCAAGGGCAGTGCCTTAATCGATTTCGCGTGTAAATCATTCGGCGGTACAGTCATCCATGCCAGCAACAATGCAAAACCAAGAACCGCCAACATCGCCAGTTTATCAAGATACAGCATCACTCATGTCCCAACAGCATATCTGTTAATTGTTATTTGCAATTAAGAAATGCCGGAGCGAGTGATTTGTTCCCGCAAAAGTTAAGACGTGTTAACTTTTTTGAAAACTGGCGAGTGTTTCGAAAACGTCCGGGCAAGGCGCATGCCCAAGAACATTCGCCTGATGCCAAACCGCATAGAACAGCAAATGCCAACACGCCGCACCTTCACGTTTGCCCGGGGTTTTGAAAAGTTTTTCCACCCTGTCCGCATCTGCGATCTCGATAATGCCTGCCTGCCGAGCGACCAGCGGCCCCAACTCCTTGCCGCGCGCTTGCAATCCACTCTGAAACCGGAACCGTGCAGCCGCGCTTCTTGGCAAACGGCTTTGCCATTGGCAGACAGCGTTCCAGCCAACTGCGCAACAGGAATTTACCAACGCCCTTTCTGACCTTGAGGCGGTCGGGAAGTTGGTAGGCGAACTCGGCGACAACCGGATCAAGAAACGGTGTGCGCCCTTCAAGACCGTGCGCCATCAGCATGCGATCAAGCTTGAGCAACAAATCATTGGGTAACCAGTCGGCGCAATCGACGGCCTGAGCAATCGCCAGACGCGACCGTTTCCCCCGGCTTTCACGACTTTCCGACGCTGCAATGCCATCGCGCCAGCCCTCCAGAACACCGGGCCGCAAAACATCGATCTTATCGAACGTCCCCTTGGAGCGCATCACACGACCGCCAAGCAAAAACGGTCGCATGACCGACCGGTACCGACCGTAGCCGCCAAACAGCTCGTCACCACCCTCGCCCGACAGCACAACCTTGAAATCGCGCGCGGCTTCCTTGGCAAGCTTGTAGGTCGGCAAGAATGGCATAATCCGCTGCCGGATCATCCATTCGCGCGGCCACCTCAGGCAATAGCGCCCAGAAGTCATTTTCGGAAAACATCACTTCGATATGGTTGGCGTTGCATGCCTTGGCGACCTCTCGGGCGAGTTCGCGTTCGTCATGCACACTGCTGGCTTCAAACGCCGCAGTATAGGCCGTTACCGGTCTCTCATTAAGCCGGTGCATCATACCAAGCAAGGACGCACTATCGACCCCGCCCGACAGGAACATGGCATAATCGACATCAGATCTTTGATGCAGTCGAACGGATTCCTCGAACACCCGGTCCCACTCATAAAGCGCACTTTCGAGATTATTCCCGGTCGCACCTGTATCACTGAGAACCTGACGACGCCGGCGCTCGACTATCCGTCCGTTTTTCAAAACGATGGTTTCACCGGGCTGCAGTCGTTTGATCCCATCAAGGATCATGTCCGAGCCAGTGGTGAATTGCACCTGAAGCAACTCGGACCGGGCATCTTCGCGTACTTCCCGACCAACAAGTCCGGCAGCAACCAATGCCTGCGCTTCGGACGCGAATGCGAAATATTCAGGGGTTTCAACGTAGTAGACCTGCTTGATACCAAACGGGTCGCGACACAGAACGACCTGATTGTCGACCACATCATGAATGGCAAAGGCATACATGCCACGCAGCTGATCAAACCCGCCAATACCATCGCGCACGAATTTGCGAAGTGCAGTCTCGCTGTCGGAATGGGTTTTGAAGCCCTCGTCACCCAGATCTTTTCTGAGCTCGAGATAATTGTATATCTCACCGTTGGCGATCAGGACACTGCCATTTTCGTGGTAAAGCGGCTGGTCACCAGTATTGAGATCGATAATTGCCAAGCGTGTCTGGATGAAACCGACGGGGCCTTTGATATATCGCCCGTCACCATCTGGACCGCGATGTCCCAAAGCATCACGTAAACGATCAAGGATTTCAGGATCAAGGGTTTGCTTGTCCTTGGCGATATAACCGGCAATTCCGCACATTGGACATTTACCTCAATGAAAGCCTCGTATTAGCTGATGGGGCTTTCTGCTATTCCTCTGGAGCAGCAGGGGTAGGCGTTTTCATCAAAACAGCTACAGAACCTTTTTATGGGATCAGTTCTTCAAAAGCCTCGGCAGCCTGCGCCCACCCCCATGAACGCTGATTTTCAAGACATGCTTTGTGCTGCTTTTCCCATAAATCGTCGTCATTTAGAATTTCCGCGGTGCGTTTGGCAAATAAATCGTCATCATTTGCAACAAATCCGGTTTTATCGTCGACAATGCGCTCAGTGACACAGCCAACATCCTGCACCACACATGGTATCCCCATAGCCTGAGCTTCGCCCAACGCGAGACAGAAAGTTTCACCAACATCACCTCGATAAGGCATGACTCGTGCGTGGCGCATCTCGTCCAAGAGTTGGCTTTTGGGCACGGGGCCCCGCAAAACAACACCCTTGTCGCGAAGTGCTTCAGCTTGATCAAGAATAACTTTCATCCGCTGCGCTTTTTCATCTCCGGCAGAACCGTAGGTTTGCGGCCCTGCAAAGACATGAAGTTCTGCATCCGGTGACAGTGGATGGATTTTTTCCGCCCACAAATTCACGAGCCAATCAAGAGAACGCAATGGATTTGATGTGAAAATCGCACGTTTTTTTCGAATTTCGTCGCCAACCTCTGCATTCATAAAGCGTTTCTCAATACCATAGGGGATAATGACCCGATCCCCGCAAGGTGCCCACCTTGGATAAGTCAGAAGATGATGCTGCCCCGAGAAAACAATGGCTGGTTTAATTTTCCATAAGCGGGAAAGATACCGCCATTTAAGCAAATACTTGGCCGGATTATGTATCCAGAAAATCGTGCGTTTTGCTCTGGGCATGCAGCCCATCAATTCAAAGCCGCGATTGGCGATATAGAGATCAGCAGTGTCGGGAAAACCATCAGATAGCGGGCGCCACTTCACCCCGTTATTTTCATGAGGTTCACCACACTTGTTAATGATTTTAACATCGTGACCACGCTCTGCCAGTGCCTCTGCCAAAGAGATAAATGCCGTTTCAGCCCCCCCCAAAGGGCGGTGTTCCAGCGTAAATCCGTCAAACTCTATACCACCATCAGCCAGAACGATTGTTGCCATGAGATCAATTTTCCTCGTGTTTGGCTTTTAGATAAGAGAGCACAGGAAACAGCCCGGCAAAAAGGGCTATCAGAAAGCCAATACCACCTTCTTTGTATCCTTTCCGGCCGATGTAGCAGCGAATAAAGCGCGAGAAAAACCGCCTGAGATTATTTGAAAAACTACCTATTTTACCGCTATCACGCAAATCGGCGGCGCGCGCGGTAGAATAACTGTCCAATCGCTTCATCATGTCCGAAATATTGCGATCCACGTAGTGCCGCACAGGGTGTATTAATTTGGGACCTTTTTCCCCTTGAAAAGAAAGAGCTGGATGAACTCTTTGAGGTCCCCAGGTTTTGCAACCTGCGCGAAACAAACCCGGATAGGCAGGTTTCCCAAATGACGCCCCCCAACCGTGCAGAACCAATCGGTCCCCAACATAATTGTGGACTGTCAGGTGATGAAAACCAAATTTGCTGGTTTTAATCACTTCGCGAATTTCCTGCGCCAATTCTTCTGAGACGTGCTCATCGGCATCGACCTCAAGAACCCAGTCACCACTCACTTGAGAGAGCGCGTAATTACGGCGCTCTCCTTCAATACTCCAACTACCCACCAGCGTTTTTGCACCTGCCTGTTTGGCTATTTCCTCTGTACCATCGGTACACTTATCGCACAGAACAATGATTTCGTCGGCAAAGGCGACATGCAACAAACAAGAGGGCAGACGCTCTTCCTCGTTATGGGCAGTAATGACTACTGACAGTTTTGGCGTCGGACTCATCATCGAACAGATCCATCCTTGCGTGCAAGCAACTCTCTTGCGGCCTGAAAAACCTTTTCAATTGGTAGGCTATCCATTTGCGTTTCGTGGGAGCGCCATATCTCGCCGGCCTTCCAAATTTCTTCAACAGATTTGTCGGCTCGTACGTGCGCTGTAGTCGGACCGCAAGGCCCATAATTCTCTTCTCGCGTCGGACCGAACAGACCAAGGGTCGGAATTCCTGCTGCTGCTGCCATATGCATCAAACCACTGTCATTTCCGACATAGAGATCACTACGTTCCAAACAGGCTTGAACTGTCAGCAAATGCTCATCGCCAAAAATCACTGTGCGATCTTCGGGTTTTAAGGAATCAATCACAGGCTTGGCCGCATCGCGCTCGTTCGGAGCCCCGACCAAAAGCAAATGCGCATTAGGTAGAAGGCCGTCACTTGCACGAATATATGCAATCAACTCGATGAAACGATCCGCAGCCCAAGTTTTCCCACCCCAGTTGGCAGATGGACCAATTGCTAGCACCTTGCGGCCATCATTAGGTAGCAGATTGTTAGCGCGTTCTCGATGCTCGCTTTTCGTCCATACCTTTGGATAAAGCCAATGTGCCAGACCTATTGTACTTGCCATCTGTTCAACACGATGCACGCGATCATCATTCCCCTGCAACACCAGCCGCTTCCACCCCGGCAACACATAAGCCGTCGCACTGCCGCGCAGGTCGACGATGATGTCCCACCAGTTCAGGACGACCAATTTCCAGAGCTTCCACCAATGGCCACCGCGTTTTTGCTTTGGCATTGTGATGATGCGTTCAAGGTTTGGAACGCCCTCGAATATCGGTGCCGCGACTGGCCCGCAGGCCACGGTGACGCGGATACCGGGATAGGTTTCGACATAGTGGCGCAAGACCGATGTCGAAAGTACCGCATCGCCGAGGCGATTTGAGGTAATGAACAGCAGGCGCACGGCTTACAGTTTCTCCAACTCGCCAGCGACATGGATCCATTCGCGGCGATCATTGCGTGCGGCTTCGGATTGGCTGGCAAAGAACGAACGGTCGGTCAGAAGCTGAGACGTGATATTACCAAATGCGGCCTCGTCCGGAACGATATAGCCGGTCTTGCCATCCTCAACCCGGCTTTTGGCAATCCCGCCATAGGACACAACCGGCGTTGCAGCGCCCAGTGCATCGACAATCCACTGCCCGACATGATCTGTGCCGTACTTGCCGTGGTGCAGGAACGCACGCGCATTTGAAACGGTTTCGGCCATGTCGGCCTCTGGTTTCGGATGGTGGACCCGAACCCCCTTGTCGATGGCCGATCGCACCATATCAAGCAGGTCGTCCGACACGCTGTCATTTTCGCCTGCCATGGCGCTAAACAGGTCATAGGCATAGACTTCTAGCATCGCGTTTGGCGCCTTGGGCGCGACATAGGTTTCCCAGATGCGAATGATCTGAGCAATCCCGGTCGAACTATTGGCAACAGTCACCGCCAATTCATCACGCGATTCAAATGCCCAGTGCATGTTCGATGCCATGACAAAGGATGTTGTCGCACCGGGTTTGACCACGATCGGCTTTTTGGCAAGGTCGGCATCAAAGGCCTTTGCCTGCGCATCATCGGTAAAGATGACCTGAACTTTCTTTTCCTGCAGAACCAGACGCACATCATCGGCATTCAGTCGTGCCGGATCGCCATCGAACCAAAGTGCGACAGTAGCCCCCTCGGGCACCGAAGCGTGGCTCAGCAATGCTGGATCACGCCAGACGATCACGGTATTGACCGCATCACCGCCAAAGGGCGGCAGTTC
>NZ_DCAO01000127.1:14299-22618 GCF_002311515.1 Thalassospira sp. UBA1131
GCTTCGACCTTGTGACCACGGGCAACAAGGGACTCAGCCAAGGCAATGAAAGCGCGCTGGCATGTTCCGAGCGGACGGGCTTCGCGATCCTTGGGATCAAAGCCGATGGAGTGATCAAGCATCAAGATTTTCATAAGTTTGGTTCTATCCGTTCGACGGCGTTTTATGAAGGGTTTTCTTATAGCTTACCCACCCTGCCTCCGCACAGACAGGTCTTGCGAAATTTGTGTGATTGCCCCACATTTCGCCCAAACAATTCCGATTTACCGGAGCCATAAATATCATGAGTGAGACTTTTTACGCCCTTTTGCCGCATCGCGCCGTGATCCGTGTCAGCGGCCCGGACCGGGTCAGCTTTCTGCAAGGGCTGGTATCAAACAATATCGAAACCATTTCGGCCGAGAAATCCGGCTATGGCGCGCTTTTGACACCGCAGGGCAAATTCCTGTTTGATTTCTTTGTCTATCATCAGGATGAAGACAGCCTGCTGATTGAATGCGAGCGCGGCGAGAATGGCGAGCGTGCGGCCGAACTGTTCAAGAAACTTCGCATGTACAAACTCCGCGCCAAGGCAGAACTGACAGATGTCACCGACAGCTACGACGTCATTGCCGTCTTTGGCAAGGATGCGCTTTCCGCCCTGTCGCTGGATGCGACACCCGGTGCGACCGCACATATGGCCGATGGTATCAAGGCGGTTGATCCGCGTCTTGCCGAAATGGGGGCACGTGTTCTTCTGCCGAAGAATGCGCTGACCGAAATGGCCGCAATTGGTGCCGAGGAAAGCGATATCGAAACCTACCACGAAATGCGCGTTTCGCTTGGTATTCCCAATGGTAGCGAGGAATTGGAAATCGAGAAATCCATCCTGCTTGAGAATGGCTTTGAAGAGCTTGGCGGTGTGGATTTCAAAAAGGGTTGCTATATGGGTCAGGAGCTTACCGCGCGGACCAAATATCGCGGTCTTGTGCGCAAACGTCTGTTGCCCGTCAAAATTGACGGCCCGGCACCGGATGCCGGCACGCCGATCATGAATGGCGACAAGGAAGCGGGGATCATTCGATCTGTCCATGGTGACCATGGACTGGCAATGATCCGGCTTGAGCGGGTTGAGGGTGATGCAGAGCTCAGCGCAGGCGAAGCAAAGATCACGGTTTCCGTTCCCGATTGGGTTCAGTTGCCAGAAAACGCAGCCTGACCTCGGCGCCCAAAAGTCAAATTTACGTTTAAGACGGGTCCTGCCTTGCGGGGCCCGTTTTCGTTAAAACCTGTTGCAACGCCGCAAAAGCCCCTATGTTAAAAGAAAAGCAAAATCGGGAACTGCGATGAAACTGTGGAATAGGGTCCTTTCTGTCCGGGGCTTGATGGCCGCGCTTTGCGCGCTTGCCATGGTGCCTGCTATGGCCGTGGCACAACAAGCTGCGCCGGGCCTGAGTGATGTGCCTGTTTCCGACATGTCGATTGCCGACGCCGAAAAGGAAATGGCCACAATCACCGAGGCCTATAACCGCAAGGGTCATCAGATCAAACAGATGGCGCTTGGTACGCTGCTTCGATTTTATCCGCAGAAGATCGTGCCGTGTGGCGCCATCGTCACAAATGTTCGCGACTGTCTGGATAATCACTGGCCTGATCTTAAAGACTATCCGGGGCACTTTCTTGGACCGAACGAGAAACCGGCACTGAGGCCGACAATCGAACAGGCCCGCATGACCGAGGAAAATTACCTCGATGCGGTTGAACGGCTCAACATGTTGCTGCGTGCCGTGCGCTATGAAAGTACGCTTGCCCCCGAAGAACGTTATCGTCCGCAGCTTGATGCCGTGATTACCCATCTGACTGAAATGCGCGAGGCGGAATATCACGACCGCCTTCTTTACGAGAAGCTTTTCAAGATTGGCGGCATCATCTTGCTGCTTCTTGGACTATCGGTTGGCGGAATGCTGGTGATGAAACACCATGCCCAGCGTAACGATCCATCATCACCATCGGGCAAAAAATAACGGCAACGGGATACCCGTTGCCGTCTTTGTCTTCATTCGCAAATCGAGTTCAATTGCTGCGATTACTTGCCAAGCACTGCCTGTGCAGCAGCAAGGCGCGCAATCGGCACGCGGTACGGGGAACATGACACGTAATCAAGTCCCTGTGCCTCGCAAAACGCGATGGATGCCGGGTCGCCACCATGTTCACCACAAATGCCGAGCTTGATGTCGCCACGGGTCGCACGTCCACGTTCGGCAGCAATGCTGACCAGTTCGCCAACCCCTTCCTGATCCAGCGATACGAACGGATCACCGGCAAAGATATCCTTGGAAATATAGGTATCAAGGAAGCGTGATGCGTCGTCACGTGACAGACCAAACGTGGTCTGGGTGAGGTCGTTGGTGCCAAAGCTGAAGAATTCGGCTTCTTCGGCGATTTCACCCGCCCGAAGTGCTGCACGTGGCAATTCGATCATGGTGCCAACCAGATATTTCAGCTTGGCGCCTTTTTCGTCTTCGACCTGGGCGGCAACCTTGATGATCGCGGCTTTGAGGATTTCGAGTTCCTTTTTGCCGACAATCAGCGGGATCATGATTTCCGGAATGACCGGATCGCCACCATCCTTGGAAACCTCGATCGCGGCTTCGAAAATGGCGCGGGCCTGCATTTCATAGATTTCCGGATAGCTGATGCCCAAACGGCACCCGCGATGGCCCAGCATCGGGTTGGCTTCGGCAAGATCAAGCAAGCGGCGCTTGACGATGGCCTCCGACACACCGGCAGCCTTGGCCACGTCGGCGATTTCAGCATCGCCATGCGGCAGGAATTCATGAAGCGGCGGATCCAGCAAACGAATGGTAACCGGCAGTCCCTTCATAATGCGGAACAGATCGATAAAGTCCTGACGCTGATAGGGTAGTAGCTTTGCCAGTGCAGCACGACGGCCCTTCTCGGTTTCGGCCAGGATCATTTCGCGCATCGAGACAATGCGTTCCGGATCAAAGAACATGTGTTCTGTACGGCAAAGACCGATGCCCTCTGCCCCGAAACCACGTGCGGTTTCGGCTTCTTCCGGGGTTTCAGCGTTGGTGCGGATTTTAAGACGCCGCAAGGCATCGGCCCATTCCATCAGTTGCGAGAAATCACCGGAGAGATCGGGTTTCAGGGTCGCCACTTCACCCAGCATGACTTCGCCGGTGGCGCCATCAAGGGTGATGACGTCCCCTTCTTTCAGGGTCACACCGCCAGACATCATGGTTTTGTTGGCATAATCAATCTTTACTGCACCTGCACCACAAACACATGGTGTCCCCATGCCACGCGCAACCACGGCTGCGTGGCTGGTCATGCCACCGCGTGATGTCAGAATGCCCTGGGCGGCGTGCATGCCGGCGATATCTTCGGGGCTGGTTTCGATACGCACCAGTACAACCTTGCGGCCTTTGCCCGCCCATTCTTCAGCAGCCTCGGCAGAAAAGACGATCTGTCCGGATGCCGCACCGGGCGACGCCGGAAGCCCCATGCCAACGACCTTGCGATCTGCTTCGGGATCAAGGGTCGGGTGCAGCAGCTGATCAAGCTGTGCGGGATCGACGCGTCTGATGGCGTCTTCCTGGGAAATTACGCCATCGCGGCACATTTCAACTGCGATCCGCAATGCGGCCTTTGCCGTGCGTTTGCCTGCACGTGTCTGGAGCATGTAAAGCTTGCCGGATTCAACGGTGAATTCCATGTCCTGCATATCGCGGTAATGGGATTCAAGCTTTTCGCGGATATCGCAGAGCTCCTTGAAGACGACCGGCATGGCTGCTTCCATCGAAATCAGGTCCGAACCGGATTCCTGTTTTTCAATTTCGGTCAGCGGGGCCGGTGTGCGAATACCGGCAACCACGTCTTCGCCCTGCGCATTGATCAGGTACTCGCCATAGAACCGGTCTTCGCCGGTCGACGGGTTGCGCGAGAAGCAAACGCCAGTAGCACAGTCATCACCCATATTGCCAAAGACCATCGCCTGCACGTTGACCGCCGTGCCCCAGCTGGCCGGGATGTTATGTAAACGGCGATAGGTATTGGCACGCGCGTTCATCCAGCTGCCAAACACCGCACCAATCGCGCCCCACAGCTGTTCGCGCGGATCTTGCGGGAAGGGTTCACCCAGTTCGGTTTTGACTTTTTTCTTGAACGCCTCGACGACTTCGGCCCAGTCGTCTGCACCCATATCGGTGTCAAGGCTGACACCCTTGTCTTCCTTGACAGTCTCGAGGATGTCTTCGAAGTGATAGTGATCAACGCCCAGCACGACGTCGCCATACATCTGAATGAAACGGCGGTAGCTGTCATAGGCAAATCGGCGGTCGCCCGACACATTTGCCAAACCTTCAACTGTCTCGTCATTGAGGCCGAGGTTAAGCACCGTGTCCATCATGCCCGGCATGGATGCGCGGGCGCCGGAACGGACAGAAACTAAAAGCGGGTCCTTGGCATCGCCGAACTTGCGACCAACAAGCTTTTCGACAGATGCCAGTGCGGTTTCGACCTCGGCATTCAGACCATCGGGATAGGCACGGTCATTGTCATAAAATGCCGTGCACACTTCGGTTGTAATGGTAAAGCCGGGCGGGACAGGAAGTCCGAGATTGCACATCTCGGCAAGGTTGGCCCCCTTGCCGCCCAGAAGTTCACGCATATCCGAACGGCCCTCGGCGCTACCGCCACCGAAACCGTAAACCCATTTGGTCATCTTGCCTTTTCCTCATCTGGTCGAGGCCCCGATGGGCCTCCCCGGATGGGGAAAGCCCCGCAACCTTGACCTGTTTTATGATTCGATTTTCGAGAAGTCGGCAATATCGTGCAACGCTGTGCGAATTTGTGCCAACAGCTTCAAGCGGTTGGCACGTTCGTCAGCATTGTCGCTATTGACCGTAACCTTTTCGAAGAATGCATCGACCGGTTCACGCAACCGCGCAAATTCGGTCATTGCCGCGGCATAATCCTCGTCACGCAGAAGTGGCAAGGCCTTGTGCCGGACATCAATGAGCGCCTCATACAGCTTGCGTTCTTCTTCCAGGCTCAGAAGATCGGCGGAAACGTCCGCTTTATAGGACGTATCGTCCTTTTTCTCTTCGATGCGCAGGATGTTTGACGCACGCTTGTATCCGGCCATCAGGTTGACGCCGCTTTCGCCAGAGACAAAATCGGAAAGCGCTTCAACACGGGCCAACAGGCGGACAAGATCGTCCTCGCCATCCAGTGCAAACACGGCCGACACCAGATCATGGCGCACACCCTGTTCACGCAGATGGACTTTGAGACGGTCTGCAAAGAAGGCCAGAAGGTCTTCAACCGCCTCGTCACGACGAATATTTGCCGGGTACTGGGAAACCGCGAATGCAAACAGACGCCGCAGCGGCAAACGCAATCCGTTTTCCAGAACCAGACGAATGACTCCCAGTGCCGCACGACGCAAGGCAAACGGGTCTTTTGAACCGGTCGGCTTTTCATCAATCGCAAAGAACCCGGCAAGGGTATCAAGTTTCTCAGCCAAGGCGAGTGCGACCGAAACCGGTGCGGTCGGGCACATGTCCGACGGGCCGGCCGGTGCATAATGCTCGGCAATGGCATTGGCGACTTCCGGGGCTTCGCCGTCATTTTCGGCGTAGTATTTCCCCATCAGTCCCTGCAGTTCGGTGAATTCAAACACCATCTGCGACACCAGATCGGCCTTGCCGATTTCTGCTGCTCGGTCTGCCAGTTTGACATCACAGCCCGGAATTTCCGCAGATACTTCACGCGCCAGACCGCGCAGGCGCAAGACGCGCTCCGCCAGCGAGCCAAGCTTGGCGTGGAAGACGATGTTATCAAGTTTCGGCAGACGCGATTGCAGCGTCACTTTCCGATCCTGATCCCAGAAGAACTTGGCATCATGCAGACGCGCACGCAAAACACGCTCGTTCCCGGCGATGATTTTTGCGTTGTTGTCTGCGGTGATCATGTTCGAAACCGTGATGAAGCGCGCGGCAAGCTTGCCCGCCTTGTCTTCGACCACGAAATATTTCTGATGTTCACGCATGGAGGTTTCAAGAACCTCGCGCGGGATATCCATGAACTGGTCATCAACCTTGCCCATGACCGGAACCGGCCATTCAACCAGACCACAGACTTCTTCCAGCAGACCATTGTCTTCCAGAAGTTCAAAGCCCTCGGAATCGGCAAGTTTCTTGGCACCCTCAAGGATGACCTGCTTGCGCTCTTCGCGGTCAAGCATGACCTTGGCCGCGCGCAGCTTTTCCTTGTACTCGGCCGCGTTCGATACGCTGAATTCAGCCGGGGCCAGGAAACGATGGCCGCGGGTGGTATCGCCTGCGGTGACCGGGCCGTAGGTGACCGGGATGACCTTGCCATCAAACAGGCAAAGAATGCGGTCGAGCTGACGTACCCAACGGATTTTCTGATCTGCCCAGCGCATGGATTTCGGCCAAGGCAGTTTGTTCATCGCATCTTCGATGATGTCCTTGATGACCTCGGACGCAGCACGGCCTTTCTGTTCGACAATAGCAAACAGGAAGACCCCCTTGGGCGTTTCGCGCTTTTCACACTGATCAAGGGTCACACCATTGCCGGCCAAAAAGCCATTGATGGCCTTTTCCGGGGCATCGGCACGTGGACCACGGCGTTCTTCGCGCAGGTCAGGCTGTTTTTCCGGCAGACCATCGACAATCAGGGTAAGGCGACGCGGGGTCACCAGTGCTTCGACCTTGTCAAACCCGAGGTCGGCGGCCTTCAGGCCATCGGTGACCAGTTTGGTCAGGTCTTCGGCTGCACGCGCCTGCATGCGGGCCGGGATTTCTTCGGAGAACAGTTCAAGAAGTAATTCGGCCATGACTTATGCCTCCTCGTTCAGATGGCCGCGCGACCGCAGCCACGCTTCGCAGCAGGATTTCGACATGTCACGAACACGGCCGATATAGGCCGCACGTTCGGTCACGGAAATCACACCGCGCGCATCAAGGAGGTTAAATAGATGGGATGCCTTCATGGCCTGCTCATAGGCCGGCAGGGCCAGACCGCGTTCGATATTCACCGCACATTCGGCCTGTGCATCCTTGAAGTGCTGGAACAGCATTTCAGTGTTTGCGACTTCAAAGTTATAGGTCGACTGTTCTTTTTCATTCTGAAGGAACACGTCGCCATAGGTCACGCCTGCGCCGTTGTAATCAAGGTCGTAGACGTTTTCGACACCCTGAATATACATCGCCAGACGTTCCAGACCATAGGTCAGCTCGACCGGGACCGGGTTACATTCAAAACCACCGACCTGCTGGAAATAGGTGAACTGGGTGACTTCCATACCATCAAGCCACACTTCCCAGCCAAGGCCCCATGCACCCAGCGTCGGACTTTCCCAGTCATCCTCGACAAAGCGGATGTCATGGGCCATCGGGTCAATGCCCAGATGCTTCAGCGAGCCAAGATACAGGTCCTGCGAATTGGCCGGTGACGGCTTCATCAGCACCTGGAACTGGTAATAGTGTTGCAGACGGTTCGGGTTCTCGCCGTAGCGACCATCGGTCGGGCGACGGGACGGCTGCACATAGGCTGCATTCCAGGTTTCCGGACCAAGCGCGCGCAAGGTTGTCGCGGTGTGGAAGGTACCGGCACCGACTTCCAAGTCATAAGGCTGCAGGATGACACATCCCTGATCGGCCCAATAGCTTTGCAGTCGAAGAATGATTTCCTGGAATGAAGGGGGACGTTGCGACCCGTCGAGCGCCATGGCGCGAACTCTCTATTACTGTTGTCTATGAATTTAAGGCGGCAAGCTACCGCCCTGCCCCCGCGCGGTCAAGAAGGCAAAAGCCCTGAGACGCGCTGAATTTGCAACCCTTGTATCCAGCCCTTCGCGATCATGCCGCATTGCAGCAACATTGATCATCGATTATCGGGAAAAATCCAAGACAAATTCACGCGGATTGCCCCAAAGTCGAATGCCGCACAGGCGCTTTGATCAGAACCTGGAATTTATCGCTGAAACGGCTTACGTGTCACAGCGATGCGCATTGCCTTCGGCATGGTAAACGCCGCAATGCGGGCATTTTTCCAGTTCATGGGCAATCGGCTTGGTTTGTTTTTTCTTTTCCTGGCCGGTTTGCTTGGGCTGTTCGTTGCTTGAAACCTGTTTGCCGCGATTAAACAGCTTGAAGCCTTGCCAGACGACAACGACGATCAGCGCGGTGAAGAGGATTTTCGAAAAACTCAGCATATCAGGTCCCAAAGCACGGATTTATCTGCGACATCTGTCGCAGGCATGTCGTTCTTATATTGAAGTTTGACCGA
>NZ_DCAO01000128.1 GCF_002311515.1 Thalassospira sp. UBA1131
GCCGGTCAGCAGCACGGACACGCCAAAACCGGCCGCGATGATTGCCAACTGATATTGCATCCGCGCGCACTATCAAGTTGATCCGGTGCCCGTCACCCTATCCCGGGTGGCGGGCATTTTTTGTCGCCGTCAAAAGGCAAAGGATACCCGTGCCTTTGCCTCCCAGATATCAAGCCCGTTCTGCCCGATACTGAGATACCCGGCCCCGACGTCAAAGGCGATCCGGTCCTCATAGAAAAACCGCATCCCGCCGCGGATGGTGCCGGTCACGGGCGATGTGTCTTCAAGTCGCAGATCACCTGACAGGATCTTGCCGTCATTGGGGCGATCGAGTGCGATATGCAGCCCAAGCTCGCCATAGGGCATCCCAAGAAGATCGTCACCCAGATCGACATACCGGCTGGCCTCGCCTGACAGTTCCGCCGAACCATAGCCAAAATGATCCGAGCCGATATTGACCGTCACCGGTATGGTGTTGATCGTACCGCTCAGATCATAGTCTTCGACAAAGGTTTCGGCATAGGAAAGGCCAAGGCGCGGGCGCAAGAACCATTCTTCATAACGATACTGCCCGTTGATCGCGGCCGCGGCGGAAAGTTGATGGGAAAAGTAATTCCCTTCAAGAACGACAACCTCAAGATCGTTTTGCAACAACATATAGCCAAGCGATCCCTGCACCGCCCATTGTGGCGACAACCGATGGGCAAAATACGGCCCGACCGAAAAGCCATAGGCCGCAGTTTCCAGCCCGCCGTCATATCCATCAGACCCGCTGGTTTCAAATGATGCGGAAATACCGGCAACCGTATCCTCGGCAATTTCGCGATCAACCCCGAACAGGAACGAGCCGCTGTAACCTTCGGTATCAAGATTATGGCGACGATCCTCGGCATAAAACCCGCGCGTCTCCGACCAGAAGTTCCACAAGGGTTCACGAATGAAATCGCGCCCCGGGGTCAATGGCACGTCCGACTGTTCAAGCAAGGATGCAACCGTGATCCCCTCATACCCGCCCTGACGGACCAAGGTGCAGGGCGCGGTAAAGATCGCCCCGCTTTCATCGAGATAAAGATATCCATTCCCCTCAAGGATCGCACAGGTACTGTCCGCAAGATATGCGTCAGGGCGCTTGGAAAGCTGCGCATTGGCAACTGTTTCGGGCACGTTTGGCGATGGCGGGGTGATGGCTGGAACCTCTGGCGTAATTGGTTCCGGTGGCAGCACCCCGATGGGTGGTTTCGTGCCGATTGGAAGTTCCGGGGTAATCCCGGTTGGCGGCAAGGTGCCGATCGGGGGCGTTACACCAATCGGGCGCTCCGGCGTGATCGGCTCCGGGGGCAGCACCCCGATCGGCGGTTTTGTGCCGATTGGAAGTTCCGGCGTGATCCCGGTTGGCGGCAAGGTGCCAATGGGCGGCGTGACACCAATCGGGAGTTCCGGTGTAATCAGATCGGGTGGCAGAATGCCGATAGGCGGTTTGACGGCAATCGGAACCTCGGGCGTGATGCCAGTCGGCGGCAGGATACCGATTGGCGGGATCACGGCGATGGGGATTTCCGGTGTGATTGTTTGGGGCGGCAAAATCCCGATCGGGGGCTTGATCGCAACGGGCGGATCAACAACCGTCGGCACCTCGGGTGTCAGAAAATCAGGGAATAATCGTCCAATCGGCGGCAGGTTCACCCCGCCTTTCTGGTTCTGGCTATCAAGCAAACAGCCCCCACCGCTATTGTCATAAAGATGGTGCGTGCCGCCATTGCCGGTCGATACAACATCCGACAATGTAAGATGCAAACCGCGCCGCGCCTGGCTCCAGCTATCCTTGGTTGCCCCTTGTGCATCAAGGCGAAACGCCCCTGAACTGGTCCCTGACAGCCACACTGAATTGGAATTATCGGCTGTTTTCCCGACAAAAATCAGGCCACCATCTGCAGCGCAATTGGCCGCCCGCGCCTCCGACAGCGACGCCGTTGCAAATAACGCCCCAACACCCGCAATCGCCCAATGACCAGCAAACTGGCCAACAACTGACCGTCCCATATCAGCCCCCCCATAATGGTATCCAAGTTGCACGCGCAGCACCTGTCGGTTTGATCCGACTATTTCCCCACAGCATTGATGCTGTTCAAAGCGGTCCCAAAGCTGTCTTGATATCCACCGGTTATTTCGGAAACAGGAATGTCAAAATCAGTCGCGCGCCCCACCCATCGGGCCCCGCATCCGGACTATCGACCCAATAACGTACACCCGCCCCGACACTGATTTTCTGATCGCCGATGCTGGTCAACTTGGAAACGATGCCATTGACCGGCACCGACCATTGTTCGGCCGTCCAGTTATAGGTGCTTTCGGTATTCAGCGCGAAAGTCCATGCATTCGGCGTGGTGTAATTGATAAACGGCTGGAAAAAACTGGCGTTTGTCGCCGAGGCAGCAGACCCTTCGTCCGCGCCCCAGATATGATTGGTCAACATGCCATAGGTCCATGGGCCATCGGCAAACAAACCGACCGCCGTCGGACCAGCGCCCCATTGATCGACACCAAGACTGCTTTCACTGGCGGTTGGCAGTAACAGTGCCGGACCAACACCCCAGATCAGGCCGCTTTCGGTGGGCTCAACCGGCGAGAAGAAGAAGCTTTGAACCGTATCGCCAATACCGGTATCGGTGCCACTATTGCCATTGATATCGTTCTGATGCACCAACGGCAAAATGGTGCGCGAAATCAGGTTCCAGTCATCATTCAGACGCATCGGCATGACCGGTTGCACATTGATCAGGTATTTTTCCCCATCTGCCGATCCATACCCGCTGTCATAATTGCCCTGGAACGGGACGCTGATCAGATTGGCCACCGGATTGGCCAACTGTTTGGCAAGATCGGAATTGTCACTTTGTGCGAACGCCGGGAGCTGCATCAACATGATGGCACCCCCGACCGCACCGGCAAGGACCCGCTGGCGGACGCAAAATTTTAAAAACCTTACGAAAGGCATGGTCTGTTCCTTTCTCAGTTGATGGGGCGCATTTCGCGGCGACAACCGATGCACAGATCAAACAACATTTCCTGACAGCCAAACCGCCGTCAGGCGAAAGGGAGGATCATTGGATATCCCTGACGATGCGAAATCCGATATGGTTGGAACCGATATGCCCCTCGGCCGGTTGTCGGGCCGCCGGACGATAGCGGAGGCAGAAATTTGGCGCACATAACCATGAACCGCCTTTAACAACGGTCATCGGGCCGGTGGCACTGCTGGCAAAACGTACGGCAAGCTTCATAGGCGGGCCGCTTGGGTCCGTCTGGGCACTGGCGGGATGGCCGGGCACCCACCAATCATTGACATGTTCCCAGACATTTCCGGCCATGTCGTAAAGACCATACCCATTTGCCGGAAATTGCCCGACAGGTGCCGTTGCGTGATAACCGTCATCGGCCAGATCGTCCGTCGGGAACTGGCCTTGCCAGCTATTGGCTTTCCAGCCTTGGGCCGGATCATAACTATCCCCCCAGACATAGGCCTTGCGCGACAAGCCACCGCGCGCGGCGAATTCCCATTCGGCTTCGGTCGCAAGCCTGCCACCTACCCATTTGGCATAGGCACGCGCATCTTCGATGGACACCTGTGTTACCGGATGATCATCAAGGCCATCGATGTTGCTTTCGGGTCCGGTTGGATGTTGCCAGTTTGCCCCAGCGACATACCGCCACCAGTTTCCGATATCCCCCATATCCACAGCACCTGCGGGTTGGGCAAAAACCATCGATCCGGGTTGAAGCAGTTCTTCGGGCACACCGGGATAGTCCGCCGGATCAAGCGGCTTTTCAACGGACGTCACATATCCGGTTTCTTCGACAAATTCGCGAAACTGCGCATTGGTGATTTCGGTTCGACTGATCGCAAAGGGAGAAACCGTCACCTGATGGATTTCAGTTTCTTCCCGATAAATGCGGTCTTCCCCCATCAGGAAGGTTCCGCCCGATAGTTCGACAAACTCAGGCAGGTCTGCCGCAAGGGCGGCGGGTACACCCAAAAGGCCTGCAACCGCCAAAGACAGGATCGGGAGATTGCCCCGAAAAATGTATCTCCCAAAGACCGTCAGTCCCGTCATCCTATTGGCGTCCCTTGGCAAGGAATTCCTGCACCATGTTCGACATGTCAAACGAGGCCCCGCCCTGCACAGGGGGATATTCACCAAGCGTCTGGAGATGTTGGTTAATCAGCACACTGACCGGCTGCATGAGCCATGAGACCTTCTGTGCAAGATGACCATAGGAATCAATGCTGCTGTAGCTTTCAAACGGATCCATCCGCAGATTGAACATCATCGGGAAGTTCCGCGGCGTCATGTTGTCGTAGTAATCTTCCTTGAGCGCGAAGTGCATTTTCCACGGCCCGAGACGCACAGCCGTCAACTGGCTTTCGAAGTAATAGAAGATATGATCGCGCGCCGACTGGTCCGTTTCACCCTGCCAGTACGGCAGGTTGTTCACCCCATCAATATACTGATTTTTTTCTTCCATCACGCGCTCGGCAGGGTCTTCGATGCCAGCCGCAACCGCCAGGGAGGTAAACATGTCCTGATGGCCCTGAATGCCGTTCAGGGTTTTGGCTTCGGGCAGATGTCCCGGCCAGCGGATCATGGAAGGCACACGTACCCCGCCTTCATAGGTGGTCATTTTCTCGCCCCGGAACGGGGTGGTCGCGCCATGCGGCCAGGATGCATGCTCAGGCCCATTATCGGTCGAATACCAGACGATGGTGTTTTCAGCCAAACCCTGCGCATCAAGCCAATCAAGCACACCGCCGATATCATGATCATGCTGCAACATGCCGCTGCCGTGATAATCGGCCTCGGATGTATATTCCTCGGCTGCGTAACGCCACTGGTCATTCAGGCGCGTGTAAAGGTGCATACGGCTGGTATTAAGCCAGACAAAGAACGGCTCATTGGCGTCCTTGGCAGCCGTCATGAAATTGATCGCGGCCGGGATGATTTCCGCCCCGTCAAAATCCTTCATCCGTTCCTGGGTGAGTGGACCGGTATCCTGAATGATCTGTTTGCCGACCCGGCCAAAGCGCGGATCGACCGTGCCATTGTCTTCTTCGGTGGCAAAGCTGTGTAACACCCCACGGGTGCCAAAGCGCGCGTCATATTCCTCAAGCGATCCGGCAAACTGCTCGGCAAAGCGTTGATAATCGCGTTGCTCGGCTTCTTCCTGCGTGTTGAGGTGATAAAGATTGCCAAAGAACTCGTCAAAACCGTGAACGGTCGGCAGATGTTCGTTGCGGTCACCCAGATGGTTCTTGCCGAACTGCCCGGTGCGATAACCCTCTTCTTTCAGAAGCTCCGCCAGTGTCGGGCTTTCCTTTTGCAGGCCAAGCACCGCGCCCGGCTGGCCGACCGTCGTCATGCCGGACCGGATCGGATATTGCCCGGTGATAAAGGCCGCACGCCCGGCCGTGCAGCTCGGTTGTGCATAGTGGTCGGTAAACCGAATGCCTTCTTTGGCGATCCGGTCAATATTGGGGGTCGTGTAACCCATGGTGCCCAGCCCATAGGAAGACAGGTTCTGCCAGCCGATGTCATCGCCCCAGATCACAAGGATATTGGGCCTTTCCGCGTCCTGCGCAGATGCTGGAGACCAGGTGAAATTCAGGGAAATCGCCGCCACCGCCGCAACCAGAAACGTCTTCATTATCTGCTCCTATCCTTCGCGCTTTCGCAAGCAATGTCGGCAAGAGAATTTCCGGGGGATCCAATGAAGGCACATCGCACGAAACCCGGGTTGCGCTTAAACCTGTGAGGCTTGCTTTGAGGTACTGATAGTACCCCATAAAAACTTTGGGTTGAATAACTTGTTTGTGAAATGGGACACACATGCGCATCGCCATAAGGAACCGGCCCCTGCAATGCAGGGGGCGGGGAAGGCGGCCCCAAGCAAAATCCTTCCCGGGGGGGGGGGGAGGGGGGGGGGCCCTGTT
>NZ_DCAO01000046.1 GCF_002311515.1 Thalassospira sp. UBA1131
TCGCTTGATGACAGCATCCTGATTTCGATTTCCGACAACGGAACCGGCATTGCCAAGGAAAACCGGTCAAAGGTGTTCAACCCGTTCTTTACCACTAAGGAAGTCGGCAAGGGCACGGGACAGGGACTTTCGATCACCCATGACATCGTCACGGTGCGCCACGGCGGGCGCATCTGGTTTGAAACCGAAATGGGGAAGGGAACGACATTCCACGTTCTTCTGCCCGCCGAAGACCGCACCGGCAAAAAGTCCGACGAAAAATCCGAAAAAACCAAGACCTAACGCGGGGCAAACAGGATGATCCCGGCACCCAAAAGGCAAACCAGCAATCCGGTGACATCCCAGCGGTCGGGAGTGGTGCGTTCAACCACCCACATCCAGAAGATTGATGCCGTGATGTAAACCCCGCCATAGGCCGCATAGGCCCGCCCGGCAAAGTCGGCCTCGACCCGGGTCAGAAGCCAGGCAAAGACAATCAGGGATGCCACACCCGGCACGACCCAAAGGATCGACTTCCCGGATCGAAGCCAGGCCCAGAAGGCAAAACACCCGGCAATTTCGGCAATGGCTGCAAAGATATAGGCCGCAATGCTTTGCATCTGTTCCCCGTTTTGATCAGAAGGCCGGGCGCAAGTCCCCGGCATATTTTCCCGCCCAGTTGGTCAGAACCGGGGTCAGGTATTTCTTCAAGACCTCGGCCTTGGCGTCATCAATCACGCCATGTTTGCGCAGGATCGCGCCCATCGCAACCTCTGCCCCGCGCTGGGTGCCATCATCGATCTTAAGCGCCACACCAAGCCCCTGTTTGGGGAAGGCCGCGCAATAGACCCCCTCTGCGCCGACCTTGACCAGCGCATCTTCGCCGCATTCTTCCATGATGCCGGTGCAGAAACGCCCGGTTCCGGCAACCATGAAGGGCACATTTGCACAGCCCTTTCGGATGCGCTTGATCGCATCAATGCGTTTGGCATCAAGGCCCGCCGGATCGGCCATCCGCGCCATGGCAAGGCCCAGATCACGCAACCGCATGCCAATCACCGGAATACCGCAACCATCAATACCGCGCGGCGTCGAAGACAGATCGCATTCGCCCATTTCTTCCAACACCTTGATCAGGCGTTGCTGAACCGGATGGGATTCTTCGATATAGCCAGCCGGGTCTTCGCCCAACTGCTGTGCGGTCGACAGGAACCCGGAATGCTTGCCAGAGCAATTGTTGTGCGCCTTGGTCAGGCTCACATGATCGGACGCCTGTTTAATCGCGGCATTCAGGCTGAGTGAATAATGCGGCGCGCATTCCAGCGTATCGACAGAAAGACCGATCTTCTCCAACCATGCCTTGACGGTTTGGGCGTGTTCTTCCTCGCCATTATGCGATGAGCAGGCAAGGGCGATGTGTTTGTCCTCAAGCCCGAAGGCCTCGACTGCGCCGCTTTCAACAAACGGAATGGCCAGAAGCGGCTTGATCGCAGATCGCGGATACATCAGCGCATCAATATCACCGCCCTGATCAACCACCGTCCCGTCAGACGTCATCACGACGTAACGGCCGCGATGGAAACTTTCGACCATATCGCCGCGTGTGGCTTCGACAAGGATCGGGTTGGCAGCGATTGACTGAGGCATTTTAAAGCTCCGGCTTTGGTGGGTTGATCAGTCTATGCCTGAAACACCGGTGGAAAATCAAGTATGGCAAATCTTGCAACTGCGAAGGTGCCCGCCATCTGAAGGCTGCCGTTAAACACCTTTCGGCAACGGTATGGCCGTCAGGTTCTTGTATTCCTTCAAAACCAGACTGGATTGCACATCGCGTACATTGGGCATTGAAAGCAACTGATGGGTGACAAAATCGCCAAAGCTTTCGATATCGCGTGCCACGGACACCAGCAGAAAATCCTGCCGCCCCGTCATCGCCCAGCAGGACAGGATTTCCGGAAGATCATTCATCGCGCGGGCGAAATCCTCCGCCCCCTGTTCGGTATGGCTTTGCAAGCGGACCTGAATGGTCGCCAGCACCCCAAAGCCAAGTTTCTTCCGATCCAGAAGGGCGACCTGACGTTTGATCACCCCGGATGCCTCAAGCTGTTTGACCCGACGCAAACACGGCGATGGGGACATGCCGACCATTTCAGCAAGTTGGACATTGCTGATGGCGGCATCCTTTTGCAGGGCCTGCAAGATCCGGATATCAGTCGCGCTTAGCGTCACGTCGGTCATTTTAAACCCCAAATCAAACCAACAAGGTCACAATATGCACATCATACCCGATTTCGATGCCCTATTGGCCAGAAAATGACATTAGAGTTGATGTAAAATGATCCTTGTAAATCGGCAATAGAACCCGAAAGAGGACGGCCATGAATCAGGGAAACGATCTGCGTGGTGACTACAGCCACATCAATGACGACTACACCATCGATCAGGACTGGAGCACATATACCGAGGCCGAGCACGAACTATGGCGCAAACTTTATGACCGCCAGTCGCGCATTTTGCCCGGCTATGCTGCCGAGGATTACATTCGCAATCTGATGAAACTTGATGCGGCGGATCAGATTCCGCATTTCGGCCGGGTCAGCGAGAAGCTTCATGCGGCGACCGGCTGGCATCTTGTGGCTGTTCCGGGGCTGGTGCCAGATGATGTGTTTTTTGACCACCTTGCCAATCGGCGGTTCCCGGTTACGGTCTGGCTGCGCACGCCCGAGGAAATGGATTATCTGGTCGAACCCGACATCTTCCATGACTTTTTTGGTCATGTGCCGATGCTCTATGACCCGACCTTTGCCGACTATCTGGCGGCCTATGGCGCCAAGGGTCCAGAGGCCATTGCGATGGGCGGCCTGAAACAGCTGGCGCGGATGTATTGGTACATGGTGGAGTTTGGCCTGATCATGACCCCGCATGGCTTGCGCGCTTATGGTGCGGGCATGTTGTCATCGCAAACCGAAACCATCTATTCGGTCACCGATCCCACGCCAAACCGGGTTGCGTTCGAGCTTGAACGCGTCATGGGCACGGATTATGCGATTGATGATTTCCAGAAAACCTATTTCGTTCTGGAAAGTTACGATCAGTTGTTTGACGCGATGAATGTGCCACTGGCGCCGATCTATGATCGGCTCGCCAAGAAGCCGGCGATTGATCCGGCGACCACCTTGCCGACAGACCGGCTTTATCATGTGCATGGGGCCGCAGACAGCATCATTTCCCTGGGCGAGGAGCCCCACAGGACCCACAGACAACAACGCCCTGCATAAGGCAGGGCGTGGCGATCCGTTCAGGATTGATCAAGGCAGAGCCGATCTGGCAGTACTGCTAGCAGGCACTGATGGAATGACCCAGCACCCGATTGAGTTGCTCAAGCACCACTTTCGGGCTGGCGTCCTTGCTGATGAAATCGGCCGCCCCAAGCGCATCGGCTTGTGCGCGGGTGTCGGCATCATAATGGGCCGAGAAGAAGAAAACCGGCACGTTTTGGCTGTTGGGATAGCGGCGGCGAATTTCGCAGAACGCTTCAAAGCCGCTCATACCCGGCATTTCAATATCAAGAATGATGGCACGGGGATAAAGCCCGTCCAGCTGATCAATCAGATCATCGGCACAATCAAAACCGGCCACGTCATATCCTGCCCGACGCAACACTGTTTCAAGGGCTGCCTTAGCGCTGGGACTGTCGTCGGCGAACGCAACCAGTCCATCAGGACAAAATTGCGACGGCATGGCGCTGAGCGCGTTCATGGATGGCGATACTCCGAGTTTTGGGACAAGTCCAAACTGACAGACGAAAATGTCAAATTGGTTAAACCCGCCAAATTTTTGCCACGCAATGTTCCGCCTTCACCCCGATCTCGCACCCGTGCCGCGAAAGTATAAGGCCGCAATGATCGGAACCATGCGACGCCCAAACCATAAACACACGGGCAAAACCCCAATGTTTCCGCCAACATAACGTTACGGAAACCTGATTTATCGGGATTGATATCCGTCTAAATAGGTATTTCCATGCCTATTTACGGAATTAGGGGCAGGTGCTATAAACCGCCATGTCGCGAATGTGACCGGAAAACAGGATCGGGAATCCGGTGCGGCCGTGCCTTAGCGCACTTTGGCCAAGCCCGGAGCTGCCCCCGCAACTGTAAGCGTGACGGCCTTTTTGCAGGCTTTCTCGCGAGTCAGAATACCGATGGTGTTTTCTTGGCATGAAATGGGCCGGGCGGGGTGTACCGGGTACTGGGAATCCGTAGTAGAATAGAATTTGGCAACGTTCCGTGCCCAACGCCATATGGAGGCTCCATATGGAGTCGCATCAAGGACGGGACACACCAAGCCGGGAGAAACCATGTCCGACCCGCTAAAGCTCGCATCCGAATTTCCATCTGCTGATTATGCAAGTTGGCGCAAGCTTGCCGAAGAGGCCCTTAAAGGGGCACCGTTCGAGAAGAAGCTTGTCACCAATACGCTTGATGGGTTTTCCGTTCAGCCGATCTATACAAATGACGATCAGGATGACGCGACCCGGCTGATCCACGAAGTTCTTAATGCCACGGTCGAGCCGCGCGAAACCGTTACCGGCTGGGATATCCGCCAGCTTCACACCCATCCCGATCCCAAGGCCACCAATGCCGCAATCCTTGAAGATCTTGAAAATGGGGCCACCTCAATCACGCTAAGGCTTGATGCCGCTGCCCGCGCCGGGCGCGAAATCAGTTCTGCCGAGGTCGGTGTTGACGGGATTGCCATTCAGTGTCTGGCTGATCTCGATACGGCCCTTGAGGATGTTTACACCAACCTTGCCACCGTCGGGCTTGATGCCGGGGCGGCAGGTGTTCCGGCCGCAGCACTTCTGGCGGCCCATATCGCGAATACCGATGGTGCCGACGAAGCCGCACCGGCCTTTAACATCGATCCGATCGGAACCCTGGTATCCACCGGCACCCTGCCCTGTGGGGCGCAGCACGCAGTTGATCATGCGGCAAGTGTTGCGGTCGAGCTGATTGATCTGTTCCCGCTGGCGACCGCGATTTCGGTGAATGGCGCGCCTTATTATAATGCCGGGGCCACCGATGGTCAGGAACTGGCCTGTTTGCTGGCAAGCGGGGTGACCTATTTGCGCGCCCTGACCGATACCGGGATGGCGGTTGATCAGGCCGCGGGTGCGATGGTGTTTAACGTCGCCATCGGCACGGACTTCTTTGCCGGGATCGCAAAGCTGCGTGCGCTTCGCATGATGTGGAGCCGCATTCTTTCGGCATCGGGTGCCGAGGATGCGACGATTACGATCAATGCGGTTTCGGCCGAAATGGCCCTGACCAAGGTTGATCCGTGGGTCAATATGCTGCGCACCACGGTGACGAGCTTTGCCGCTGGTCTGGGTGGTGCCGATAGTGTGACCTGCCTGCCTTATGATCATTTGATTGGCCTGCCGGATGGCTTTGCGCGACGCATTGCGCGCAACACCCAACTGATCTTGCAGGAAGAAAGCAACGTGCACCGGGTCATCGATCCGGCTGGTGGTTCGTGGTTTATTGAAAACCTGACCAAGGAATTGGCGAAGGCCGCCTGGTCGAAATTCCAGTCGCTTGAATCTTCGGGGGGTATTCTAAGTGCCCTTGCCAATGGCAGCCTTAAGACCGAGATCGAGACCGTCTGGAATGCGCGTGAAAAACGCCTGTCGACCCGTCGTGATCCGCTGACCGGTGTGTCGGAATTCCCCAATATCGCTGAGACCAAGGTCACCTGCGAAAGGCCGGACCTTGAGGCGATCATTGCAGATGCCAAGGCCCGCCAGACCAAGTTTGATGGCACGGTCGGCAACAGCCTTAATGCCATGATTGAGGCCGCCCGCTCAGGTGCCACCATCGGGCACATGTTTACCGATCTTTATGGTACCAGCGCCGCGACATGTATCGGCGCCCTGCCTGCCCATCGCCTTGCCGAACGTTATGAGGCGCTTCGCAAGCGGTCTGATGCGCATAAGGCAAAGACCGGATTCTTCCCGCAGGTCTTCCTGGCCAATCTTGGCAAGGTCGCCCAGCACACGGCACGTGCGAGTTTTGCCCGCAACTTCTTTGAAGCCGGCGGGATCGAGGCGATCACCAATAACGGCTTTGCCACTGCCGATGATGTTGCAACCGCCTTTGGCAACAGCGGGGCCAAGATCGCCATCATTTGCGGATCAGACGCGCAATATGCCGACATGGTAGCGGATGTTGCCAAGGCGCTGAAAGCCAAGGGGGCAAGCATGGTTTATCTTGCTGGCCAGCCGGGCGATGCCAGGTCCGATTACGAAGCAGCCGGCATTAACGAGTTTGTTTTTGTCGGGGCCGATGTCCTTGCCATTTGCGGTACCGCACTTGATCATCTTCTTGGCAAACAGGGGGAGAAATAACCATGACCCGCATTCCTGATTTCTCCGACCTTCCGCTGTTTGATGGCGCGTCCGCAGGTGCCAAGGACCCGTTTGAAAGCACGCCCTGGACCACGCCAGAAGGCATTGATGTCAAATCATCCTACGGGCCCAAGGATCTGGATGGCATTGATCATTTAAACACCATGCCGGGCATGCCGCCGTTTTTGCGCGGCCCCTACCCGACCATGTATGTGCAACGTCCCTGGACAATCCGCCAATATGCCGGTTTCTCCACCGCCGAGGAATCCAACGCGTTCTATCGCCGCAACCTTGCCGCCGGGCAAAAGGGGCTTTCGATTGCCTTCGATCTGGCAACCCACCGTGGCTATGACAGCGATCATCCGCGCGTTGCCGGTGATGTTGGCATGGCCGGTGTGGCGATTGACAGCATCTATGACATGCGCACCCTTTTTGATGGCATCCCGCTTGATGAGATGTCGGTTTCCATGACCATGAATGGTGCGGTTCTGCCGGTGATGGCGCTTTATATTGCCGCCGCCGAAGAACAGGGTGTGAAGCACGAACAGCTTTCGGGCACCATTCAGAACGACATTCTGAAAGAATTCATGGTGCGCAACACGTATATCTATCCGCCGAAACCCTCAATGCGGATCATATCGGACATCTTTGCCTTTACCTCGCAAAACATGCCGAAATTCAACTCGATCTCGATTTCCGGCTATCACATGCAGGAAGCGGGTGCGACGGCTGACCTTGAGTTGGCCTATACGCTGGCCGATGGCATTGAATATGCCCGCGCTGGTCAGGCGGCGGGCCTTCCGATTGACAAGTTTGCTCCGCGTCTTTCGTTCTTCTGGGCGATTGGCATGAACTTCTTCATGGAAATTGCCAAGATGCGCGCGGCCCGCATGATCTGGGCCAAGCTGATCAAACAGTTTGATCCGCAAAACCCCAAATCGCTGTCGCTGCGCACCCACAGCCAGACGTCGGGCTGGTCATTGACCGCACAGGATGTGTTTAACAACGTCATCCGCACCTGTGTTGAGGCCATGGCATCCACACAGGGACACACCCAGTCGCTGCATACCAATGCACTGGACGAAGCCTTGGCCCTGCCGACCGATTTCTCGGCCCGGATTGCGCGTAACACCCAGTTGTTCCTGCAACAGGAAAGCGGCACCACCAATGTTATCGATCCGTGGGGTGGCTCGTACTATGTCGAACGCCTGACCCGCGATTTGGCGGAAAAAGCGTGGGCGCATATCCTTGAGGTCGAAGAACAAGGCGGCATGGCCAAGGCGATTGAAGCCGGCATTCCGAAAATGCGCATCGAAGAAGCAGCGGCCCGCACGCAGGCCCGCATTGATAGCGGCCGTCAGACTTTGGTCGGTGTGAACAAATACCGTGTGACTGATGATCGTCCGGTCGATGTTCTTCAGGTCGATAACGCCGAAGTCCGCCGTCAGCAGATCGCAAAACTCGAACGTCTGCGCGCCGAACGTGACAACGCAGCAGTTGAAAGTGCGCTGACCGCGCTGACCAATGCCGCCGATGCTGGCAATGGCAATCTGCTTGAACTGGCTGTCGAGGCGGCGCGTGCGAAATGCACCGTGGGCGAGATTTCCGATGCGCTTGAAAAGGTCTATGGCCGTCATCAGGCGGTGATCCGGTCGATTTCCGGCGTTTATAAAACCGAAGTCGGGGCCGACAACGAAGCACTGGCCAAGGTTGATCGCCTGATCACGCAGTTTGAGGCCAATGAAGGCCGCCGTCCGCGGATCCTGATCGCCAAGATGGGTCAGGATGGTCATGACCGGGGTCAGAAGGTGATTGCGACGGCCTTTGCCGATCTTGGCTTTGATGTTGATATCGGCCCGTTGTTCCAGACCCCGGAAGAAGCCGCCAAACAGGCGGTTGAAAACGATGTTCATATCGTGGGGGCAAGTTCGCTTGCCGCCGGTCACCTGACCCTTGTGCCGCAATTGCGGGCCGAACTCGACAAGCTTGGCCGCGAAGACATCATGATTGTTGCCGGGGGCGTGATCCCGCCGCAGGACTTCGACAAACTGTTCGAAGCCGGGGCCGAGGCGATCTTCCCGCCCGGAACGGTCATTGCCGAAGCCGCTGGCGACCTGCTAGAAAAGCTTAATCAGTCTGGTGAGGAAGCGGCCTGATCGCCGTTTCCTTCCAACCCGACGTAACGCTTTGCTGGCGTGAGACGCGCCAAATTCAAGGAACGCCTGGTGAAAGAAACGCTGCGCACCATACCTGCAGGCTCGGGCGGCACGGTCAGCCCGCGCAAGGCCGTGCGCAGACGCGTGCTTTCGACCGATGAAATCGTCGAAGGGGTTCTGGCAGGCGACCGCACCATTTTGTCGCGTGCGATCACCCTGGTCGAAAGCCGCAATCCCAAACATTTCGAACAGGCACAGGCCGTTCTGGCCGAACTCATGCCCAACACGGGCGGGTCGCAGCGCATCGGCATTACCGGCGTGCCCGGTGTCGGCAAATCGACCTTTATCGAGGCGTTTGGCAAGAACCTGACCAAGGCGGGTAAAAAGGTTGCCGTGCTTGCCGTTGATCCGACCAGCGCGCGTTCGGGTGGGTCCATTCTGGGCGACAAGACCCGGATGAACGAACTTTCGATTGATCCCAATGCCTATATCCGCCCATCGCCCAGCAGTGGCTATCTGGGTGGGGTCAATCGCATGACGCGCGAAACCATCCTGCTGTGCGAAGCCGCCGGCTTTGATGTGGTTCTGGTCGAAACCGTTGGCGCCGGGCAAAGCGAAACCATGGTCGCGCAGATGACCGACTTCTTCCTTGTCCTGATGCTGCCCGGTGCGGGTGATGAACTTCAGGGCATCAAGAAGGGTGTGCTTGAAATTGCCGATCTGATTGCCGTTAACAAGGCAGATGCCGACCCGGCCAGGGCGCGTGAGGCAAAACGTGAGTATTCCTCAGCTTTGCGAATCATGCAGCCCACCAGCAAGCATTGGCGACCGCAATCGGTGATGGTTTCAGCGCTCATCAATGACGGGCTTGATAACATCTGGGATCTGATCAACCAGCACCGCGCCGTGATGGAAAAGGAAGGCGAGTTCACCGCCAAGCGTGCCCGCCAGCAACATGACTGGATGTGGACGATGCTGCGCGACCGGTTGCTTGAAACCTTTACCGCGCGTGATGACGTGGCAAGCCGAATTCAGGCGCTTGAGGCCGATGTTTTATCGGGCACCACCAACCCGACCGCCGCGGTCGAGGAATTGCTGGGTCTGATCAAGACCGGCTAGTTGAGCGAACTATCAAAGAGGTCATTGGCGATATGCCAAAGGGTACTAAAAGTAGTAAAAAGTGATAAACTAGCACCTCTCAGAGTTAGTTAGGTGCACTAAAAATGAAGACCTCGCGTGTTAAGGAACTAATCGAGTTCAATCGCCCCCAAAAGTACAAATTCGTAAAGAGCTTAGGGAACGGCGCATGCGGAGAAACCATTTTAATGCGTGACGAAGAGATGGGCATTGATCTCGTCGCAAAAAAATACAAGCCTATTATAGAAAAACGCAAAAACCCGGATCTATTTAGAGATCTACTTGATAGATTCCGCAGAGAAGCGAAAATACTTTTCCAAATCAACCACCTGAATATCGTCAGAGTTTATAGCTACTTCGATTATAATGAATCTGACACATCATACATAACCATGGAGTATATTCAGGGAGACAATATAATAAAGCACATAAAATCTAATCCAACAAGAATAGGTGCAATTTTTGAGAAAACAATAAATGGATTTTCTTACTTAGAAGAAAAGAAAATACTTCACAGGGACATTAGACCGGACAATATATTGATTGATATCAATGGAGAACCAAAAATAATAGACTTCGGTTTTGGGAAAGAATCTTCAGGATTAGAAACCAATATTGATAAAAGCATATCTTTGAATTGGTGGTGCGAGAAACCATTGGAGTTTAACAAAGGGCAATATGATACCAGAACGGAAATCTACTTTGTTGGTCAGCTCTTTGCGAAAGCAGCAAATGATGCACACATATCCGAGTATGATTACGCTAAAATCATCGCAGAGATGTGCGATCTCAATGCAGAAAAACGACCAAAATCGTTCTCTGATATAAAGTTAGAAATAGCTAAAACAGAATACGCAGAAACAGAGTTCACAGACGAAGAAATTCAGACCTACCGCCTGTTCTCGGAAAGCTTGTGCGAGGCTATTTCAGAAATCGGGACCTCATCGAAATACGTTACAGATACGACCGAAATCATTGAGGGACTGGAAGAAGTATACAAAAAGAACATGCTTGAGGAGCGCATTCATGCTCCGGAAAAGATAATAGGTATATTCGTCGAAGGCGGTTTCAAATTCTGGAAAAATGAAGTTTTCTACACATCAACACTAGAGGTTTTCCTAAAATTTCTGCGAAAACTCTCTACCGAAAAGCAATGGCTAGTTCTCGCAAACCTAACATCTCGACTTGACGGGATTAAGAGGTATCAAGAGAAAAACGCTGGCTGGGACGATGAAATACCGTTCTAATAGAAAGGCCGCACAAAACGCGCGGCCTCATCAAACATAGAGCTAAAGCTGGCTTACTTGTTTTCAGCGGCCTTCAGTTTTTCCTTCAGGATTTTGAGCTTCTCGACCGCATCATTGATTTCCTGATCAAGGTGCTTGAGGCCTTCGCGCTTTTCGGTCGGTACGGATTCGAGCTCATCCAGGGCTTTTTCTACGATATACAGCATCCTGCAATCCTC
>NZ_DCAO01000053.1 GCF_002311515.1 Thalassospira sp. UBA1131
CGTTCTGAACAAACCGGCCTATCGCAATGCCAAGATCCTTGTATCGGGTGACAATTTCGGCTGTGGCTCGTCGCGAGAACACGCGCCCTGGTCGCTGCTTGATTTCGGCATTCGCTGCGTGATCGCACCAAGCTTTGCCGACATTTTCTATAACAACTGCTTTAAGAACGGCATCCTTCCGATTCGTCTGCCACAGGAAGATGTCGACAAGCTGATGGCCGACGCCGAACGCGGTGCCAATGCCACCGTCACCGTTGATCTTGAAAATCAGGAAATCACCGGTCCGGACGGCGGCTGCATCAAGTTTGAAGTCGAAGAATTCCGCAAGCATTGCCTGCTGAATGGCCTCGACGACATTGGCCTGACCCTGCAGAAGGCCGATGCCATCAACGATTTCGAAGCCAAGCGCGCTGCATCGCAGCCCTGGCTGTCGCTGTAATTGCAAAAACGGGGTGAGCGGCCCCAAAAATCTGGGAAGGAAGCATTTATGAGCACCACCAAAAAAGTACTGATGCTGCCGGGCGACGGAATTGGCCCGGAAGTCATGCGTCAGGTTCAGCGCGTCATGGATTGGATGGCGAAAAAGCGCAGCGTGAATTTCGAAATCACCGAAGGTCTGATCGGCGGCGCATCCATTGATGCCCATAAAAACCCGCTGACCGACGAAACGCTTGCGGATGCCATGGCCGCCGACGCTGTTCTGCTGGGTGCTGTTGGTGGTCCGAAATGGGACGACATGCCGTTCGACATCAAACCGGAACGTGGCTTGCTCAAAATCCGTAAGGAAATGGGCCTGTTTGCCAACCTGCGTCCGGCACTGGTGTTTGACGCCCTTGTTGGTGCATCGACGCTTAAAGAAGACGTCGTTAAGGGTCTTGATATCATGATCCTGCGTGAACTGACCGGTGGCATCTATTTCGGTCAGCCGCGCGGCATCGAAGAACGCGACGGTGTCCGTCACGGCTTCAACACCCTTGTTTACTCCGAGCCGGAAGTCGAACGCATCGCGCGCGTTGCCTTTGACATGGCAATGAAACGTAACAAGCGCCTGTGCTCTGTCGATAAGGCGAACGTTCTGGAATCCACCGTTCTGTGGCGCGAAGTTGTCGAACGTGTTGCCAAGGACTTCCCGGAAGTCGAACTGAGCCACATGTACGTCGATAACGCCGCCATGCAGCTCGTGCGTAACCCGAAACAGTTTGACGTGATGGTCACCACCAACATGTTTGGCGACATTCTTTCCGATTGTGCCGCCATGCTAACCGGATCGCTCGGCATGCTGCCGTCTGCATCCCTTGGTGCGGCCGATGCAAACGGTGCGCGCAAGGCGCTTTACGAGCCGGTACACGGCTCCGCCCCGGACATCGCCGGTCAGGATATCGCCAACCCGCTGGCAACCATCCTGTCCTTTGCCATGATGCTGCGTTATTCGTTTGACATGGGCGACGATGCCACCCTGATCGAAGACGCCGTACAGAACGTCCTTAAGGGCGGCCTGCGTACTGCAGACATCATGCAGCCGGGCATGGCCAAGGTTTCGACCACGGTTATGGGTGAGTCGCTGATCAGCGAACTCGACAAGCTCGTCTGATCGTTTCAAGCGATCCCGATATTAAAAAGGCCGGATAGTTATCCGGCCTTTTTGCATTATTGGGCAATCTCGACGGCGTCGGCAAGAATGTCGGAAAACAGCGCCAACTTGTCCGGGTTCCGATGGACAAACAGATCAACAATCTTTCCGTCGCGTTCGGTCGCGCAGAGTGCTGTTGCCACAACTCCGTCCTCGGCCAGAAGGATCCAGCATTGATCCTTGATCGTGACGCCAAAGATGCGCTCGCCCGGGCTGCGCTTGCCCCAGACACCAAGAAAGAACCGCGACACATGATCGGCACCAAACAGCGGATTGGCGGTCGCCAGTGCCTTGCCACCACCATCGGAATGCAAAATCACATCAGGTGCCAGAAGATCTAGCAACCGGCCAACGTCACTCGTCCCGATGGCCGTGACAAACGCATCCAGACGATCCCGATCACAGGCCGTTGCATTCGGTTCGGGCGTCGCATCGCGATCACTGTCGCGGTGCATCTTGCGCCGGGCGCGGAACAGGATCTGACGGGTATTGTTCGGCGTGCGTTCGATCAGGGGGGCGATATCGTCATGCATCCAATCAAAAACTTCATGCAGCACAAGTGCTACCCGCTCCACCGGGGCAAGTCGTTCAAGCATCAACATATAAGCCTGCCCTAGGCCGTCCTGCTCGATCAACTGGGTTTCGGCTTTAGGTTGTTCGGGCGGCAACCACGGTTCTGGCAACCACTGACCGACATAGTTTTCGCGCTGTCGCCGGGCGGATTTCAAAACATCGAGGCAGATATTGCTGCACACCCGGACAAGCCAGCCGGTGGCGTCATTGATCGTCTCAATATCCTGATTGCGCCACCGCAACCAGACATCCTGAACCGCATCTTCGGCATCGGCGTGACTACCCAGCATACGATAAGCCAACGCGGTCAACCGTGCCCTGTGTTGTTCAAAAATCCGATCTGCCAAAGATGTCCCACCAAACGCGTGAAGCGATACGGGGAAATCCCGTATCGCTGTGTGTCTCCGATTGTAAGGGGTTTTTACGCCTCCGTCAGGAAGCTTGCGACGATCATGCAAATTCATGCTGCGCGATGCCCAACCGGTTCCATGCATTCATCGTGGCAATGATGCAGGTCAGCTCCGAAATCTCGGCTTCCTCGAAATGATCAAGAAGCACGCGATGGCATTTCGAAATCGTGACTTGGCATTCCGCCCGGGTCAGGCATTCGGCCCATGCCAGTGTCGCACGCTCTGCCGCGCTAAACCCTTCGGCACCCTGCCAAACCGGCAACATCGCAAGCTTGACCGGATCACCGCCATGTTTGGCAAAGCTGTCGGAATGCATCCGAACGCAATAGGCACAGCCATTGATCTGCGATACCCGGCATTCAATAAGATCACGCAGCACGGGTGCAATCAGCGGGTTTTCGCCAAGCTTGGTGGCAAGGTCAAATTGGGCCTGGAACAGTTTCGGGCTGACTTCATGAAAGTCAAAGCGGGTCATGGCAATTCTCCTTGGTGACACGAGGAATACAGGGGAAATTCTCCCCTCTGCCCACAAGGACGAAACACGGGCGGCCCACGTTACACGACCCGCCCGTAAAATTCGAAATTTATGAAATCAGCAATCTGGGACTTCAGATGATGCCCGCATCCTCAAGCGCGCGGGCAACATTGTCATGCATCACCCATGTCCAGTCCTCACCATCGCTTTGCGTTCCCTCAGCTAGGGTGAATATCGCCGCCAGATAATCACTGACGTCACTCTTGCACATCGGAAGGTCTGCTGCGGCCGCGATCTTGGCGGCAAGCCGGCCGTACTTCTTATTGCCGATACGGCATCCGAAATGCCCGACCGTCTCGGCCAGCTTCAGCCCGGTAATCTTGCGCCCCGGAGCTTTGGTGTGCGCACGCAGCATATCGCGTTCGCAGCTCGACATTTCAATTTCGGCCAGGGCCCGGACATAGTCCTCAGGCCGTCCGATATGCGGTGCGGTATCCTTTTGCGTCTGATGATTGGCGTCATCCCGGTTGATCATTTCAAACATGTCTTTTCCTCCCGACAGAATGACCGGTATGTCGCTTTTCACATCTGTCGTGCCGGTCCATCACGCGATGTGGCTTGGTTTGAAGGCACGTCTTTGATCTTCTTTGTTTTGATTTTGATTTGCAGTCATGCGGTGCATTTCACCGCAACAGGGTCGCACGGCTCTTTATTGAATATGGGAAGCAGCAAGCAGAAAACAAACAGGGCGGGAAACCATCGCTCCCCGCCCTCTATCATTGCAATCCTCAGGCATATTCAAAACCCGGCTTGGTAAAGACGAACTGGCCGACCCGCATGCCGCCGCCGCCCTCGCCCGCGTCAAAGGCATTGATGCATCCGGCCAGATAAAACTCCCACATGCGCTTGAATTCTTCGTCGTACTTTTCCGGGTCAAGTTCATCGGTGACTTTGCGGAACCGATCACGCCACGCAATAAGCGTCTGGGCATAGTTGCGACCGGCATGGAAGTTTGAGGCCTCTACCGTCAGGTTGGCATGTTCGGCGGCCTCGATCACTTCATGCACCGCCGGAATGTACCCGCCCGGGAAGATATATTTATCAATCCATGGCGATGTAAATTCAGCCCGCGGCTTGATGATGGTATGGATCACAGCCCGCCCGCCGGCCTTCAGAAGCTCACTGACCTTTTCGAAATAGGTTTTGAACTGATGACGACCAACATGCTCAAACATGCCGACCGATACAACGCGGTCGTACTTCCCGGCATTGGCATCGGCAAACAGCCGATAATCCAGCAGGTGGTAATCAAGCCCCGCCTTCATATTGCCGCCCATCTCCGAACGCTTTTCCTGCGCCCAGTTATATTGTTCGGTCGAAAGCGTGATGCCATGCACCTCTGCCCCGGTCTCACGATGGATAAAGCGGCTTAACCCGCCCCAGCCACAACCGATATCGACCACGCGCAGGCCCGGCTCATTGATTTTGAGCCGCTGGGTGGTCAGGCTCATTTTCCGGTGCTGGGCCTCCTCAAGGGTCTGGGCCCCATCATCCCAGAAGGCACATGAATATTGCATCTCCGGATCAAGGAACCGGGTGTAAAGATCATTGCCGATATCATAGTGATGGCGCACGCGGTGTGAGGCGGCCCGGACCGACGTGAACTGTCCGATCTGGAATTTCAGCGCCTGCAGCTTTTCAATAAAGCTGCCAAACCCGCTGGTCGAATGCCCGCCTTCGAAATTAAGACGCAGCACCTTGATCAGGTCCTCCATCTCGCAGTTCACAAGGTCAAACCCGCCATGCATAAAGGCCTCGCCAAAGCCCGGGTCCGGGCTCAGTGCCATTTTAAGTGTGTTGGTCCAATCCGGGACGGTCATACCCGCCCGCGGTTCTGATCCATCTCCCAGCACAACCTCGTGCTTGTCATCCACACGGAATACCAAAGTCCCGCGCGTGACATGTTCCCGAAAGAAATCGAGAACCTTTTTCTGTGTCCAATCCAAACTCATCGGGTACGTCATTGGCCGTCCTTTTTATAAAAGTCGGGATAGGACCAGGACCCATTAATTTGATTTGAATGGCAGACGTTATATTTGTGAAATCCAAGGAAAATGCCGCAGAGCGGGTTGGCATCCCGCGCAAGGGATTTGACGCCGGAGTTTGCAAATATAACGTCTGTCCTTCGGATTAACCGGATTTGCACGGGCTACTTTGTCGTAAAACCTTGAAGGATGTATATCGTTCTGCGGTTTTCCTCCGCGTATCCGCACAAATCCGGTAAACCATTCAAACCAAATTAATGGGTCCTGGTCCTAGTGATCGCCCCATATGCGGCAACACCGCATATCTGTAATGAACCCGTGATCAGGATCGTTTTGTCTGGCCGTCCGGAGGATCGTCAGGTGGTCACATCGGTGGCTTGGACGCCAACCAGGCAGAAATTCAGAAATCAACCTGGCAAGATGCAAAACGTTTCTGATTTCAGGTTCGCTACATGAACCCCTTTGGTAATTCTGCCAGATTTTTCTGCGATCTCAAGTAGTAATCATGATCACATTGGCAACGACATGCTTGCGCAATCGCCGAGAAACCCTTACATCTCGCCGCAGATTATCAGACATTACCCAAAGGCATGGTCGCTGCGTCATCCGTTGTCGCACGGGGTTTTCCCGTTGCGACACCATTGTGACCACCATGCCGAAAAGACTGAAAGAGGCACCCTGATGGGCTACAAAATCGCCGTTGTTGGCGCGACCGGAAATGTCGGGCGCGAGATGCTTAACACCCTTGCCGAACGCAAATTCCCGGCAGACGAAATCTTTGCGCTGGCATCGTCGAAATCCATCGGACGCACCGTGGGCTATGGCGAAGATGACGAGATCAGTGTTCTTGATGCAGCAACCTTTGATTTCTCAAAGGCCGATATCGCCCTGTTCTCGGCCGGTGGTGAAACCGCCAAGAAACTGGCCCCCAAGGCCGCCGAGGCAGGCTGCGTTGTCATCGACAATTCCAGCTATTGGCGCATGGAACCGGGTGTTCCGCTGGTCGTGCCCGAGGTCAATGGCGATGCGCTGGCCGGATACGCCAAAAAGAACATCATCGCCAACCCGAACTGCTCGACCATTCAGATGGTTCTGGCCCTTAAGCCGCTTCATGACATCGCAACGATCAAACGTATCGTTGTTGCGACCTATCAGTCGGTGTCGGGTGCCGGGCGTGCCGCCATGGACGAGCTGTTTAACCAGACCAAAGGCATCTATGTGAATGATCCGCCCAAGAAGGAGGAATTCACCAAACAGATCGCCTTTAACGTCATCCCGCATATCGACAATTTCATGGATGATGGCGCAACCCGCGAAGAATGGAAAATGTCGGTCGAGACCCGCAAAATTCTTGCGCCGGAAATCGCAGTCCACGCCACCTGCGTGCGCGTCCCGGTCTTTGTCGGCCATGGCGAAGCGGTCAATATCGAGTTCGAAAAACCGATCACAGTCGAAGAAGCCCGCAAGGCGATGAAAAACTTCCCCGGTGTTTCGGTTGTCGATTACCGGCAGGACGAAGGCTATGTCACCCCGCAGGAAGTCCAGGGCGAGGACAATGTCTTTGTCTCGCGCGTGCGTAAGGACCCGACCGTCGCAAATGGCCTGTCACTGTGGTGCGTTGGTGACAACCTGCGTAAGGGGGCGGCCCTGAATGCGGTTCAGATTGCCGAAAAACTGGTCGCAGAATTCCTGCCGAAGAAATAAGCGATCCCTTGGATCCGCAACAGATTTCAACCAAAACCCGCCTGTCATGGGCGGGTTTTGTCGTTCCATATCCCGGCAAGATGCTGGTCAGAGGCAAAAAAAGGCGCTAGGGAAAAAGAAGACAAACTTTCAAAATCAAAAAATACCTGTTCGCCTTTTGGCAACGGATCAAAAAGTCCGGGGAATGAGATGGTCAAACGCACCCGCAAGGAAGCGGCCCGCCTCGATGAAGCTGCCCGCGCTGGCTGGCTTTATTACTGTGCTGGCAACACGCAAGATGAAATCGCCCAGAAGCTTGGTGTGTCACGCCCGACCGCACAGCGTCTGGTGTCTGCTGCCGTCAGCGAGGGACTGGTAAAGGTTCGCCTTGATCACCCGATCGCGCGCTGCATGGAACTGGGCAAGGCGATCTGCGAGACCTATGGCATTGCCGGTTGCGATGTGGTGCCAACCGATCCGGCGGCACCCGATGCGATGTTTGGCATGGCGCAGGCGGCGGCAAACTATCTCGAACGTGCGCTGCATTCCACCGAACCAAAAATCATCGCACTCGGTACCGGGCGCGCCATGCGCGCCATGGTCGATGAAATCGGGCGTATTGATGCCTATCATCACAAGATCGTTTCCCTGGTCGGCACCATCGCCCATGACGGGGCGGCCAGTTTCTATGATGCGGTGACCGATCTTGCCGACCGCACCCGTGCGCCGCATTACCCGCTGCCGATCCCGGTGATCATTGCCGATCCGCAGATGCGCGAACGCATGCAGCAACAGCCCCCGATGGACAATATCCTCAAACTCGCGCGCGAGGCCGACATCCGCTTTATCGGGGTCGGGCATCTGGGCGATGATGCACCGCTGCATATTGACGGCTTTATCTCGAAAGACGAGCTGGTGTCGCTGCGCGAAAGTGGCGGCATCGGCGAAGTGATCAGTTGGTCGTTTGATCAGGACGGCAATATCCTCGATCATCCGGTCAATCATTGCGTGACCAGCGCGCCCGCCGTCCAGCCGGCAACCAACACCATTGCAGTCGCCAAGGGTGCGAAAAAGGTTGCCGCGATTCGCGGTGCGATGCGTGGTCAATTGATTTCAACGCTGATTACCGACGAAGCCACTGCGGAAAGTTTGCTGCGCTAGCACGCGGCATTTTTCACCCACACAGCAAATAGTTCTGCGCCCTGCCACCCATGTCGGCAGGGCGTTTCTTTGTGCGCCGCAAAAACGATTTTGTTTGACAAGCAATGGCGAAATTGAGTGAATGCTCATTACCTGAACAAATGATCAATGTGGGCAACCGAAGTTGCTCAGCGGGTAAATAGTCCTTTGGGAGGAAATATGAAACGCGTAATGGGAGTAGCGCTTTGTGCGCTGCTGGCAGGCGGTGTTGCACACGCCAATGCCGAAACGAAACTGACCATCGCTACCGTCAACAACGGTGACATGATCCGCATGCAGAAGCTGACGGATGATTTCACCTCCAAGAATCCTGACATTTCCCTTGAGTGGGTCACGCTTGAGGAAAACACCCTGCGTCAGCGCGTTACCACTGACATCGCCACCAAAGGCGGTCAGTATGACGTCATGACCATTGGTACCTACGAAGTGCCGATCTGGGCTGAAAAAGGCTGGCTCGCACCGCTTGATAATCTTGGTTCCGACTATGACGTCGATGACCTGATGCCTGCGATCCGCTCTGCCGTTTCCAACGATGGTCAGCTTTATGCTGCACCGTTCTACGGCGAAAGCTCGATGATGATGTACCGCACCGACCTGTTCGAAGCTGCCGGTATTGAAATCAACGGCCGCCTGACCTGGGACCAGACCCTTGAAATCGCCAAGAAACTCCACAAGCCTGACGAAGGTGTCTATGGCATCTGCCTGCGTGGCAAGGCCGGCTGGGGTGAAAACATGGCGCTGATCACCACCATGGGCAATGCCTTTGGTGCACGCCTGTTCGACGAGAACTGGAACCCGACCTTCGACAGTGCCGAGTGGAAAAATGCGCTCGACATGTACACCAACGTCCTTGGTAACTACGGTCCTCCCGGTGCGACCTCGAACGGCTTTAACGAAAACCTTTCGCTGTTCAACTCCGGCAAGTGCGGCATGTGGATTGATGCCACCGTTGCGGCATCCTTCGTGACCAACCCCAAAGAATCCAAAGTTGCAGACAAGGTCGGCTTCACCGAAGCACCGTGCGCTGTAACCTGCACCGGTGCCAACTGGCTCTGGGCTTGGAACCTTGGCATTCCGATGGGTTCCCAGAAAGTAGAAGCAGCTCAGAAGTTCATCTCCTGGGCGACCTCGAAAGCCTATCTGGAACTGGTTGCCTCCAAAGAAGGTTGGGCAAACGTACCGCCGGGCACCCGTATGTCGCTTTATCAGAACCCGAAATATCTTGAAGCGGCACCGTTCGCAGACGAGACCCTTCTGGCGATCGACAGCGCAGACCCGATCAACTCGACCCTGGAACCGAAGCCGTATGTTGGTGTTCAGTTCGCTGCAATCCCTGAATTCCAGGGTATCGGCACCACGGTCGGTCAGCAGTTCTCCGCAGCCCTTGCAGGTCAGATGAGTGTTGAAGAGGCCCTTTCGGCCGCTCAGTCCAGCACCGATCGTACCATGCGCAAGGCTGGTTACTACTGATACACTACCCAGACCGGACTTCCGCCCTTGATGCGACGTCCGGTCTGAACCTCCTTGACCTGAGAGAAACTTGGGTGGTGGTTGCAAAACACACCACCCTTTTTTTCCCTTAAAGACTAGGCTCAGGGCCTAAGGATCGAAACGACAATTTCGGGGAGCACATCATGTCGACACGGGCCTCGACCCTTACCGGGCGTATCATGTCCGCACCGTCGATCATCGTCCTGTTCTTGTGGATGGCCGTCCCGCTGGGCATGACGATTTACTTCTCCTTCCTGCGCTACAACCTGTTGTCGCCGGGAATGGAAGAGTGGATCGGTACACTTAACTACGAATTCTTCCTGACAGATCCCGCGTTCTTCGCGTCCCTTACCAACACCCTTTTGCTGGTCGGGTCTGTTCTGGTCATCACGGTGGTGGGTGGCATCCTTCTGGGTCTGATGCTGGATCAGCCGATCTTCGGGCGCGGTATCTTGCGCCTGCTGGTGATTGCACCGTTCTTCATCATGCCGACCGTGAACGCGCTGGTCTGGAAGAACCTTTTGATGGATCCGGTGTCAGGCATGTTTGCCTGGATCGCCAGCCTGTTCGGGTTGCCCGCGATTGACTGGTTCACCAATGCACCGCTGACCTCGATCATCATCATGGTGTCCTGGCAATGGTTGCCCTTTGCCGTTTTGATCCTGTTGACTGCCCTGCAATCGCTCGACCGCGATCAAAAAGAAGCCGCCCAGATGGACGGTGCCGGTCCGGTCGCGATCTTCTTCTATATCACCCTGCCGCACCTTAGCCGTGCGATCACGGTGGTTGTTCTGATCGAAACCATCTTCCTGCTTACCGTCTTTGCCGAGATCTTTGTCACCACTGGTGGTGGCCCGGGCTTGGCAACGACCAACATCGCCTTCCTCGTTTATACGCAGGCGCTGTTGCAGTTCGATGTTGGTGGCGCATCTGCCGGCGGCATTGTCGCGGTCATTCTGGCCAATATCGTGGCGATCTTCCTGATCCGCCTCATCGGCAAGAACCTGGACAAATAGGGGCACGACATGGAAAGCAAACAAACACCCCTTGGCTATGTCAGCTTCTCGGTCTTCGCGTGGATCGTGGGTCTTCTGATCTTCTTCCCGATCTTCTGGATGGTGCTGACCAGCTTCAAGACCGAACTCGAAGCGGTCTCCATCCCGCCGAGCTTCATCTCGTTCGACTGGACGCTTGAAAACTATGCCGAGGTCCAGCAACGCTCGAACTATTTCAAGTTCGCCATGAACTCGGTGATCCTCGCGGTCGGCTCCACCCTAGTGGGTCTGGTCTTTGCCGTGACGTGCGCATGGGCAATGGCCTTTAACCCGACCAAACGCACCAAGGACGCCCTTCTGTGGATGCTCTCGACCAAGATGATGCCGCCGGTCGGCGTTCTGGTCCCGATCTATCTGGTGTTCCGCGATTGGGGACTGCTCGATACCCGCTTTGGTCTGATCATGGTTCTGTTCTTGATGAACCTGCCGATCATGGTCTGGATGCTCTACACCTACTTCAAGGAAATCCCGACCGACATCCTCGAAGCGGCCCGCATGGATGGCGCAACCCTGCCCAAGGAAATCATCTTTGTGCTGTTGCCCATGGCGGTTCCCGGCATCGCATCGACCATGCTGCTCAACATCATTCTGGCATGGAACGAAGCCTTCTGGACGCTCAACCTGACAACGTCCGATGCAGCCCCGCTGACAGCTTTCATCGCCTCCTACTCAAGCCCCGAGGGCCTGTTCTGGGCGAAGCTTTCAGCCGCATCGACGCTCGCGGTTGCCCCAATTCTCGTGATTGGCTGGTTCTCTCAGAAACAGCTGGTTCGTGGTCTGACATTCGGCGCGGTCAAGTAACCGCAGCCTGATAGCAATCTGGAAAGAAGGAACACCAAAATGGGTGCTATCCGACTGGAAAAAGTCAAGAAAACCTTCGGCACACTCGATGTTATTCCCGGTGTCGATCTTGATATCAATGACGGTGAATTCGTGGTTTTCGTCGGTCCGTCGGGCTGTGGCAAATCAACGCTTCTGCGACTGATTGCAGGCCTTGAAGACGTCACCGATGGCAAAATCCTGATCAACGGAACCGATGTCGCCAACGAGGCCCCGGCCAAACGCGGCCTGTCCATGGTCTTTCAGTCCTATGCGCTTTACCCGCATATGACCGTCTATAACAACATTGCCTTTGGCCTGAAAATGGCCGGTGAAAGCAAGGAAGTTATCGAAGAGAAAGTCCAGTCTGCGGCCAAGATCCTGAACCTGACCGACTATCTTGAACGTCGCCCGGGCGCACTTTCGGGTGGTCAACGTCAACGTGTTGCCATTGGCCGTGCGATTGTCCGTAACCCGGCGGCCTTCCTGTTTGACGAACCGCTGTCCAACCTTGATGCGGCGCTGCGTGTGAACATGCGGCTCGAAATCACCGGTCTGCATCAGGAACTGAAAACCACCATGATCTACGTGACCCACGATCAGGTCGAAGCCATGACCATGGCCGACAAGATCGTGGTCCTTCAGGCGGGCCGTGTTGAACAGGTCGGCAAGCCGATGGAACTTTACAACAACCCGACAAACAAGTTTGTCGCGGGCTTTATCGGGTCACCGAAAATGAACTTCCTGGGCGGGGAGCTTGCCAAAAAATACGATTGCCACGAAATCGGCATTCGCCCGGAACACTTCGCGATCAGCACCGAAAAGGGTGAAATCCCGGCAACCGTCAAGATCGCCGAACACCTTGGTGCCGAAACATATCTTCATGTCGAAGCCGACGGTCTCGGTCCGATGACGGTCCGTGCCACCGGGGAAATCCCGCTTGGCGAACATGACAAGATTTTCCTGACCCCGGAACAGGATCGCATCCATCGCTTTGATGCCCAAGGGCTGGCGCTGGCCAAATCCTGATACGTGCAAAAACCGGATCGCGATGTCCCACAAACATTGCGATCCCGTCTTACCAACCAAGCCACTTGTGAGTCCAAAATGTATCTGAAAAAGTTCGATCTTACGGGCCGTCGGGCCTATGTCACTGGCGGCGGTCGTGCCATCGGCCTGTCCTGCTGCGAAGCTCTGGCAGAGGCCGGCGCCCATGTCATCATCGGTGACATCAGCGAAGGTGTTGCCGAAGAAGGCCGCGATTATCTGAAATCCAAAGGTTATTCGGCTGATATCGACATCATGGATGTCACCAACACCGATCAGGTCCGTGCAAGTGCCGAAAAGATGGCCAAGCAGGGCGGCGTTGACATCCTGGTCAACAATGCCGGTATCGCACGTTCGGAAACCCCGGCGGAAACCGTCACCGATGAACATTGGCTCAATGTCATTGACGTCAACCTGAACGGCACCTTCTGGTGCTGCCGTGAATTCGGCAAGCAGATGCTCGCAAAGAAAAACGGCGTCATCGTCAATGTCGGTTCCATGTCTGGCTTTATCGTCAATAAGCCGCAGGAACAGGCCTATTACAACGCTTCCAAGGCAGCGGTCCACCACCTGACCAAGTCGCTGGCGGCCGAATGGGGCAACCGTGGTGTGCGCGTCAATGCAGTCGCACCGACCTATATCGCAACCCCGCTCAATGAATTCGTAAAATCCAAGCCGGAAATGTATGACGCGTGGATCAACGGCACCCCGATGGCCCGTCTTGGCCTGACCGAAGAAATCGGATCGGTTGTCCTGTTCCTTGCATCTGATGCTTCCAGCCTGATGACCGGGTCCATCGTTCTGGCAGATGGGGGTTACACCTGCTGGTAAGGCCAGGTGAAACAATATGACCACATTGTCCTGAAGCTTTTGTGGTCAGCCAGTTCGACGGATAAACGGGGCGCGGATGTGGGACCTGCGCCCCGTTTACCTTA
>NZ_DCAO01000013.1:0-1963 GCF_002311515.1 Thalassospira sp. UBA1131
CCATTTAACCGTCGGAACCCCGGTGCTGATTGATGCCAAGGATGAAAGCGATCTGATCCTTACCGCCGCACTGGCATCAGAGGCCGATAGCCACGACCCGATTGATAGCGCGGTCTTTGCCATCCTTGGTGATCGTGCAAAGCTTGATGGCTATGACATCACCAGTTTCCGGCAGTTTGATCCGGTACGCAAACGGGCCGAGGCGGAGGTTACGCATGATGGCCAGACCATCATGGTTGCCAAGGGGGCGCCGCAGGCGGTTCTGGCTTTGCTGTGTGAGGATGAGATATCGGATATCGAAAGTGTCGCGGCTTACCGTGCGGTGATGGATGCGATCAAAACCATGGCAGAGCACGTTTACCGTGCGCTTGGTGTCGCCCGGACCGATAAAGACGGCAATTGGCAGTTTCTGGGGTTGTTGCCGCTGTTTGATCCACCGCGTGAGGACGCGGCATCAACCATTGCGGAACTGCGCAAAAAGGGTGTTGATATCCGTATGATCACCGGCGATCACGAGGCAATTGGCCGCGAAGTCGCAGGCCAACTTGGATTGGGGCAAAACATCCTGCCCGCCGATGCGGTGTTTGATCGCAACAATCAGGCGATTGATCAGGTAATGATCGAGCAGGCAGATGGTTTTGCCCGCGTCTTTCCTGAACACAAATACGCGATTGTCCGCCAGTTTCAGGATCGCGGTCATATTGTCGGCATGACGGGCGACGGGGTGAATGACGCCCCTGCCCTGAAACAGGCCGATATCGGAATTGCGGTTTCAAATGCCACGGATGCGGCGCGTGCGGCGGCCGATCTTGTTTTGACCGCGCCGGGCATTTCGGTGATTACCAGCGCGATTGAAGAGTCGCGGCGTATTTTCGAACGCATGGGCAGTTACGCCACTTTCCGGATTTCAGAGACGATCCGGGTTTTGTTGTTCATGACGATTTCGATTCTGGTGTTTGATTTCTACCCGGTCACGGCGGTGATGATCGTGTTGTTGGCGTTGCTCAATGACTTCCCGATCATGATGATTGCCTACGACAATGCCGAGGTTGCCAAACATCCAGTACGTTGGAATATGGGTAACACGCTCACCATGGCATCCCTGTTGGGTGCTATCGGGGTAACATCATCCTTTGCCTTGCTTTGGGTGTCGGAAACGTGGCTGCATTTGCCACCGGAAGAAGTCCAGACACTGGTGTTCCTCAAACTTCTGGTGGCGGGGCATCTGACGATTTACCTGACCCGGCACAAAGGCTTCTTCTGGCAGAAACCCTATCCCAGCATGAAACTGTTTCTGGCAACCGAGATCACCCAGATCATTGGCACGCTGGCGGCTGTCTATGGCTGGTTCGTGCCACCGATTGGCTGGTATCACGCACTGGTTGTCTGGGGATATGCGCTGTGCTGGTTTGTGGCGGCGGGCTGTATCAAGGTTTGGGTCTATCGGCTTTTGACCCATCGCCATCATAGTCATCACAGCCATCTGGCCCGGGTTGAAGGATCGCTTCATCGCCACCGATAAGATCGGAACATCCAGAAACAAAAAGCCGGACCACTTATTAGGCCCGGCTTTGGGTCTTCGTATTCGAGGTGCTTATTCTGCGGCGATATCGCAATGCTCGTCGGGCATGTCGGCAAATGCATCGCGAAGCGCATTCGACCAAGCGTCCGACAGTGCGCGGAAGCCCCTGTCTTCAGCCTCGATCCGGCGGATTTCGGAAAATTTGCAAGCGTCATCTGGCAAAACAGCCAGATCAAGCGGCATACCAACCGACAGGTTGGAGCGCAGCGTTGAATCCATCGACAACAATACCGCTTTCACCCCGTCCTGGATCGGCGTGTCGGGCGTGATTACACGATCAAGGATCGGCTTGCCGTATTTGTGTTCGCCGATCTGAAGGTATGGCGTATCGGATGTGGCTTCTATGAAATTACCCGCGGCATAGACCAGAAACAGACGTTG
>NZ_DCAO01000013.1:2148-5942 GCF_002311515.1 Thalassospira sp. UBA1131
GCGCTCAGGATGCAGTTGCCCGGCTCGGTTTCGGGATCGTCGATGGCCTCGTGCAAGGTGCTCATCACCGCTTGGGTAATGGCAAGGTTGCCGGCTGAAAGTGCGACAATCGCGCGCTCCCCGGGGACTTCCCAGGTGAACATTTTGCGATAACGTGAAATGTTATCAAGGCCCGCATTGGTCCGCGTGTCCGAAAGGAAAACCAACCCTTCGTTCAGCATCAACCCGACACAGTAGGTCATCTTTTTGTAGTCCGACTATTGTTGTGACTGCGCAATGACGACTGTTACATCCAAATCTTCGTTTCCGCCACCAGTATGTACGCCCCGGATCGGGGTGGCGACCTGACCATCAAGTCCTGATCCAAGCCGGATATAACTATCCGTCGGGCAGCACTTGTTGGCCGGATCAAACCCGACCCAGCCGAACTCTGGCAGATGCAACTCCGCCCATGCATGGGATGCCTCATGCGGTTTGCCTTCATGATCGGCAAACAGATATCCCGATACATAGCGGGCCGGAATGCCAAGATGGCGCGCCGCCGAGATCAGCACATGGGCATGATCCTGGCAAACACCCTTGCCATCAGCAATCGCATCGGCAGCCGTTGTGTGCACATGGGTTGTACCCGGCGCATATTCAATGGCATCGGCGACCGCCGCGGCAAGACCGTGCGCAAGTTCCAACACCGTGCCGTCCTTGGTTTTCTTTGCGACCTTGTCGGCAAGCTTGCGAATGGCGGCGCTGGATTTGGTCATGGGCGTCGTGCGCAGGAATACGGCCGGAAAGGCGCGTTCCTTGTGGCCGCGCAAAACGCCTGCGGTATCAGTGGTTTCGACCTCGCCGGTGACGACGATTTCAATCGCCTCGACCGGGCCGTTTGATGTCAGGGTGCTGATGATATCGCCGTTGCCATCGGTAAATTCCGCACCGATGTTGCAGCCTTCGGCTGTGATCGACCATCTCAGGATCTTTTGGCCTTCGAACTCAGCAGGCGTCAGTTTGAGGCTCTGCACCGCGTGATAGGCTGGATACTCATAGCGGTAATGGGTCTTGTGTTCGACGGTCAAGCGCATCTTACTGTCCCCCGAAATGATATGCGTCAGCAATGGCAAGCGACAGGATACGGTTGCGTCCCTGGAAGTCGGTCAGGAATTCGTGCAACCCGCCTGAGAAGATCTCGTCCATGTCACTTTGCGTCAGCAAGGAATACATCTCGACCGCCTGGCGATGAACGCTGTGGCGTTGACCATAGTGGCGGGCAAGCCTTTCAAGATGCTGGGTAATCTGTTCGGAACAATGCGCAAGCGATCGCGGACTGAACGGATTAAGGATCAGGAAATGCGCGATGCGATGTGGCGAATAATCATCACGATAGACCCAATGGAACGCGCGGAGCGACGATGCCGCACGCAAAACCGTTGTCCATTGATAGTTATCGACACCATCGCCGACCATGCTGGTTTCCGGCAGAAGGACGTAATATTTGACGTCCAGAAGTCGTGCAGTGTTGTCCGCGCGTTCGATAAAGGTGCCCAGACGGATGAAGTCATAACCGTCATTGCGCAAAATCGTGGAATCGGTGGCCCCCCTGAACAGCGCGCCTTGCTTTTTGACCCAGTCGATGAACTCCGGCAATTCGTTCTTCGCCAGATTGTGCATCGACGGGCGCCGCAGTTCCATCAGGGCATTATTGAGCGCCTCCCACATTTCTGCGGTGATGGCTGTACGCATGGCGCGTGCATTGGCGCGCGCATACTCAAAGCAATTGATGATCGATGAGTGGTTGTCGCGGTTAAAGATCAGGAAATTGGCAACCTCTTCCTGACGCAACGGCGCATCGGGATCATATCCCGCGGCACATCCGGATGCAGAAAGAACCGATTCCCATTCCGACCGGTTACCGCTTGCCGCGGCCGGCATCAGGGCCATGCGATAGCCCATTTCCATCAGGCGGGCCATGTTTTCGGCCCGTTCGACATATCTCGACAACCAGAAAAGGTTTTCGGCGGTACGACTAAGCATCTCTCAACCCTTTCCTTTTAATCGCTCATGATCCAGGTGTCCTTGACCCCGCCGCCCTGCGACGAGTTCACGACAAGTGAGCCTTCCCGCAGCGCCACACGGGTCAAACCGCCCGGTGTCAGGCGCACATCATCGCCAACAAGGCAGAAGGGCCGGAAATCGACATGGCGCGGCGCAACGCCGCTTTCAACGAAGGTCGGGCAGGCAGAAAGCGACAGGGTCGGTTGGGCGATGAAATCACCGGGATCGGCTTCGATCCGTTTGGCGTAGGCGGCCTGTTCTTCCTTGGTCGATGCCGGACCGACCAGCATGCCATAGCCACCTGACCCGTGGACTTCCTTGACGACAAGCTCGCCCAGATGTTCGAGAACGTATTTCAGATCATCCGGCTTGCCGCATTTCCATGTCGGCACGTTATTAAGGATCGGCTCCTGCCCCAGATAGAAGCGGATCATATCCGGCACATAGGTATAAACCGCCTTGTCATCAGCAACACCGGCACCCGGTGCCGAACAGATTGCCACCCCGCCAGACCGATAGACATTCATAAGCCCCGGAATGCCCAGAACCGAGTCCGGTCTGAAGCACAACGGATCGATATAGGCGTCATCAATGCGGCGATAAATCACATCAACCTGGGCCGGCCCGCGTGTGGTGCGCATAAAGACCCGGTCTTCATGAACAAACAGGTCCTGACCTTCGACCAGTTCGACACCCATCTGATCGGCAAGGAAGGAATGTTCATAATACGCACTGTTCATCGCACCCGGCGTCAGGACGACGATATTCGGGTCGCGGTCGCATTTGCGCGGTGCGATGCTTTTAAGCGTTTTCAGCAACATGTCCGGATAGCTTTCGACCGGCTCAATCCGAAGGCTTTTAAAGAGATCGGGGAACATGCGCATCATGATTTCGCGGTTCTCAAGCATATAGGACACGCCAGATGGCGTGCGGCAGTTGTCTTCGAGAACATAAAAATCGTCAGGACCGGTGCGCACGATATCGACACCAACAATGTGGCTATAGACATTGCGCGGCGGATCAATGCCGATTACGGCAGGTTCGAACGCATCGTTGCGAAACACCAGATCGGCCGGGACGATGCCAGCCTTGATAATTTCGGCATTATGGTAAACGTCATAAAGAAACGCATTCAGCGCCCGGGCACGCTGTTTGACGCCACGATCAAGCTTGCGCCATTCCTGAGATGTGAAAATGCGGGGAATCAGATCAAAGGGAATAAGCCGCTCGGGATCTCCGCCCTCGCCGTAAACAGCAAATGTAATGCCGATTTTGCGGAACAGTGTTTCAGCTTCAAGGCGCTTTTGTTCGAGAACCTCGGGGCCGCTTGCTTCCATCCAGTCAACCAAGGCGCGATAAGGTTCGCGAATTTGGTCGTCAACACTCATCTCGTTGAACATGCATTCTCCCCTTTATTTCCCTTTGATTAAAGGGTGCCGGGCAGGGGGCGGTCAAGGATGTTCACAGTTGAAATGACATATTTTTCAGCAAATTGCTGTTCTGCCGAAAAAATAAACTTGCTGATCAGAGGGTTTGTACAAAAAACGGGCGGACGTGAAGTCCGCCCGATCAGATCATGCTTTTGCCGGGCGCAGAACGTGCGTGTGATCGGCGGCATAAAGTCTAGAGTCGGTAAAATCTTTCCGACCGAAAACCTCGCCGACCATGATCAGCGCCGTGCGCGTGATACCACTGCCTTTGACCTTGGCCCGGATATCGCCAAGGGTGCCAAAAATGAATTGCTGGTC
>NZ_DCAO01000130.1:0-2864 GCF_002311515.1 Thalassospira sp. UBA1131
CTGCCAAGTGACCCGATTTGACTTGCATGCAAAAGTGTCGCTTACTTTGATGTGCGAACCAGTCCGTATAACGGATTGTAAAAACAGGAAAACAATGTCTCATCGACTGATCGCCTGTGAAAATTGCGACTATCTCCATGTCGAGGAAGAAATCCCGACGGGCAGCGTCGCATATTGCGTTCGATGTGGATCGCCGTTGTACCGCGCGGCACAGGTGCGCTTTGACAAACCGTTGGCACTGGCTGTTACGGCATTTCTGTTGTTCTTGATTGCCAACAGCTACCCGGTTTTGACCTTTGCCATGGAAGGTCGGGTTGAAACCAACACACTAAGCAGTGGCGTGCTGACGTTCTGGCGCGAAGGGTTTCCGTTTTTGGCCATTATGGTCGCCGTCACATCGGTGTTGGCACCGCTGGTCCTGATTACGGCGCACATCTATGTATTGCTGCCGATCAGCTTGAACAGGCAAGTGCCCGGCATGCAGCAGGTCTGGCGCATTCTGGCGATCATCCGGCCCTGGTCGATGCTCGATGTCTTCCTGATCGGGTTGCTGGTGGCTTTGACCAAGCTGACGGATTTTGCTGACGTCATTGCCGGTCCTGCATTTTTTGCGATTTGCTGCCTGATCCCGACAGTTCTTCTGATGAATATCACGCTTGACCCACGCTACGTTTGGCGGCGGTTGGCACCGGCAAACCTGCGTTATCCGACATCTGAAGATATTGGCAACCAACAAGGTTCAGATCAGCAAGACAGAACACTTCTGACCTGTCACACATGCTCCATGGTTGTTCTGGGCGGCGGGCGCGACAATGTGCGTTGTCCGCGCTGTGGTGCGATGGTGCATCACCGAAAACCACGCAGCCTGTCGCGTTCTTGGGCCTTGTTGCTGGCTGCTGTCATTTTGTATGTGCCGGCAAATGTCTTTCCGATCATGACCGTTACGTATCTTGGCCGGGCAGAGGCGGACACTATACTCTCGGGCGTCAGCGCGCTGGTCCGGGCCGGGGAGTGGCCAATTGCCATCGTTGTCTTTACGGCAAGCATTCTGGTGCCAATCATCAAAATCCTGCTGTTGGGATGGGTTTATATTGCGACCGCCTTGGGGTTGTCTGGTCCACTCAAGGAGCGCACATTGATTTATCGTATCACGGAGCTGATCGGGCGATGGTCGATGGTTGATGTGTTTATGGTATCGATCCTTGCGGCACTGGTGAAACTTGGAAATATCGCAACAGTTCAACCCGGTTTCGGGGCGGTTGCATTTTGTGGGGTGGTCATTTTGACAATGCTTTCGGCCATGGCCTTTGATCCGCGTTTGATTTGGGATCGCGCTGGTATGCAAACGGTCAAACGACCAGGATTGGCAAATGTGAAGACAGATCATGACCGCGTTGAAAATCAGGGGATCCCGTCATGAGTGACGCGAAAAGTTCAGAACCGGATCAACAGCCGGAAAAGCCCGACATCCGAACAGGTTGGGGCCGTTTTTCAATTATCTGGCTGGTGCCGCTGGTGGCCTTGATCGTCGGTGGTTGGCTGTTGTGGCGTGATATCGTCTCAAAGGGTCCCGAAATCACCGTTACGTTTGAAGCGGCAGAAGGTCTGTCTGCCGGTAAGACTGCCGTGCGTTATCGCGATGTCGATGTCGGTCAGGTGACAGCCATTAATCTTGCCGACGATATGGAACATGTTGTTCTGACGATCCGAATGAACGCGGATTTCAGCGATTACCTGACAGATAAAACGCGGTTCTGGGTTGTGCGCCCACGCGTGAGTGCGCGGGGTATTACCGGCTTGGAAACCATTGTTTCCGGGGCCTATATTGAAGTGATACCAGACAAGTCGGGTGAAAAGGCACGCGAATTTGTTGGCGAGGAAGAGCCGCAATTTATCCCTGATGAAGAAAACGGCACGCGTTTTGTCCTGACCGCAGAAGAACTTGGTTCCCTGGGCGAGGGGACACCGGTCCTGCTGCGCGGGATCGAGGTCGGAGAGGTGCTTGATACCGAACTGGATGCCAATGCGGATGGTGTTTCAATCCCCGTATTTATCCGCAAACCTTTCGATGCGCTTGTTAAACGCCAAACCAGATTTTGGGATTCAAGCGGGATCGCCCTTGATCTGAATGCCGAAGGCTTTTCTGTGCGCGCACAGTCTGTTCGCTCTGTTTTGGCGGGCGGGATCAACTTTTATACGCCGCCCACAAATGAAAACGATGAAATGGCGACCGCAGATACGGTATTCCGCCTACATGAAAGCCTTGAGAAGGCCGAGTTGCTTGCCGAGGGATACAGTCAGCGCTACATGCTTTATTTCGACTCTTCGGTTCGCGGACTTTCGCGCGGTGCACCTGTGGAATTCAACGGTATCCGTGTCGGGACAGTCGAAAGTGTCGACCTGGAATATGTCGTCACACAGCACGCCTTCCGTGTGCCGGTTGAAGTCACACTTGAACCAGAACGCGTAAGCATCGTTGGTGGGCGCCTGGGGGATGTTGATCCGCAGGAAACCATTGAAACCCTGATTGATAATGGCCTGCGTGCCCGCCTCAAGACAGGAAGTTTCATTACAGGTCAGTTGTTTGTCGATCTGTCCATGCATCCGGTTTCCCCGGCGCGCTATCTTGGCAATCAAGAGGGCAATTTGCCGGAACTTCCGACGCTGCCGCAAAAGTTGGACGAAATTGCCAATTCGCTAACCAGTCTTCTTGAAAAGGTCGAGACCTTCCCGATTGAAGAAATCGGAATTCGCCTGCTTGGGACCGTGGAGGGCATGGAGAATATCGTCACGTCGCCAGCATTGAATAACGGGATGATCAGCCTGCAACAGGCCGCAGCGGGCATAAACACGCTTGTTACCAA
>NZ_DCAO01000130.1:3234-4266 GCF_002311515.1 Thalassospira sp. UBA1131
AGGTCAATTCCGGATACCGCTGGGCCGAACCGCTGGGCGAGAACATCAATCGTGTTCTTATGGATAACCTCGACAGGACTGGGGTTGCAGCACGGCTGGAAGTCTTTCCGTGGAACTCACGGGACATGGTGGAATGGCAGGTGGTTGTCGATATCGACCGTTTTGAACGGCAGGCCGATGGCAATGTTAACCTGACAGCCCGCTGGAAGCTCGTCCATTTCCAAAGTGGGGAAATTGTCACAGCAGCCAAGTATGACAAGGTCAGTACACCAGTCGATCAAACACTGGATAACGCCGTTATCGCCATGAGCAGCCTGCTGGCCGATTTGACGGCCGAAATTGCGGCGCGGATACCGTGATTCGCTGCAAAAGGACGGTTGAAGGGCGAATACGCAGTTTGATTTTCAGAATTTTCCAGCTCCAAGGGCAGGGGAATTCAGGAAATTCTAAAGAAATACCCGAAAGTATATAAAACATCTGCATCGAACTATTGTTTTAGGAACCCGATTAGCAGTATAAGTAAGAATAAATATAAAAATTGGGACACGCGCCTGACTAGTTAAACGGCAGACTTATGCCGCCCAAACAGGAAGTTAGGGAGCCAGAGCGCGTCATGTCGGATACGACATTTGAAGTTATGGTCCAGCGTGGGGATCGCTGGATAATCCATTCGACATTTGATGTCGAACAGGAGGCGGTTGCAGAAGCTGAAAAGCTTGTGAAAACCAAGATCTCTGCCGTGCGCGTTATTCGTAACTGGGAACGCGGCGACGGTCGCCATATTGAAAAGGTACTTCTCGAAAAACAAGGCGCTGGCGAGGACCAGGACGATGACGTTCGGGTAACTTCGATCGACGAAGCGCCGTTGTGCGAGACCGATAACGACCTTTTGCAGAAAGAAAGCCGCGCGACCATCAACCGGTTGCTGCGCAAATATTTCGAACAGGAAATCCTTACGCCTTGCGAGGTAATGTACAATTACCAGAACCTGCGCAAGTTGATGTTCCATGACACCTTGATGCCGACCGCGGT
>NZ_DCAO01000130.1:4391-8708 GCF_002311515.1 Thalassospira sp. UBA1131
ATGAACAACCTTCATGGCGCGATTGAGCAGCTCTCTGCGCGCGCCCGCGAAGTTGAAAAAGTCGATCTGCCGGCATTCGAAGACGCCACCATTTCGGAAGTGCGTGACGAAATCCGACGCCTCAACCTTGCGGAAGATACCGACTTCCTGACCATGGTCGCGCTGACGCGTGTGCTTTCCTCGACCCGTAACTGGGTTGGCAAGCTTGACCTTGCGCTTAAGGTCAAGGGCGATGAAAAGGACGAAGCCGCCCGTAAGATGATTGATGACGTGATTGCCGATATTCTCGGTTCTCCCGTCGCACTCAAGGAACTGCTTGGCGGTTCGCGCAGCTTTGGCGAAGCGGTGACCCTGCACATTGATCTCGCACTTGGTCGGGCAAAAGGTAATCGCGGTGCTGCCGATGACATTCTGGAACTTCTGAACCCGCTGTTTGGGTCTGGCCTTTTGGCCAACAGTCAGGAAGCGATGTTTGATTACATCGTTCGTGAACTGCGCAGTGCCAATAGCCTGCAACGCCACGAAAGCGATCCGGATCCGCTCGACGGGATCCTTGAACGCCTGATCACAGAGCAAGGCGTGATTTATGGCACGCCGATGGTCAGCGCGATTGCCGAGCGTGGTGCTCGGTTGCGCAATGTTGGCGGTCCAAGGGCACTGATCGAAGGTGTTGCAGAAATCAACAGTCGTCTGATCCCCAACTTCCGGAAGCTGACCTGGCTTATCGCGGTTGCCAATAGCGGGATTGTCGAAGACTTTGCCGACGAACTTTACGAAATGATGCGCGACGCTGTTGGTGATATGCGTGCTTTGCGCGCGTTCTGTGAGCCGGACGCTAAGCCACGCGACAAAATGGCGACCGTCAAACATATGAACGACGTGCTTGCGGCATCAAACGTTCCTGATGAGCAGAAGGCCGAAATCGGCGCCAAGCTTGATGACGGACTGGCAGAGTATCTTGTCCGCGAGAAGGTGATTGAACGCATTGATAATCCGTCTCTGCACCTGCGCAAACGCGCCTATATGCTGGTTCAATTCTGTTCAAGCGGTGTTCTGATTGAGGGCAAATCGGCTGCTATGGCCCGTAAAAGGGTGGTCGGGTATCTGAAACAGCCCAACTTTACCGACAAATTGGTCGATGACATCAAGGACATGACGACCAAGGAAGGCACGATCCGCGATTTCTATGCATTGTTGCAACGAAGCGGGTTCTGACCCGAATACATCCTTTTTGGGCGTTGAATGATCAAAACACCCCACGAAAGCCGGTTGGCGAGATTCGTGGGGTGTTTGTCATTGTTGCCACATTCGGGATTGGGCATGATGTCTCTCTGACAAGGAGCTACGATGATGTCCAACTCACCCCACACCCCAAAATTAGTCGTCTGCCATGCCTTTGATGGTGTCATGAGCCTTGATGTCATCGGACCGCTTCAGGTGTTCGGTTCGGCAAATGACGAGCTTTCCGCGCTGGGACGGCCACAAGGATACGAAGGGATCGTTGTCGCCGGGGCGAGTGGGCCGGTACGGACATCCTGTGGTGTGCGAATATATGCCGATATGGCGTGGCGTGACCTTGATCTGGACACGGTCGATACTCTGCTGGTGCCAGGTGGTGTCGGTGTTCTGACAGAATGCAAAGAACCGCAAATCCTTGATTGGGTCAGAAAGGCCGAAGGCATCGTGCCACGACTGGGTTCAATCTGTTCAGGTGCACTTATTCTGGCCGAGGCCGGGGTGCTTGATGGCAAAATGGCCACAACCCACTGGTCGCGTTGCGAGCAAATGGCACGCGATTACCCGGCAATCCAAATGATGGGCGATCGGCTGCATAGCTATGATCCCGCGGGCCTCGATGGCGATCCGCACGTTTTTACATCAGCTGGTGTCACCGCCGGGATTGATCTGGCACTGGCGATTGTGGAGGCCGATTTTGGGCGTGCCCTGGCCTTGTCCGTTGCGCGCAGGCTTGTGATGTTCCTCAAACGGCCCGGCGGGCAGGCACAGTTCAGTGCCTACCTGATCCCTGAAACAGGTGCCACAGCACGGCTTGCAAGTCTGCTTGAATGGTTGCCCGGCAATATCGCCAAGGATTTGTCACTTGAAACGCTGGCCGAACGTGCTGGTATGACACCGCGCACTTTTTCGCGGGTGTTTGCGCGTGATCTGGGGATGAGCCCGGCGCGTTATGTCGAACGGGTTCGGGTAGAAGCCGCCCGTGCGCTGTTGCAGGACGAGGCCCTTGCGATTGGGCAAGTTGCCGAGTTGTGCGGCTTCCGGCATCCGGAAACGCTGCGCCGGGCGTTTCAGCGCCATCTTTCTGTCAGTCCCCAGGAATATGCGGAGCGCTTTGCCCGCAAATCATTAGTCACCGCAAACTAGCGACGGTTTGACGGCTTTCATCACAGTCTGAATTTCAGGAGTTGGGAACATGTTGTTGCTGACCAATGGATCATTGCGTCTGCTTTTCTTCGCACAAGCGCTGTATTGGTCCTGTTCACTGATCGGCATTACGCTGACATCGCTCGTCGGTGTATCGCTTGCCCCCGCGCCATCCATGGCAACTTTGCCACTTGGAATGCTTATGGTCGGTAATCTCGTATCTGTTCATCCGCTTGCCATGTTGATGCAGCGTCGTGGCCGACGTGTTGGGTTGTTTGTCGGGGCACTCTTTGGGGTTTTGGGTGGCCTGATGGTGGCTTACGGCATCTATATCGGATCGTTCTGGCTGGTCACGCTTGCCGCCGCACTAATTGGCACCTATCAGGCGTCGGCTATGTATTACCGTTACGCGGCGCTGGAAACTGCCGCGCCATCCGAAAAGGGGCGTGCTGCTGCTCTTGTTCTGGGCGGGGGTGTTCTGGCCGCGCTAATTGCTCCTGAGATTGCTGTTGCGAGCCAAGGTTTACTTCCGGTTCCTTTTGCCGGGGCCTATGTGGCACTGGCAGGTCTGGCGGCCTTGGGTGCATCCTTGATGATCATGTTGCCAGATGGTGGCATTCCGCAACGTGCCGGGTCGAGCCGGGCGGTCATGTCCGATCTGTTGCGCCGCCCGGTCATCCGCGGCGCAATCGCCATCAGTGCCGCCGGGCAGGGTATTATGGTCCTTGTCATGACAGCGACACCGCTTGCGATGAAATATTGTGGCTTTGATGTGGATGTTTCGGCCAACGTGATCCGCTGGCATTTGATCGGAATGTTCTTGCCGGCCTTCGTTGCCGGGCCAATGATCGACCGGTTTGGGCCACGCCGGGTCGCATCATTCGGGGCATTTGCACTGGTAATAAGTGTTGGCGTTGCCGTTTCGGGCATTTCGGTTGCCGCTTTTCTGATCAGTTCGTTCCTTCTGGGGATTGGCTGGAACATGATGCTGTTGGCGGGAACAACGATGCTGGGCGAGGGGCATGATGCGGCGGAACGCGGGCATGCGCAAAGCCTGATGGAACTTGGCAACAGTGGGACGGCGACAGTCGCCACAATTGCCAGCGGGGCATTGATCGCCGGTGCCGGTTGGAGCCTGATCAACTTTGGTGTGCTACCGGTTTTGGTCATTGCACTGATTTTGATGTGGCGGGGATATGCCGCAAAGCAAGCAACCGTAGGCACCTGAAATCAAAAGAAACCGCCGGTCAAGACGACCGGCGGTGAAGTTGCAGGGCGAACGGGGATCGTCGCCCCGGCGCGACTGAAATCGCTTGCATCCCAAGCCGTTCGGGATGGACGAGAACGGGTCGGGTTCATGTGTACAGGCAATAAAAAACCGACCATCAGGCCGGTTGGGATACCAAACTTGTCGCGTTGCCTGCGACGAATTCCTTGATCTTCTGCAAAACGAAATCGCGTGAACTGTTTTCGCGGGTACGGAACAGGACTTCTCGGTCCTGAATGACCAGCCCCATGTAAACAGGGTCGTTATGACCTTCCTTGGTCATCTTGAGGGCGCGAAGGGTATGACCGAGATCATCCGTGCTTTGATAGATCGTACGCATTTTTCTCCAACCAGCATTTACGTCAAAAGACGGTGAAAAACCAATCGACCACACCGTTATGACAGCTGTTTTTTTCTGTCCGATGACAGCCATGTGATGGTTTGAAGACTCTTTTCCCAATCAACCGGGAAATGCAGTGAGCAATGCAGGCAAAAAGCTGCTGGTTTTATTTGGCAGGACTGTTAAAAAGAAAACGACCTTAACGCCGGTTTCGGGCATTGACATGCGCCATGGCGATGTTTAAGAAAGGCGTCGTTCCGCAGGGAACACCAAGGGCATAAAGGGCAAGTGGCCGAGTGGCTGAAGGCGCTCCCCTGCTAAGGGAGTA
>NZ_DCAO01000130.1:8765-9123 GCF_002311515.1 Thalassospira sp. UBA1131
AGCCCTATCGAGGGTTCGAATCCCTCCTTGCCCGCCATTGATTAAAGCACCCCAAAAGGGTGCTTTTTTCGTTTCGAGCCCGCGCATTTGGGCCGTGGCCGACGCGATTGTTCACGGCGAGGCCAGATCGGTTCCCAAATCACGTTGGCTCATCGCAAGATATCAAAAATTACAACTGTTTAGTACATAGTGCCACCGGCGCAGCCAGCTTGATTTCGTCTGTTTCCTATGATCTATCTGACAAGCTTCAAGCCGAAGGTGGAACAGAAAAAAGGCTTGAGCGTTCTGGTGTGCAGCAAAACAAGAAAACAGACGGGGCCGGAATGACGAGCCAGTTAAGCTATCTGAGCATTGATCG
>NZ_DCAO01000130.1:9273-14651 GCF_002311515.1 Thalassospira sp. UBA1131
AACTCGGATAACGACTATCTCGATTCAACCCAAAGCATGCCGTTTGGCGAATATCTTGACCTTATTCAGGCGGGGCCGACACCGCTTCGCATGTTTTTGTTCAATGTATTCAAACATATGCCGCAACTGCGCGAGGATTTTTCATATCCTGAGCTTGGCGTCACGTTCCTGAAAAATCATCCATTCCTGTTTGTTGGTGGTCAGGATGCGTATGTCGATATTCATTACGATCTGGATCACAGCCATGTTTTCCTGACGCAAATGACCGGCACCAAACGTGTGATCCTGTATGGAAGCGAAAACGGACGGCACCTGTATCAGCATCCGCTGACTGTTTCGTGCAATATCGATTTTCGGAACCCGGATCTGGAACGCTATCCCAAGCTTAAGGATATTCACGGCTATGAATGCATTCTGGAGCCCGGGGATACCATCTTTATCCCCAGCCGCTGGTGGCATTTCATCGAATACAGCACGGCTGGCATCAGCCTGACATTGCGCGCCTTACCTGAAACCTGGCCTGCGCGTGCGGCGGGTCTTGCCAGCATCATCAAGCTTAAGGTCATTGACCAGTATCTCGGCAAGATGATTGGCGAGAAGAAGTGGTATCAGATGAAGGAAGACTGGGCACACGCCCGGGCGCGCAAGGCGTAAGCTGATTATGCCTTTTTCAGGATGATGTCGTAGCCGTTTTGAACCCCAGCATGGGCCCATCGCGTCAGTTCCTTGCGGTTGTCAAATTCGGATACCGGACGGCTTGGACTGAAATGGACTTTGACGGTACAGCCCGACGTTGCCATGAACCGCCAGAAATGGAAGGCAAGGGTGGTGTCGTCAAACCATGGGTAAAGAACCGTTTCCGGTTCTGGCGAAGATCCACTCGCGCTGTCTTTCAGGCATAAAACGGTTATCGGCTGAACGTGGCAAACTTCAGCAATCTTTTCATCAAACACAAATTCCATCAGCGACGATTTGAACGGCAGGACGACACTTCCATCCGTACTTGTCCCTTCGGCAAACAGAACCAGCCTGCGGTCGGGCAGGATCTTGTCGCGCAGGATCTTGATCTGTTCGTGGGATTTGATGGCCCGACGTTCAACAAAAATGGTTTGGCAACAACGCGCAAGGAACCCGATCCCCGGCCAACTGCGAACTTCGGACTTGGCGATGAAATTAACGGTGAACAGCGCGTTGATCACCGGAATGTCGAGGTAAGACGTATGGTTCCCCAACAGCAGCAAAGGAAGTGTTTCGCTTGGCGATCCGGTGACTTCGACCTTAATGCCGGTGATCTTGCGGGCACCAAGATGCCAGATGCGGACAATCTGGGAACTGGCCCGGAGCTTGAGACCTTCAAGGATCAAGAAAGGGATCAGCATCGCAAACAGCCAGACCATCAGCGTCGTGAATTTTAGCCCTGCCTTCACGTGCTGTGCTGGTGTGATCGGTGCAGTGATGTGAGGTGTTGCCATCTGGTCCAAAGCGCTTGAAAACTCTTGTTTGACGTCATGGATGTTTCTTTTAACAGTAATCGCACTCACGCGTTTAGAGGTGTGAGATCAAGGCGATCAGCCTGCTTTTTATAGAATCTGTAGTATTGGTCTGGGACCTTGGCGACATCGACTGTGATCAATACATCAAGCGTCTTGAAATCGGGATCAAGTGCGACGCCATCGCCAACAACACCTCCCAGCGACAAGTAGGCTTTGATCAAGGGTGGCAATTTCGCAAGAGCCTCGTCCGGATCAATGTCGTCTTTTGCTATGCGTTCCATCGACTGATAATCGAGTGCGCGTGCAATATGCGGTTCATCATCCAATCGGTAGTGATGCAGGTATGACAGTTCATAGGCGATCTTGTCGATATCGGTCGCATGGAAGCTTGCGCAGCCGAACAGATAGCGAATGTCATGATTGAAAATCAGTTTGGTGATGCCGCGCCACAGAAGCTGAATGGCCTTGCCATCGCGATAATCCTTGTGAACACAGGATCGGCCGACTTCCATGCAGTTGTCTTTTACAGCGCCAAGCAGGGGAATGGAGAACTCTTCCTGTGCGATGTATGAGAGATCTGCGGGCTTTTGTTGCGAAAGCAGCAATCTGGTGGTGGCGATGACTTTCTTGTCATTTTCATTATCCACGACCAGCAGGTGTTCGCAGAACGCATCGAATTTATCGCTATCAAGGCCGGCCGAGTGTTGCTCGGTCATGGCTTTGGCGTGAAATTCGCCAAAGAAGACCTCAAAGCGAAGTTCTTGCGCCGCTTTCAGGTCTTGTTTGGTCTTGGCGAGATGAACAGAAAATCTACCGGATGCCATATTGGAAATTAATTCTGTTGTTCTAATGAAACTTGGTTGCCGTCGCTTTCCGCGATGACAGAGTGATTTGTATCACATAATGAACTGTCTATGAAAACAATATGATAGCGTTAAATCGACCAGTGTTTTCGGGTGAACACCGTCGCGGATTGAAAAGCCCAATGCGTATTGATGACAAGGTCAAATGCGTCTTTTTTGGCCGCGATCTGCCCAGTGACCAATCCAGAAAAATATTCTCTACTGTTTGGCATAAAAGTGGCTGGTGAAACGTTATCCTTACTAGGCTTGTCGCAATTTTGGGCAAAGTCCCCACATGAGTTTGGATGTTTTCACGATGACAGAGGTCGCCATGCCGTTCACAACCAGCTGGCTCAAAGCAATTACGACCGGCTTTGTTCTTGTCGGTGCCAGTTTTGTCCTGACAGCACCTGTACAGTCACATCCGGCCAATCAGGAACATCACCACACCGTCGTCGAACTTGCCCAAGGTGGTGGCATTTTTAGTGATGAAGAACGGCGCATTATTCGTGATGTACTTGATATTGCGACCGGGCAGACTGACCAAGATAGCGACAATAAGGACAAGGGTAACAAGGGCAAAGGCAACAAAGGCTTGCCGCCCGGTATTGCCATGAAGCTTGAGCGTGGCGGCACCTTGCCGCCCGGTATTGCCAAACGCGATTTGCCCGATAACCTGATTTCACGACTTCCTGCGCGCACGGACGGTGCGCTGCGTCAGATCGTTGGCGACGATGTTGTACTGATCGAAAAGGGGACCGAGATCATTCTTGATGTGATCCGGGATGTTGCCAGGAACTAAGTTGTGTTGCCTGCATTCGACAGAAAGAAAGCGGCGCCCGATTGGCGCCGCTTTTTGTTCTGCAAGCTTGTTTGTCGGCCGTTTGGCCATCAGGTGAAGGCGTTAAAGGTAATGATGGTCTGGGTATCCTTGATATGAGGCAGTTTGTGGATATATTCATTCACATAGCGCCCAATATCCTGTCCGTCATCAATATATACCTTGACCAACAATTCAAACGGGCCGGAGATGGAATAGACTTCGGAAACGCCTTCGACCTCTTCAACAAGCGCTGCTGCGACGTCATAGGCTTTGCCAAGTTCACATTTCACAAAGATGAAAAATGGATGCATCGGATCGGCTCCGGTTTGAAGTTGAATTCAGGACAAGCTACCTGCGTTGCATGATCCATGCAATCATCAAGCAGGATCTTGGTTTGGCCCCTTTGGGTCAAAGGACCTTGCTTTCGGCCTTTGCCGCGCGTTCCGTGACCGCGTCCAGCGTCAGATCCCAAACAGTGGTGCCTTCGGTTTCTGCCGTCAGGCTTGCCATCGCGAGGCCCGATGCCATTGCATCGTCAAAGCTCGTATGCGGTTTCGAGTAAGCCGACAAAAAACCGGAATAGAAGGCATCACCCGCACCATTGACGTCCTTGACCTTGGTGGGCAACGGATGCCAGAACGCGGTCCCCGATGCCGACGAGGAGACAACCCCTTGGGCACCAAGCGTGATCACGACATCCGGGATACCCTTGCCGCGCAGAAGCTCGACCGCAACCTTTGCCTGCGCAAGATCGTTGATCTCGATGCCGGTCAGGATGCGTGTTTCTGCGCGGTTGGCAATCAGCAGGTCGAGTTTATCAAGCACCGGCTTGAACCGTACTGCCTTGCTGGGGGAAACAGTGGCTGCACAGAATTTTGTCGTCTGTTTGTTTTCGGCAAGCCACTTGATGCTTTCGGTCGGCAAGTTTGCATCAACCAACCACCATGGCCGCGCCTGAAGGTTTGCCAGATGCGGTTCAAGGCGATCAATGGTCAGCAGGTCATAGACCTCGGCATTCATCATACCAAGCGCGAGTTCGCCGGTTTCATCAAGAAGGGCCGTGTAACCGGCCGTTGCCATGCCAGTGATCTTCATCAGATGGCGGGTATCGATTCCAAGTTCGGACAGCGCCTCGATCACCTGATCGCCATCCCCGTCATCCCCGACAGCACCCAGCATCGCGACATTATTGCCCAGAAGCCGAAGATGCACCGCAATGTTGCGGCTGACACCGCCAGGTTTGCGATGCAATGTCCGAACCGGGTTCGAGGCAGCGGGAACAAAAGTCTCGGTACATTGCAAGGTGCGGTCGAAATGGGCGGCACCAAAGCAAAGAATGTTGGCATTAGGCGTCATAGAGAACGGGTGCTCTTTGTCGTGGGACGTCACGCAGGTGACGGTCATGTGCTGTAAGCGATGTTGATAAGCCTCAAGCGCGCATGAAGGCAAGGAAAACAAAAAAGGCAGTCCGTTACGGACTGCCTTTCGGTCACTCGATAACACAGCAAACCTGCTTATTTCAGGTTGATGCGTCCCTTGGTCGTCGGGGTCAGTGGCGAGTTAAACCCGATATAGTCGGCAACAGCCTGTTCAAGGTTCGGTCCGAAGTCATAGACATCGGTGGCATTATCCCGGAACAGGGCGTAACCATCACCGCCATTGCGTATGAAGTCGTTGGAAACAACGCCATACATTTTGCCGGTCTCGATCGGTACGAAGCCGTTGCCATCGGCAACCATGACGTTTGAAACACGCGATCCGGCAGGTTGCGAAAGATCAAGGTCAAATTTCAGGCCCGCAACCTGCGGAAACTGGCCTTTGCCTTCCTCGACAAGCGATACACCATGTTCTAGCGATGCAACGATATCCGCGCCGGACAGCTTGAAGGTTGCCAGCGCATTCTGGAACGGCAGAACCGTCAGGACTTCACCCATGGTAACCGTGCCTTCATCGATGCTTGCGCGCACACCGCCGCCGTTCTGAATAGCGATCTGATAGTCATCACCAGCCTTCCAGAGCATGGCATCGGCAACCAACGAACCCATGGAGCATTCCATCTTGCGGCAGATTTCGCGCGCCCCGTCTGCAGGTGCCGTGAAGCTGCCAACTTCAAGGGTGCGAACGGCATCAACCTGAACGCTGGCTCCAGAGATAACGGCAAGAACGTCCTCGGCCGGTTTGATGCTGGCATCAAGGGCAATCGGATCACCCGACCATGCG
>NZ_DCAO01000012.1:0-4078 GCF_002311515.1 Thalassospira sp. UBA1131
TTACAAGTCCGGCTTTGCCACCACGCAATCCGCCTATGAAGAAGCCGTCACCACGCTGTTTAATGCATTGGACTGGCTTGAAGAACGCCTTTCAAAGCAACGCTACCTTGTTGGCAACCGGCTTACCGAGGCCGACTGGCGCCTGTTCACGACGTTGTTGCGCTTTGATCCGGTCTATCACGGTCATTTCAAATGCAACCTGCGCAAGCTGAATGAATATCCCAATCTTTGGGCCTATACCCGCGACCTGTATCAGCACCCGGGGATCAAAGAGACGGTCTTTATGAACCATATCAAGGGCCACTATTACGAAAGCCACCCGACGATCAATCCGTCCGGCGTGGTGCCATTGGGCCCGGTCTTGGACCTTGATGAATCGCATGGCCGGGATCGCCTTTCCTAAGACGTTGCCGCGGCAAATCGCATATCATTAATGATCAAAAACTTGGCAGGTGCCGTCAGAACAGAATAGCCTGTTCCGACGGCACCCATGCCATTTTGTGCTTACGAGATGCAGGTCTATATGCCCAAGCCGCAAAACATTTACGACGATCCCGATTTCTATAAGGGATACGAAGAGCTTCGCAAGTCGGGAACCGCATTGAACGACGTACTCGAGCAACCTGCAATTCGTAGCCTGCTTCCTCAATCACTCGAAGGTTTGCACCTGCTTGATATTGGATGCGGTTTTGGCGATTTTGCGCGCTTTGCCAGGTCAAAAGGTGCCGCATCGGTTATTGGAATTGATCCGTCACAGAATATGATCACTGCCGCACGCGAGAAGACTGACGACGATGCAGTAACCTATTTCAATGCTGCAATTGAAACGTTCGAACCTCAGGTCACAGACAAATTTGACTGCATAATCTCTTCGTTGGCGCTGCATTATGTACAAAACTACGAAGATATTCTGGTTAAGCTCGCTTCATGGCTTCCTGCCAAAGGCAGGCTTGTGTTTTCGGTTGAACATCCTATCTGCACTGCGCTCGCCGCACAAAAGTGGGCTTTGGATGCCGATGGAAATAAGCTGCACTGGCCTTTGGATAATTATCGCGATGAGGGCCCGCGCGAAACGAGCTGGTTCATTGACGGCGTCATCAAATATCACAGGACCGTCGAAAGCTATGTAAATGGGTTACTAGACGCAGGGTTTAACCTTCTACGTCTTCTCGAGCCTGAACCCCAGGAGCATGGACAAGATGGACGCTGGGATAATCATCGACGACGTCCACCATTCCTCGTGCTTGCAGCTGAAAAGCAGTAACGTTTCCGAAGAAACCAAGCCTGTCAGTTGACAATAAAAAACCCCGCAGCGATGCTGCGGGGTTTTCAGTTTCCGGAAACCGGAAAAAATCAGTTCAGACGACCTTTGAGTTCCGCGATCGCGCTATCAACCAACTCGTCTGCCTTTGCACCAGAAACCTTGTCACTGACAAGGGCCATGGTGGCCTTGGCTGCGATTTCGGCAACATGTGCACGAACTTCGGCAATAGCCTGGCTTTCGAGGTTGGAGATACGGTCCAGAGCTTGCTGTTCACGACGTTTGAGCGCCGCTTTCAGTTCTGCCTGGGCGTTCTCGAGCATACGGTCGGCTTCCACCTTGGCATGCGCACGGATTTCGTCAGCTTCCTTAAGCGCTTCACGCTGTTTGGCCTGATAATTGGCCAGAAGCTCCTGGGCTTCTTCGCGAAGACGCTGTGCTTCGTCCAGTTCGTCGGAAATCTTCTGTGCACGTTTATCAAGTGCGGCAGAGATCCCTTTGACGGCTTTGAAACCGCCAAAACCGACGACCAGCACGAAAGAAAGCGTGGTCCAGGTGTATGGATCGGTAAGGAAAGTAACCTCTTGGGTTGCCATTGTCTTACTCTCCTACGATTGCCGAAACAGCCTTGTCGGCAGTTTTGGCCTGAACCTTGACACCGATAAGTTTGTCGGTTGCTTCACGGGCAATTTCCGATGCTGCTTCTGCAACACCCGTCATTGCATCCGCTTTGGCGTCCGCAATTGCCTTCTCGGCATCAGATGTCTTTTTAGACAGCTTCTTGACCATAGCTTCGGTTTTCTTGGCTTGCTCTGCAGCAGCCTTTTCCGATGCTTCGCGAATGTCAGCCTGAGCGGCTTCACGAGCTTCTGCCAGAGCAGCCTCGTATTTCGCGATGGCGGCATCGGTTTCGTCTTTCAACGCCCGAGCCTTGCCAAGGTTGTCTTCGATGGTTTTTTGACGGCGTTCAAGAACTTCACCAACCTTCGGCAGCGCAATTCTCGACATCAGGAAATACAAGATGGCGAAAATAACGAACAGCCAGAAGATCTGTTCCGAGAACGTCGCAATATCAAACTGCGGCATAGCCTACTCCCGAATTCAACGACGCCGGCGAGGGAGTGCCTCGCCGGGCCGTGTATTCGCGCAAAAGGCGCCGATTAGCCGAACAGAACGATCAGCGCAACGACGAGTGCGAACAGTGCAATAGCTTCGGTAACAGCAAAGCCGATCCAGCCATACAGTTCAACGTCGCCTTTTGCAGCCGGGTTACGGCCAACAGTCGCAATCAGGCTCGACCAGATGTTACCAACACCGATACCGGCACCAATCATGCCAATAGCAGCCAGGCCAGCACCGATCATCTTAGCAGCATCGAGTTCCATAACTTCACCCTTTCGAATTTCTTAAAGGCAATCAGAAGAGATCACACCAAACCACACACATCAGTGCATGTGGATTGCATCATGGAGATAGATGCAGGTGAGAATTGTGTAGACGTAAGCCTGAAGCGCAGCAATGCCGAACTCCAGAACAGTAATCCCCGTCAGCAAAGCAAAGGGAAGCACGCCGAGAATGCCAATCAGGCCAACGAACCCACCGATAACTTTCAGCATGATGTGGCCGACGGTCATGTTCGCAAACAGTCGGATCGCCAGGCTGAACGGACGAGAGAAATAGGAGATGATTTCGATCGGGATCAGAATGATCGCAGTCGCAATCGGCGCACCTTCAGGGAAGAACATCCGAAGGTAATGCGTGCCATGACGCATGAAGCCGATGACCGTCACACCGAGGAAGATCACCAGAGCCATCGCAAAGGTAACAGCGATGTGGCTCGTAAAGGTAAAGCTGTGCGGGATCATGCCAAGCAGGTTCCCGAACAGAACAAACATAAACAGCGTAAAGACGAACGGGAAATATTTGCGACCTGCGCTTCCCACGTTGTCCTTGAGCATATTGGCGACAAATTCGTACATCACCTCGGCAGATCCCTGCCAGCGGCCCGGAACCAGCGCGCCGCGACGCATCGAAAGCGTCATGAAGCCCGTTACGAGAACGGCTGCGATCACCATCCAAAGTGCGGAGTTGGTGAAGGAAATATCAATGCCGGCAACCGAAAGTTCGGCCAAGGGCTTGATTTCAAACTGCTCTAGCGGTCCAGCCACCGTAATCCTCGCTCAATATTATCAGGGTTCGGATTTGTCCCCGTTCCCCTGCTTGCGCTCCCCCATCGCACGACCAAGTCCGACAGCACTGTCAAAACCCTTGGCAACGCGATAAGCGTTCAAACCTCCGGCACCTGCTCCGAGAAAAACAAACAGAACAAGCAGCCAAGGTGTCGTATCAAGCACCCGATCCAGCGCCCAGCCAATCAGCAAGCCGACAAGAACCGCAGCGATCATTTCCGCCGAAATCCTCATGCCAAGCGCCATCCCTTGAGATGGTTTGCCGGTCGCCCGGTTCGGGCTGTGCAGTTCTTCTCGCTTGCCTGCTACGGCTGCCAGTTTGCTCTCAAGCTCTGCTAATGAAGCGCGATCTTTATCATCGCTCATTGTCGTGAACCCCGCTTTGGCAGCCCTGCAAACGTCGCAAGGAAATGCGCGGGCAACATACTTAGCACCCCATGGGCTGTCAAGCTGTAAAACCCCGTCTCCCCGGACCTTTGAAAACCGAAATAATAATAATTATTTCAGTCACTTAACCACTTAAATGTGAAGGAAAACACTTTTAGAGTTAGGCAATAGTCGCAGTCAAAAGAATTGACAGTGATCTGCGCCACTGGCCTGCAACCGGCGGTTTTCCTTGGTTCCTGCC
>NZ_DCAO01000012.1:4326-45672 GCF_002311515.1 Thalassospira sp. UBA1131
CCCGGCTTGGATGACAACATCCAATCGAACTTGTGAAACAGCGCCCACACAGCCCCCAATGTATTGATCGCAATCGAGTTCATATCAATCGGCTGGGTATCAAGAATTTCATCGCGCAGAATGGCGACAAGTTCTGCAACCGTCTTTTTGCCATCAAAGACCGCCAGCAAGCGGGCCAGATCCGGTCCACCGGTCAGGTCAACTGCATTGCCACTGCCGTCTTCGATCAGAACAGGTTGTCCGGCGAGTGCCACCAGATCATCAAAGAAGGTCTTGTTGGGCGGGACGAAGAAGTAAGGTGCCAGTTCGGCATCTGGCAGCATTTCGGCAGTTTGGCCTTTGTCTTCACGGGTCAGGTAGAATGCATGAAGCGGCATCGCGCCACTGAACCGTTCGCAAAAGGCCTGCTGATCGCGAAGCGGCTTGGCCGCCAATTCGCGCAGAATGGCCGGATCGCGCACAAGATTGTCGATCTTGTAATGGGCCTTGCCGGTTCCACCAAACCCGAAGAAGCCCGTATAGGCCGCAACATGAAGGCCCGCAGAAGACGCGAAATCATAGACCCCGTTCACATCATATGCGCATTCAACGGGATGAAGCAGCAAATCAACGATTTCCGGATCGTTTTCAAGCAACCCTTTGATAAAGCCCGGACCACCGCCCATTTTAAGCAGCATGTTGTCTTCGGGCAGGGCCGATAGCAATGTCCGCGTCATGGCCAACTGCTGCTGGAGATCTTTGCCTTCCAGCAATGGCTCGATCATTTTGCGCCACTCGGTCACGGCAAGACGCCCATGTTCGCCATACACCATGATGCCCATCGCACCATCGGCCTTAAGCACCGATGTCAGATCCCGCAGGCCTTCTTCCGGGTCTTCAAGATGGTGCAAGACACCGGCACAATTGATGTAATCAAATGGCTCAGGCTTGGATTTGGCAAATTCAGAGATGGTCTGATTGACGTAGGTGACATTTGAAAGACCGCGTGCCTCGGCCCGGGCACGGGCGACCTTGGTACTGGCCGCGGACGGTTCAAGGTAGGTCACCGATCCACCGACATCGCGCAACTGTTCCGCCAGCCAGATCATCGAATCCCCGGTGCCGCCACCGGCAACCAGCGCGCGGAAGGTGGCATCAAATTCCCTTGTCCCGCCAAAACAGTAATGATTGACCCGTGACAGGGTATCGATCGGCGGCATTAACAGGCGGTCTTTTTCCTGCCCTGGATCGCGCAACGGATAGGGAAACTGTTCGTAAAGCTCGCGCACTTTCTGGGACATTCGGCCTTCACCATCATTGAGTTTCAATGATGTGTAACATCGCGTACCCTATCAGTTTATTAATGGATTGCTTAATAAGCGGCACGTATTAGCTGGTGAAGTCGAGCTCGGTCTGTTCTTTCTTGGAATAGACTTCTGCCTGATGCAGGTCGACCGAGACCAGGGACGAAACACCGCGTTCGGCCATGGTCACCCCAAACAGACGGTTCATGCGGGCCATGGTCATACGGTGGTGGGTGATGACCAGGAAGCGGGTATTGGCATGACGGCCAATGGCCTCCAACAGCTTGCAGAACCGGTCAACGTTGGCGTCATCAAGAGGGGCGTCAACCTCGTCAAGGACGCAGATCGGGGCCGGATTGGTCAGGAAGACCGCAAACAGAAGCGCCACAGCCGTCAGCGCCTGTTCCCCACCTGACAGAAGCGACAGATGCTGAAGCTTTTTGCCCGGCGGGGATGCCATGATCTCAAGTCCGGCTTCAAGCGGATCATCCGCATCAGTCAACATCAGATGCGCACCGCCGCCGCCAAACAGGCGGACAAACAGTTGCTGGAAATGCTTGTCCACCTCGTCAAAGGCCGCTTTCAAACGGGCACGGGCTTCGCGGTTGAGCTGGTTGATGCCATTGCGCAGTTTTTCAATGGCAGCAATCAAATCATCGCGTTCAGACACCATGGTGTCTTTCTGTTCCTGCATCTCGGCCAGTTCGACCTCGGCACGCAGGTTAACCGCACCAAGGTTTTCGCGTTCGCGGGTCTGGCGTTGCAGACGGGCTTCGATGTCGCCTTCGCTTGGCAGGTCCTTGGTCAGGTCAATCTTGCCAAGCTCAACCAACTGATCCGGCGCCGCATTGACGCGTTCGCGGATACGTTCGATCAAATCGCGACGATGCTGTTCGGCTTGCTCAAGCAGCGCTTCACACCGCACACGACCTTCGCGGGCTTCGGCCAGTTTCTGTTCGGCTTCGCGCAGGTTGATATCCGCTTCCCGCTGAGCATTTTCGGCGCGCTGCAATTCATCAGCGGCATCCTTGCGGGTTTGATCGGAAAGTTCGATCCGATCAGAAAGAATGGCACGGCGTTCTTCGATCTCTTCGGGCTTGAGTTCAAGCTCCTCGATCTCCATGCGGGCCTCTTCCTGGCGTTCGCGCAGTTCGGCAACCCGTTCACCGGCACCCGATGCACGTTCATTCCAGGTGGCAATTTCGTTTTCAACGAATTCAAGGCGCTTGCGCCGGCCCGACATGGTGCTTTGCATGCGTTCAAGCTGACTGCGGGCTTCCATATGGTCCGCACGCGCATCGGCCAGATTGGCGCGTTTCTCAATCAACTCTGCCTTGATTTCCATCAGGCCCTCGCTGCTTTCCTCTGGCAGGGCTGCAAGCTCTTCCTGTTCGGCAATCAGTTCATCAAGGTCCTGCTTGGCGCGTTTTTCGGCCTCTTCGGCGTTCTGAAGGCGGCTTTCAATCGCGCTGGCATCGCGTTTGATATTGGCGATTTCTTCACGTGCAGATGACGCCGCGTTTTCAGCATCGCGCACCGCACGGTGTGCTTCCTGTTCGGCCGTTCGGGCTGCCTCGATTTCTTCATCAAGGCGTTCGACATTTTCGCTGGCGATCTCGGCGCGCTCGCTTGCGGCTTCGACCACCGCATCGGCTTCTTCAAGCTCGCCGCGCAATTCATCAAGTCGGTTACGCTGGCGCAGACGGACCGCGGCGGGAAGTTCCGCCCCGGCCAGAATGCGATAGCCATCCCAACGCCAAAGCGCCCCGTCGCGCGACACAAGGCGCTGACCGACCTTGAGGTTTTTGGCAAGGAAGTTACCGGTTGCTTCGTCTTCAACAATGCCGATCTGCCACAGACGCCGGTTCAAAAGCGCGGGTGCCTCGACATATTTGGCAAGGGCCGTTACCCCGTCGGGCAGGGCCGGATCATCGGTCGCCGGGTCAATTGCAGCCCAATGCATTGCGGCATCGGTTGCATCCGGGGCATCAAGGTCTTCACCAAGGGCGGCTGCCATGGCAAGTTCAAAGCCGCTTTGCACAGTGATGTTTTCGATCACGCCGGGATATTTATCATCGTCACCGCCACGCAGCAGGCTTTCAAGTGCATCGATCTCGGCGGTCAGGCGCGCCTTGCGGCTTTCGGCATCACGCAGGGCATCGCGTGCATCACTTTCGGCGGTTTTCAGACCATCTTCACGGTCACGCATTTCGGCCAAGCGCATCTCTGCTTCTTCGACGGCCATTTTGCGCTGTTCGACCAGTTCCTCGCACTCTTCAAGATGCATGCTTGCTTCTTCAAGCGCCTCGGAAAAGTCGGCCTCAATCCGGATATCATCAAGCTTGGCGACGGCCTCGTCATGGCGTTCGGTCAGGCGCGCACGGCGGGCATTAAGTTCACTGAGACGCTGTTGCACCGATTTGAGGCGTGCCTCTTCCTCGGCGACCTTGTTGGTCATTTGATCGACGTCGGCTTCCAGTTCTTCGACGCGAAGCGCCTTTTCGGATGCCATTTCGCGGGCTTCATCAAGGGCGTCATCTTCGCCGCCTTGGGCCTCGCGGAGTTCTTCTCGCTCGTTCTTGAGCTTTTCAAGCGCGCCTTGCGCATCACTTGCCAATTCGGCCTCACGCGCAAGGTCGGTATCGATCTGCTGAATACGGGCACGCAATTGGCCCATCTGGGTTTCGATCTGGGCCTTGTCCTTATCAAGACCTTCGCGCTCGATCAAAAGACGTTGAAGGGCGGCGGCGGCCTCGGCCTCTTTCTTGCGAAGATCGGGCAGGCTTGCGGCCACATGGGCCTGAACCGTGGTCGCCTCGGTCACCGATGAGGTCAGGTCACGTACCGCACTTTCGCCCGCGACCAGCAATTCACGTGCATCTTCCTGGCGTTTTTGGGCTTCGGACCAGCGGATGTGGAACAACAACGCCTCTGTCTCGCGGACACTTTCGGAAAGTTTGCGATACCGTTCGGCCTGTCTTGCCTGTTTTTGCAGGGAAGCAATCTGGCCATCAAGCTGCAAAAGAACGTCTTCAAGACGTTCCATATTTTGTTCGGCGTTCTTAAGGCGCAATTCCGCCTCGTGGCGGCGTGAATGCAGGCCGGTAATGCCGGCGGCCTCTTCAAGGATCAGGCGACGCTGGATCGGTTTGGCCCCGATCAATGCACCAATTTTACCTTGGGAAACCATGGCATTTGACCGCGCACCGGTCGCGGCATCGGCAAACAGCAATTGCACATCACGCGCACGAACATCCTTGCCATTCACGCGATAGTTCGACCCACCGCCACGTTCAATGCGGCGGGTGACTTCAAGCATGTCGAAGTCGTTGAACATCGCGGGCGCCTTGCGCTCGCTATTATCAAGGGTGACGGATACTTCGGCGACGTTGCGCGCCGGACGCGACGATGTGCCGCCAAAAATCACGTCCGACATGTCCGAACCACGCATCTGCTTGGCCGATGTTTCGCCCATCACCCAACGCAATGCTTCGACAAGATTGGATTTGCCACAGCCGTTCGGGCCGACAACACCAGTCAGCCCGTCTTCAACCAATAAATCTGTTGAATCGACGAAGGATTTGAACCCCGTCAGCTTTAGCGATTTAAACTGGACCAATCATGTCCCCCGGTCCGACCCTGTCCCTTGTTGCCGGACACCACACATGCGGTGTCCGGCAGAATTGTTTTATTTAGTCGATAAGGTCTTCGACTTTTTCGATAAAGAATTCCGCGTCACGCGAACCGGCAATGGTGTCGCCATCAAGAACGAAGCTTGGTGTGGAATTAACGTTGAATTCCTGTTCGCCGCGCATGCGTGAGCCGACGATACCATCAATCAGTTCCTGATCGGCCATGCAGGCATCAACCGCATCACCGGTCATGCCGGCAAAACGAACCACTTCCTTGATGCTGGCAATCGGGTCCTGCGAACGCGCCCAGGTCATCTGGGATTTGAACAGCATGCCAAGCACACCGAAATAACGATCTTCGCCCGCGCACTGTGCGATTGCGGCCGCACGCAGCGCAACACCATCCAGCGGATAGTCGCGGAAGATCAGTTTCAGTTTGCCGGTATCAATCAGCTTTTCCTTGATCTCAGGCAGAACCTCGGTGTGGAAGGACGCACAATGCGGGCAGGTCAAAGATGCATATTCAATCATCGTGACCGGCGCATTTTTGTCGCCCAGCACATGTTCTTTCCATTCAACTGCCTGTGCCTGTTGGGTGCTTGCGACCCCAACCATCATCAAAAACGCACAAGCAAGAAACTTAACTGCCTTTAGCAAGGAAACCTCCGTTAAAACAAAGTTTTGTGATTACAAGCCTGTTGCAGCGCGCGAGTCAACACACCCCCGAAAACGGCTATGCCACCAACGAGTCGCCAAAGTGGTGCGCAATTGCGGCAACTCCGTGATCGTTCATTTCATGAAACTGATTCGATTATCGACGACGCGCAAGACAACAGATCGTGACTGCTGGGCAAGTTATCAAATGCCAAGGGTTACGGTCGTTCGGGCGTTATTTCTTGCCTGTTTTCGGGCGCAAACCGCCGCTTGCACCGGCGATGTGACGACCAAGGCGGGTCAGAACTTCGCGAAGGTGCGGATCTTCGATCTTTTCGAGGTCGGCCTGACTGGTTGGACTGATGTCGGCTTCGGGCACCTCGGTCGGGCGGTGAACGGTACGTTCGGGCCTTGAAATATCGCCCTGAAGCATCGTGATCTTGTTGATCGCCCGATAGCCAAAATAACTGTTCACCCGTTCGATGATTTGCGGCATGCGGTGTTGCAGCTCAAGGGCGACCGGCCCGACAACACGGATCAGCAACGTACCACCGGCCATGCTTTCCTTGGGCGGCGGGCTGTATTTCAGCGGCATGGTGTATTGTTCAAGATCACGTCCCACGATCTCGGCCCAATGCAGGATGATTTCCGTTTGGAAAAAGCCGCGCTTGCGCACCAGCGGCCGGGTCAGGTTGCCAACAAGCGGTGCAACATTACGCAGGCCCATCCTACGTTCCGAGCTAACCGGCGGGACAAAGCCCTGCTTCTTTTTGGGCGCAACAGATTTGGATGCCTGATCCATCACCGAGCCACTTTTCGTACCAACACTATCTTTTTTCTTGCTCACGCCCGCTTCTTTCGTAGGGTCTGCATACCTTCGGACCAAAACTCTGCGTCCGCAAAACAACATAACACGGGATCGACGTGCATTTCACCCATCAGGATACCCAACGCCTCGCAGCAAGCATGCTGGAATGGTACGACCGCCATCATCGCACCCTGCCCTGGCGATCAGAACCCGGCGATACGCCAGATCCATATCACGTCTGGCTCAGCGAAATCATGTTGCAACAAACCACCGTGCAAACGGTTGGGCCATATTTTACTGCCTTTCTGAAACGCTGGCCGACCGTGACTGATCTTGCCAATGCCGAACTTGATGATGTTTTGCATGCCTGGCAGGGGCTGGGATATTACGCGCGTGCCCGCAACCTGCACAAATGCGCCAAGGTTGTCGCATCGGAATATGATGGCGTTTTCCCCGATACCGAGGAAGGGTTGCTGAAACTGCCCGGTATTGGCCCCTATACCGCCTGCGCGGTTGCCGCCATTGCCTTTAACCGCCATGCAAGCCCGGTGGATGGTAATATCGAACGGGTGATTTCACGCCTGTTTGCGCTGGAAACGCCGTTGCCCGACGTCAAACCGGAAATCAAGGAAAAGTCGGCTGCCCTAACCCCATCCGACCGCCCGGGCGATTATGCTCAGGCATTGATGGATCTGGGGGCGACGGTCTGCACACCGCGCAATCCCGCGTGCGGCATTTGCCCATGGCAAGCCGATTGTGAAGGCCGCAAATCAGGCATCGCGCCCGACCTTCCCAAGAAACGCAAAAAGGAACCCAAACCAACCCGGGTTGGCTATGCGTTTTGGATCCGGCGCGAAGATGATGGCCGCATTCTGGTGCGTCGCCGCCCGGAAAAGGGATTGCTGGGCGGTTTGTATGAAGTGCCCGGTAGTGACTGGCGCGCGATTGAGGCGCCCGATGATGTGATGTTGTCCGAGGCACCGGTTTCCGCCAACTGGTCGGAACTTGACGGTACGGTTGGCCACACCTTCACTCATTTTCATCTCAATGTCAGCGTGCTGGCCGCGACCCTACCCTCTAGTGAGGCCGATAAACTTGACGGCAGCTGGACAACCATTGACGGGCTTTCGGACTTTGCCCTGCCGACTGTAATGAAAAAGATCGTCCGTCATGCCCTGAAATACGGGCCCGCCTGAAGTAAATAGCTGTGCCGAATGAAAGCACCGCAATTAAAAAGGCCCGTGTTCGGAACCACGGGCCTTTTGTTTTTTGAACTTCGCGCGGCGCGATCAGGCATAAATATCGATCACCTGTCCACGGCCCTCTGTCGGGGTCGGGGCTGCCTGCTGCGACGTTTCGGTTTCTGCTGCTTGCTCGATCCGCTGTGTCGGCGGTGAATTCAGGTCGTTGTTACCGGTTTCAGCAATTGGCGCGGCTGCCTGCTGAATTTGTACCGGGTTGGGTGCGTATGCTGCACCCCCTACTGCACCTGCTTGCATATTCTTCTCCATCTATCCTTGCGGATAAGTTTGATGATCGGAATATAACAAGAATTTTGCGCAAAAGCAAAACCGGCGGGTTTTGCAACCACGCCGGTTCTTTTGGGCATCAAGGATTTAGCCGGAGTTTTGCGGCTTGGATCAGGCGGGGACCTGACCCATTTCCTTACGCAGCTGACTGCGAAGATTGTCGATCGAAACCAGTCGGCCATCGCACTTGTAATGCCAATAAGTCCAACCATTACAAGCCTGTGCGCCCTGAACGTGGGCACCGATCTGATGGATCGAACCGGCATTGTCCTTGTGACTGATCGAGCCGTCAGCACGCACCATGGCGGCCACATTGCCCCGGTTGTCATAGATCTTGTCACCCGGCGAAAGCAGGCCACGTTCGATCACCGCACCAAACGGGATACGCGGCAGGGAACGCTTCGACTCGGTCAGCTCAAGGCTGTCGCCATCCAGCATCTGAACCTTGGAAATACGCTCACGCGCGGCTTCGGCATAGCTTTCTTCGCGTTCCAGACCGATGAAGTGACGACCCAAACGACGTGCGGCTGCACCGGTGGTACCGGTGCCAAAGAACGGATCAAGCACCACATCACCCTGACGGGTGGTCGCCATCAGAACACGCTGTAAAAGCGCTTCGGGCTTCTGGGTCGGATGGACCTTTTTACCCTTGTCATCCTTAAGACGTTCCGAGCCAGAGCAGATCGGCATCAACCAGTCAGAGCGCATCTGCAGGCCTTCATTAAGCTGCTTCATCGCTTCGTAGTTAAAGGTGATGGCCTTTTGCTCTTCGCTTTTGGAGCACCACAAAAGGGTCTCGTGCGCGTTGCAGAAACGCTTGCCGCGGAAGTTCGGCATCGGGTTGGTTTTGCGCCAGACGATATCGTTGAGGATCCAATACCCGATATCCTGGAGCATATTACCAACACGATAAATGTTGTGATACGAACCGATCACCCAGATCGCACCGGTGTCCTTAAGCACGCGGCGCGCCGCCGTCAGCCAGTCACGCGTGAACTCGTCATAGTGACGGAAGCTGTCGAACTGATCCCAATGATCGTCAACAGCGTCGACCTTGGAATTGTTCGGGCGCAGAAGATCGCCGCCAAGCTGAAGGTTATAGGGCGGATCGGCAAAAATCAGATCGACGGATTTTTCCGGCAGGCTGTTCATCAGCTCGATGCAATCGCCAACCATCACCTGATCAAGTGGTAAAGATGTCTTTTTTGTCATGATGCCTTCTAGGTTCCCCCTTGAAATCTTGATGAAAGCATCAACCGAAATAGTTAATGAAAGAGTTAACCGACTCCGAAATTTTTCAAGGATTCGCATTGTGTTAGAAAGTGCGTCACCTGTTTAGACAATCTTAACCGCTATGCCCGAAAAACCGGAAGATTTTGCCCCTGCTACCGCATGGTCACAAATGCGGTTGATACAGCTAGGACTCGGGTATCGGGCCTGCGCGAAACAGCACCAATCGGCACCGGGATATCCACCGATCACCTTTTGGCTGCGCAGAAACCCGCCAATTGCACGCGTTAACTCACCCCAAACCCCGTGCATTCCCAAATACTTACACCAAAGAGTGGAAAACTGACCATTTGGACAGAAGGTGCTTTGCCTCTTTTGTGATCGCGTATACAATCTGCCCACAATCTATGCAAAAGGTTGAGTTTCGCATAACGGCAATAAATCCGCAGGGGGACAAAAATGAAGTCTGGTACTTTCCGCCTATCGCGTCGTGCCATGCTGTCGGCCATCGCTGGCGCAGCCGCCGTCGTATCGTTCGGCTTTGGTGCACCGGCCGAGGCCGCCGATCCGCTCAAGGTTTCGGCAATCTACACTGTTCCGGTCGAACAGCAGTGGGTATCGCGCATTCACAAGGCGCTTAATGCCGCCGAAGCACGCGGCGACATTTCCTATGAGTTTTCCGAAAACGTCGCCAACACCGACTATGAGCGCGTCATGCGCGAATATGCCGAAAACGGTTCCGACCTGATCGTTGGTGAAGTATTCGGTGTTGAGCGTGCTGCGCGCAAAGTTGCGGCCGACTATCCGGAAACCGCGTTCCTGATGGGGTCAAGCTTTGCACCGGACGGGGAAAACTTCTCGGTCTTTGATAACTTCATCCACGAGCCGAGCTACCTTGTCGGCATGGCGGCTGGTAAGGCGACCGAAACCAACAAGATCGGCATGGTTGGCGGTTTTGCAATCCCGGAAGTGAACCGTTTGATGCATGCCTTCATGGCTGGTGCGAAATCGGTCAATCCGGATGTCGAGTTCATGGTGACCTTCATCAACAGCTGGTATGACCCGCCCAAGGCAAAAGAAGCAGCCTTTGCCATGATCGATAGCGGTGCGGACATAATGTATGCCGAACGCTTTGGCGTTTCCGATGCCGCCAAGGAACGCGGCATTCTGGCCGTTGGCAACGTAATCGACACCGCGGCTGATTATCCGGGCACCATTCTGGGTTCCGCACTTTGGCACATGGAAGCCACCATTGACCACGCGATCGAGGCGGTCAAAGCCGGTGAATTCAAGGCCGAAGATTACGGCAAGTTCAGCTACATGGAATATGGCGGCGGTTCTGTCGTTCTCGATCCGGCACTGCTGCCGGACGGCACGGTTGAAGAAGTCGAAGCCAAACAGGCTGAAATCCTTGATGGGTCCTTCACGGTCGACGTAAACGACGAAGAACCGAAATCATCAATGTAAGATTTCGCTGAAATCACTGGGCAGTTCGGTTAAACAATCGAACTGCCCTTTGTCATTTACGACATGATACCCACCACAAAGCCGCCCACTGCCCCACAGCGTGACGCATAAAAACAAAACGGATTACCCGAATGTCATCTGCTGCGCACACATCCTCTGAAACGTCGCAAGACCTGCTGCTGTCGCTGGCAGGTGTCACCAAAAGATTTGGCCAACTCGTTGCCAATAACGCCATCGACCTGACCGTTCACAAGGGCGAAATCGTCGCCCTGCTTGGTGAAAACGGTGCAGGTAAAACCACATTAATGAACATCCTGTTCGGTCACTATGTCGCAGACGAGGGCACCGTTACGGTTGCTGGTCGCGATGGTAACCTTGAGCAGCTTGAACCGGGCGCTCCGCAGGCAGCCCTTGATGCCGGGATCGGCATGGTTCACCAGCATTTCACGTTGGCCGAAAACCTGACCGGGCTTGATAACATCGTCCTTGGCACCGAACCGATTTTCAGGCTCCGTCGTGATCGCAGCAGCGCACGCGCAAAGCTTGCTGAACTGATGGCCGGATCCGGACTTAACGTCGATCTGGATCAGCCAGTGCACAAACTGACTGTTGGCGAAAAGCAGCGCGTGGAAATCCTCAAGGCGCTTTATCGCAATGCACGGCTTCTGGTTCTTGATGAACCCACCGCCGTTCTGACACCGCAGGAAGCCGACAGCCTGTTTGCCATTCTGCGCAAACTTGCCGCAACCGGCCTTGCGGTGATCATCATCGCCCACAAGCTGGCTGAAGTTCTTGCCGTATCGCACCGGATTGCGGTGCTGCGCGGCGGTGCAAAGGTTGGCGAAATGAAAACCAGCGATGCGAACCACAAATCCATCGCCGAACTGATGGTCGGTCGCGAAGTTCCCGCCAGCCGCCGTACAGCGCGCACGCCCGGAAAGCCCGTCATCACCCTTGCCGATGTCACCATTGATCGCGGGGATTCCCGTCGGTCCCTGCATGGGGTGAATGTCACCGCCCGCGAAGGTGAAATTCTTGGCATTGCCGGGGTATCGGGCAATGGACAGGCGGCGCTGGCGCAATTGATCGCCGGGCTTGATAAACCCGATAGCGGCACAGTCGAAATATTTGGCGAAAAAGTCACCAAGTTTGACGCCCACACCTTCGCGCAGAACGGCATCGCACGCATCCCAGAAGACCGCCATCACGATGGCATGGTCGGATCAATGACGGTGGCCGAAAACATCGCGATTGAGGATGTCCGAAGCGCGGAATACCAGAAACTCGGTTTCCTTGATTTTGAAGCCATCCGCAAACGTGCTGAACATGCGATTGCCGATTATGATGTGCGCTGCCCGGGTCCCGATGCCCCGGCGCGCCTTTTGTCAGGTGGTAACATACAGAAACTGATCCTGGCGCGTGTTCTGGAAAAGTCGCCCAAGCTGATCCTTGCCAATCAGCCATCACGTGGCCTTGATGTCGGCGCGCAATCCGAAGTCCATCGTCGCTTGCTGGAAGCCCGCCAGGGCGGGGCCGCCGTGATCCTGATTTCCGAAGACCTTGATGAACTTTTGACCATTTCCGATCAGATCGCGGTGATCCATGCCGGGCACATAACGCCTGCCATGCCAACCGACAGCATTGATCGGTCCGAACTTGGCCTGATGATGGCCGGACAAAAAGCCGCCCCGCATGCCCCCGATGCCCCTCCTGCCACGACGACCACCAATCCGGGAGAAACGGCATGATCCGCTTTGAACCCCGCAGCAATCCCGGCCCGCTTCTTGTTTATGGCGTGCCGGTTCTGGCTGCGACGATTGCCATACTTCTAGCCGCCATTCCACTTGCCCTTGCCGGTGCGCCGATCGTTGAGGCCTATGGGCTTATGATCAGTGGTGCCTTTGGCTCCGTCTTCTCGACCTCGGAAATGCTCACCCGTGCAACGCCGCTGATCCTGACCGGGCTTGCGGCGGCCATCGCATTCCGGGCCAAGCTTTGGAACATTGGCGCCGAAGGCCAGCTTTACATGGGGGCCATGGCCGCCGTTGCCGTCGGTTCGGGGGTGATTGACGGGCCAAGCTGGGTAATGATCCCGGTCGTGATTATTGCTGGCATGGCTGTTGGTGCGCTGATGCTAATTGGTCCGACGCTTTTGAAGACCCGCCTTGGTGTCGATGAAGTGGTCACCACCCTTCTTTTGAACTTTATCGTGTTGCTGTTCGTGCAGATGATGCTTGAAGGGGCGCTGAAAGACCCGATGTCGATGGGCTGGCCACAGTCCGAACCGATCATTGATAGTGCGGCATTCCCGGCCCTTCTGGAACGCATGCGGGTGCATATCGGGCTTCTCATCGCACTGGTTTCGGCCGTCGCACTGGCGATTTTCGTCAAACGCACGGTCTGGGGTTTTGAAATTCGTGCCGTTGGGGAAAATGCCGCTGCTGCCAGATTTTCGGGCATTTCGGTGACCAAAACCATGATCCTTGTTGCCGCCCTGTCGGGTGGTTTGGCGGGGCTTGCCGGGGTATCGGAAGTGGCCGGAACGCGTGGCTATCTGGCAACTGACCTTTCGCCCGGATATGGCTATGCCGGGATCGTGGTGGCCATGCTCGCACGCCTTTCACCGATTGGCGTCATTGCATCGGCGTTGTTTGTTGCATCGGTCTTTGTCGGTGCAGATTCCATGAGCCGCGCGATTGGCGTTTCAAGCTATCTGGCCGATCTGATCGTTGCCATGGCGTTGCTGTGCGTTTTGATCGGCGGGTTCCTGACCCGGTTTAGGGTTCACTTTGATCGCAAATCGGCGCAGGGCTGAGGGGAAAGACCATGGAAATCATTGATATTCTTCTTGCCGCCAGCTTCTGGGAAGCCGCCATTCGCATTGCGACCCCGCTGATCTTTGGCGTGTTGGGCGCATTGATTTGCGAACGCGCCGGTGTGCTTAACCTCGGGATCGAGGGCATCTTTACCGCCGGTGCCATGGCCGGCTGGATGGCCGTGTGGCTGGGTGCCGGGCTTTGGGGTGGTGTGCTGGTTGCCGCCCTTGCCGGGGGCTTCTTTGGCCTGATCCATGCGATCCTGACCGTGCCGCTGGGGCTCAGCCAGCATGTGTCGGGCATCGGGGTGACGTTGCTTGCCACCAGCCTGTCATATTTCACCTATCGCACCGCATTGCCCGATGTTTCGTCCCCGCCGCGGATCGAACCGTTCCGTCCGCTTGATATCCCGTTTCTTTCAGACCTGCCCTTCATCGGTCAGGCGCTGTTTTCGCAAACGGCCATGACAATGCTCGCCCTTGTTCTGGTGTTTGTCACCGGCTGGGTTTTGTATCGCACACCGCTTGGTCTTGCGATCCGTGCGGTTGGCGACAACCCGTCCTCGGTCGAGGCACAGGGACTTTCGGTTTATGGCCTTCGCATTGGGGCGGTCGTTGTCGGTTCATCGCTGATGGCATTGGGCGGGGCGTTTCTGACCATGTCGGCCTTTGATGCGTTCTTCTTCGGCATGATCAATGGCCGTGGCTGGGTCTGTATTGCGCTGACCGTGTTTGCCAGCTGGCGACCGGGTAAGGCACTGATAGGGGCGTTACTGTTTGGCGCGTTTGATGCGTTTCAGGTCCGCCTGCAGACCGAGGTCGGCGCATTCCTGCCATCGCAGGTCTTCCTGATGATGCCCTATATCCTGTCGATCATTGCGCTTATTGTTGTCGCCCGCAAAGCCGATTACCCCAAGGCGCTTCTTGTGCCATGGTTCAAGGGACAACGTTAAGCACTGCACCCCAACTATGACTGCCACCACCAGACCAAGGATGACATCATGCAACCCGATCTGATCCTGAAAAACGCCAATATCGCCAATGGCCCAACCGGTGTGGATATCGCGTGTCAGAACGGCAAGATCATCGAGATTGCCGAACATATCGATGTGCCCTCGGTCGAGGTGCTTGATTGTGGTGGCATGCTGGTCAGCCCCCCCTTTGTCGACAGCCATTTCCACATGGATGCGACACTGTCACTGGGTCTGCCGCGCATGAATGAGTCGGGCACGTTGCTTGAAGGCATCGCGTTGTGGGGGGAGCTTAAACCGCTTCTGACCCCCGAAGCGGTGATTGAGCGCGCACTTAAATATTGCGATCTGGCCGTATCAAAGGGCCTGCTTGCAATCCGCACCCATGTCGATGTTTGCGATGATCGATTGCTGGCGGTTGATGCGTTGCTGGAAGTCAAGAAACAGGTCGCACCCTATATCGATCTGCAACTGGTGGCCTTCCCGCAGGATGGTTATTTGCGCAGCCCGACCGCCAAGGAAAACACCATCCGTGCGCTGGACAAGGGTGTCGATGTTGTGGGCGGCATTCCGCATTTCGAACGCACCATGGCCGATGGTGCACAAAGCATCAAAGAACTTTGCGAAATGGCGGCGGACCGTGGGCTTATGGTCGATATGCATTGCGATGAATCTGATGATCCGCTGTCGCGTCACATCGAAATGCTGACCTATGAAACCCAACGTTTCGGGCTTCAGAGCCGGGTGGCTGGCTCGCACCTGACATCCATGCACTCCATGGATAATTATTACGTTTCAAAGCTGATCGCCCTGATGGCAGAGGCGAAAGTTTCCGCCATTGCCAACCCGCTGATCAACATCACCCTTCAGGGCCGTCATGACACCTATCCCAAGCGTCGCGGCATGACACGCGTGCCGGAATTGCGCAAGGCCGGGCTCACTGTTGCATTCGGTCATGATTGCGTGATGGATCCCTGGTATTCGATGGGTTCTGGCGACATGCTTGAGGTTGCATCCATGGGGCTGCATGTCGCCCAGATGACGTCGCGCGATGATATCCGCGCGTGTTTTGATGCGGTCACCACAGAACCCGCCAAGATCATGGGCCTTGAAGGTTATGGGATTGAAGTCGGCAACAATGCCGATTTCGTCATCCTGCAGGCCCGCGACACCATCGAGGCCATCCGCATGCGCGCCAACCGCCTGTTCGTTATTCGCCGGGGCAAGATCATCGCCGAAACACCGATGGCCCAAACACGCCTGCATCTGGCAGACCGCCCGGATCATGTACGCGAACACGAATACGCGCCGGGACAATGAAATATGACGCATGATCAAGTGATCTGATTGCTTTTTGCAGTCGGATAAAAGACACCGCCAACCAGAACGGACGTCCCGATGTTTTACGAGCCCGGAAAAACCGCCCACAATCTTCCACATGATCCGTTCAAGGCCTGTGTGGCGCCGCGTCCGATTGGCTGGGTATCGACACTCGATAAAGAAGGCCGGGCCAACCTTGCGCCTTATTCATTTTTCAATGCGGTGCATGGCAATCCGCCGATGGTGATGTTTTCGTCGGGCGGGTCGGTCGACAGTTTGCGCAATGCGCGCGATACTGGCGAGTTTGTTGTTGGCGTTGCGCCGAAGGCGATGCTGAAAGAACTTAATTTTTCCTCGGCCCCGTTGCCGCCGGGCGAAGATGAGTTTGAATATGCCGGGCTGGAAAAGCTGCCGGCAAAATGCGTCAAACCGCATTTGATCAAGGGTGTGCCGATCCATATGGAATGCGAAGTGTTCCAGATTGTCGATCTGCCAAGCGCCAATCCGGATCGCCCGTGTGCGATGGTGATCGGAACCGTCGTTGGCCTGCATATTGATGATGACATCATTCGCGATGGCATGGTTGATATCACACTGTTTGAACCGCTTGCGCGGCTTGGCTATCAGGAATATGCCAGCGTTTCGGAAACCTTCACGGTCCGGCGCGAGGATTTCTGGAAGTAGTACATTCCAAACTTGGCCAAACATCTGATTTGTTTCATCAAAGCGACGCTCAAGTGCAAACAAACTGTCACACAGAACCCTTAATGTGAACAGGAACACAGTTCGCCCGAACATTGCGGGCTTGAGCTTAAGTGTTTTTGTGAAATTTTTCGGGGAATTCCCAGTGATGAAACGGACGTTTGCAGCCGGTCTTTTCGGTGTTACCGCCATGTTGATGGCGGGTTCTGCCATGGCAGGCGAAGCCAAGGTTTTTGAAACCAAAAGCGCGATCAACAACCTTTCAACCGTCACGGTTAACGGCGGCAAGGCACGCGCGCTTACCGTCGGCTTTGGTTCCGGCGCATACCGCCGCCCAGGCGATCCGGCCAACATGTTCTATGCCGTTTCTGACCGTGGCCCGAACTTTGTCTGTGGCGATGTTGAAGCCGTCCTTGGTGTTTCTGCCGATCAGGTTTGCAAGGGCCAGAAAGTCCGCGTTTATCCGACCCCAGATTATTCGCCCTCGATCTACACCATCTTCCTGAATGATGATGGCAGCTTTGACGTCAAGGACGTCATTACGCTGAAAGATCAAAATGGTGTGCCGTTGACCGGCCTGACCAACAAGTTGACAGTGGCGAAAACCGAAAAGCCGGTCGATGCCAATGGCAATCCGCTTGAACAGTCGGTGTCCTCGATCGATGCCGAAGGCATTATTCGTTTATCTGACGGGTCCTACTGGATTGGTGAAGAAAACGGCCCGTCGATACTGCATGCGTCGGCGGACGGCACCGTTATCGAACGCATCGTTCCGGCTGGTTCGGAAAAGGATTTCGAAGGTTCGGCTTATAAAGTCACCGGTGGCCTTCCGGCCATTCTGGTCAAACGTCAGACCAACCGCGGCATTGAATCCATGGCGATATCGCCAGACGAAGCCAAGCTTTACTTCATGGTTCAGAACCCGCTGGCCAACCCGAATGCCGATGCCTACAAGGCGGCCAAGAACACCCGCCTGTTCGTTTATGATCGCGCAGTGTCCAAACTGAGCGGTGAATATATCTATCAGCTGGATGATCCACAGAGCTTCCGCAACGATCCGTCCAAGAAACAGAACGCACCGCGTATTTCCGAGGTCCTGGCCCTTGGCAATGACCGTCTTCTGGTGCTTGAACGCACTGACAAGACCACGAAGCTGCATGAAGTCAAACTTAAAGGGGCGACCAATATCCTTGCCACCCGCTGGGATGACATGTCGACCAGCCCGACTTTGGAACAGCAAAACGATCTTGGCAGCATCAATCTCACCCCGGTTTCGAAGACACTTCGTTTTGACAGCGCGGACTACCCGGAAGCCCCGAACAAGCTTGAAGGCCTTGCCATCATGGGCGACGGTGCACTTGCGATGATCAACGACAATGACTTTGGCATCAAGGGCGATCCGACCAAGGTTATCCTGATCGACGGTCTGGTTCAGGCTGACAAATTCTGATCTGTCGTCTTACTTCTCGACAATCACGGGCGGGAAAGCTGTCATGCAGCTTTCCCGCTTTTTTATTGGGTCAAAACGGCGTAAAAGCAGGCCCATGATGGAAAACACACAGACATTCGATACCCCGGACGGCGTTGATGCCGTAATCGAGCCGATGGATGCCACCGGCTACCTCGCCCCTGTCGGCTTTGAGGATCAACTTGAAGCCGAACTTGGCGACGTCATTGAACGCCATGACCGGTTGATGTTCGCCCCCGGTCCGGAGCGGCGTGTATTCTGGGCGCAGAATGTCTGGCGCAATCCGGTGCGCATTGCCATCCCGTCGATCAAGGGTGCGGCCAAAATCCTGAAGTTCAATCAGCGCAACTGGGCGCTTTTCAAGTTCGACCATTTTTCGCGCGCCAAGCTGATCGAAGGGCACCTGCCCCATGTTTCGGCCAAGCGTCAGGTATTTGGTGAACCGGCCCCGACCGCACCGCTTGGGTCATGGACGCTGATTGATCCCGATACAATCATTGCATCGGCCGATTGTTCCAGCCCGTGGAAAAACGGCGAGGTCGAGTTTGAAGAAGACAAGGTAACCCCGCCAAACCGCGCCTACCTTAAACTGTGGGAGGCATTCACCCGGCTTGGTGCCTATCCGCAGGCCGGCGATCGCACCATGGATCTGGGCGGAAGCCCGGGCGGCTGGACCTGGGTTTTGCATGAATTTGGTACCGACGTCATTTCCATCGACAAGGCCCGCCTAGATGCCAAGATCGCCAATCTGCCCCGCGTTGATTTCCGACAGGAAAGCGCCTTTGGCCTGAATCCGGAAGAAATCGGCTATATTGATTGGCTTTGCTCGGACGTGATTTGCTATCCGGATCGCCTGTTTACGCTGGTCAATCAGTGGATGGATGCCGGGATGGCGACCAATTTCATCTGCACCATCAAATTGCAGGGCGATACGGACTATTCCGCGATCACCCAGTTTGCCGATATCCCCGGATCAAAGGTCGTGCATCTGTACAACAACAAGCACGAACTGACTTGGATGAAGGTGCCCGGCGTTACCGATCAGGATTGATCGGCAACGGCAGCATTGTCGGCCTTGTCTGATTGATCATGTTGGGGAATTGCCGGATCGAGCGGATAATAATCCCCTTTATCCGCGCAATAAATCTGCCCGACAGTGGTCATACCCTTCGTATCATCAAGAGTTCCGGGCATCAGTGCCATATTGTCGTTGCGCACAGGGCGCCAGAACAGGGCGGTGCCGCATTCCTTGCAAAATCCGCGATCGGTTTTATCGGACATGCGATACCACCGCAGCCCGTCATCCTTGGCCAGTTTCAGATGATGGCGGTCAAAGCGGGCATAAGAGCTGACATGTCCGTGCAGCTTGCGACACAGTTCGCAGTGACACATTACCGCATCGTCAACCGGCCCGTGAACTTCATAACGGACATCGCCGCAATGACATCCACCGCGATAAACCGTCTCCTTGCGCGCAGAATTGCCCACAGCAAACTCCCCTGGTTGGTGCTGGGTGGTCCTTTCTAATCTGTCTGCTTGGCGGCCATTTGCAAGCAACGCGCAATAAATCTGACACAGGCGGACAGAAATCATCACACCATTTCAGACAAATATGTTTGAGATTGAAGAAAAGCAGTCCTATTCTGCGCCTCTGTTCGGAGCCCGATGTTGACGCCACCGCGCCAGTTTCCGCCATCTGGCACCGCCCGAAAGCGATGGGAAAAAATGTCCGAAAATTCTTTCCAGTATGATGTGCTTATTATCGGTAGTGGTGCTGCCGGTTTGTCAACGGCACTCAAACTTGCCCCGCATGTAAAAGTCGCCGTTCTTTCCAAGGGAAAGATCGATGATGGATCGACCAACTGGGCACAAGGCGGTATTGCCGCCGTTCTTGATGCCGCCGACAGCATCGAAAACCACGTTCGTGATACGCTGGTGGCAGGGGCCGACCTTTGCAAACGCGAAACCGTCGAATTCGTCGCCACCAATGCGCCAAAGGCGATTGCCTGGCTTGACGAACTTGGCATTCAACTGACCCGCGACCCCAATGGGGATAACAATCAGCCGTTCCACCTGACCCGCGAAGGCGGTCACAGTCATCGGCGCATTGTGCACGCGGCAGATGCCACCGGGCGTGCGGTTCAGACGACGCTTCAGGGGCAGGCGGTCAATCATCCGAACATTGATGTTTTTGAAAACTATCTGGCGATTGATCTGGTGACCGATCGCAAGTTCGGTGGTGAAGGCCGCCGTTGCATCGGGGCCTATGCGCTTGATCTTGGTACCGGAAAGGTCAAGTCATTCAATGCGCGCACCGTGATCCTTGCCACCGGCGGGGCGAGTAAGGTTTACCGGTTCACCTCCAATCCGGACGGGTCAACGGGCGATGGTATCGCCATGGCATGGCGTGCGGGTTGCCGGGTGATGAATATGGAATTCAGCCAGTTCCATCCGACGTGCCTGTATCATCCGCAAGCCAAATCTTTCCTGATTTCCGAGGCCGTACGTGGCGAAGGCGGCAAGCTTTTGCTGCCTGATGGCACACGCTTCATGGACCGGTTTGATGAACGTGGCGAACTGGCCCCGCGTGATATTGTCGCGCGCGCGATTGACCATGAACTCAAACGTCTGGGTGCGGATTGTGTTTACCTTGATATCACCCACAAGGGGACAGATTTCATCAAGGAACACTTCCCGACCATCTATGAAAATTGTCTAAGCTACGGCATCGACATGACCCAGCAACCGATCCCGGTTGTTCCGGCGGCCCATTATACCTGCGGCGGGGTTCTGACCGATCTGCGCGGGCGCACCGATCTGACCGGGCTTTATGCCATCGGTGAATGTGCCGGCACCGGTTTGCATGGTGCGAACCGACTGGCATCGAACTCTCTTCTGGAATGCCTTGTGTTTGGCGAGGCCGCGGCAAAGGACATTATCGAAGCCCTGCCGGTCGAGGATCTTTTCAAACCGATCCCGGACTGGGATGAAACCGGCATCACGGATTCCGACGAAGAAGTCATTGTTGCTCATAACTGGGAACAGCTGCGCAACGTGATGTGGGACTTTGTCGGCATTGTGCGCACCACCAAGCGCATGCAACGCGCTCAGCACCGTGTTGATTTGCTGCTATCGGAAATCGATGAATATTACGGCAATTTCCGTGTCACCAATGACCTTCTCGAACTGCGTAACCTGTCGGTGGTTGCCAAGCTGATCATTCAATCTGCCCTGTGGCGGCGTGAAAGCCGGGGGCTGCATTACACCACCGATTACCCTGATCTTGATGAAAGTGGCACGCCGCGCCAGACCATTCTGGTGCCGGAAAACTTTGCAGGTCGCTGGGTGATCTCCGGTCAATGGAAAACCTGAATGGTCGATAAAGCCGAACTTGTAGGTATCGCGCGCAAGGCACGCCCGCGCGCCGCGATGGAAAGCCTTGAAAGCGTTTCAGTCACAACTGAACGTGGCATCGACAGGGATTTTCGCGGCAAGCTGCGCCGACGTCAGATCACTATTCTGGCCGAAGAAGACTGGCAGGCGGCATGCCACGAAATCGGTCGAGATGACATTCACTGGACCGAACGCCGTGCCAACCTTTTTGTGCGCGGGATTGCCTTGCCACGCAGCAAAGGCAGCAAACTTTCAATCGGTGACGTGGTGTTTGAAATTACCGGCGAAACAGACCCCTGCAATCGCATGGATGCGGTTGCCATGGGACTGCAAGAGGCTTTGAGACCAGACTGGCGGGGTGGTGTGACCTGTCGCGTGATCGCGGGTGGCACAATCACCATCGGTGATCCGGTGACCGAGGGCACCTAGTTTCCACCAACACCAAGCCGTTGGCAAAGCTGTGGTGGCGAAAGGCTGACAAGCTCCGCCAGCTTGATATAGGGATCTCCAGACAAACCCAAAAGCTTGGCAAAGGCCGGTTCGGTCTTGGTTCCGGCTTGCTTCAGCGCCCTCACCTGACTGGCAAATTCATCGCCCATCACAAATAGTATCCGCGCCTCAACCAGCATATGAACAAAACCGAACTGCGAGCGTGTCGGACAATCGGCGGCAAAGATTTCGACAGGCAGCCCGTCACACTCAAATCGGACAACCAGTGCTGCCGCGACATGGCTGGTTGCAGGACGCTTGTGAAGACAATACCCATCAAAATGACCAAACGCCCGGTCTGAAAATTCAGAAAACACCATCAAATCAGGGGCGTTGCACAGGATATCAATGTCAGAATCTGGGGTATCAATCGCAAGCGGCAAGGTCCCGACAACCTCGGGCTCATACACCGCCAAACAATCAAGTAGCCGGTGCCGGTCAAGAATTTCGGCGGCCTGTGCCCCACGTGAAGACGCATTCGCAAGCCGGGCCACCCCGGAAAAGCTATTGCAATCCAGTCCTTCTGGCCAATCCATTACCGTTTGGTTCATGTTTGAAATCATTCTGTTTCTTGACCTTGGGTCAATAGAAGGCTAGCTGATGAAGGCCTTACCACAATGAAAGCCTCTGGCCCAGATGCTTGATATTCTTGCAATTACATCGCCGATATTCCTGATCATCGCCATTGGCTATATCGCTGTCTATCGCAACATCGTGCCGCAAACGGTCGCGCGTGGCATGGGGGCATTTGTGATTAACTTTGCCCTGCCGTGCCTTTTGCTCCGCACCGTAATCGCCCATGATATCAATAAGGTGTTCAACACCAACTATCTGGTGGCGTATGGCAGCGGGTCCTTGATCGTGTTTGCGCTGGGCTATTTCTTTGCCCGATTGATCGCCAAGAAAAGCCAACAGAATGCCGCCCTGCAAGGCATGGGGATGTCGGTGTCCAACAGCGGCTTTATCGGCTATCCGATTGTTCTGCAGCTGCTTGGCCCTACGGCTGGCATTGCGCTGGCGTTGTGCTTCATCATCGAAAATCTGGTCATCACGCCACTTGCGCTGATCCTCGGTGATAGTGCGCAGGCAGAAGGGGCGAACCGCTGGCAAATTCTGCGCAAGACCCTTGCCCGGCTTGCACGCAATCCGATCATTATCGCCATTGTGATCGGGATGAGCATTTCGATCTCCGGGATCACATTACCCGGTCCGATCTTTTCGGTGATTGATATGCTGGCCTCGGCGTCGGGCCCGGTGGCGCTGTTTGTCATCGGTGGCGGACTTGTTGGGCTCAAACTGCGCGGTTTGCGGTTTGACATGGCGCGCATCGTGTTTGGCAAACTTGTACTGCACCCGTTGATCATTTTCCTTTTGCTGGGCCTTGTCCCCGATCTTGATCCGGTGATGAAGATCGCTGCGGTCGGCTTTGCCTGTGCCCCGATGATGAGCGTCTACCCGATCTATGGTCAGCGGTACGGGCACGAAGCAATGGGCGCGGCATCCCTGATGGCAGCCACATCGCTGTCCTTTATCACCATCAGCACGGCACTTTGGTTGCTAGATAGCACCGCGGTATTCGGGCCATTGCCCTGATTATCGCGGCGGCTGTCCGAATTTTGGTCGCTGCCCCGGGAAACCGCCACCCGGCGGTGGGCGCCGCCCCTGATCGGGTCCGGCACCGGGGCCATTGCCTGAGCCACCTGGACCACCTGGTCCCATTCCGCCTGGCCCCATCCCGCCCGGGCCTTTCGCAAAACTGCGATCCGGCATTCCTGCCAGCATCCGCGGAATGAACGGGAAGTTTTCTGTTACGAAATAGGCATAGGTACCTTGCGGATATTCCGACGTGATCGTTTCACGGCCATTGGCCTCGTCCAAATCACCCAATCCGGGAACAAATTCGAAATCCTCGCCATAGGTGCCATCATACTTGCCACCGGGACCGTTCGGGCGCGTCCCTGCCTTCACCCGCCACGAACTGCGCACTGCGACCACAGGTGAAGACTGATCATTCGGATCGGAGTAGCCAAACATTGCATAGATCGGAAAACCATCGGCGGCAAAGCCAATGCGGATGGAATGCTGATCGGGCGACCAGGTCTTGATCAATCCCTTTGGCAGGCCATGATAATGATAAGTCCCGTCTGGCTGAACATGGGCGTTATTCTGATCAAGACCAAGATCGACTGTTGGGGAAATCGCCTCATAGCGCCAACCGGATTGACGGTCACGTTGCCAGTATTCGGCAGTGAAGGGATCAAACGGTACTCCGTTGACAGCCACACCGAATGACATGTGATCAATTGATGAAAACCGGCCTGCACGCGTTGGATTAAGCGGCAAACGAAATTCAAACGATTGTGCTTTGATGGAATTGGGGTTCTTGCGATTTGGGAAGCTTCCGGTGGCATGATCGGGGATCGCGTTGCAGCGGATATAGCGATACCGCCCGTCTTCACGCATGCTGACTTCGTTTGACAGCGCCCAAGCCTGTTTGACCGGGTTAAGGATCATCCCCGCAAGCGGCAACATCCCAATGCCCACCAGCATGTTACGCCGCATGCGGTCAACTTCTTCGCGCGTATCGCCAGCATAACTGCCCTCATCCATCGGTTCGTGATGATGGCTATGGTGGTGATTTTGTGATGGCGAACCTTCAAGTGCGTGCAGATCGCTTCGTGTCAATTTCGGCACTGGACTTCCCCCCAAACCAGTTGCGACGTCATCCCCAATATTTGGCGATAACGTCGCAAGGTTCCAGCCTGAAAGTGCCCGACGGCGCGATTACCCCGGAATTTCTCCCGCGTGGGCCAGGATTTCCTCGGCCTGGCGGATTTCCTGTTGCTGGGCCCACATCTCGGCATAAAGGCCATCACGATCCAGCAATTCCTGATGGCGGCCACGTTCGGCCACCTGCCCATCGCGCAGCACGATGATTTCATCGGCGTCAATCACCGTGGACAGTCGGTGCGCAATAATCAGGGTGGTATGCCCACGCGACACTTCACGAAGCGCCTGCTGGATATCCTTTTCTGTGCGGGTATCAAGCGCGGACGTGGCTTCGTCAAAGATCATGATTTTTGGACGTTTGAGCAACATGCGCGCAATTGATACGCGTTGCTTTTCACCGCCCGAAAGTTTCAGGCCACGTTCACCAACCATGGTTTTGAAGCCTTCGGGAAGGCCTGCGATAAATCCGTCGATGCTGGCAAGCTTCGCAACATTTTCGATCTCGCCCTGTTCCGAACCGGGACGGCCATAGGAAATGTTATAGGCAATGGTATCGTTAAACAGGACGGTATCCTGGGGCACGATGCCAATTTCGCGACGAAGCGAGTTCTGTGTGACGTCGCGGATATCCTGGCCATCAATCGTGATCTTGCCACCCGACACATCATAAAACCGGAACATCAACCGCGTCAGGGTCGATTTGCCCGCCCCGCTTGGCCCGACCACGGCAACGGTTTTGCCAGCTGGCACTTCAAAGCTGACCCCCTTAAGGATCTTGCGATCCGGGTTGTAGGAGAAATGCACATCTTCGAACCGGACGGTTGCCGCATCACAGGCAAGGCTTTTGGCACCCGCCTTGTCTTCGACTTCCTTTTCGACATCCAGAAGCGAGAACATACGTTCCATATCGGTCAGCGACTGCTTGATCTGGCGATAGACGAAACCAAGGAAGTTGAGCGGCATGTAAAGCTGCAGCAAATAGGTGTTCACCAGAACGAAGTCGCCCACCGTCATGTTGCCGTCCTTAACCCCTTGCGCGGCAAGCAGCATGTTCAGAACAAGGCCAACCGCAATGATCGCACCCTGCCCGACATTGAGCTTGGAAAGCGAGACTTGCGACTGCACCGCGGCAACTTCATAGCCCCGCAGCGCCTTGTCATAACGTGTCGATTCATGGGCTTCGTTGTTGAAATATTTGACGGTTTCGTAGTTGATCAGACTGTCGATGGCCTTGGTATTGGCCTCGTCATCGCGCTTGTTCATTTCGCGCCGGAACTTCATGCGCCATTCGGTCACCACCAGCGTGAAGACGATATAGATAACGATGGTGGTAAAGGTGATCAGCGCAAACCAGACATCATAAAGCGCCCACAGGATGATCGAGACCATGAAGATCTCAAGCAAGGTCGGCAGGATGTTGAACAGCATGAAGGACAGAAGAAATTCAATGCCCTTCACCCCGCGTTCAATCGCACGCGAAAGCCCGCCCATCTGACGGTCCAGATGGAACCGAAGGGATAATCCATGCAAATGTTCAAAAACGCTCAGCGCCGATCTGCGAATGGCGCGCTGGGCCACCTTGGCAAAGACCGCATCGCGCATCTCGCCAAAGGCCGACACCAGAATCCGCACAAGGCCATAACCGATAATCAGTGCCACCGGCACGACAATCAGGGCGGTGGTATCTGTTGATCCCGACTGGGCGGCGTTTGCCGCCACATCACCAGCCTTGTCACCACCGCCAAGCGCATCGACCGCGTATTTGTACAGCACCGGGATATAAACGTTTGCCACCTTGGCGCCGACCAGAAACAGCAGAGCCAGAACAACACGCACCTTGAGCTCAAACTCGCCACGCGGCCACAAATAGGGCAGGAACGTCTTCACAACGCCGAACTCTGCACGCGCAGTCGGTTGATCGGAACCCATATTTTTCAAAACCTTATCCCCAATCAGCAACCGGGCAGCATTGCGGTATGTGCACGGCATGTCATCTCTTTGCGTCATCAACAGATGAACCGCTACGCACTATTTGGCAAGCATTCAGCGCGCTTTGTCCACTTAAGGACATTGCAGATAGCCGGTTTGATGTCTATTTTGCCAATTTGTTGATAAAATCTCAGAACAATTGGCCAAGTGCGTTTTGCATTGGCCAGAATGACAGGAACGGAACCAGGACCATGACGGCGCTTGCCAGTATCGAAAGCCAGGATATCGCAGCACTGATGCGCGATATGGGAATCAAGGCCCGCAAGGCGGCACTCGAACTCGCACAGGTCCCGGCCGAGCCAAAGGAGGCCGCCCTTAAGGCCGCAGCCGCCAAACTGCGTGAAAACGCAGATACTATCCTTGCCGCCAACGCAAAGGACATGGAAGCCGGTCGCGCCAAGGGCCTTACGGCGGCCTTGCTGGACCGTTTGGCACTGGATGCGGACCGTATCGAAGGCATTGCCAAGGGTATTGAGGCCGTTGCCGAGCTGCCCGATCCCGTCGGTCGTGAGCTGGCGCGCTGGAGCCCGGAACATAACGGCCTTGATATCGCACGCGTGTCCGTCCCGCTTGGCGTGATTGGTATCATCTATGAGAGCCGCCCGAATGTGACGGCCGATGCCGGTGCGATGTGCATCAAATCGGGTAATGCCGCCATCCTGCGTGGTGGGTCGGAAAGCTTCCACTCATCACGTGCGATCTTTGACTGCATGGTGGCTGGCATCCGTGAGGCGGGTCTGCCGGAAAACGCCCTTCAGATGATCCCGGTGACGGATCGTGCCGCGGTTGGCGAAATGCTGAAACTGTCGGACTACATCGATGTCATCGTCCCGCGCGGGGGTAAGTCGCTGATTTCGCGCATCACGGATGAAAGCCGCATTCCGCTGTTCAAGCACCTGGAAGGGCTTTGCCACACTTATGTCCATGCCAGTGCCGATCCGCAAAAGGCGGTCGACATTGTTGTGAATGCAAAGATGCGCCGTGTCGGGATTTGCGGTGCGACGGAAACCATCCTGATCGATAGTTCGGTCGCAGGCCGTCTGTTGCCCCGCATTTCCGAGGCACTGGTTGCCAAGGGCTGCGAACTTCGCGGTGATGAAACCGCACAGGCGATTGATGGTCGCATCAAACCGGCCACGGCCGACGATTGGGTCACCGAATATCTTGATGCGATTGTATCAATCAAGGTTGTGTCGGGCGTGCAAGAGGCGGTTGATCACATCAACACGTTCGGATCGCACCATACCGATGCGATTGTTGCCGAAAACGCCACCGCAACGGCCACGTTCCTGAACGGGGTGGATTCCGGGATCGTCATCGTAAACGCATCAACCCAGTTCGCAGATGGTGGCGAATTTGGCATGGGGGCCGAGATCGGCATTTCGACCGGCAAGCTGCATGCACGTGGCCCGGTCGGAGTCGAACAGCTGACCAGCTATAAATACATTGTTCGTGGTAACGGTCAGACCCGTCCATGACGTCATCTGCCCCCAGATCACATGCGGCCCCACCACGGGTCGGCCTGTTGGGCGGGTCGTTCAATCCCGCCCATGAAGGTCACCTTCATATATCGCTCGAAGCGTTGAAACGCCTGCAGCTTGATGCGGTCTGGTGGCTGGTGTCGCCGCAAAACCCGCTTAAGTCATCGACCGGCATGGCGGACCTTGCCGACCGGTTTGATTCGGCACTGATGATGGCAAAGCATCCCCGCATTGTTGTTTCTGCAATTGAAACCGAGCTTGGAACCCGCTATACGGCCGACACTCTTGCAGCCTTGCAACGCCGTTTTACCCGAACAAAGTTCGTTTGGCTGATGGGAGCAGACAACCTGGCCCAGTTCCATAAATGGAAATGGTGGGAAAGGTTGATTTTACGTGCTCCCATTGCGGTTCTCGACCGTGAAGGGTATTCTAACAAGGCATTGTCCGGGACCGCCGCGCGCCGTATGGAACGCTGGCGCATTCCCATGGACAGGGCGGGTTTGCTGGCCGATCTGGATGTTCCGGCCTGGGTATACCTGCCAATCAAGCGCCATCCGGCCTCTTCGACCGCAATTCGCGCCGAAGGCAGATGGCAGGTGTAAGCATCGCAGCGATGTATTTGGCCGGTGAAGTCCGGCCTTCGCGCGAAACATTAAGGTGGCGACCATAGGTACCGCAAAACAGACTCTGACCTCCGGCGAAATGCTTTCGCTGATCCAGAGAACGCTCGAAGATGACAAGGCCGAAGACCTTGTTACCATTGATCTGACCGATAAAACCTCCCTTGCCGATCACATGATCATCGCAACCGGCTCGTCATCGCGCCGGGTCGCATCCATGGCTGAACACCTTGTCGAAGCCATCAAGGATGCCGGTCAGGGCCGTGCATTGGCCGAAGGCAAGGAACAGGGTGACTGGGTTCTGGTCGATACGGGCGATGTCATCGTTCATCTTTTCCGTCCGGAAGTTCGTGCCTTTTACAACATCGAAGAGATGTGGGGCGTTGAAAACCCGGCTCTGAAACAGCAGGCAGCGCGGCTGTACTAACAGCCCGCGCTGTTTGGCGCCTGTCCAAGGCGGGTAACGGTGCCAAACAGATATCTTGCGTAACGGTCTGGATCGACGACATGCAAATCACCCTTGCTGCGGTGGGACGGATGAAAGCCGGCCCCGAGAAAGATCTTTTTGACCATTACGCCGCCCGACTGCGCTGGCCCTTTGTGCTGCGCGAGGTCGAAGAAAAAAAGAAACTCCCGCCCAATCAGCTTAAAGACCGCGAAGCAGAACTTCTGCTTGGCGTCATTCCGGAAAATGCCTTCCTGATCGCGCTGGATGAGCGCGGCAAGGAATATGGATCGATCGAGTTTTCGCAAAAGCTTGAAGGCTGGATGGATCAATATGCCGGCAATATCGCCTTTGCCATTGGCGGGGCGGACGGGCATGGCGCAGCCCTGAAATCACGGGCCAATACGCTTTGGTCGCTGGGCAAGGCCACATGGCCGCATATGCTGGTCCGCGCCCTGATTACCGAACAGCTGTTTCGCGCCCACGCCATTCAGACCAACCATCCCTATCACCGCGAGTAATACCGCATCGCGGCATAAAGATAGGGACATACCCTACCTGCAGTGCAAGGCACCCTATACCGTTGCTCAACTTAAGCCCGAGAAAATAAAGATATTTTCTCGTTTTAGCCCATGCTGCCTTGCAACATACAAACAGCGCCGCTAACATTCCCCACAAGAAAAAAATATTCCCAAAATCAAAGAATGACTCTTGGGCAATGGTAAGGCGTTGAATATGGAACAAACCGTTTTGGCTACGCAGGACGACGAAACTGCGCGCAAGGTCGCCCAAACCAATGCTGGCATCGAAGACCTGATGCGCGGGATCTCCACCGCACTGGATTACATTCAGCATCTTCTGGAATTTGCCAATACGGCGGGCGAAACCCAGGACAGCCTGATGCGCGAAATTGACGTGCGATCAAACAATCTGCGTGCCGGTCTGGATGACACCGGGCGTGAGATCGAAAACAGCACCTCTGTCGCCCATGATGTTCAGGAAGCCACCCGCGCCACGGTGGCGGCAAAGACCGACGCCATCCGAACCGACCTTGAACGCATCAGTGCGGAGCTTGAAACCAAGGCCGAAGGTGCCAACAAGGTCCTGAGCGCGATTGAGGACATCGGCAAGGGCATCAAGCTTTTGGCGCTTAATGCCGCGATTGAGGCCGCGCGTGCCGGTGATCATGGCCGTGGATTTGCCGTTGTTGCCAAGGAAGTCGGCAATCTTGCGCAAAGCACCATGCAACGCACCCACGAGGCGGTTGACCTGATCGATCTTTCAGATGTCACTAAGGCGCTGCGCGAAAGCATGGCCAGTATCGGCAATGACCTTGATAGCCTTGGCAATGAAATCGAAGGATCGCTGACCACCCTTCAGGAACGCTTTGCCAACATGTCAGAACGGCTATCTGATATTTCCGAGCACAATCAGGTGGTGTTTGAATTGCTGGCGGGCAGCAAGGATGCCTCTGCCCGCACACGCGGCAAGGTCACCTGGGCGCAGAATGACACCAAGGCACTGAGCACAAGCCTTTCGGATGCGGCACTGGCGCAAGATAACCTTGCACAGTTTTTAAATTCCCATCACCTGCATGATGATCCGACATATGACCGACTGGCCGATATCAAGGCGCGCGGCAAAATCCGCATTGCCATTGAACCAGCCTTTGTCGGGCTGTCATTCCGCCTGAAACCAAATGATCCGCTGCGTGGCCTTGACGCCGATTACGCAAGGGCACTTGCCAAGTGGCTGGGCGTTGAATGTGAATTTGTTGAACATCCCTGGGATCTTCTGACAGAGCTTCTTTTTGTTGGCGCAAAGCCCGGCGCACCGACCGCCGATGTGGTCTGGAGTGCCCTGCCCCCCAGCGACTTTTACAAGGGTGTCGCTTATTCAGATACCTACACGTACCTCAATTTCGCGCTTTGTCGGCGGGCCGGAAATACCGCGATCAATCGCCTTTCGGATCTTGATGGCAAGGTGTTGGGTATCATCAATGATCCGGTGGCGTTTCAGGTTCTTGAAGAACAGGGGCTACGCTGGGCAGATAATGAAAGCAAGCCGGGCGGCATCGCCAAGCTTTCCAACCTGATTGCCTATAGCGACCAGACACGCCTGCATGATGCCTTGGCCGACGGGGCTGTTGATGCCTTTGCGGTTGATCAGCCGATCTTCCACTGGGCGGCAAATAACCCGGAAAGCCCATGGCATGGCCGTATTGAAGTCCTGCCGGGTAACATCCTGCCGCTGCCTTATTACTATACTGCCGCGGTGACCGCCGAACCGGCATCCTGGAAGTTGCTGTGTGCGATCAACGAATTCATTGCCGAATTCCGTGCGACGTCTGCGCGCGCCGAGATCGAAAAACTGTGGCAGGGCCAGGCACTTGAACATCATCTGACCTACAAGGACGAGGCCGGAAACCTGATCGGCGTTGATGAACTGGCAACCCTGTATCACGCTCATTGCCGCAAGTTCGGTATTGCCGAGTACTAACCATTGCAACGCAACACAAAATTCTGGTGTGCCGGTGCACGGCGCCCTACGAGATTTGAAAAGCATTGCAACTTCAAGGCATCACAATACCTGTTATCAACTTTCATAGTATGCTGCCTTGCAACATTTTCCACCCGACGATAGAGTTTCCTTATAAGAAATAAAAATTCACAAAATTCAGTGGCAGTGGTGAGGCTTTGAAAAATGGAAGAAACCATCTTGGCGCCGCGTGCGGACCTCGTCGATCAGGATGAACCGCAACAATCATCAAACACAAAGCCCATGCAGGCGGATGCACCACCACAAGCCGACCAACTTGACGGGCTGATGCGCGGTATTTCCACGGCCCTTGATTACATTGAAAACCTTTTGAAATTCGCCAATACGGCGGGCGAAACCCAAGACAGCCTGATGCGCGAGATCGATGTGCGATCCAACAATCTGCGCACCGGTCTTGAACAAACACGCCGCGAAATCGAAGAAAGCACCCATACCGCCAACGATGTGCAGGAAAGTACGCGCGCAACGGTCTCCTCGAAAACCGATGCCATTCGTGGCGATCTTGAAAAGATCAGTCAGGACCTGGAAACCAAGGCCGAAGGTGCGGCAAAGGTTCTGAGTGCGATTGAAGATATCGGCAAGGGGATCAAGTTGCTCGCCCTTAACGCCACGATCGAGGCCGCCCGCGCCGGCGAACATGGACGCGGCTTTGCTGTGGTGGCGAAGGAGGTTGGCAATCTGGCGCAAAGCACCATGCAACGCACCAATGAGGCCGTCGATCTGATCGATCTATCCGATGTCACCAAATCCTTGCGCGAAAGCATGAGCAATATCGGCAATGACCTTGATAGCCTGGGTGGTGAAATCGAAGAGGCGCTCGGCGGGCTGAAGGATCGCTTTGCCCAGATGTCGGGACGCCTTGAACATATCAGCGGCCACAATCAGGTCGTGTTTGAACTGCTCGATGCCAGCAAAGACTCATCGGCCCGCACACGCAGCAAAGTAAGCTGGGCATCCGGCGAAATCGCCAAACTTTCAAACTGCACCAACGATACAGCAAACGTATCAACCAAGCTTTCGCAGTTTCTGGCCGCCAGTTACATTCCCGAAGACCCGGCCTATGACCGCCTTGCCGATATCAAGGCGCGCGGCAAAATCCGCATCGCGATTGATCCGGCACTGGTCGGGGCCTCGTTCCGCCCGCAAAAAGGTGGCCCGCTGCATGGCATTGATATCGACTATGCCGAGGCCTTTGCCAAATCCATCGGCGTTGAGTGCGAGTTCATTGAACATCCGTGGGATCTTTTGACCGAACTTCTGTTTGTTGGCAAAAAGGCCGGACAACCGCCCGCCGATGTTGTCTGGTGCGCCTTGCCGCCCAGCGACTTTTATAAGGGTGTCGCGTTTTCAGATACCTACACCTATTTGAACTTTTCGCTGATCCGCCGGCCGGACAATACATCCATCAATACCATTGCCGATCTTGAGGGCAAGGTACTGGGCACGGTTAACGACCCCGCCGCCCTTGCCGTGCTTGAAGATGTCGGTCTTCGCTGGGCGGATAATGAAAGCAAACCGGGTGGCATTGCCAAGCTTTCGAACATGATCGCCTATGGCGATATTTCGCGCGTGCATGATGCGGTTGCCGACGGGGCAATTGATGCCTTTGCCGGGGACCATCCTGTGTTTTACTGGGCGTCGAAGAACCCGCAAAGCCCTTGGCATGGCCGTCTGGAGGTCCTGCCCAAGCCGATCCTGCCACACCCGTTCTTCTATGTCGCGGCGGTCGCAGCCGATCCAGCGTCCTACCCGCTGCTTTGCGCCATCAACGACTTCATTGCCGATTTCCGCAAGACGCCGAAACGGGCCGAGATTGAAAAGCTTTGGCAGGGTCAGCCGATTGAACATCACCTGACCTACAAGGACGAAGCCGGCAATCTGATCGGCGCAGACGAACTTGCCAGCAGCTACCACGCCCACTACCGTAAATACGGGCTGAATTCCGATTGATGGACTGCTTAAAACGGCTGGCGCGATGATGGTCCGGGCACTATCATCGCGTCATGGCAGCAAACAAGAAATCCCTTCGACAACAACGCATTCTTGGCGAACTGGACCTCGAACCGTCATTGCGGATCGCGGATCTGGCCGAACGTTTGAATGTCTCGAATGAAACCATTCGGCGTGACTTTGACGAACTGACGTCGCAAGGGCTGATCAACCGTACCTATGGCGGCGCAGTACGCCGTCAGGCCAGCGAGCCGGGCCTGAATGAACGCCATCAGCTTCACATTGCCGAACGCGAAAGCATCGCCAAACAATCCGTGCCGGTTCTGGCCGGGGCGCGCCATATCATGATCGGATCCGGGGCCACGACGGTTCATGTCGCCAAACGATTGGCGGTGACCATGACGGATCTCACCGTTATCACCCATTCGTTCGGTGTTGCCACGGTTCTCGCCATCAACCCGACAATCCGGGTGATCATGGCGCCCGGGCTTTATCACGCACAGGAAGGTGCGATGCATGGCGCGCAGACCGTGCGTTTTCTCGAAAACTATCGAGTGGAATGGGCAATACTGGGGGCCAGCGGCCTTGACGGTGACGGGGCAAGCGACGCCCTGATCGAGGCTGCTGATGTTTATTCCGTCATGATGGAACGCGCCACACGCAGCATGATCGTTGCCGATCACACCAAGTTCAATCAGGCCTTCCCGGCGCGCTATTGCGACTGGACGTCGGTCGATGTTCTGGTGACTGATGAAAGCCCGATGGGGGTTCTTGATGAAACCATCCGTGCCGGTGGCTGCATGATCAAGGCCGCGACGCGCAACTGATCCCTAAATCGCAGTCCGGGCGCTTAGCGACAGGCGCGAAGCGACTTCGCCAGCGCCTCGATAAAGAAATCAACCTCGGACGATTTCAGGCAAAGCGGCGGGCGGATTTTCAATGTCTGGCCGTATTTCCCGGCCGCCCCGATCAGAACCCGGTTCTCGCGCATGGCATTGATGATGTCACTGACCAGTTGCCCGCTGGGATTGGTCGGATCACCATCGGGTGACAGATCAACACCGATGAACAACCCAGCTCCGCGTACATCGCTGATACGACCATCAATATCCGCCAGATGCAGCAACCCTTCACGCAGTGATTTGCCGCAAAGGGCTGCATTCGCCTGAAGGTTTTCATCGCGGATGACATTCAAAACGGCCAGCCCCGTAGCCGAGGCCACCGGGCTTGCGGCAAAGGTGTTGAAATATCCGACATCGTCGCAAAATGCGCTGAGCAATTCCGGCCGCACCGCGATGCCCGCCATCGGAAAACCATTGCCCATCGGTTTACCCATGCTGACGATATCGGGTTCGACATCGTGTCGGGCAAAACCCCAGAAGGCATCACCGGTTCTGCCAAAACCCGGCTGCACTTCATCGGCAATAAACAGCCCGCCTGCCCGATGCACAATCGCAACCGCCAAACGCAGGAAACCGCGCGGGTTGGAAAACACACCGTCACTGGAAAAAATGCTGTCGGCGATCAGGGCCGCCACCCCATATCCGCGATCCTGCAAAACCAGTGCGGCCTTATTGACCTCATCGGCGAAGCCAGCGGCAATATCATCGCCGTAGCTAAGCTTGCTGGGGGCTGGAATGGCAATCACGTGATCAGGCAGTTGGCCACGTTTCAATGCCGATGGCGAAATGTCGGTCACCGCCGCCGTGTTGCCGTGATAGGCGGACTCAGTCACGATAAAACCACTGGCACCCGTCGCACGCTGCGCAATGCGCAACGCAAGGTCATTGGCCTCGCTGCCGCTGCAGGTCAGAACGATGTTTTCAAGGTAATTCGGAAATGTCGCCTTCAGACGATCGAGATATTCCTCGGTCGTCTGGTGCAGATATCGACTGTTGATATTAAGCTTCGCGGCCTGTTCGGCCATGGCGGCCACCACACGCGGATGGCAATGCCCGACCGAGGGCACATTGTTATAGAAATCCAGATAGCTGGTGCCATCCGCCGCCGTCATCCAGCAGCCTGATCCCGACACCATTTCAATTGGATCGCGGTAAAACAGAACCGATGCCGCGCCAAAGTTCCGGGTGCGGCGCGACAAAAGGTCATCGCCCCCCTTGGCCTGACCAAACGACCTTTTGCCATCATAGGCGTTCATATCAAGGATGGGGCGCACAGGCTTCATTTCGCATTCTCGGCTGTCAGATAGTCCTGCGCCATTTGCAGGGTCCCGGCGGTAAAGCCTGTGCCCATTTCCTGCGCGGTCGGTGTTTCCGGATGGCTGGCAATCCAGGCCGTCAGCAAAAGACGCCTAAGCATTACAAAGCTATCAAGCATCGCCGCGTCACTGGCCGAAAACGGCGCAACGGTCCGGTATCCTTCGACCCAGGCTTCCTTGAGCGCCGGGACAATCGGATCAAGCTCGATAAAGCTGATCGCAGCTGCAAAGTCATAGCCAAACCAGCCAAAACCGCAGTCATCGAAATCAATCACACCCAGCCGGTCGCCATCGACCAGAAGGTTCGCCAGACGCAAATCGGCGTGGATCAGACCATAGCGATCATTGCCCATCCCGAAAGCCGACAGTTTCCGATCAAGATGGCTGCACAGACGTTCAAGCAATTCCAAACCATCGGCATCAAGGCCCGGTGCATCCCGCCAATCCCCCCAATGCGGATTGGCGCCAAGGGTGGTATCAAACGTCCAGCTTTTGCGCACAAAATTAACCGATCGCGTCCATTGCCGCGCATGACCATGCAGGCGCGCACTGATCGCGCCCAGCTTGAAAAATCCATCCACCAGCGCCTCATCAGCAGAGGGTTCGGCGCCACGCATGAAATCAAACGCGACCACATGGCGACTGACCCCGCCCTGATCAAACTCGGCAACCAGTGATCCGTCGCTGCGCATGTGTGGCTTGGGTGTGTCTACGATGTCACTGGCCCGAAGGGCATTGATCCAGGCGAGTTCAGACTCGATTTCCGCACGCGTGTGATAGCCCGGCCGATGAACGCGCAGGATCAGTTTTGCACCGCTATTTGGATCGGTTGCCAAAAAGGTCGCATTTTCCGAAACGGTCAGAAGCGACACATCGGCATCCGGCCCCATGCCCCAACCGGGCAGGACTGATATGGCGCCCTCTTTCAGGACATCAATCATGTTGTCATCGTAAATGCCGCCCAATTGATGCCTCCTGTCGCTGTTTCGTGACCGCCTTGAAACAGGGGTGTTGCGCCCCGTTTCAGGACCATCTCAGTGTCATTTTGTGAATAATGCGGCACAAAATGTGTAACTTGCAACATTTTTTGTTGCATCACGGAATATTTCGACCAATCATCAAGAAAACATAACGCAGCGCACAATCAGGGAACCGGCAATCCGCAGCACACCGCAAAGCTGGCGCATTGCCCAATGACTTCACGAAAGGATCGACCATGCTGACTTCAATTTCCGGCAAGAGCGTCATCGTCACCGGTGGCTCAAAGGGCATTGGCAAGGGCATCGCCAAGGTATTTGCCAGCAAGGGCGCAAAGGTCATGATCGCCGCCCGCACCGAAAAGGATGCGGCCGCGACGGTGGATGAAATCAAGGCCGCCGGGGGCACCGCCGACATGTTCCTGTGTGATGTCTCGGATTTCGATCAGGTTTCCGCGCTTGCCAACTACACGGCCAAGACCTTTGGCGGGATTGATATCCTGTGTGCCAATGCCGGAATCTTTCCACAGGTCAAGATGGTCGATATGACGGCGGACGACTGGGATCAGGTGATGTCGACCAACCTTAAAAGCAGCTTCTTGTGCGTGAAGGCCTGCATTCCCTATTTCGAAAAAATCGGCAAGGGCCGCGTGGTGATCACGTCCTCGATCACCGGGCCGATCACCGGTTATCCGGGATGGTCGCACTATGGCGCGTCAAAGGCCGGCCAGCTTGGCTTTATCAAGACGGCCGCCATGGAATTGTCGCGCTATAACACGACAATCAATGCCGTCATGCCCGGCAACATCATGACAGAGGGCCTGGCCGATCTAGGCGCGGACTATCTGAGCTCGATGGCAAACTCGATCCCGCTGAAACGTCTGGGAAGTGTCGAGGATATCGCCAATGCTGCCCTGTTCTTTGCATCCGATGAAGCCGCCTATATCACCGGCCAGCAGATCGTGGTCGATGGCGGTCAGATCCTGCCAGAATCGCTTGAGGCACTTGAAGAGATCTAAGCCTTCATCCTGCGCCAAAAACGGCACAGGAACACAAAGCCCGCATCCGGTTCACCAGATGCGGGCTTTGGTTTTTTTTCGGGTTTAGGCCAAACCGTACTGGCTGCGCACGACACCGGAATTGTATCGCTCGGACGCCAGAAGACGGGGTTTGATGCCCCCGGCGTCACGCCCGAACAACGATATTCCAGAGCCCAGCACTTCCGGGATCGTAAAGATATCAAGCTGATCGGCAAAACCGCCAAACAGGAACTGTGTCACCACACTGCCCCCGCCGACGACCCAGATGTCACCATCCGCCGACCGCCGGTCGCGCAATTGATCGACCAGTTCGATGATACTCCCGCCATAGGCCTCGGTATTGGCAGGCCGATCTTTGGGCAGATCGCGGGAAGTCAAAACGATTGTGCGGCGGGCCTCATAGGGCCAGTCGCCAAATTCCATCACCTGATCAAAGGTGTTTCGCCCGATGATCAGCGTACCGACGGAGTCCAGAAAGTCGTCAAAGCCGAACTCGGCCGGGTCATATTCCCCCAACCAGTCCACCGCACCATTGGCACGCGCAATGAAGCCATCCAGACTGACCGCGATGTAAATGCGGAACAGTTTTTTGCTCATGTCTATGTCCAACCGATATTGGGGTCTTTGCCCCTATTTTTAGTCGGCAAATCATAGCAAAACACCAACCGCAAGTCGCAAGAAACAAAAGCAGAAAACCGCCTAATTTACATTGCGGATGTCAAAAATCCCGGTTTTCCGCCCTATTCGTAAGAGTTGGGATCAGCACTCGACCACGTTGACATTGACCGCAAGACCGCCCTGACTGGTTTCCTTGTACTTGCTTTGCATGTCGAGTCCCGTCTGGCGCATGGTCTCGATCACCTTATCAAGCGACACGGTATGCTGTCCGTCACCGCGCAGTGCCAGACGTGCCGCATTGATCGCCTTGACCGCGCCCATGGTGTTGCGTTCGATGCAGGGCACCTGCACCAGGCCGCCGATCGGATCGCAGGTCAGGCCAAGGTTATGTTCCATGCCAATCTCGGCAGCGTTTTCGACCTGTTCGGGCGTTCCGCCCAGCACGGCACACAACGCGCCAGCCGCCATTGAACAGGCAACACCGACCTCGCCCTGACAGCCAACTTCGGCCGCCGAGATCGAGGCACGCTTTTTATAGATCGACCCGATGGCCGCCGCGGTCAGAAGGAATTCACGAATTTTGTGCTGATTGGCGTTGGCACCAAACTTTTCGTAATAACGCAGAACGGCTGGAATAACGCCGGCAGCCCCGTTGGTTGGTGCGGTCACAACCCGACCGCCTGCGGCATTTTCTTCGTTGACGGCAAGGGCATAAAGATTGACCCAGTCAATCACCGTTAACGGATCACGCAGGCCTGCTTCGGGCTTTTCGGTCAGTTCCTTGTAAAGGTTCGATGCCCGACGTTTGACATTCAGGCCACCGGGCAAGATACCGTCAGTGCGGATGCCACGGTCAATGCAGCTCATCATCGCGTCATGAACGCGATCAACAAAGGCGATGGTTTCATCGGCGCTGCGCCAGCTTTGTTCGTTCTCCATCATGATTTCCGCGATGGAACGCCCTTCGCGCTTGCATATTTCCATCAGCTCATCGGCGGACGAAAACGGAAATGGCAAGGTGATGTTATCTCCGGAATATTCCGCACCGTGATCGTCACTGGATACGATAAAGCCACCCCCGACCGAGAAATATTCCTGGGTATGGATTTTCACGCCATCGTGGTCAAAGGCGGTAATCCGCATGCCATTGGGATGCTGCGGAAGGGTTTCGGTGAAATGAAACACCAGATTGGTATCGCGGTTAAACGCAACCGGATACTGCCCGTAAAGCTGCAACTGGCTGGTTTCATCAATCGCCTTCACAGTCGGCACGATATCATCAGGATCTATATTGCGCGGGCGCTTGCCATTCAGGCCCATGATCACCGCGGTATCGGTTGCGTGACCCTTCCCGGTCAGGGCAAGCGATCCATACAGATCAACCACGACACTGCCGGTCTTTTGCAAAAGGTTGCGCGCCTCAAGCTCCAGGCAGAAACGATATCCCGCACGCATCGGGCCAACCGTATGCGAACTCGAAGGACCGATACCGATCGTGTAAAGGTCGACAACCGACAGGTTGACGTCATGTTGGGATTTCTTTTGCGATCCCGAAGAGGGATCGGTCGCGGGATTTGTCATCAAGGGCCTCCTTCACGGCTCAATAACGCGCTTGTTTTTGCGCTGTTTACGAACCGGTGTTTTTGCCCCCTCTGTCCCTTGACCTGAGATTATCCGCCCTGCCCGATCAAGATCGGCTTGGGGCGTTCATCCTTCGGTGGAAACCTGACCAGCGCTTTCTCCCTGGCGCTTTTGGTTTCTCTCTCCAGAGCCTCTTCCGTGACGGTCCATCTGCCTGAGAGTTTTTATGAGGCATTGCTCCTTCGGCGCCGCACATCATGCAAATCGCATGATATCCGAACTCTCCCGTCACGGTGCGAGATAACATTTCTGCCACCTCAGAGGTTCACCGTCAGATTGAACACTATCTGCGTCTTTAGACACTGTCAAAAGAACTGGTTTGCATCTGCAAAATTTTCTGCGGCAGATGCTGTTAAGCAACGGTAATCGTGCTAAATTGCCCGGGTAATTGATGTACCTGTCGTGCGCGAAGACTGACCCACCCTGTCCGCATGGCGGGATTGATGGCGAAAGAGCCCGTAAGTCACCATATTTACGGGACATTCAGCCTTTTCCTTTATCTGTGGGGTTTATGAACGTGACTGTATCGAATTCCGTAAAGCGCCCGCGCCCTGTGGTGCTGTGCATTCTGGACGGCTGGGGTTATCGCGAAGAAAGCAAGGACAACGCTGTCGCCCTTGCCAATACGCCTGTCTGGGATGACCTTTACGCCAACAATCCGAGCGGGTTCCTCAAGGCCTGTGGTCTGGATGTTGGCCTGCCCGAAGGTCAGATGGGCAACTCGGAAGTCGGTCACATGAACCTGGGTGCTGGCCGTGTGGTCATGCAGGAACTGCCCAAAATTGACGAGGCCGTCAAAACCGGCACCATCGCCGATACCGACACCGTCAAAAAGATCATCGCCAAACTTTCCGATTCCAAGGGCGTTTGCCATATCGCGGGTCTTCTGTCCGACGGTGGGGTGCATTCCCATCAGGCCCACATGGCGGCCCTGGCCAAGATCATTGCGGGTGCCGGTGTGTCGGTAAAAATTCACGCCTATCTTGATGGCCGTGATACCGCACCGAAAAGTGCCGCCAAGTTCCTTGAGAAATTCCGCGCCCTGATCGGTGATGCCGATGTTGAAATCGCCACCGTCACCGGCCGCTATTACGCCATGGACCGCGACAACCGTTGGGAACGCGTAAGCCAGGCCTATTTCACCATGGTTCAGGGCAAGAATTACGCCGATGGCCGCAGCGCTGACAGTGCGGAGGCCGCCATTGCCAGCGCCTATGAAGCCGGTACGACCGATGAATTTGTTCTGCCGACCGTGATTGGCGATTATGACGGCATAAAGGATGGCGACGGCCTTCTGATGACCAATTTCCGGGCGGA
>NZ_DCAO01000012.1:45827-47052 GCF_002311515.1 Thalassospira sp. UBA1131
CGCCGAGACCGAAAAATACCCGCACGTTTCGTTCTTCTTTAACGGCGGCGAAGAACAGGTATTCGAGGGTGAGGACCGCATTCTGGTCGCCTCTCCCAAAGTCGCGACCTATGATCTTCAGCCGGAAATGTCGGCACCGGAAGTGACCGAGAAACTGGTCGCTGCCATCAAGTCGGAAAAATACGACACCATCATTCTGAACTTTGCCAACCCGGACATGGTGGGCCATAGCGGCATTCTTGAAGCCGCGATGAAGGCCGCCGAGGCGGTTGATACCTGCCTTGGCAAGGTGATTGATGCGATCAAGTCTGTTGGTGGCGTTGCCTTTGTTACCGCCGATCACGGCAACTGCGAAGTTATGGTCGATCCGGAAACCGGCGAACCGCACACGGCACATACACTTAATCTCGTTCCGACCATTCTTGTTAACGGTCCGGAAGGGGTAACATTGGAAGATGGTCGTTTGGCCGATGTCGCACCGACCTTGCTGCAATTGCTTGGCGTGCCGCAACCGGCCGAGATGACCGGAAAACCCTTGCTTAAGGGCCTGAAACAGAATGACGCGCTTCTTGCGAGCTAAGTTAGCTTATGAGATCGCCCTGCCTGCGCTGATCGCTTTTGCGGTTTTTGCTGCAGGCGGGGCTGCGCCTTCTTTTGCCCAATCGCTGCAAAAGGTTGATCAGCAACTTGATCAACTTGAAAACCAGCTTTCCGAACAGCAAAAACAGGAAGAGTTCCTGTCACGCAAATCACGGGAACTCTGGACCGAGGAACAAGCCCTTCAGTCCGAGGCGATATCTGTCGCCAGACGCACCCAGCGCCTTGAAACCACGCTGACCGAACTGGAAGATCAGCTCGAAACGCTTGAAGCACGTGAAAAGGTCGCGGCCACCAGCCTTGAAGACAAGGCCGGGCAATATGCCCGCATCCTGATGGCCCTGCAACGCCTGTCGACCACCCCGCCCGAAGCAGTTATTGCCCTGCCGACATCACCGCAGGATACGTTGCGTTCGGCGGTATTGCTTAAGGCCGCCTTGCCCGGTGTCGAACAGCACGCCCGCGATCTGCGCAAGGAACTGGGCGAGATTGCCACGCTGCGCGAAGATATTCGCAATCGTCGTAGCGAATTGGCCGCTGCCACCCAGGAATTGCAACAAGAACGCGCATCCCTTGCCGCCCTTCTGGATGAAAAGCGCCGCCTGCGCGCCCAGACAGAGGCCGAAGC
>NZ_DCAO01000012.1:47274-55950 GCF_002311515.1 Thalassospira sp. UBA1131
GCTTGGTGCGACAACAATTGCCAAAAACACACCGCCAGCGCCGCCCGAAAGCAAATCTGATGCGGGCAAGACCGGTGGTAACGACACAAGCGACGAAGAATTCGCTGTTGGCAGCTCGATCACACTGGCACAGGGCAACCTCCGCATGCCCGCCAGTGGTAAAGTGGTTACACTTTTTGGTGAAAAATCACGCGGCCCGGATGGTTTGACCGTAAACAGATCCAAGGGAATTGAGATCAGCACACGCGCAAATGCGCAGGTTGTCTCGCCTTTTGACGGCAAAGTTGTCTTTGCCGGCCCCTTCCGCGGGTATGGCCGGCTCTTGATTATCGAACACGGCGAAGGATACCATAGCCTTATCGCCGGTTTTGATCGGCTGGACAGTGTGGTAGGACAATATCTATTGGCGGGCGAACCTGTTGGTATTATGGGTGAAACTTCGCCAAAACTATATCTGGAGATGCGCCAGAACGGGGAAGCAATCAATCCGCTTCCATGGCTGGCCTCGAAAAACGGCAAGGTAAGTGGATGAAAACCTCACGATTGGCAGTACTCGCACTCGCGACCGGCATGACTATCGGCCTTGCGTCGCCAGTTTTGGCGCAATCTTCAACCTCCTCGGCTGAGACCTATCGGCTGCTCAACCTGTTTGGCGATGTGTTCGAACAGGTCAAAAGCAAATATGTCGAAGACGTCGATGACAAACGACTGATCGAAGCGGCCATCAACGGCATGCTGACATCGCTTGATCCGCATTCCTCATATCTGAATATGGATAATTTCGAGGAAATGCAGGTCGATACCCGCGGCGAATTCGGTGGTCTTGGCATCGAAGTCACCATGGAAGACGGCTTTGTCAAAGTTATCGCACCGATCTATGACACGCCGGCCGAAAAGGCTGGCCTTCAGCCGGGCGACTTCATTACGCATATCGATGGCACCGCCATTCGCGGCATGACGCTGAATGACGCGGTCGAGATGATGCGCGGCAAGGTCAATACCGACATCGTCCTGACCATCATCCGCAAGGGTGAGCAGGCACCATTTGATGTCACCCTGACCCGTGCGGTGATCAAGATCCAGTCGGTCCGCGCCGAACCGAAAGACGATATCGGCTATATCCGTATTACCAAATTCAACGAACAGACCGCCAGCGGCCTGCAGCGCGCTATTGCCGACATGCGCGAAGAAATCGGCCCTGAAATCAAGGGTCTGGTGATTGACCTGCGCAACAATCCGGGCGGTTTGCTTGATCAGGCGATCTCGGTTTCCGATGCCTTCCTTGATAAGGGTGAAATCGTATCGACCCGTCCACGTGATACCGAAAACACCGAACGGTACAATGCACGCAGCGGTGACCTCAGCGAAGGCTTGCCGATTGTTGTGCTGATCAATGATGGCTCTGCCTCGGCATCCGAAATTGTTGCTGGTGCGCTTCAGGATCACCGCCGTGCGGTCATTATGGGTACACGCAGCTTTGGCAAGGGATCGGTCCAGACCATCCTTCCGATGCCCGGAAACGTGGCACTTCGTCTGACCACGGCGCGGTATTACACGCCATCAGGCAAATCCATTCAGGAAGTCGGCATTGTGCCGGACATCATCGTTCCGCAGGCACGTGTCGAAAGCATTGAGGCGGATACCCGTCGCTCCGAAGCATCGCTTAGTGGCGCCCTTCGCAACGAGGACGAAGGCATCACAGATGCGGAACAGGATGCAAATTCCCGCCGTGACGAGGCCGAACAGCTGGCGATTGATGATTATCAGCTGTCGCGTGCGCTTGACATGATCCGGGGTATTTCGCTGTTTGGCCCGCGTCCGAATGGGTAAGGTTGGACCCGGCATCGTGAGAGACTAGTTGCGCGTGTTCAGGAAAATCCTAAATTCCTTGCCGTTCCGAAAGAAAAAGAACGGTGACATCGACGAGGACATGGCCAGTGATTTGGCCGACGACCTTGGCGACGGGATGACTGACGCCGACGACGATGAAGACAACATCAATCTCGATGACCTTCCCTTCAATGAACTGCCGATCGAGGTGCAGTTCAAACGAATGCCAAAGCGGCCGAAATCCCGGCGCAGCTGGCTTTCGAAACTGCTGATCATTACCCTGTTCCTGTCGCCGTTTTGCGCAACGGCGGTCGCGATGATCCCGGTGCTTGATCCGGAAACCGGCTGGCGGCTGTTTCATGCTGGCGGGCCGGAAGCCACGATCACGGTTCCGGGCACCGAACGCGAACTGCAAGAAGAAATCGCGCGCGGTGTTAAGGACATTCAGGATCGCGATCGCGCCGCGATGGAGGCTGCAAATGGTGCAAATGGCCAAGGCCAGTCGGCCGAAGACATTGCCGGCAACCTTGATGGCGTTTCCGACCTGATCGGAACACCGGGGGCAACCGATGGCACCGGTGATGGTGCCCCGACACCAGAAGAACTCGCCGCCCTGATCGAGGAAGAAGGATCGTTTGACGAACCGATTGAACCCGATCCCTTGCGCCCGGCCCCATTGCCCGGTCTTGACGAGGAAGGCAGTTTTGGCCGCATCCCGCGCATCGGCGATGATGGCACCACACCGTTTGAAGCCTACAAACGCCCGTTCGAACTGCCCGAAGGTACCCCGGTTGTCGCCGTGATGCTGACTGGTGTTGGCCTGAACGAAGAGCGCACCGACGCGGCCATCAATGATCTGCCCCTGAACATTTCACTGGCGATTTCGCCCTATGCCCGCGATCTGCAAACAGTTGCCCGCGAAGCACGCGCCATGGGCCATGAGGTCTTCCTCGAACTTCCGATGGAACCGGCGGACTTCCCGCTGTCAGACCCCGGACCGCGCGCACTTTTGACATCCCTGTCAGAGGGTGAAAACCTTGTCCGGCTGGAATGGTTGTTGGCACGTTTTCCCGGCTATGCCGGTCTTGTCAGCCGTCAGGGATCGAAATTTGGCAGCCTAGATAGTGCCATTCGCCCGGTGATCGAATTCATTTCGCGTACTGGCCTTATGTATGTTGAAGGCACCGGAAGCGGTGTCGCCAGCTATGGCGCGCAACTTGCGGCAAACGACGGAACACCGAATGCGATCAGCAATGTCATCATTGATGACACGCCAAGCCGCCGCCACATCGACAGGCGATTGGCCGAACTGGTCGAGATCGCCAAACGCAATGGCGTAGCCGTCGGGATTGCGCAATCCTATCCGGTGACGATCCAGCGACTGCGCAACTGGGCCTTCCGCCTGAAACGTCAGGGCGTTGTTCTGGTCCCGGTCAGTGCCGTATCAGGCCAGCAGGTCACGCCGCAATCTGCCGACGAGGCAGAGGCCGCCCGCCTTGAAGCCGAAGAACGCGAACGTGAGGTCATGGCCGAACAGGCAGAGCAGGAAGAAGCACTTTCGGAACCTGCCGACCCTGCCGAGCCCGACGAACCCGCCAACACAATCGAGAACTAAGACAGATGCCGGTACCCCGGCCCTGTCAGTCAGGAGCAGTCATGGCAAAGAAGTCCGACACCCCGAACGCAGACAAAGTCACGGCAGATGATCTTCCTTATCGGCCATGCGTCGGTATTGCCCTGTTTAACGCAGACGGATTGGTCTGGATGGGCAACCGGTTCGGGTTTGAAGGCGCCTGGCAACTGCCGCAAGGCGGCATTGATGACGGGGAAACGCCGATTGAAGCCGCCATGCGCGAACTCAAGGAAGAAATCGGCACCGACAAGGCCGAAATCATTTCCGAAACGCCGAACTGGCTGACCTATGACCTGCCCGAACACCTGATCGGCAAGGCCTTCAAGGGCAAGTATCGCGGCCAGAAACAGAAATGGTTCGCCATGCGCTTTACCGGCAAGGACAAACACATCAATATTGATGTCCCGGATCCGGAATTTGACAGCTGGCGCTGGAACGATCTGGCAACCCTGCCGGACCTTATCGTACCGTTCAAAAGGCCGGTTTATTTACAAATTGCTGCCGAGTTTCATGACATACCGCAAAGAATTCGCGAAAAGGGTCAGGCATAAGACGATGTTTGCGGTTTGATCGCAGGATAGTTTTCGATAAATTTGAATAACAAACATTCGGCTTAGAGGAGTTCCAACATGGGTATGGATCGGTTGATCTTTGGTGTTCTGACCATCGTGGTCGGTCTTTTCGGCCTGTTTTACGCGTCAGGTTCGCAGGACGGTTATTCCTACTTCGTCGGGCTTGCGATGTTCATTGGTGCCGTGCTGTTCATGTTCCATCTGATCAAGGGCCATTATGACCAGCTTGAAGCGTCCGATCACTGATCGCTGCTTTTGGTGTATCATCGGATTTCTGCGCCCCAACCTCTGGTCTGGGGCGCTTGTTTTTGGCGGCAACTCTCCTCGATGCTTCAAATGACATCCGAAACGCGATAAGACTTTCCCCATGAGCAATACACACTGGGACCCCGCCCGTTACGGTTTGTTTGGCAATGAACGCCTGCGACCGGCCATCGATCTGATTTCGCGTTTGCCCAAACCGGCAAGCGGGTTTTCACCCCGTCATATTGTCGACCTGGGCTGTGGCCCGGGTTCGGTAACAGCCATACTTGCCGATGCATATGGCGCAAGCGATCCTGACGGGCCGCGTATCACGGGCGTTGATTCGTCTGACGAGATGCTTGAAACCGCACGCAAGCGGGATGAAAAAATCACCTGGCAAAAGGCCGACATCGCCGACTGGCAACCGGACGCGCCAGTTGATCTGCTGTTTTCCAATGCGGCCCTGCACTGGGTCCCCGATCACTCAAAACTGTTTCCGCGCCTTCTTGAACATCTTCGCCCCGGCGGCATCATCGCCATTCAGGTGCCGAACAATTTCCTGGCACCCAGCCACCAGTTGATTGGCGAAGCCGGGATGGACTGGCGCAAGGAAGTGGCAACCGCGATGCACGCGGCCCGCATCATGCGCCCGGGTGATTATTTCGATGTGTTGACCCCCGCTTGTGATGAAGTCGACCTTTGGCAAACGCAATATTGTCACGTGCTGACCGGGCCAGACGCGGTCTATAACTGGACCAGTTCAACCATCCTGCGTCCGGTCATGGATGCACTGCCCGATGATGAAGCACGCGCAAAATTCACCGCGAAATACAAGGAACGGCTTAATCAGGTCTATCCGTCACGCGATGACGGACGTACCCTGTTTCCGTTCAATCGCCTGTTCATGATCGCCCGCAAGAAGTCCGCCTGACGATTCGAACAAGACATCCCTGACAAGGAGCACCCCATGGCCGATTTTCGCGAACATTTCGTCAAATGCTGTGGCTATGAAGTCCATGTCAGGGCATGGGGCAATCCGACCAATCGACCGCTTCTGATGATGCACGGCCTTGCCCGTCTGGCCGATGACTTTGACCATGTCGCGCCGCATTTTACCGACAAATATTATGTCCTCTGTCCATCAATGATCGGGCGGGGATTTTCCGGTTGGGCCAGCGATCCGGACGCGGAATACACCGTGCCGTTCTATGTTGCGCAGATGTTTGAACTGCTTGATCATTTCAATATCGATACCTGCGACTGGATCGGTACATCCATGGGTGGCCTGATTGGCCTTTATGCCACAACCGAAGTTGCCGGACGCATCGAACGGCTGGTGCTTAATGACATTGGCCCCGAACTTGAGCCTGCCGCGGTTGCCCGCATCAAATCCTATGTCGGGGCGTCCCCGGAATTTGAAACCATCGACGAGGTCGAACAGCTTGTTCGGCTGGTTTATGCCTCCTTCGGGGTGGCCGATGATGCGACATGGGCCTTTTTGGCATCACGTTCCGTACGTCGCCTGCCCAATGGCAATTTCATGATGCATTACGACCCGCAAGTGATGCGGGTTTTTGCCGAACATATTGATAACTTTGATGCCTGGGCCGAATTTGAAGCCCTGCCCTGTCCCGTCATGCTGATCAGCGGCGAACAGTCTGACCTGATCCCGAAATCCATCGTCGATAAAATGAAACAGAAAAAACCACAAATGCCGGTTTTTGCAGTGGCGAACTGCGGGCACGCACCCCACTTAAATGATAAAGCGCAAATCGACGCAATTCGGGACTTTCTGAGCAAGAGCACATCCTGACCGGCCAAAGCCCGGTAAATCGCAGGATCAAGTCACGCCGGAAAACCCCGTCCGTCAAGAACCCGATGAAGTTTGCTGCGCGCCAAGAACGCAGCAAGGGTTCAACGGTTGTTGGTTGGGACCAACAAAATCAAACCATTCAAGCGTCCGGCAAAGGACGCAGTCTGGCTTTTGCCTCGATTGCTGTGGTTATTTGATCACCTGTGGGCACAGGCGACATGAAAAAGCTGCATTGGCCAAATTGGGCAAAAAGACACCGGATATGGATATTTCTGACGGCTTTGCTGCATGCGGGTCTGGTTCAGAACCCCTCGGCTTTTGCCCAATCGCTGCAAACTGAACCAACTTCGCAAACCGGCATCACGTTGATCCCGGGCGGCAGCGCATTTGGCCCGGGCGGTATTTCATCCTCAAACCCAACCGGCTTTGATCGCAGCTTTACCCCGTCGGCACGCTATGGCCTGACGCTTGGTCCCGATGCAACAGATCCTCACAATCCGGCACAGTACTGGCTTGAATTTGGTGGCACGCCGCGTTCTGATCACGGCATGAATGCCCAGATTGGATTAGGCTATTCACCGTCTCCTGATGTTGGTTTTACCGTCGGACCGTTCGTTGATCTTGATGCCGCGACACCGGGCAGTTTCGGTGTTTACCAGACCGATGCATTCGGTATGCAACATCGTGCCCGTCCAAGGTTCGGTTTTACCGGCACAGGCTTGGCCAACGATGCCGGACTTGCCGGCTCACTGTCCTACATGCCGCTCGAAGATATCTGGATCGGTCTGCATGGCTCAGTTTCACGTGATTTGACCACAACGAGCCCCAGTGATGGTCTACTTGATGGCATTGATGCCATGTTGGGGCTGACGGCCAGATACCGGATCCAGTTCTGATCATGCGATTGCGCACCGTATGCCAACGCCCCTGACAATTCCCAATTCGGATGTTGCGCAGCGCTGGCAGTGCTGTATGACTGTTTGAAAGCAAACCAACGGGACATCCAGACACGCATGAGCCATTCGCTCCCTCCTGAACAGGCTGTACTTGGACCACCATTCGATGCCTGCAACGAACTGGCAGCCGCAAAGAATGCCAACCTGTATCGTGCCGCAATGCGCCTTTCGCCCGAACGGCAGCGTTTCTTTCTGGCAGCCTATGCCTCAATGCGTGTGATCGACGATATCGTCGATGACGGATTCCTTGAACTGCCCGATGCCGAGCGCGATGCCCAACGCGAATTTGTCCTGCAAACCATTCATCAATGGCAGGCACAGGTCATCGCCGCCAAGGCTGATTTGGATAATCCGCTGGCCGAAAATGGCCCTTTGTCGGCTGAGGTCTATCAGGCCCTGCGCCTGACGTTGGGACGCAGCGACCTTCCCGCAGATCCATGGATCGAACTGGCAGATGCGCTTCATCGTGACATCGCCGAAGAACCGATGGACGAATGGGAAGATTTTATCGCCTATTGCGAAGGGGCGACCGCGGCACCGGCATCAATTTTTGTTTATCTGTTGTCGGCCCGTTATGACGCAGAGATCGGCTATACCTCGCCACTGACCAACCCGCCGCTCTATCACGCGCGGGACATGGCGATCTTTTGCTATATCATCCACATCCTGCGCGACCTGCCCGAAGACATCAAAGGCCCCGACCGCCTTGTCACCATCCCCTCGGAAGTCCTGATCGCTGCCGACATCACCCTTGGTGAAATCCGCAATGCCATCGGTCAGGGCAAATATGGTGATCTCGATTATCTCGGTAAAATCCTGCTCGAACATGCCTGGGAGCATTTCGAAACCGGGCAAGCCAGATCGGGTGAATTGCTGTCGGTTCTTGATACGGACGAGGCCGATACCTTATCGCGCCTGTTCACCGTCTATATCGAGCTGGGCGGAGCCATGATGGAAAACGGCTATGCTGGTTTCCTGACCGAACGCGATGAAATCATGCAAAGCACGGCCCAAAACAGCCTGCCTGACGTCAAGAAGGACTAGGCTTCCTAAACGCGCCGCAAAAGAAAACCCCGCCAACTTGGCGGGGTTTGTTGTTTTGTGCCCAAACCAAATGGCTTAGCTGGCGCGAAGGGCCGCCACCCCCGGAAGGGTCTTGCCTTCCAGCCATTCCAGGAACGCACCACCCGCGGTCGAGACATAGGAAAATGCCTGATCAGAATCGGCATGACGCAGGGCTGCGACCGTGTCGCCACCGCCTGCAACCGACAGAAGCTTGCCAGCCTTGGTCAGTTCGGCTGCATGCTGGGCGACCGAAACGGTTGCGGTGTCAAACGGGGTAATTTCAAACGCACCCAACGGGCCGTTCCAGACCAGCGTTTCACAAGTCTCGAGCCGCTTGTTCAAGTCTTCGATGGTTGCCGGACCGGCATCAAGGATCATGCCGTCTGCTGCGACGTCGTTGATATCACAAACATCATGCGGCGCATTGGCGGCAAACTCCTTGGCCACCAGACCATCGACCGGCAGGACGATTTCGCAATTGGCGGCTTCGGCCTTTTTGAAAATCTCGCGCGCGGTATCAAGCAGGTCATGCTCGCACAGTGACTTGCCAACATTGACACCCTT
>NZ_DCAO01000012.1:56112-65261 GCF_002311515.1 Thalassospira sp. UBA1131
GCACGGTGCGCACAGGAAAACGCGTCATTGACATACATATCGCCAAGCTTTGCCAGCTCAGTGACAAAGGCCGGGTCGTTCTTTTCTTCTTCGGCGTGGTAACGCAGGTTTTCCAGAAGGGCGATTTCGCCATCTTTCAGGCTGTTGACCACGCTTGCCGCCGCATCACCGATGCAATCATCCGCAAACTTCACCGGACGACCAAGCTGCTTGGCAAGGGCATCGGCAACCGGTTTAAGGCTCATTTCCGGGACGCGCGCACCTTTGGGACGACCGAAATGCGTAATCACCACCAGTTTCGCCCCGGCATCCGCCAGTTCGATCAGGCCCGGTACAGTGCGGTCGATACGAGTCGTATCGCCAACAACACCATCCTTCATCGGAACGTTAAGATCAGCGCGCAGCAAAACGCGCTTGCCAGCGACATTGACACCGTCAAGCGTATTGAAGTCAGCCATTATCTGAACCTGCTTTTGAGTTTCACAAAAGACGGGATTGGGTGTCCCGACATGGATTGAACCAAATCCTGATGCGCCTTGTTTTGCCCGATCAACTCACCCGACGCAAGGCCAGATCAAATCGGTCAAAAGACCAATCAGGAAAACCTGATCAATGGTTTCCCAGAAGGGACGCGTGCAAAAAGCCAGAAAAACTGGTCGCGACCGGGCCGGTCATCAACACATGATCATCGGGCAGCCATTCAATGGTCAGTGGCCCGCCATCAAGGATCACTTCGACCTTGCGACCGGTCAGGCCACGACGTGCCGCCGCAACACCAGCCGCACAGGCGCCCGTCCCGCACGCACGGGTCACGCCGACACCGCGTTCCCAGACGCGCATACGGATCTTGTTTTCATCAATGATGCTGCAAACTTCGATATTGGCGCGTTCCGGGAACATTTCGTGATATTCAAGCACCGGACCGAATTTCTCGATATCAATCGACTCGGCGTCATCAACAAAGAAAACACCATGCGGGTTGCCAACATTGACACCCACCGCATCTGAAAGCGGGCCGAGTGAAAGCGGAATATGATTGGTATCGACCGCCTCGGACAGCGGAATGTCACGCCAATCCAGTTTGACCTGTCCCATATCAACTGTGACACGGCCGTCAGCCAAGCCATTGGCATCCAGCAAACCGACAACGGTTTCAATGATCACGTCTTTGCGGCCAAGTTCGCCCATGACGATATTGGCGACACAGCGGGTCGCATTACCACACGCCTGAACCTCGCCACCATCATTGTTGCGGATGCGCATAAAGGCATCGGCCAGATCATCGCGGGCCGGTTCGATGACGATCAACTGATCGCAACCGACCCCGGTTTTGCGATCGGCAATACGGGCAGCGGTCGCGTCATCAAGATCAAGCACAGCGGGATCGCGTCGTCCGTCAAAGACAACGAAATCATTTCCCAAACCATGCATTTTGACAAAAGGAATACCGTTCATACCCGCCTTATAATCCTGATTGCGCAAGGCGTCCACAGTTGGAATTCCCGACAGAGCGGGCGTTTTATCAAATCGGAAAAGGTCAGACTTGGATTGAACTCTAGGCCGTCAAGCGCGGGCTTGCTGGCGCACAATAGCGCACCTTGCTTGGTGCATATCCCGCCCGGGAAAAATATCCCCTAAGACGTTCATCTAGTTCGCCAAGCGAAACATAGACATTGCTGCAATCATGCACCCGCGCCAAACGGCTCATGGCATCGCGCATCGCATCAAGGACATAGTCGCCCGACACGATTTCAACCGCCATCACGTTGTCGACATGCAAGACAACGCCATCGGTCATGTCATCGCGGACATAATACGAAAACAGTCCATGGATATAGCCGCGCTCGTTGGCGATCACGATGATGCCGCGCTCACGCTGCCAGAGGATGTCATCAGCGTCGGTGCCTGCACCAACGGACTCCTTGTTAACCGGCATGCAATACTGATCGACGAATGCACGCCAACGGTCAAAAGACATGTCGACTTTCAACATCTGAACCAGCGGATATGTCATATCCGCTGTCTGTGCTGTAAGTGGAAGTGACTTATAGGCTTCTGACATGATCCTGCCCTCTGGAATTTAGCAGATCATGCCGCAAATAAATCGGCCCCACCTTGATGTGCATCAACACCTTTTGAGGGTTTGGCGCGCATAAACACAGCCAGTACAGAAGTACCCAGCCGAAGGGCCAGTACGTTTCCGCCGATTGAATTTCTGACGGGTTTGCAAGCCGAGATTGACGTAGGTCAATGGCTTTTGGATGAACTGTCCGCATACTCGCCGAACGAATTGGGAAACCTCGCCCGGAATAACGCGCCCTGACTTTCAGACAAGGTGCATTTTGGGTGGGGCTTTTTGTGCAGGTGGACCGAAGATCAAGAAGGTCGTCGGTTCATCGGGACTATTGAAACTGCCCGAGAGGGTTTTGGGCAGTTCACCCGACCACCTTGAACGGGAGTCAAGCATGAGCCAGGGGAGCATGGCACAGGCAGCATCGCCTTCAGTTGCTGTCAATTATAATATGGACGTTGTGCGCTGGGCCGCACTTGCGACCGTATTTTGGGGAGTAGTCGGATTTTTGGTGGGCGATGTCATTGCATGGCAGCTCGCATTTCCGGTTCTCAATTTTGATACAGAATTTCTGAACTTCGGACGCCTGCGTCCGCTGCATACCTCTGCAGTGATCTTTGCCTTTGGCGGTAACGCGCTTCTGGCAACGTCGTTCTATGTCGTGCAGCGTACCTGCCGCGCACCGCTTTATGGCGGCCGCGCACTTCCGGCGTTCGTGTTCTGGGGGTACCAGCTGTTCATCGTGATGGCGGCCATCGGTTATGTCACCGGTGTGACCCAGGGTCGTGAATATGCCGAACCGGAATGGTTCGTTGATATCTGGATCACGATCGTCTGGGTTTGCTATCTGGCAATGTTTGTCGGCACCCTTTTGAAACGTACCGAGCCGCACATTTATGTCGCGAACTGGTTCTATCTGGCCTTTATCGTGACCATTGCGATGCTCCATCTTGGCAACAACCTTGCCATTCCGGTCTCGTTCATGGGCACGAAGTCCTATTCGATGTTCTCGGGCGTGCAGGATGCATTGACCCAGTGGTGGTACGGCCATAACGCTGTGGGCTTCTTCCTGACGGCTGGCTTCCTCGGTATGATGTACTACTTCATTCCGAAACGTGCCGAACGTCCGGTTTATTCCTATCGCCTGTCGATCATCCACTTCTGGGCGCTGATCTTCCTGTATATCTGGGCTGGTCCGCACCACCTGCACTACACCGCACTTCCTGACTGGGCGCAGACCCTTGGCATGACCTTCTCGATCATGCTGTGGATGCCGTCATGGGGCGGGATGATCAACGGTCTGATGACGCTTTCGGGCGCCTGGGACAAACTACGTACGGATCCGGTTCTGCGCTTCATGGTCGCGGCTGTCGGTTTCTACGGCATGTCGACCTTCGAAGGCCCGGTCATGTCGATCAAGGCGGTCAACGGCCTGTCGCACTATACCGACTGGACCATTGGTCACGTGCATTCCGGTGCGCTTGGCTGGGTTGCATTCGTATCGTTCGGTGCGATCTACTTCCTGATCCCGGTCCTTTGGCACCGTGAACGCCTGTATTCGATGCGCCTTGTGGCCCATCACTTCTGGCTCGGCACCATCGGGATCGTTCTTTACATCACCTCGATGTGGGTTTCGGGGATCATGCAGGGCCTGATGTGGCGCGCCTATGACGACCTTGGCTTCCTGCAATATTCCTTCATCGAAACTGTCGAGGCAATGCATCCCTACTACATCATTCGTGCAACCGGTGGCCTGCTGTTCTTGCTGGGTTCGCTGCTGATGGTCTGGAACATCTACAAGACCATCAAGGGTGACCTCCGTAACGAAGCACCAATCGGTACACCTGCACCCGTTGCAGCCGAATAAGGGGGGAACCAGAGATGCTTCTTAAAAAACACCATATCGTAGAAAAGAACGTCTTCTTTCTGATCCTTGGTATTTTCCTGACCATCATCATCGGCGGTATCGTTGAAATTGTACCGTTGTTCACGATGGAACAGACCATTGAGAAAGTGGAAGGTGTCCGTCCCTATTCGCCACTCGAACAGGCCGGTCGTAACATCTATCTTCGTGAAGGTTGCTATAACTGCCATTCCCAGCAGATCCGTCCGTTCCGTGACGAGGTCGAACGTTATGGCCATTACAGCCTTGCAGCAGAATCGATGTATGACCATCCGTTCCAGTGGGGGTCAAAACGAACCGGTCCGGATCTGGCACGTGTCGGCGGAAAATATTCCAACGCATGGCATGTGGCCCACCTGATTGACCCGCGCGCTGTTGTGCCGGAATCGATCATGCCGGGTTATCCGTTCCTGGCGGAACGCAAACTGAATTTCGATGACGCTCAGGCACATCTCGAGACCCTCAAGATGGTAGGTGTCCCCTACACAGACGAGATGATCGAGGCAGCCAAGGCAGACCTGTATCTGCAGGCCAGCGAGGATGCGGCCTATGACGATGATTTCCTCGCGCGCTATCCGAATGCGGCAACAGGTGACTTTGACGGCAACCCGGCAGAACTGACTGAAATGGATGCGCTTGTCGCATACCTGCAGGTCCTGGGCCGGATGGTCGACTTCACCACCTATAACCCGCAGATGAACCTGCGCTAATGCAAGGGGATCGTCATGGAATTCTTTACGCAACTCGCTGACTTTTTCCGCCCTCTGTGGGGTCTGTGGCTGATGCTGCTGTTCGGCGCGATTATTGCCTGGGTCATGTGGCCAAGCAAAAAGCGCAACAAGGACATGGAATCGCATGCGCAGATCCCCTTCCGGGATCAGGATTGAGGGGAGAACAGAGCAATGTCGACAAAAGTCGAGAAAGATCAGGTATCGGGCACAGATACCACCGGTCATGAATGGGATGGCATCAAGGAACTGAATACTCCGCTGCCGTCCTGGTGGGTCTATGTCTTCTGGATCACCGTCATCTGGTCTGTCGGTTATTGGGTGGTTTACCCGTCCTGGCCGACTGCCAATGACTACCTCAAAGGTATGTTTGGCACCACCAACCGTACCGAACTGCACGAAACCATGGCCAGTGTTGCGGCCGAACGTGCACCTTACATGGAACGTCTGGCTGCACTGGATGTATCGGAAATCGCCAATGACAGCGAACTTCTGAACTTCTCCATGGCTGGCGGCAAGGCCGTTTTCGCCGATAACTGCGCACCGTGCCATGGCACCGGTGGTTCGGGTAACCCGGGCTTCCCGTCGCTTCAGGACGATGCGTGGCTTTGGGGCGGCACGCTTGATGCCATCAACCAGACACTGCATGTCGGTGTGCGCTGGGATGCCAATGAAGATACCCGCTTCAATGATATGCCGGCATTTGGGCGTGATGAACTTCTTGAACGCGACCAGATCGAAGATGTGGTTCAATATGTTCTGTCCTTCACGGACCGTGCAACTGACGCCGCTGCTGCCGATCGCGGTGCGGTCGTTTTTGAGGAAAACTGCGCTTCTTGCCACGGTGACGATGCCAAAGGCATTCAGGATCTCGGTGCACCGAACCTGACTGATGCCATCTGGCTCTATGGTGGTTCGAAAGAAACCATCACCGAAACGGTCATGAATTCCCGTCGCGGCGTAATGCCGGCATGGGAAGGCCGTCTGGACGAAGAAACCATCAAAATGCTGACGGTTTATGTCCACTCGCTCGGTGGCGGTCAGTAAGTCCGCATACTAAGTCCGCAGTCCAAGACAACTTTTCCAAAAAGGCCCGTGATTTGTAATCGCGGGCCTTTTTCTTTACCGGGCGGCTCAGCCACAACAATTCATCCCAATATCGGCTAATAAATTGACATGTGTCATGGTGGACAAGCCGGGTCTCTCGTATTTTCTGCCTGAGATTTGAATAATTAGAGTTTGCTCTGCAAAGCTGCCAGAAACCCAAGTTCTCCTGACAGACCAACCTTCAAAGCGACTGGCGGGTTCGCCCCGCACAGAGAGCAGTCGCAAGGTTCAGAGCAACAACCAGGTAGCGAACATGGCCATGTCCACTTTGCAGCAACCAGATATCGAACCCAAAAACGTCCCGCACATCGTCGACGAAGGCGATTATGATGAAGTCCCGCTTTATAAAAAGCGCGACAAAGTCTATCCGAAGCGCGTCTCAGGACGTTTCCGGAACCTGAAGTGGTTTGCGCTGATTGCACTTCTGGGCATTTACTGGGTCGTGCCTTGGCTGCGCTGGGATCGTGGGCCAAGCGCACCGGATCAGGCCGTTCTGATCGATATGGATCTGGGGCGTGCCTATTTCTTCTTTATCGAAATCTGGCCGCAGGAAGTCTATTACATCACCGGCATCCTGATCATGGCGGCTGTGGGCTTGTTCCTTGCAACGTCCTTGTTCGGGCGTATCTGGTGCGGCTATGCCTGCCCGCAAACGGTGTGGACCGACCTGTTCATGTTGGTGGAACGCTATATTCAGGGTGACCGCAACGCGCGTGTCCGCCTCGACAAATCGAAATGGACACTGGAAAAAATCTGGAAAATCAGTGCAACGCATCTGGCATGGATCGTCATTTCCATGGCGACCGGTGGTGCTTTTGTCCTTTATTTCCACGACGCTCCGACCGTGATGGTCGATATCTTCACCGCCAATGCCACCTTTGGCACTTATGTCACCATCGCATTCCTGACCGGCTCGACTTACCTTCTGGCAGGCTGGGCACGTGAACAGGTTTGCACCTATATGTGCCCGTGGCCGCGCTTCCAGTCCGCCATGCTTGATGATGAAAGCATGATCGTCACCTATGAAAGCTGGCGCGGTGAAACGCGTGGTCCGATCAAACGTAAAAACCTTGTGCGCGGCGAAGTGCCAGAAACCGGCCACTGTATCGACTGCCACGCCTGCGTGAATGTTTGCCCGACCGGTATCGATATCCGCGACGGCTTGCAACTGGAGTGCATTGGCTGTGGGCTGTGCATCGATGCCTGCAACGAGATGATGGACAAGGTCGGATTCCCGCGCGATCTGGTTCGGTTCGACTCGGTCCAGAACTCCCAGCTTCGTTCACAGGGCAAGGCGACCCGCGTGCGCATCATTCGCCCGCGCACAATCTTCTATTCATTGCTGCTGGTGATCATTGCCGTGGTCATGATGTTTGGTCTGGCCAACCGTTCGGTGCTTGAACTCAATGTTCTGCGCGACCGCAACCCGCTGTTCGTCGCCCTGTCTGATGGTGACGTGCGCAACGGCTATACCCTTAAGGTTCTCAACAAGGAACAGGCAGAAAAAACCTATGTTCTGTCGCTTGAAGGAATTGACGCAACTGATTTCCAGATCATCGGCCTGACCCCGAACCAGGACGGCACCTATGATCTGGACGTGGCCCCGGACCGGGTCGGAAGTTTCCGTGTCTTTGTGGCAGCGGATCCCCAAACACTTGATGGTAAATCGACACCATTTGAATTCACGGTGACCGATAAGGAAACCGGCAATACCGAAACATATGATACAGTGTTCGCCGGTCCGGAAAACGACCGCTGATCGCAGACGCGTTTCAGTTCAGGAGACAAGATATGGCAATGCAGATGACATCACCTTCCACAGATCAGAATGGCCCGCGCAAGTCGGATCGCTGGATTCCGTGGTATTTTGTCGGCGGCTTCGCCGTCATGCTGATTGCCAATATCTCGCTGATCACGTTTTCGATGACCAGCTGGAATGGTCTTGTGACCAAACATGCCTTCGAAGAGGGCAACAACTATAACGCGGCCATTTCCGGTGCTGCCCGTCAGGAAGAACTTGGCTGGCGCAGCAAGCTTAGTGTCGATGGTGTCATTGATCAAAACGGCACCATCACCGTCCTGTTCCGCGACAAAGATTCCAACCCGATCACCGGGGCGAAAATGTCCATTGTGATGTCGCGGGCGGATCGTGATGATCTTGATACCACCATCGCGATGGCCGAAATCGCACCGGGTGAATATCGTGCAAGTGCTGCCTTCCCGGTTTATGGTCGTTGGCAATTGCGCACCGTCGCCAACGCGATGGGGGATGATTATCAAACTGTCGAGTATGTCGTCGTAAATCCATGAACGTCGCCCTTCAGCCCTGTCGCCATTGCGGCGAGCCGGTGACAGCCATGTCACCTGCCGCACCCGACTTTTGTTGTGCCGGGTGTGCTGGCGCCTTTGAGCTCTTGGGCGAAATGGGGCTGACATCCTATTACAACCGACGCGCAATCGATCCCAAGGTCCGGGCCCTTCGCCCGGACGAAGACGAAATCGCAAGCTTTGATTTCACCGAACTGGCCAGCACCGATACTGACGGCCATCATCATCTGAACCTGATGGTCGACGGCATCCATTGCGCTGCCTGTGTCTGGCTGATCGAAACCCTGTTGCAACGAAACAGTGCCGTATTGCAGGCCCGCGTCAATATGACGACACGCCGCCTGCGCCTGAGCTGGCAGGGTGAAGTCGCCGATATCGAAGACATCATTCGCCCGGTGATGCAGATGGGCTATCGCCTGATCCCGTTTGATCCGGCTGCCCTTGAACAGGCGACAACATCGCGCAACAAGGAATTGCTGCGCTGTCTGGCGGTTGCTGGGTTTGCAGCGGGCAATGTGATGTTGCTGTCGGTCTCGGTCTGGGCCGGATATTTTCAGGGCATGGGCGGGGCGACCCGCGATCTGTTTCACTGGATATCGGCCCTGATCGCACTGCCCGCCGCGGCCTATGCCGGATTGCCGTTTTATCGATCCGCCCTTGGCGCCATTCGCAATCGCCGGGTCAATATGGATGTGCCGATCAGTCTGGGCGTGATTCTGGCACTTGGCATGAGTTTGGCACAAACCATTCGCGGCGAACCGCATGCCTATTTCGACAGTGCGATTACCCTTTTATTCTTCCTGCTGATCGGGCGCTATCTTGATGGTCGTGCACGCGGGCAGGCGCGCTCGGCGGCTGAACATCTTCTGTCGCTGAATGCCCGCTCGATCACCGTGATTGAACCTGATGGCACGCGACGTCTGATCGCACCGCAAAAGGCCACACCGGGCATGATCGTTCTGGCTGCGGCCGGTGAACGGATCGGCATCGACGGCAAGGTGATCGACGGCCA
>NZ_DCAO01000039.1 GCF_002311515.1 Thalassospira sp. UBA1131
CTTTATCGGCATCATCGCGGTGGGTGCGACCTTTGTGATCACCGCGGGCGGCATTGATCTTTCGGTCGGCTCCATGGCGGCGTTTATTTCGGGTGCGATGATTGTAGTGATGAACACCCTTGTCGCAACGCTGGGTGCCGGGATCGAGACGGTTTTGATTGGTGTGGTGTTGTCAGTCTTGCTGGGGATTGCGGCCGGGGCCGTTAATGGCCTGGTCAGTACCAAGGGCAAGATCGAAGCGTTTATCGTCACACTTGGCACCATGGGGATTTACCGGTCGCTTGTGACCTATATGGCTGATGGCGGGACCCTGTCGCTTGATTTTGATGTGCGCGGTGTTTATCGCCCGGTCTATTACGGTGACATTCTGGGCATTCCTGTGCCGGTGCTTGTGTTCTTTGCCGTGGCGGTTGCGGGCTATGTGCTGCTTAACATGACGCCGTTCGGGCGGAAATGCTTTGCGATTGGCTCAAACGAGCAGGTTGCGCGTTATTCGGCAATCCATGTCGACCGTGTGAAGACCCTGACCTATGTCATTCAGGGGCTGTGCGTATCGGTTGCGACCATCATTTATGTGCCGCGTCTTGGGTCGGCCTCAAGCTCGACCGGGGTGCTTTGGGAACTTGAAGCCATTGCTGCCGTGATCATTGGTGGCACGATGCTTAAGGGTGGTTATGGCCGGATCTGGGGCACGGTGATCGGCGCGATCATGCTGACCACGATTGGCAATATTCTGAATTTGACGGATGCGATCAGTAACTATCTGAACGGAGCAGTTCAGGGTCTGATCATCATCGTTGCGGTATTCCTGCAGCGCGGGGACTGGCGACGCAAAAAGAGCAAATAACCGGCGATCAACGTCCGGGAAGAATGTGAAAACGCATCATTTTTTTGATCAGGAGGAAACGTTGATGAAAACGTTTACAAAATATCTGGGGGCCGCCTGTGTTCTGGGCCTTGGTTTGGCATCAACCGGTGCAATCGCACAGGAAAAGATCAAGATCGGGGTTTCGATCCCGGCAGCGACTCATGGTTGGGCAGGTGGCCTGAACTGGCATGCAGAACAGGCTGAAAAGCGTATTGAGGCAACCTATCCCAATATCGATGTCATTGTGGTCAGCGCGAATGGTGCAACCGAACAGGCCAACGATCTTGAAGATCTGGTGTCGGTTCAGAATATTGACGCGTTGGTGGTCTTGCCGTTTGAGTCTGATCCGCTGACCGTTCCGGTCCAGCAGGTCAAACAGGCGGGCAAGTTTGTTACCGTGGTTGACCGTGGTCTTTCGCTTCCGGGCATCGAAGACGTCTATGTTGCGGGCAACAACCCGGAACTTGGCCGTGTTTCGGGCGAGTACATTCGTGAACGTCTGAATGACGAAGGCAAGATCGTTGTTCTGCGTGGCATTCCGACCACGATCGATACCGAGCGTGTGGACGCGTTTGTCGAAGCGCTTGACGGCTCGAACATCGAAATCCTTGATATGAAACATGCCAACTGGAACCGTGATGACGGCTATGAAGTAATGCAGGACTTCCTGTCGCGCTTCCCGGAAATCAACGCGGTCTGGGCACAGGATGACGACATCGCGCTTGGCGTGATCGAAGCCGTCAAACAGGCTGATCGTACGGACGAGATGTTCATCGTTGGCGGTGCTGGCATGAAAGACATCATCAAACGGGTGATGGATGGCGATGAACTGACCCCGATTGATGTTCTGTATCCGCCGGCAATGATCGCAACTGCGATGGATGTGACCGTTATGAAGTTCACGTCGAATGCGCCGGTTGAAGGTCGCTATATCCTGGGTGCGACTGTTGTTACCCAGGAAAATGCTGAGAACTTCTATTTCCCGGACAGCCCGTTCTAAACGAACTTTGGTTGGGACAAGCACTCTTGCGTCGGGCGGTCGCCGCCCGACGCAGCCCGATTTCCACTGATTTCCACCAGAACGCAGTTAAAGAGGTCTGAGATGAAAACGCTTAAGGGACCGGCGATCTTTCTGGCGCAATTTGCCGGCGACGAAGCCCCGTTCGACAGTCTTGACGCGATTGGTCGCTGGGCGGCGTCACTCGGCTATAAAGGTGTTCAGATTCCAAGCTGGGACAAGCGCCTGTTTGATGTCGAAAAGGCCGCCGAAAGCAAGGATTACTGTGATGAAGTGATCGGTAAACTTGCCGAGCACGGCGTGCAGGTGACCGAACTTTCAACCCATCTTCAGGGCCAGCTTGTGGCGGTCCATCCCGCCTATGACGAGATGTTTGACGGTTTTGCCGTACCCGAAGTCCGCGGCAATCCAAAGGCGCGTCAGGAATGGGCCGTCAAACAGGTCAAGGCCGCGATCAAGGCATCGCAACATATGGGAATCAACGCCCATGCAACATTTTCCGGCGCACTGGCCTGGCCGTTTGTTTATCCCTGGCCGCAACGCCCGGCCGGTTTGATCGAAACCGCCTTTGACGAACTTGCCAAGCGCTGGACACCGATCCTCAATGCCGCCGACGAGGCCGGTGTTGATGTTTGCTATGAAATCCATCCGGGCGAGGACCTGTTTGACGGGGCGACGTTCGAGATGTTTTTGGAACGGGTGAAAAATCATCCGCGCGCCAACATCCTGTATGATCCGAGCCACTTCGTGCTTCAGCAGCTTGATTACCTTGATTTCATCGATATTTACGCTGATCGCATCCGGATGTTCCACGTCAAGGATGCCGAGTTCAATCCAACCGGCCGACAGGGTGTCTATTCCGGATATCAGGGCTGGGTCGATCGTGCGGGCCGGTTCAGGTCGCTTGGCGACGGGCAGGTTGATTTTGGCGCCATCTTCTCGAAGCTTGCGGCGATTGATTTTGATGGCTGGGCTGTGCTCGAATGGGAATGCGCACTCAAACATCCCGAAGACGGTGCCCGCGAAGGGGCCGAATTCATTAAAAATCACATCATTCGTGTGACAGAGAAAGCCTTTGATGACTTTGCCGATGGTGGCACGGACGAGGCGGCAAATCGCCGCATCCTTGGCATCGACTAGCTACATCACGGGCAATACTCGTCCATTTCGACTTTGGAGGCAGATATGAGCAAACAAACATCGCTTGGCCGTCGTTTGCGCCTGGGCATGGTTGGCGGCGGGCAGGGGGCCTTCATCGGGGCCGTTCATCGCATCGCGGCACGACTGGATGATCGCTATGAACTGGTGGCAGGTGCGCTTTCATCCAAGCCCGATGTCGCAGCCGCCTCGGCAGCAGAGCTGTTTATCGATAGTGATCGCAGCTATGCCAGTTTTGAAGACATGGCCAAACAGGAAGCTGCGCGCGAAGACGGCATTGATGTCTGCGCGATTGTCACACCCAACCACCTGCATTTCCCGGCCGCGATGGCGATGCTGAATGCCGGTATTCATGTGATTTGCGACAAGCCGCTTTGCATGACCGTCGATGAGGCCGAAAAGATCGCGGCCAAGGTCAAGGAAACCGGGCTTCTGTTTGCCTTAACGCACAACTACACCGCCTATCCGATGGTGCGCGAGGCGCGCCAGATGGTGGCGGATGGCAAGCTTGGCAATATCCGGCTGGTGCAGGTCGAATATCCGCAAGGCTGGATGGCAACCAAGGTCGAGGATACCGATAACAAGCAGGCCAATTGGCGTGCCGACCCGGCCAAGGCCGGGATGGGCGGCGCACTTGGCGATATCGGAACCCATGCGCACAACCTTGCGAACTTTGTGTCTGGCATGACGCCATGTGAACTTTGTGCCGATGTTGATGCCATCGTCGAGGGCCGCAAGCTTGATGACAATGTGCAGATCCTGATGCGCTATGAAAATGGCGCGCGCGGCATGCTGTGGGCAAGCCAGGTGGCGATTGGCCATGAAAATGGCCTTCGCCTTAGGATCTATGGTGACAAGGGCGGCCTTGAATGGGCGCAGGAACATCCAAACCATATGCATTTCCGTCCGCTTGACGGACGTCCGGAATTGCTGACCCGCGGTGGGGCTGGCATCGGGGCCGAAGGTCTTCATGGTGTGCGCGTGCCGCCGGGGCATCCGGAAGGGTATCTTGAAGGCTTTGCAAACCTTTATACCGATTTTGCCGATCAGTTGGTTGCGCATCTGACCAATGGCAAGGCCGATGCCGCCGCCATGTTGGTGCCCGGTGTCAAGGAAGGCCTTGAAGGCATGAAATTTGTCGAAGCCGTCGTGCGCTCCGGCCGGGACGGGGCCGTTTGGGTCAAAATGTGATCATTTCGCGCAATCGGGAAATCTGGGGATTTCCGTGTGCGCGAATTCACCATTGAAACGTGTTCTTCCCGTCCGGCGCTCTGTCGGCATTGAGCCGCAGCCTTATTGGTTGCGGCTCTTTTTTTCAGCGCTTGACGAATTCCTTGCCGTCAATGGTCAGAACGCGACCATTGAAGGTGCAATTTGCACTGCCATTTGGGATGGATGTGCGTTGAAGGATGGCCCCTGATCCAGCGTCGGAATAGATACCTTCGCCGTAATCAAAGCTGATGCTGTTGGCAGAGGTGTTGAAATAGAAGTCGATGTCGAATTGATACTCGCTACCATACGTGCGCTGGCGGAAATGTCCGCTGCCGCTGCCTGATCCGTTCATCGTGTATTGGGTCAGGTTGCCATCCGCAGAAAAGGTGCCGGTCGCTGTGGTGCAATCATCAGGTTTCCTGGGGGCCGCTGCTTCGCGTGCGGCCTGTTCCGCCGCGGCGATACGGCGCACTTCCGCTTCTTTCGCGGCTTCCTCTGCTGCTTTGGCTGCTGCGATCTGTGCGATGCGGCGTTGTTCAGCCTGTCGTTGTTGTTCAAGTTCGGCGAGGTGTTTGTCTTCGGCGATCTTGGCATTCAATTCAGCTTCGGATGCCAGCTTCTCACCCTTGTAGTATGCGCAAGTGGATATCACATCCGGTGATGGCCCGCAGTCACGCAGGCCAACATAGCTATCGCGCGCGGCATAGTCAGAATACTGCACCCAACTGCCATCGGTATTGGTGAAGCGGCCTTCGCCACTGGGATTATCACCATCGACTTCTCCTTCCCAGACCGACCCGCTGAGTTGTGTCAGTTTACCTTCTTTGGGGACGACGGCCTCGAATGTGCCTTCAAAGGTTTTACCGTTCTTCCATTTAATTTTGGTGCCGGCAATCTGTTCGAACTTCTTGCGGTTAAAGCGTCCCTGGTAAACGCCTTCCCCCGTCAGTGTTACCTTGCCGGTAATTTCATCCGGGGTGATATTGGCGTTGCTGATGACAGCGACTTCTGAGCCATCACGAAGAACCGTGATCGTGCCATTGCCTGCGACCTGTCCGTTGACCTGTGGTCCCCGGAATTCGAAAAGCCATTGTCCCTGATGTTCTACGATGACGGGAAGATAGGTATCTTTGGCATAAGACGCCGTGCTTGCCGCCATAAGTGCGAAGTCATTATAGACAGGCTCAGTTGTGGTGATGACGCTGTTTGAAAATACGCCATATTCTGCTGTCAACCGGACAAGTTTTCCGGCTTCGACCTTGATGATGCTATCTGCCTTGATCTGTGAATTGTGCGTCAGGCGCACGCGATACTCACCGGGCCACAGCTGGACGGCGTGGATCCGGCCCATGGCAACTTTATCTGCATGCGCACCGATAAAGTTCTCGGAACTGCTGGTCGGGAATACAGAAGCGCTCCAGTAATCGTCATAGGTGCCGCCTGCACCGATGACAAACTGAACCAGACCCCAATTCAGCGTACTTTTCTTCATGCCCTTTGGAGGGGCGTTTGAAGGTGTCGCTGTTGATACAGCTGCTGTCGTTTTTGCAGTTGTCGTCTCAGGTTGACTGGCGGTATCGGTTCCTTCTGATTGCGAAGGCGTTATCGCGTTCATGATATTACTGGTTAATTGATCAAAATCAGTTGTCTGGCATCCTGCGAGCAAAAAGCTTGCGGCAAGTAACAGACTTCCAGCGGTAAACGATGATTTTGTGAGTTTGGTTTGACCCTGCATTAAAGCCCCCTGATGCAGACCCTGATCAGGGTATTTGGGCAGAAAATTTAAATTCTGAAAAGCGAATTTAGCCTGCACGCTGGCTTTTTGGTTGCGCCTTAAAAAGGCAGTTCATCGCCAAATACTGACCGTTCAGAACGGCTTTTGCGCAACGCTGCGTAAGAGGGAACGCGAATGTATACTTTTGGGTGATGAAAGGCCTGACTGGTGTGCGGGGCAAAATCCAGGCCATAAATTCAATTTTTAATGAATAGAATCAGAAGCTTGTTGAGCCTTTTACGCGCGTGATTGCGGCGTAATGCGCCCCATGGTTTTCCACGAAGTGAAAAAGACTTGCCTCTTGGTTGATCCCCTATTGCTGGATTTTCCGTAAAGGTGTTTCCTAGGATCATAAAAAATAAGATTACTTTCAGGGAAATCACCGGGAGCGTCCGCATGCCCGAGAAGCCAAAGCTTCTGATAACGCGACGATTGCGTGATGCCGTTCAGGCACGCGCCGCGCGGGACTATCAGGTTCTGACCAATGCCGAAGATCGCGTGTTCACGCGTGAAGAGCTCATTGAAAAGTGCCAGCAGGTCGATGCTGTCCTGCCGTGCCATTCCGAGCATTTTTCGGCTGATGTCATTGCCGAACTGCCCAAAAGCCTCAAGATCATTGCCAATCATTCGGTCGGGGTGGATCACGTTGATCTGGCGGCGGCCAAGGATGCCGGGATTGTCGTGACCAACACGCCCGATGTGCTGTCGGATGCCACCGCCGAGATTGCCATGCTGTGCATGCTGGGTGCGGCGCGGCGCGGGGCCGAGGGCGATGCGATGGTGCGTGCCGGGAAGTGGGATTTCTGGTCGCCGGCCTTTATGGTCGGGCGTCAGGTCAGCGGCAAGCGGTTTGGTGTTCTGGGCATGGGCCGGGTTGGTCAGGTCGCGGCCGAACGGGCACGCGGATTTGGCATGGAAGTCCATTACCACAACCGCAAGCCACTGCCCGATCCTCTGGCCAAGGGCGCAATTTTCCACGAGACGGTCGAAGACCTGTTTGCCCATTCCGACGTGCTGTCACTGCATTGCCCGTCAACGCCAGAAACAAAAGGCATCATCAACAGCAAGACAATTGCGATGCTGCCCGACCGCGCGATCCTTGTGAATACAGCGCGCGGCAACCTGGTGGATGAGGATGCGCTTGTGGCCGCCCTTCAAAGCGGAAAGCTGTTTGCAGCAGGCCTTGATGTGTTTTGCAACGAACCCGGTGGAAATCAACGGATTAGCGCGTTGAATAACGTCTTTCTGTTACCACATATAGGGTCTGCTACCGAAGAAACGCGTGATGCCATGGGGTTTCGCGCACTTGATAACCTTGATGCCTATTTTCAGGGGAAAGAACCCGGCGACCGGGTGGCGTAGAAGGCGGGAAGACTGCCTGCGTCCAGTTTGTTGAAGTCTTTAACAATAACAAAATGCGCGCCGTTTTTGCGGTCCCGGAACGGACCAAGCGCATCAAAAATGGTCTTGGATATCAAGATCAGGGGCTTTTGAAGGCTGACAGTTACCGATTGTTTCCCGCCAATGGTGGACGGCAAACAACGGTATATCTGGGAGGAAAAATGGAAATGAAAACCAAATCTGAAGACGTGAAGTCCAAGGAAGTATCCCGTCGTTCGTTCCTGACCAAAGGGGCGACCGGGGTTGTGGCGGGTGGTGCTGCGGCAACCGGGATGTTTGCGGCACCGGCTGTCCACGCGCAGCCGGCACCGATGGTTCTGAAGATGCAGACTTCCTGGCCGTCATCCGATATCTGGATGACCTTTGCCCAGCAGTATGTTGACCGTGTTGAAGCCATGTCGGGTGGTCGTCTGAAAATCGACCTTCTGCCGGCGGGTGCTGTTGTTGCTGCCTTCCAGGTTCTTGATGGCGTCAATGACGGCGTGATTGATATCGCCCATTCCGTGCCGGTTTACTGGTACGGCAAGAACAAGGCAGCATCGCTGTTTGGCACCGGTCCGGTGTTTGGTGGTTCTGCAACCACCATGTTGAGCTGGTTCTATGCTGGCGGTGGTGAAGAGTTCTATCGCGAACTGACCCAGGATGTGATGGGTCTGGATGTTGTTGGTCTTCTTGGCTTCCCGATGCCAGCACAGCCGTTCGGCTGGTTCAAGGAGCAGGTCAACACCGTTGCTGATATCGAAGGCTTCAAATACCGCACGGTGGGTCTGGCAGCAGACCTTCTGCAGTCGATGGGCATGTCGGTCGCACAGCTTCCGGGCGGCGAGATTGTGCCGGCGATGGAACGTGGCGTGATCGACGCGTTCGAATTCAACAACCCGTCGTCTGACATGCGCTTTGGCGCACAGGATGTTGCGAAGAACTACTATCTGTCTTCGTACCATCAGGCATCGGAAAGCTTCGAGTTCCTGTTCAACAAATCCCTGATGGAAGACCTTGAGCCGGATCTGCAGGCGATCCTGCGTCACTCTGTCGAGGCGGCGTCGACTTCGAACACGGCGCTTGCGATGGACAACTATTCCTCGGATCTGCAGAAATTGCAGGATGAGGGCGTAGAAGTTCACCGGACCTCGAAAGAGATCCTGGCCGCACAGCTTGAAGCCTGGGACAAACTGATCCCGACACTTGAAGAAGATCCGTTCATGAAACGGGTTCTCGACAGCCAGCGTGCCTGGGTCGAACGTGTGACCTTCTATGAACTGATGAACTCGCCTGATTATCAGCTCGCTTATGAACACTACTTCCCGGGCAAACTGAAACTCTGATCCCTGTTTCGGATTTCAGTGTTTTGATGATCCTGACTGCTCCGTTGGCCTGATCTTTTGGCTGGCGGAGCAGTCAATACGCGAACGGACAGGATTTCATGATTGGATTTATTGAATTCGCGGACAAGCTTTCGGCCTGGTTTGGCAAGGCCTTTGGCTGGTTGATTATCCTCATGACGCTTGGCATGAGCTATGAGGTGGCATCGCGATACCTATTTAACGCGCCAACCACATGGTCGCTTGATGTGTCATTTATCATGTATGGCACACTGTTCATGATGGGTGGGGCCTATACCCTGTCTCGTGGCGGGCATGTCCGCGGCGATTTCCTTTATCGTCTGTGGAAACCCACAACCCAGGCCAAGGTTGATCTGGTTCTTTATATCTTCTTCTTCTTCCCGGGTGTGACCGCCCTGATCCTGTCGGGCTGGAAATATGCCGCCCGTTCATGGGGCTATGGGGAAGTAAGCGTGAACAGCCCGGCGGGTGTTCCGATCTTTCAATTCAAGGCAGTGATTGTCGCAGCCGGCATTCTTCTGTTCATCCAGGGCATCGCACAGGTGATGCGCTGCATTTTGTGTATCCGTGAAGGGTACTGGCGCAATGCAGATGATGATGTTCAGGAAACCGAAGAATTGCTGATGAAGCAAAAAGTGGCCAAGGAAGACTGATCCCATGACGATCAAGATCAACCAGGCCGCTGAGCCATACGCGATACACGCCCCCGAACGGAGCAGCCAACGTGATTGACGCACATGTCGCCCTGATGATGCTGGGCATCTTTATTATACTGGTATTCCTCGGTTTCCCGGTTGCCTTTACCCTGATGGCGCTTGGCATCGGGTTTGGATATTACGCCTATTTCGATGCAGGCCGCATGTGGCGGGCCTTTAACCGGCTGGCCGAGGACAGCGAAACCCTGACCTCGGTGATAACGTGGTTCGAAGGGGCGTTTAACAACCGAATATTCGATTTGTTCATCAACCAGACATACACGGTGATGTCGAACGAAGTTCTGACCGCCGTGCCGTTGTTCCTGTTCATGGGCTATATCGTTGAACGCGCCAATATCGTGAACCGGCTGTTT
>NZ_DCAO01000004.1:0-2435 GCF_002311515.1 Thalassospira sp. UBA1131
GTTTAGGGGCGCGGGTCCAGTCCCTTTTGGCTCCAGACCAAGAAGTTGGCGATAGGTTTTTTCGTTCGCATCGGCCTCACGCTGAGCGCGTTCAAGCTCTTGGGCGGTGGTATCGAAAATTTCGTCAGGTGCCATGCGCATAATAAGGAACGCGCCTTCTTCCAGAACCGGGCGGGTGCGGGCATCGCGGACCCAGTCGGGTTGCGAATCTGCCGGCAGTAACCAGGACAGGGAAAGAAAGCCGATACAAACGATCAACGCTCCGCGCAGAAGCCCGAAAACAAAGCCAAGCGTGCTATCAAGGCTGTCGAGACCGGAATTCTGCACCGCCCGGCCGATCCGGCCACTGATGAACGAGAAAATCAAAAATGAAATCAGAAACAGGCCAACCCCGGTTGCCAGATCGGCAATCAGTTCGGACGGGATCAGTTCGCGCACATAGGGGCGTGCAACCGGATAGCCATAAAGTGCGACAAGCCCGGCCCCGACCCAGCCCATCATCGACAGGGTTTCGTGGATAAAACCGCGGAAAAAGGCAAAGATCCCCGATATCAGCAAAATGCCGACAACAATCAGATCAAACACATCACGTGCGCCAAGATCGGGAAGGGCGGAGAAATCCATTTATGCGTAAACCTTGTTCGTCAGTCCGGGTGGCGGGCGAGGTCGCGGTAAAGGCGCTTAATACATGCCTTCGCGCGGACGCACCTTGTCGCGGACATCGTCGCCGAAGAGGTTTACCAAATCCTGAAGATGGCCGATTTCCGTCTGATTGAGTCCCTTGATCGACATCTTCTTCTTGCCCTGGGTACCATTCTTGGGGGTATAGGCATTGCCAAAGCCAAGTTTGGTCGCTTCCTTCAGTCGCGATTCGAGCTGGCCTACCGGACGAACTTCCCCTGAAAGACCGATTTCCCCAACAATCACCGTCTCGCCCGGAACCGGCGCATCGGCAACCGCTGAAATCAGTGCCGCCGCAACCGCCATGTCGGCGGCGGGTTCGCCCACCCGCAAACCACCGGCGACGTTAAGGTAAACATCAAACTGACTAAGCGGCAGGCCACACCGGGCATCCAGGACGGCCAAAATCATGTTCATGCGCGCAGAGTCCCAGCCAACAACCGCACGACGCGGGGTGGCAAGAGCCGATTGCGCAACAAGGGCCTGAATTTCGACCAGCATCGGACGTGTGCCTTCAAGTCCGGCAAAGACCGCCGTGCCGCTGACCGGGGAATCACGATCTGCCAGAAACAGCGCGGACGGGTTGGGGACCTCGACCAGGCCCGCATCACCCATTTCAAACACGCCGATTTCATCGGTCGCGCCGAAACGATTTTTGACTGCACGGAGGATGCGGAACTGATGGCCGCGTTCGCCTTCGAAATACAAAACCGTATCGACCATGTGTTCCAGCACACGTGGACCGGCAATCTGGCCTTCCTTGGTAACGTGACCGACCAAAAGCACAGCAAAGCCCTTGCGCTTGGCGAGGCGGATCAGTTCCAGCGCGCAGGCGCGGACCTGCGACACCGTGCCCGGTGCACTATCAAGCGTGTCGGCATACATGGTTTGGATCGAGTCAATCACCACCACATCGTGGCTGCTGGCTTCAAGGGTGGTAATGATGTCGCGCAGGCTGGTGGCGGCGGCAAAATCGACCTTGGATTTTTCAAGGCCAAGGCGGGCGGCGCGCATGCGGACCTGATCAACGGCTTCCTCGCCCGAGATATAGGCGCACTTATGTTTGGCGGCCATCGCCCCGACGGCCTGTAACAGGATGGTTGATTTACCAATCCCCGGATCTCCACCGACCAACAGGGCCGACCCCGGTACAAGCCCGCCACCACACGCACGATCCAGTTCGGTGATGCCGCTTATGATGCGTTTCGGGCTGGCGCTTTCGCCTTCAAGGGCGACGAATTCGATGGTTTTGCCCTTGGCGCCCCCGGCGATGCCGCCGGTGGCCTTGGGGCCGCTTTCAACGCGTTCTTCCTCGATACTGTTCCATTCACCGCATGCGTCGCAACGCCCGGTCCATTTGCGGTATTCGGCACCGCAGTTCTGGCAGATGAAACGGCTTTGGGTTTTGGCCACAGAATGCTCCGCAGATCAAAGAAGTGTCAGTAAGGGCGTGTGTCGGTCAGGTAACGCTCAGAGATGCTTGAGATCAAGTTCAAGCGGACCTTCGATATCACCGGCAACGAATTGTTGCAAATAGGGGTTATCGGCATCGTCAATATCGGCAACCGGACCATCCCAGATAATCTTGCCCTGATACAGCATGGCGACGCGATCTGCGATCTTGCGCGCACTGGCCATATCATGCGTGATGGTCATCGCACTGGCACCAAGTTCACGGGTGCATTTGACGATCAGGTCATTGATGACGTCACCCATGATCGGGTCAATGCCGGTGGTCGGTTCGTCAAAGAACA
>NZ_DCAO01000004.1:2539-9061 GCF_002311515.1 Thalassospira sp. UBA1131
GCAAGATCGCGGGCCTTGGCGGGTTTCATGCCCTGACCTTCGATCAGGCCAAAGGCAACATTTTCCCAAACGGTGAGCGAATCAAAAAGGGCAGCACCCTGAAACAGCATGCCGGTCTTTGCCAGCATGGCATCGCGTTCGGCCTGTGACGCGGTGGTCATTTCGACCCCGTCCACCTTGATCGACCCCTGATCCGGGGTAAGCAGGCCCAGAACGCATTTCAGCGTAACCGATTTGCCGGTGCCCGATCCGCCAATGATGGCAACCGATTCACCCTTGGCGACGTCAAGATCAACACCCTGAAGCACCTTTTTCGGGCCAAAGCCCTTGTGAACGTTGCGAAGCGATATCTTGGCTGTGTTGCTCATGATCCTGCCAACCGGCCCTTATCGCGTGAAGAACAGTTCGGTGACGATATAGTTCGAAATCAGGATCAGGATGGAGCTTGAAACAACCGCATTGGTCGTTGCCTGACCAACACCCTGCGCACCACCCCGGGAATGATACCCGTGATAGCACCCCATCAGTGTGATGATAAAGCCAAACACCGCGGCCTTCACAAGACCCGAAACGACATCAAGCTGTTCGAGATACTGGAACGTGTTGCGGATATAGGACCCGTCATTAAAGCCAAGCTTGTTCACGCCAACCAGATAACCACCCATTACCCCGATGATATCGCCAATCAGAACCAGAACGGGCAGGGTGATCAAACCGGCAATGACGCGCGGCACAACCAGATATTTGAACGGATTGGTCGACAGGGTCACCAGTGCATCGATCTGTTCGGTTACACGCATGGTGCCAATCTCGGCCGCAATGGCGGCACCGACACGGCCCGCCACCATGAGGCCAGCCAAAACCGGGCCCAATTCGCGGGTCATGGAAATGACAACCACGGTCGCAACCGCACTTTCGGCCGAAAAGCGCGAAAACCCGGAATAGGATTGCAGCGCCAGAACCATCCCGGCAAACAGGGTGGTCATGGCGACAACCGGCAAGGAGAAATAGCCGATTTCACGCATCTGTTTGAAAATCAGGCGGAAATAGATCGGTGGTGTGACCATGTGGCCGATGGTGCGACCCGCAAATACCGTGACGCGACCGACAAGGGCCAAAAAGGTCAGAAACATATGGCCAACCGGCGCAAAGATCGGCATCTGTACTTCGAAGTCCCCTGTTATCGACCTGCCGGAATTGTCTGGCTGGCTATTATGATTTAGCTCTCTGTATAAACCCGCCGGTAGCGATGTCCAAGAGAAGTTAGAATTTCATAACCGATTGTACCAGCAGCAGATGCAACGTCGTCAACCGTCATCTTGTCATCAAGAAGCGACACCATATCCCCGGCCTTAAGCGTTTTGCCCGGAAGGTCGGTAATATCAACCGTGATCGCATCCATCGAAACGCGCCCGACATAGGGAACTTCGTGCCCCTTGATGATCAGCTTGCCGGAATTGGACAGTGAACGCAGCCAACCATCAGCATACCCGACTGCAAGGGTGGCGATTTTCGATTTGCGTTTTGCCTGCCAAGTGCCGCCATAACCAACCCTCTGAGGTTCATCGATTTCGCGGACCTGAAGGACTTTGACCTTAAGGTTCACGACAGAACGCATCGGGTTGGTGGTTTCCGGCGTCGGGTTGCCACCCCAAAGGGCGATGCCCGGACGGCAGAATTCAAGATGGTAGTCATCATTGCGGAAAATCGCCGACGAGTTACAGAACCCGCGCGGGGCCGGCGGCAGACGACGATACCACTTCATGAACAGGTCGTACTGTTCCTTGGTGACCGGGTTTCCGGCCTCATCAGCCGCAACCGGGTGGGTCATGTAACCGGCCTTTTCAAACCCATAGAGCAGGGATGAATAGCGGTCGACAAGGTTGCTGACATCAAGTGGCGTCAGGCCAAGACGGCTCATGCCGGTATCAAGATGGATAAAGGCCGGAGCCGGACGTTCATATTCGCGGCACAGGTTTGACCAGCGTTCGATCTGTTCCAGATCGTTCAGCACCGGGATGACGTCATTTTCAATAAAGAATTCCTCGTCACCGGGCAGGACACCGTTCAGAACCGCAATGCGACCACCACCACGCAAAACCGGGAACAGTTCGGCGGCTTCGTTGGCTTGCGCCACAAAGAACAGCCGGCATCCCTGCTTTTTGAGGACCGGGACGATGGTTTCGGCGCCAAGACCATAGGCATTTGCCTTTACCACAGCCGCACAGGTGCGCCCGGTATAGCGTTTGGTCAGGGTTTTATAGTTGTCGGCAACTGCTTTCAGATTGATTTGCAGTTCCGCGCACTCGGCAGCACGGCCGACGGCGGGAAGAACGGTCATTCGTAATACCCCGTGGAATCCGTTGGTGGATGGGTGGTTGCCCTATCCTCTATTCATATTCTTCTTCTGTGTGATCAAGATCACCAAACTTGGTGTAGTTCCCGTCAAAGAACAGGCGCACGTTGCCCACCGGGCCGTGACGCTGCTTGGCAACAATAACTTCGGCAGTGTTGTAAACGTGGTTCAGACGTTCCTGCCACTGCGAGTAACGTTCCCCGAATTTGTCAGTGGCTTCTTCCGGGCGCTGGGCCGGTTCGGCACGTTCGAGATAGTACTGTTCGCGATAAATGAACATCACGACGTCGGCGTCCTGCTCGATCGAGCCGGATTCACGAAGGTCGGAAAGCTGCGGACGTTTGTCTTCGCGCTGTTCGACCGCACGTGAAAGCTGCGACAGGGCCAGCACCGGAACTTCGAGCTCCTTGGCAATCGCCTTGAGCATACGGGTAATTTCCGAAACTTCCTGCACGCGGCCATCGCCACGGAAGTTGGTCGGCGGTGCCAGAAGCTGCAGGTAATCGACGACGATCATCGCAAGGCCGTGCTGGCGCTTAAGGCGGCGGCAACGTGTGCGAAGTGTCGATACCGGAAGGGCCGGCGTATCATCGATATAAAGCGGAACGGTATTGAGTTCCTGGGTTGCCAGCAACAGACGTTCGAAATCCTGTTCGTTCAGGTCACCACGGCGCATGTTATCGCCCGAAACCTCGGCTGCCTGCGACAAAAGGCGCCCGGCAAGCTGTTCGGCCGCCATCTCAAGCGAGAATACGGCAATCGCCCCGGTTCGGGTTTCATCACGGGTGTCTTCGCCTGCCGCACGGTTCTGATGCGATGCGATGGCTGCGTTAAACGCGATGTTCATCGCAAGGGCGGTTTTACCCATCGACGGACGACCGGCAAGGATCAGCAAGTCAGACGGGTGCAAACCACCCAGTTTGCGGTCGATATCGCGCAAGCCCGTGGTCACACCAACAACGCGCCCAGCGTTTTTATAGGCGTGATCGATATTCTCATAGGCCTTGGCAAGGGCGGGGCCAAACGCGACAAAGCCCGATTCCGCAGAACCGGCTGTTGCCAGCGAGAACAGTTTCTGTTCGGCTCTTTCGATCTGGTTGGTGGCGTCGGTATCAAGTTCGTACTGATAGGCTTCGTTGACGACTTCCTCGCCAAGTTCGATCAGTTCGCGCCGCAGATACAGGTCATAGACCAGCTTGCCATAGTCGCTGGCATTGATCACCGAAACCAGATTGTTTGACAGTTCGGCCAGATATTGCGCACCACCGATTTCGGCAAGATGTTCATCCTGCTTGAAATAGGCTTTGAGCGTGACCGGGTTGGCCAGTTGGCCACGTTCGATCAGCTTGCCGCAAGCCTCAAAGATGCGGCCGTGACGCCCATCGGCGAAATGTTCCGGGCGCAGAATATCAGACACGCGCTCGTAGGCCGCGTTGTTATTGAGGATCGCGCCAAGAAGGGCAGCCTCCGCTTCAAAATTGTGCGGCGCCATGCGATCGAGCACCATTTCGGTGTCGGCACCATGGTCCGGTTCAAGCGGGGCAAAAAGGGCATCTAAATTGGGATCTGTCATGGGCCGAAAAGGTAGCAGGCATCAGCAAGACCGCAAAGAGCTAATCGGTATAACTCATAGCCGGTATTCCGCCAGCGCAGAGGTCGCAAATGCCGCAGGCTCCTGAAATGCTTTGAAAAAATCGACGGGCCTTGGCGTTAGGGCAAAAGAAAACGGCACATCCCTGCGGATGTGCCGTTTTCAAATCGTTCGAAGAACCTGCGATTAAGCGTTGGTTTCTTCTTCGTCAGCTTCGATTGCTTCTGCAAGGTCAGCCGGAACTTCTTCTTCGAAGAGTTCTTCAGCGGCTTCGAGGGCTTCCTCTTCTTCCGCTTCCATTTCTTCGATGGTGCCAAGAACAGCAGAACCCTTGCGGAGCTGTTCAGCGGCATCTTCTTCGGAACGTGCAACGTTGGCGGTTACCTCAATGATAACTTCCGGGTGCAGGTTGATACGGACCTGATGCAGACCAAGGGTCTTGATCGGCTGATCAAGAACGACCTGGGTACGGGCAACAGTGAAGCCTGCTTCGGTTACTGCGTTTGCGATATCGCGGGCAGTGACCGAACCATAAAGCTGGCCAACGTCGGATGCCTGACGAACGACGGTGACTGCGAGTTCACCCATCTTCTCGGAAACAGCTTCTGCTTCCTTACGGCGTTCCAGGTTGTCAGCTTCAAGCTGTGCTTTCTGTGCTTCGAACACAGAGATGTTTGCTTTGGTTGCACGAAGGGCCATGCCCTGCGGCAGCAAGCGGTTGCGGGCGTGGCCCGGCTTGACAGTGACTACGTCACCCATCTGACCGAGTTTTTCTACCCGCTGGAGCAGAATAACTTCCATCACCGATCCTCCTCATTGCTACGGGTCATCGGTTCTTTCCCCCGCAGCCTGATTAAATGCTCAACAATTCCAAGTCCGGTGATCGCGATAAACGACCAGGTGGACAGAACCGCGACGATGTAAAACACCGTCAGAATTACACGTTTTTGCGGCCATCGGGCTGCCTGCCCATGCACCAGCGCCAATCCCTGAAACAGGAACGGCACTGCCAGTACCACCGCGACGTTGCGCGCCACATAAGCCAGCGAACCATCGGCAAAGCCGACCGTAAACCCGGCCAGGGCAAACACAAACAGTGACCAGCCAGGCAAGGCAAAGGTTGCCATACTTGGTGTCGGACGCAGGTTTTTGCCTGCACGCACCAAAATTGCCTGTGCGATTGCGGCGTTGGCGAACAGCATCAATAGCCAGCTCACCGCTGCAATCGCCGGGAAGTAAGTCTGGAACATACCAATCAGCCCCTGAACATCGGATGTCATAGGGACACCCATTTCCGAGTACATCTGGCTCAGGAACTTCGCGATGAAGTCCTGAATGTCCACACCTTCCGCCGTCAGTGTTCCGGTAACGAAGATCATTACCGTCGCGACCATGACGGCCATGGCACTTACGACAATTCCGGAAGGCAGAAAGGCAAGATTGCCATTTTGATCTTTCCGGACGACCAGCGCCATGCGGGTCAACAACATCGCCGGTCCGGCAAACACGACCATAAAGACCGTGAAAGGCAGTAATCCCCCCATAAGAATGAGGGCAATACATGCGGCAAATGCCGCAACCAGCAGGCGTTTGGGCCCTTGCCACAATCCCGTAAGGAAAAGCGGCAGATGCCCGAAGTATGAAAGCAAAAGAGCAAACGGATTTCCTGATAGAACCAGCAGGAACAGAACGGCACTGCCAAGTCCGGTCCCAATCGCTATGAGGGTGTCACGTTGCATCATTTACTCCCGGCCCGAGACCTCAAAAGGGTCTCTTGCCGACTGCCTCAGACCTGGTCTGCGTAGGGCAGCAGCGCCAGGAAGCGTGCACGCTTGATGGCTTTCGCCAGTTCGCGCTGCTTCTTGGCCGAAACCGCAGTGATACGGCTCGGAACGATTTTGCCGCGTTCGGAAACGAAACGCTGCAGCAGTTTGACATCTTTGTAGTCAATCTTCGGCGCATCATCACCCGAGAACGGGCAGGTTTTACGACGACGGAAAAACAGACGACGTCCAGCCATGATATTATCTCCTCGCTATCTGTTAGCCGTTCTGACGGGGACCGCCACGGCGATTACCGCCACGACCGCCGCGCTCGTCGCGGTTGCGCAGAATGGCAGACTGTTCTTCTTCGAACTCGTCAACCTTGACAGTCATCTGACGCAGAACGTCTTCGTTCAGGCGCATCTGACGCTCGTATTCCGCGATCGCGTCTTTGTCAGCTTCGATCTGGAAGAGAGTATAGTGGCCTTTGCGGTTCTTTTTGACACGGTATGCCAGGGAACGCAGACCCCAATATTCGGTTTTGGCGATTTTGCCGCCGAGACCTTCGATGGTCTGGGTCAGCTTTTCGTTCAGACTTTCGACCTGTGCGGTCGAGAAGTCCTGACGTGCGATAAACACGCTTTCGTATTTGCTCATAATACTCCTATTACTCCTTTTGGCTTATCTCTTCCTGCATGACCTCGTGCCATGCAGGCATAGCCGGACAATCCCGGCAAGGAGCCGTGAGACGGCGGAATATACACTTTTCGCCCATGAGTGCAACGCCAAATGCAGCTTTTTGCCGATTACGG
>NZ_DCAO01000004.1:9289-26909 GCF_002311515.1 Thalassospira sp. UBA1131
ATTGTGCGCTGCGCAACAGCCAGTCCTTCGTAAATGACGCAAAATATGCCATAAACGCGCAAATCGGGTGTCAAACCCGAAAGTCACACTATTGTTATAGTGTTATCGCGACGTGCAGTTTTGGGGCGTAAAAAAATCAAACCAACCGCGCCCATCAGGTTTCAGTTCTTGACAGTGCGCTTGCGCACGCTATCAAGGGTGGCTCAATTTCAAGGGGCCGGTTTTCGGCACAGTCTTCGTAGAAGCGGACAAGGGTTTATTTAATATAATGACACGCGCACTCGTTTTCCCCGGACAGGGGTCGCAAGCGGTAGGTATGGGCAAGGAACTGGCAGACGCATTCCCGGTTGCCCGCGAAGTTTTCCAGGAAGTTGATGATGCGCTTTCGCAAAAGCTTAGCGCGCTGATGTTCGAAGGTCCGGAAAACGAATTGACCCTGACCGAAAACGCGCAGCCGGCTTTGATGGCGGTCAGCCTTGCGGTGACACGTGTTCTGGAAAAAGAAGGCGGCTTTACCCTGACCGATAAGTGCGATCTTGTTGCCGGTCATTCCCTTGGCGAATATTCCGCCCTTGCAGCAGCTGGCACCTTTGCCATTTCCGATGCCGCGCGCCTTTTGAAGATCCGTGGTCAGGCGATGCAGGCCGCCGTTCCGGTCGGTGTTGGCGCGATGGCAGCCCTTCTTGGTCTTGATTATGTCGACGCGGTCGCGGTTGCCGAAGAAGCAGCACAAGGTGAAGTTTGCACCGCCGCCAATGATAATGCCAGCGGGCAGGTCGTTGTTTCCGGTCACAAGGCGGCTGTGGAACGCGCGATTGAGATCGCCAAGGAAAAGGGCGCAAAGCGCGCTGTGTTGTTGCCGGTATCGGCACCGTTCCATTGTGCCCTGATGCAGCCGGCAGCCGATCGCATGGCAGAGGCGCTTGGCGCTGTGACCATGAATGCACCTGGCAAGCCGGTCGTTGCCAACGTGACCGCAGAAAAAACTGACGATCCGGAAACCATTCGTAAACTCCTTGTAGAGCAGGTTTGCGGCACCGTGCGCTGGCGTGAGTCGGTTCTTTATATGAAAGAGCAGGGCATCACCGATCTGGTAGAGATCGGCGCAGGCAAAGTTTTGACCGGCATGGTACGCCGTATTGACCGCGATCTGAGTGGCACGGCTGTGAATGGTCCGGCAGATATCGAAGCATTCCTCGGCGCTCTGTAAGAGTGTCCGGAACACGAACGAACCCAAAGGGAACGAAAATTTATGTTTGATCTTGCAGGGAAAACAGCACTCGTAACCGGTGCGACCGGCGGTATCGGTGGCGAAATCGCCAAGGTTCTGGCCGAAGCCGGTGCGAAGGTTGCTCTGTCGGGGACCCGTCAGGAACGCCTCGAAGCGGTTGCTGCCGAAATCGGCGGCAACGCGGTTGTTGTTCCGGCCAACCTTTCGGATAAAGAATCGGTCGATGGCCTGATCAAAAATGCCGAGGAAGCCCTTGGCGGTCAGCTTGATATTCTGGTCAACAATGCCGGAATTACCCGTGATCAGCTTGCCATGCGTCTTAAGGACGAAGACTGGCAGGCGGTTATTGATGTGAACCTGACCTCTGCCTTCAAGCTTGCGCGCAATTCGCTGCGCGGCATGATGAAGCGTCGCCACGGCCGTATTATCAACATCACCTCGATCGTTGGTGTGACCGGTAACCCGGGCCAGACCAACTATGCCGCTGCCAAGGCCGGGATGATCGGTTGGTCAAAATCGCTGGCGCAAGAGGTTGCGGCGCGCGGAATTACGGTTAACTGTGTGGCACCGGGCTTTATTACCACGGCCATGACCGAAGAACTCGGAGATGCCCAGAAAGAAAAGCTTTTGGGCGGTATTCCGGCAGGTCGCATGGGCGACAGCAAAGAGATCGCAGCAGCGATTCTGTATCTTGCAAGTGACGAAGCAGCTTATGTCACAGGACAGACCTTGCATGTGAATGGCGGAATGGCGATGATTTAACCCGTTGCGGGTTGCCTTCTTTTCTGTTTAAAAGAGGCCGCTATACCAAATATTGAAACTGGCGATTGTTCGTTGCCGGTTTCCGGTTCCCGGGAACTCCTTCAATAGGGGGACACAACGGGTACCACGTGTAAACTAACTGACAGAAAACCTATTGAAGGATTTGAGCTATGAGTGATGTCGCAGATCGCGTGAAGAAGATCGTTGTCGAGCACCTCGGTGTTGAAGAAGACAAGGTCACTGAAAACGCAAGCTTCATCGACGATCTGGGCGCAGACAGCCTGGACACCGTTGAGCTGGTTATGGCGTTTGAAGAAGAATTCGGTTGTGAAATTCCGGATGACGCGGCTGAAAAAATTCTGACCGTTAAAGACGCGATCGACTTCATCGAAAAGGCGGACAGCTAAGTTTGCTGTTAGACATGGGCGCCTAGAGGGCATCCTCAGGCGCCCTTTTCGTCTTTGCTGGATTCATAGAATAAAGGCGTAATGCGGGATGAGACGCGTAGTTGTTACCGGTATTGGTGCTGTTACTCCGCTTGCTAGCGGGGCACAGAATACTTGGCAGAAACTGCTGAACAGCCAATCCGGGATCAAAAGCATCGATACGTTTGACGTGTCGGATATCCCTGCCAAAATCGCAGGCCTCGTGCCGCGCGGTGAGGGTGACGGACTTTTCAACGCTGAAGATCATGTCTCGATCAAAGACATGAAGAAAATGGACGATTTCATCGTCTATGGGATTGCTGCTGCTGATCAGGCGATTGCGGATTCTGGCTGGAAGCCGGAAACCGACGAAGATCAGGAAGCAACCGGCGTTTTGATCGGTTCGGGGATCGGTGGGTTGCCCAAGATTTCCGAGGCAACTGATCTGGTCAATAACGGCAAGACCCGTCGTGTCAGTCCGTTCTTCATTCCGTCTTGTCTGATTAACCTGGTCTCGGGTCAGGTTTCGATCAAACACGGTCTTAAAGGTCCGAACCATGCGGTGGTTACCGCCTGTTCGACCGGTGCACACGCCGTTGGCGACGCATCGCGCATGATTATGCTTGGCGATGCCGATGTCATGGTTGCGGGTGGTGCCGAAGCTGCTGTTTGCCGTCTTGGCATGGCGGGCTTTGCTGCTGCACGTGCGCTTTCGACCAGCTACAACGACACACCGACCGAAGCATCCCGTCCGTGGGATGAAGGCCGTGACGGTTTCGTCATGGGCGAAGGTGCGGGCTGTGTCGTTCTTGAAGAATACGAACACGCCAAGGCGCGTGGGGCACGGATTTACGCCGAAGTTGCCGGTTACGGCATGTCGGGTGATGCTTATCACATCACCGCACCGGCCGAAGACGGCAATGGCGGCTTCCGTTCGATGCGCAATGCTATCCGCAATGCGGGTCTGAACCCGGAAGATGTTGATTACGTCAACGCACACGGTACCTCGACTCCGCTGGGTGATGAAATCGAACTGGGTGCGGTCAAACGCCTGTTCGGTGATCATGCCCAGAAAATGTCGATGTCTTCGACCAAATCGGCAACCGGTCACCTTCTGGGTGCTGCCGGTGCGATTGAAGCAGTGTTCTCGATCCTTGCGATCCACGAAGGCGTTGTTCCGCCGACGTTGAACCTGCGCAATCCGTCCGAGGCATGCAAAGGCATCGATCTGGTTCCGCTTGAAGCCAAACAGCGTAAAGTCAATGTCGCTCTGTCGAACTCGTTCGGCTTTGGCGGCACCAACGCATCGCTTGTTTTCAAGGCCGTTTAAACAGCAGAGCAACCCCCGGGAGCATTCCCTTGAAGCGTTTTCTGCTTTTTATTGGCTTTCTGATCATCACCGCTGCTCTCGCCACAGGTGGGGCAGCGGTGTATGTTTATGTGCAATACACATCGCCGAGCAATTTGGCGCAGGAGCGCGACATCATCATCCCGCAGGGGACCGGTGTTCGCGGTATTGCCGAGATTTTCCAACGTGAAAACATCATCACTGAACCGCTGATCTTCCTTGCCGGGGTTCGCGTCAGTCAGCTTGACCGGTCGCTGCGGGCGGGGGAATACCATTTCCCGGCCCGGGTCAGCCCGAAACAGGCTGCTGAAATTCTGGCCTTTGGGGATACGGTCAAACGGTTTGTCACCATCCCAGAAGGTCTTCGTTCCGGCGAAATTGTCGATCGGATCAATCTGGTTGACGGATTAAGTGGCGAGATCGCCGATATTCCGGCCGATGGCACCTTGTTGCCCGAAACCTATCAGTTCTCGTTTGGGGATACGAAGCAAAGCATCATTGATCGCATGCGCGCAGCCCACGATGAAATGGTCAAACAGCTTTGGCCGGGCCGTCAGGACGGATTGCCGTTCGACACCATTGAAGAGGCGGTTATTCTGGCCTCCATCGTTGAACGCGAAACCGGTGTTGCTGGCGAACGGGCACGGGTTGCCGGCGTATTCATCAATCGCCTGCGACGCGATATGCGCCTGCAGTCTGATCCGACAGTTGCCTATGCGCTTAGCCCGGACAAGCGTCTCGAACGTCCACTGACGCGCAAGGACTGGCGTTTCGAGAGCCCCTATAACACCTATGTCACCAGCGGCTTGCCGCCGGGGCCGATCACCAATCCGGGGCGCGATGCGTTTTATGCCGTGCTGCATCCGGCTGCGACCGAAGATCTGTACTTCGTTGCAGACGGGACAGGTGGGCATGCCTTTGCCAGAACCCTTGATGAGCATAATCGCAACGTTGCCAAGTGGCGGCGCATCCGTGACGGGCAGTGATCACGCCAAAGAGTTTGGACCAAAAGATAAAGGCGGCATCAATCCGATGCCGCCTTTTTGCTTCCTAGTGTTCGCCTTGGCTATCGGGCGATGATGTTTTCTTCGGGATCCGGGATGCCGCAACATCCATCAACCATTGCGGTGTCATCTTAAGCATTCCGATGATCAGGTTCATTTGCCACGGGAAGGCGATCATGCCCTTGTTGCGTTCAAGCCCCCGCACGATCTTCTTTGCGGCCTTGTCGGCCTGCATGAAGAAGGGCATCGGAAATTCATTGGCATCAGTGATCCGGCTTTTAACAAAGCCCGGGCAGATGACATTGACCTTCACACCATCGGGCGCCAATGCACCACGCAACCCTTCGCCGTAAACCCGGACAGCCGCCTTGCTGGCGCAATAGGCCGGGGCAGAGGGCAATCCGCGCCAGGATGCCTGGGATGCAACCACGGCGACCTGACCGCGTCTGCGCGCACGCATGACCTTGATCGCCGGATCAATCGTGTTCAGGACACCGGCAACGTTGGTGGCAAAGATATCGCGTACCTGTTCGGGGCTTTCGCCAAGGCCACCGGTACCGGCCGAAATGCCGGCATTGGCGATGACAAGGCTGAGCTGCGCAATTTCATCGCAATGGGTGACATAGGCGTCCATTGTTTCGCGCGACGTCACATCGAGAACATCGGCATAAACATTGGCCCCGGCGGCGCGGCAATCATTTTCCACCAGTTGCAAGCGCGTTTGATTGCGACCGCTGATAAAAAGGGTCACGCCGGTACGTGCGAAATGGCGGGCAAGGGCAGCGCCAATACCCGAACTGGCACCGGTGATCAGAATGGCATCGTACTGAAAGGACATTGTTGCTCGTACTGGGTTTTGAAATAAGGAAATTGATTTTTGCGGAACATGCTGCAGCAATAGGGCAGCATTATGAAATACGGCTTATGTTTACCATATTGTCGTTATCGCGTGATGATCGGTGTTCACCCTTGGCGGGACACGGGCCAATGGTTATAAACGCCCAAACACAAAAGCGAACTGGATGAAAAGATGACCGTTTCAAGCATGACCGGATTTGCGCGCGTTGATGGCGCGGCCGATGGTTTCGGCTGGACCTGGGAACTGCGCAGCGTCAATGGCAAGGGGCTTGATGTTCGCCTGCGCCTGAATGGCGGGTTTGAGCGTCTTGAAGCCAAGGTGCGTGATGCGGTTTCCAAGCGGTTCAAGCGCGGCAATATGGGCGTGACCCTGAATGTTACGCGTTCCGGCGATAGCAATGCTTATTCGGTGAACCGTGAACTGCTTTCCGAACTGGTCCAGATCGCCGAGGAGTTTGATAACACCAGCAGTCTGTCGGCCGGAACGATTGCAGATCTTATGAATGTGCGTGGTGTGCTTGAGGCCTATGAGCCACAGGAAGACGAAGCAACCCGGGACGCCAATGATGCCGCCGTGCTGGCAAGCCTGAATGAGGCGATTGATCAGATGGCCGCCCACCGGGCAGAAGAAGGCGAAAAACTTGACGCGATGCTGCGTGGCCATGTCGATAACATCGAGGCAACTGTTACACGTGCTGAAAATTGCGAATCAGCGCGCGCAGACGCCATCAAGGATCGTCTGAAACGCCAGGTCGAAGAATTGATGGATGCGGGCAAGTTCGATCCAGAACGTCTGCATCAGGAAGCTGCAGTCCTCGCCACCAAGGCAGATATCCGCGAAGAGATTGATCGTCTGAAAGCCCATATCACGGCTGCCCGTGATATGCTTTCAAAGGGTGGATCTATCGGGCGCAAGCTTGATTTCCTGTGTCAGGAATTCAATCGCGAAGCCAATACCTTGTGCTCGAAAGCCAACGATATTGAACTGACCAATTGCGGGATGGAGCTTAAAGTGATCATCGATCAGCTCCGCGAGCAGGTCCAGAACGTCGAATAAGCGGGTAGGGAAGGAACTTTGATGACTGATCCGCATAACCGCCGTGGCGTGATGCTGGTGTTCTGTGCGCCGTCCGGTGCCGGGAAAACGACAATCACTCGTCAGTTGCTTAAAAACGATGACAAGATCTCCTTGTCTGTATCGGCAACAACGCGTGCAGCCCGCCCGGGTGAGGAAGAAGGTACCCACTACTTTTTCAAATCGGTTGATGAATTCAAACATATGATCGCCGATGACGAACTGCTTGAATGGGCAGAAGTGTTTGGCAATTACTATGGCACGCCGATTGGACCGGTTGAAAAGGCACTGTCGGAAGGCCGCGATGTGCTGTTTGACATCGACTGGCAGGGGGCGCGTCAACTGCGCGACAAGGGCGGTGATGACGTTGTATCGGTCTTTATCCTGCCGCCGTCATCGGGGGAGTTGGAACGCCGCCTACGTGATCGCGGACAGGACGCCGATGACGTGATTATGAAACGCATGGCCAAGGCCGGTGCCGAGATCAGCCATTGGGAAGAATTTGACTATGTGCTGATCAATGATGATCTCACTCGTTGCATCGCCGATGTTCAACACATTATCGGTGCCGAACGGATCAAACGCGAACGCCAGACGGGCTTGCCGGGCTTTGTCAAAAAGCTTCTGACAGACTAATACCGAACAGGAAAATGGCCGCTTTACGAAGCGGCCATTTCATCATGAACCTGTGTCAGGCGGACAAAATCCGCAACACTGAGTTCCTCGGCCCGGACAGTTTCCGTAATCCCTGCCTTCGCAAGCAATTCACCCACATTGATGTTCAGGGTCTTAAGGCTTGCGCGCAACATCTTTCGCCGCTGCCCGAAAGCGGCCTGGGTAATTTTCGCAAGGCTATCCAAATTGATGTCTGTGCCGCGATCCGCCTTGGGGCGCAATTGCACGACGGCAGAGGTCACCTTTGGCGGTGGGGTAAAGGCACTGCGGTGGACATCAAACAGGATGTCGCAGTCACACAAATACTGACACAGGACCGATAGACGCCCATAGGCTTTGCTCTTCGGACGCGCGACGACACGTTCGGCCACTTCCTTTTGAAACATTAGGGTCAGGCTTGCGAACTGATCAATCTGCATCAGCCAGCCCAGCAATAGCTGAGTACCGACATTATAGGGCAGGTTGGCGACGATCTTGCGCGGGGCCGGGCCCAATGTTGTGACATCGACCTCAAGCGCATCGCCATCAATGACGTGCAGCGCACCGGGGTAATGATTGCTGATCTGTTCCAAAACCGGTTGGCAGCGCGGGTCACGCTCGATCACGGTCAGGTTCTTCGCACCGTTAAACAGCAACGCACGCGTCAGGCCGCCGGGCCCCGGACCTATTTCGATCACGGTGGCATCATCAAGCGGTGCGGCCGCACGGGCAATGCGCCCGGTCAGGTTCAAATCAAACAGGAAGTTCTGGCCGAATTTCTTTTGCGCGGAAAGATCATGGGTTGCGATCACTTCGCGCAGCGGCGGAAGGCCGTCATTGGCAAGCTTGCCAGTATTGTCGTTATCTTCTGACACGTCGGTCAGGCTCCTGTCGCAAGGCGTTTTGTCGCCATTTCTGCTGCCATCTTCAGGGCCGCAATCAGGCTATCGGGGCGCGCGATGCCTTTGCCGGCGATATCAAGTGCGGTGCCATGATCGGGGGATGTTCTGATAAATGGCAATCCGAGTGTGACATTCACACCACCATGGAAATCAAGCGTCTTGACCGGTATCAGGGCTTGATCGTGATAGGGGCAGAGCGCCACATCGTAATTGGCGCGTGCCTCTTCATGGAACATGGTGTCGGCCGGCAAGGGGCCGATAACATCCACACCTTCATCATGCAGTTGTTTGATGGCCGGGGCCATGATGGTTTTTTCTTCGGTACCCATCGTGCCATCTTCGCCCGCATGCGGGTTCAGCCCGGCAATTGCAAGGCGCGGCTTGGCGATCCCGAAGGCATTTTGCAGGGAGTGATGCGTGATCCGGCAACGCTCGACAATCAGCTCAGTTGTTAACTGCGTCGGAACATCCTTGAGCGGGATATGGATGGTTAGCGGCACGACGCGCAGTTTGCTGTTGGCCAGCATCATGACGGGTATTGCGCCCGGTCCTGCGAGCTCTGCCAAAAACTCTGTATGGCCGGGATGGCGGAAGCCCGCTTCATACAATGCGCTTTTCTGGATCGGGTTGGTGACGACGGCACTTGCTTTACCCAAGGTCGCCAGTTCGACGGCCTTTGTGATGCTCTCAATCACGACGCTTGCGGTTTTGGGCGATGTTACACCTGAAACTACTTCGGCAGCGCTATCTGCGATTTCCAGAACCGGCAGGGCATCCTTAAAAACGGACGTGGCTTCGTCGATTGTCTGGATCACGCGCACCGGAACATCAGTACCGCTTCTGGCGATTGCTTGAGTGATCATGCTTACAGGCGAGATCAGGCAAAATGGTGCAAGCTCATCCTGCGTACGAAGCAGCCATGCCTTGATGGCAAGCTCGGGGCCAATGCCGCCGGGCTCGCCGATCGTCAATGCGATGGAAGCGCGTTCTGTCATCTTGCTATCGGGGTCCTGTCGGCCGGATCAGATCCGGATATCAATAAATGCCTCACGGCGCAGTTCACGAAGTTTGCGGCGTGCCAGAATATCAAGACGTTCCAACCGCAGACGGTTTTCAATGTCCTGACGGCTAGGCAGGTTGCTTTCTTCTGTGGTGTTACAAATCATCACCATCAACGCACCGCCATCAACCTGAATAATGTTGGACGGTGTTCCTTCATCAAGATTGGTGACAGCCTGCCGGATCTGTCCAGAAAGTGCATCCGGCGAAATACCCTCCATCTTGCCGCTCAGATCAGATCCAAGGTCGACAGCAACATTCGCCATGGCGTCACAGCTATTTGCTGTTTCACGAGTGTTTTGCAGGACTGCGATTTTGGCGTCAATCTGGTCTTGCGGCATGTCACCGCTAATCGGGACAAACAGCTGATAAAGGTCCAGTCTGGTGTCGGTAACAGCATCGGTATCACCAACGCGACGATCCAGCAATTTAACGATGTAATACCCGCGGACGGTCTGGACCGGCGCACTTACGTCACCGGGTTGCAGCTGGTTGACCGCCTGCTGCAAGTCAGCCGACATTTCACCGGCATAAAGCCAACCAAGGTCGCCACCATTGGCGGCACTTGCACTGGCTGAGAACTGTCGTGCTAGGCCCGCAAAATCCGCGCCCTTGTTCAGAGCATCACGGATCTCTTGTGCGGTTTGGTAAACACGTGTGCTGTCCTGCGGATTGTCGACAGGGAGGAAGATTTCCTGAACGCGGTTACGCGGCTTGTTCTGGTTGCTGATGATGCGCTCAAGCGTGTCGTCAATTTCGGCTTCGGAAATCTGAACTTCACCGCGCATGCTGCCAAGAACTTTTTGCCAGGCGACCTGCGGGCGGATTTGATTTTCAATCGTTCCGGATGCGATTTGCCGTTGCGACAGATACCTGTCGAGCATGCCGTCCGGAAGGCCGGCATTCTGTTCGATCATTGACTTGCCGCGCGCGATGTCTTCATCGGTCACTTCGATGCCACGACGTTCGGCTTCCTGCAGTTGCAGCTTTTCATTGATCAGTTGCTGCAAAATCTGCGGCGCCATCTCGTTGCTGCGCTGAGGCGTCATCTCGATGTTGGAGGAGACGGCAACAAGTTTGATACGTTCAACCAGATCAATGACTGAAATCGGGTCATCATTGACCACGGCAGCAACGCCAACGGGCGACTGTGCACGAACTGGTGCGACCATCATCGATAGTGTGACAGCAATCATCACAGCGCAGATTTTTAAGGATGTCGAAATCGAAATATTGCAAATCATTTTTACTTACAATCCGGCTGCAGATGCAAACTCGCCAAGGGTCTTGAAAACGAGACGGAAAAGGAATTCGTCAGATTCACCTAAATCCTGATCCCGATAGAATGTCCGGCGGACACGACCATCGAAGATGAAGCACTCATCTTCATAAACGAAACCGATACCATATTCCAAGGGGTCGGTTTCATCGATGTCGTAGCGCCCATACGCCTGACCCGACCAGTACTGATTAAATTGACGTTGCGCGTGGAAGTAGATTTCCTCACGCTCATTGAATTCTTCGCTACCTGCTTCGTCTGTGAAGTGGAGATACGTTGTATTCAGGCTTAACGTATCGAGTGATCCGACAGTCGCTGTTACCTGATTTCGGCGAGCAGAAAAATCGTCTTTTGAAAGACGGTAGCGATATGTCAGATCAAGATATTGGTTCGGGGCGACAGTCACTCGGCCAACATAATCTGAAAGATGCTCATCAAGGCCGGAGCCTTGGGCAAAAGTATCATTTTCATTGGCGCGGTAGCTTTGGCCAAACATCGCGCTGGTATAGCCTCCTTGGGGGCCGTAGATACCCCACTCAAGGCCATAACTTGCCCTGAAACCGTCTTCTGCGCGATCCAGGCCGCCAAACCTGTCATGGGAGAACAGGTTGATATCGTCCAGTTCAAACGACTGCGAGTCCTCATTCGGAATCTCATCAGGATTTCCGCCGTTCGGAGACCAAGCTGCCATGACGATTGGTGTAATGACTTGTTGGTAGCTACCTTGGCTGCTTACGAACGGCATTTGCCAATCAATCGCAGCCAATGGTAGCAGGCGTCCCGTATATCCACTGTAGTTTTCTCTGTTAGTGCGAGATACGTCTGAGACAAGGTAGTTATCACTTCGGACGGAGAGACTAAGTTTGGTAACGTCACCCATTGTGCCTACATGAGGGAGCTCCCAACCCGCTCTCGCAGACACACGATGCGAATTGGTACCCTCATCGCGGGTCAAGGAGAGGCCATCCAGGTCCAAGGTTGTTATGCTACCGTATTTTGCTGGCGCGGATTGTCCGTGAAACTGCAGATGCGGCAAAACAATGGGAGTCGTGTCCCGGTCATCATCACTCTTCAGCCCTTGGAAGTAGTATGCATCAGCGCGCGTGTAGCTGGCGCCGCGAAACCCCTCGGTAAACAGGTTCGAGGTCAGGACAGAAGGTGAGCCAAAACCATACCGTGAGAGATAGGTTTTTTCTGAGGCTTGTTCGGCGTCAAAGCCCCAACGCCACGTCGGATCGATGTCAAACCGTCCTTTGGCGTCAATATGGCCCTGCCAGTCATCCTCTGTGTCTCTGGTAATGCTGTTGACGACGTCGAATTCCCCACTGTCCAGACGCTGTCTGTACTCGGTTGCGAGGACAGGACCTTCATCCGTTGTGTAGGTTGGCGTGAAAGTCATGTCCTTGCTATTGTCGATCGACCAGTAATAGGGTTGGCTGAAGTAGCTTCCAACGTGGCTGGTGCTGCCGAATGATGGCGCAAGCAAACCGGACTGCCGTTTCACGGTTGGGTCAGGATGCTGAAAATATGGGGTGTAGAGAACAGGAATACCCGCGACTTCGAGACGAGCGTCTTCGTATTCCACCGTTTTACTGTCTGAATCATGCAGTACGCGCGCGGCGCGAATGCGCCAAAGCGGTGTCGAACTACTGCCATTGTCTTCGCAGACTTTGCAGGGAGAGTACACGGCTTTGGCAATCTCGGTAAAGTTCCCACCGCTGCGACGGGCACCAGCACCGGCAATCCGGGTGTTCTCATCCAAGAGTACGTAAATATCCTGAACGATCCCTTCCTTGAAATCGCCGCTCAGCTCGACGTAGCTTGCGAAGGTGACTTCGCCCGTCGGCTCTGTGATGCTTACATTTCCCGAAGCCGTGAGAACATCCTGTGATCGGTCATAGCTCACCGTATCAGCAAGCAATATACGTCCTTCGCGGGAAATTTCGACATTTCCACGCGCAGTGACGGTTTGCAGTTCCTGATTGTAATCGACCTCGTCGGCACTGAACAAAATGGCAGGTTCCGGAGGAGGAGCTTCTGAGCCAGTTGTTTGTGCGGTGGCAGAATGCAAGCTCGCAAGACCGCCAGCAACGAAAATCCCACAGCCCAGAATGGTGCCGGTCACAAGTCTTTTTATCATTCCCCCCGCCATGACCATAGGCTAGCCATCCTCAAGATGTAGCAATGTCGTAACCCCGAGCAACAGAGAAATTCCGGCTGGAGCCCATGCCGACAAAATCGGTGGAATTCCGCCTGAAACGCCCAAGGCTGAAATCACATCCGTGCAAAAATACAAAATGAAGCCGGTTGCGACACCCCCACCGATAACAAGGGATGCGCGCCGACGTCGAGAAAATTTAAGGCAAAATGCAGCCGCGATCAAAACCATGGCACATAAAAGTAAAGGTCTCGACAACAGGCTGTGAAAATGGATACGGTGACGGGTGGCATTAAAACCGGCACGTTCAAGCAGTGTGATAAAGGGCTTCAAGTCCCAGAATGACATCGTTTCCGGTGAAGCAAAACTGTCTTGTATCTTCCGCGCAGTCAGGTTCGTTGGCAGCATCATTTCTTCTGCAAACGTGCTGGCCTGACCGGGCACGAAGCTCCATGAATCATAGAAACGCCAAGTTCCTGGTTCGAGGACTGCCCGACCGGCATCGATCCGCATCGTGAAATCATCCGCATCTTCAAAACGGAAGATTGTCACGTTTCGAAGATCAAGTTGGTCGCCCTGCTGGTTGCTGACCGATCGCGCAAAAATAACCGCCTGACCGTCCTGCGTGCCTTGCCGCAACCATAGACCGCTTGAGGACAGGTTCATGACACTTGCATTGTTCTGCAAATAGCGCGCTTCAAGCGTCTCGTACTTCTGAAGCAGGATTGAGGACAACGGATTGAGTGCGCCTACCTGAAGGCCGCCTAGAACGAGGGCGCATAAGATAGGTGGTAGCATGAACTGCCATGCAGAGACACCGGCTGCACGCGTCACTACAAGCTCCTGATTTCCGGTCAGTTTCCAGAATGAAAACATCGACCCGAACAGAACGGCGAAAGGCAGGACTTTCTCCGTCATAAACGGAATACGACTGGCGGCCATTTGCAAGACAATGCTCACCGTGGCGTCCGGTTTATTGCCTGCACGGCGAAGGAGCTCGATAGTGTCACCGATCAGGATCAGACCGATCAGGAGTGCAAGAATAGACAGGATCGAAATCAGGACATGCTTACCAAAATACCATGTCAGAAGAGGTGAAATTCTCATGCTTCCGCCTCTTGGTTTATTGCGCGCCTTGCCTTGATAACCGGACCACGGAAAGTCCAGTAAAGCCCCAGGGCAATTGGTATCATTGCATTCAGATACATCAATGGAACAAGCGACGGATTTTTGGCAGCAAGGTTTTTCATGGTAATCCCGGCTGCCTGAAAAACCACCATGACACCAATTGCGAGCAACAATCTGCCGGTCTGACCACGTCTGGAGAAGCTGCTTGATACAAGTACAGCCAGTGCAATACTGGCAAACGCAATGGCGTTTAGGGGGGAAATCAGACGGTCATGCCCCTCTGCCCGAAAAGCATTAAGGTCTCTCTCTATTATGTCCGGGGGGACGGCAGTTAAGAGATTTTCAACGCTGCGTTCTCGCGCGTCTTGATAGCGAATGCCCTCGTCGACAGCGCCTTGTGCAATATCAACCGCATAGCGGTCAAAATAAAGGATCGACATGGTACCGTCGTCCGCATTGACTTCCTGGCGGTTGCCATCAAGCAGTACAATACGTGGACCCTCGTCAGTCCTCAGCAAGGCGCCATGTTTGGCCATCATGGTCGTTTGGGCATCGGGATCGCGTGCGTCATGCACCAGAATTCCCAGCAATTCGTTATCCCGACCGACTTCGCGAACGTAAATGGTCAAGCCGTCAATGTCGGTGAAGCTGCCTTCCTGCAACAGTACCGATGAGAAATCATTGCGGATCGAGAATTGCAGTTCCTTGAACTGTGTGTAGCTGTAGGGAAGGTAAAACAGTGTCAGGAAATAACAGACCGCTGTCGACAAAAGTGCGACAATCAGTGCTGGCTTGGCGAGTGCCCACTGGCTCAATCCCGCCGAGCGCATGACGATGAGTTCGCGGTCCTGGATCAGTTTGTTGTAGGTAAAGACAATAACGAAAAATAGCGCGATCGGAATAATGATCGTCAGAAAGCTGGGCAGCAACAGGGATGTCAGCTGCAAAAAGACCGAGATCGACAAACCCCGATTCACAATCATTTCAACAAAGCGCAAGCTTTGCGACAGCCAGATCACACACAGAAGCCCCAGTGTGACAAAGACCATCATGATCAGCTGCTGTTTGAGCATATATCGGGTTAAGCGATTCATTGGGCGGATTATAGAGAAGCAATCAAAAACCGAAACAGGAAATTGTCGTCAAACCCGTTCAAATCTTGCGGGATTTCCGAATGTTGGTCGGTTGGTGTCGTTAAGATCGGAATGGTTGAATAGGGGCGCCAAAAGAGTCGCACCATCCTTCTGCATCTGCGGCGATGGTGCGACGTCGTGATGGTTAAAAAGCACGGCAAAATTATGACTGCGGTTAAAGCAGTTCCGTTTCCGTGCAATTCCTGATTTGTGTCGCCATGAAAGCGGCTTCAGGCAGGAGTTGAGTGAAAAAGAACATGCAGCTTTTTGTCTTGGCCTTGCCTAGGTCTTGTGGTGTTTCGGCGTTATTCACAGCGCCAAGCGAGCGCAGCATCAGCCATCCGGAAATGCAAAGCGCGGCCTGACGCAAATACGGTGTGGCAAGCACTTGTGCCATATCAGCATCCGCAGCACAGCGATCCAACACGCAATCCGTTGAATTTTCGAGATCGGTAATGGCGTGATCCAGTTCACGGCGTGCCTTGGCGAGGTCGCTTGTTTCATCGATGTCTTTCAGGCCGTGGATGGTTTCCTTGATGTCTGCAAGCATTGCCATCAGCGCGGCCGCCTGATCCCTAAGCACCTTGCGTCCGATAAAATCAAGCGCCTGAATGCCATTGGTTCCCTCATAGATCGGCGCAATACGGGCGTCACGAAGGTGCTGGGCGGCCCCGGTTTCCTCGATAAAGCCCATGCCGCCGTGGATCTGCACGCCAAGGGATGCATTGTCGACCCCGAGATCAGTTGCCCAACCTTTGACCAGGGGGATCAAAAGGTCGGCCCGCGCCTGTGCTGCCGCACGATCCTGTTTGTCATGAAGGTGGTGGGCAAGGTCGAGCTGGGCGGCGGCATAAAGCGAAAGTGCACGCGCGGCATCGGTCGAGGACCTTATGCGCATCAACATGCGCTGCACATCACCGTGGACTGCAATCGGCGCCTCTTCGCCGGTTTTGGCATCCCGTCCCTGTTTGCGCGTGTTGGCATAATCAAGGGCCTGCTGATAGGCGCGCTCGGAAATGGCGACACCCTGTTGGCCAACGGCAAGCCTTGCGTTGTTCATCATGGTGAACATATAGGCAAGCCCCTTGCCTTCTTCGCCAACCAGATAGCCGGTCGCACCATCTTTGTCGCCAAACTGCAGAACCGCCGTCGGGCTGGCATGAATGCCAAGCTTGTGTTCAAGCGACACGCAGGTGACGTCGTTGCGTGCGCCGATTTCACCACTGTCCGAGACCAGATATTTCGGAACGACAAACAGTGAAATGCCTTTGACACCGGGAGGGGCATCGGGCGTTCGGGCCAGAACGAGATGCACGATGTTCTCGGTCATCTCGTGATCGCCATAGGTAATGAAAATCTTTTGACCGGAAATTTTGTAGCTGCCGTCCTCTTGCAAAACGGCCGTACTGCGCACTTTCGAAAGGTCCGATCCCGCCTGCGGTTCGGTCAGGTTCATGGTGCCTGTCCATTCACCTGATATCATGCGCGAAAGATACAGCTTTCGCTGCTGGTCCGATCCATGGGCAATAAGGGCCTCAATCGCGCCGGATGTCAGCATCGGGCAAAGCGCAAAGGCCATATTGGCCGCCTGCCACATTTCGGCAACTGCAGCGCCAAGCAATATCGGCAAGCCCATGCCGCCTTCGCTTTCCGGGGCGGATATACCTTGCCAGCCACCTTCACAGAATTGCGCATAGGCCTCGTTCCAGCCTGTCGGTGTGCGAACAGTACCGTCCTCAAGAATTTTTGCGCCTTCCTTGTCGCCGACGCGATTGAGCGGGGCGAGGACGGAGGCAGCAAATTTCCCTGCTTCTTCAAGGATTGCGTCAACCAGATCCGCACTGGTTTCACCATAGTGCGGCAGGTTGGAAACCGTATCCAGACCAATCACGTCATGGATCAGAAAACGGATATCTGAAATGGGGGGCGTAAAGTCGCTCATGAAAAAAGACGTCTCCCTGAAATGTGAGCCGCCCGCTCGGAACAGTCGGCTTTTGCCAACCTTGTTTTATTGCCCCGTAGCATAACGACCCGATCCCGCAAGATCGAGTCTGATTCGTGCAGTCGGGCGACAGGACGCATTCAACATTGGTTTAAGTCACGCTTTGTGGCTTTCACACTGGCGAAATGACAAAAGACTACCGATATGTTCCCAAGACCCAAGTTCGACGCCTTAAACAGGTAAAAGTTGCGTGATCTGGCATCTATTATTTGCCAAGGGGTCGCCAATCGAAAAAAGGCAGGCTAGACTTGTCGTTGTTCAAGGCCACTTGATGTTCAATATCCATTTGGTCAAAAAAATCGAAGGACAGGAGCAAGCTGTTGCTGCGTAAAGGAATATTGCCAATTTTGTTTGCGGTGGTGATTTCGTTCGCCGGGACAAGACTGGTGGCCTGTGCCGGGCCGGCATGGCCAAGCGATGAAGAACGCAGATTTCTGGACGCTTACCGCACCAGCGTGACCGCTGGCGCGAGCGAAGAACAGTTTGCCCATGCTGACAAGCTTTACGTCGAAGCACTTCAGGTCCTGTCGGAAACCTATGTCGAGCAAATTGATCGCGTGGCGTTTGTTGATAACAGCATTGCGATGTTGGGCGACCTTGAA
>NZ_DCAO01000004.1:26963-29455 GCF_002311515.1 Thalassospira sp. UBA1131
GCGTATATGACCGACGATATGTTCCGCCGCCTCCAGGAAAGTACTGAAGGCAGCTTTGCCGGTGTCGGGATCGTCATTGCCCTTGATGATGAAAAGCGCATCCGGATCGTCTCGCCGATTGATGATACGCCAGCCGCGCGCGCAGGTTTGCGTCCGGATGACCGGATTACGCACATTGATGGCTATCAGATGGTTGGCGAACCGATTTCAGAGGCCGTGCGTCGGATGCGTGGCCGTGTCGGGGATCCGGTGACCCTGACCATCCAGCGTGTCGAAGACAGTTTTGATGTCACGGTAAAGCGTGCCCGGATTGAGGTGCCCTCGGTCACGGCAAGCATCATTGATCAGGATATCGGTTATATCCGGGTGTCGCGATTTGATGCGACCACACTCGACCAGACGCAGGAATATTTGCAGGAACTTGAAGACCGCATCGCATCGCCACGCGGCATTATTGTCGATTTGCGCCGCAATCCGGGTGGGCTTCTCGACAGTGCGGCAGATATCGCCGATCAGTTCCTGACAGAAGGTTTGATCGTTGCCACCGAAGGACGTGGGGAGCGCAAACTGAGGAGCTACGAAGCTGACCGGTCTGATTTCTTTGAGAAAGTACCGATGGCAATCCTGCTTGATCGTGGTTCGGCATCCGGTGCAGAGCTGATGGCAGCGGCCCTTCGTGAAAACGGCCGTGGCATCATCATCGGGGAACGTTCCTTTGGCAAAGGGTCGATGCAGCGCATTATGCCGCTGACCTCTGGCGGTGGGCTTAAAATCACTACCGGTTACTACACCACACCTGAAAATCACATTGTTCAGGGTCATGGTGTGATCCCGGATATCGAAATTACGCTGGCGGATGCCGAGGAATTCGAACGCGAGATTGATCTGGAGCACGCACTGCCGTCGCGCCGTCGCGATCCGCGTCAGTCATTGGCAACCCTTGAGGCCACCAGCTGCGAACAGGATATCGAGATCGAACGCCTCGGCAAATCGAGCCGCGAGAACCTTGAGGAAAATCTGGCAGAGAGCGAAGGTGAGAAACCGCTTCGTGATTCCGTTCTTGAATGTGCGGTGGGCTATTTCGATAAAGGCCCGCTGGCAAATTACCGCAATCAGATGGAGCCGCTGCTGCGCGCAGGTCTCTGATCGTAGCTGCCTGATAAGGCACCAATAAAAAAAGCGCGGCCCGTAAAGGTCGCGCTTTTTGTTTTATCGGTCTGGTGATAGGGGGCGGCTTAACCGCGTGCCAGCAAATCAATCAGGCTTGAGGTATCCCAACGGTTGCCGCCGCGTTCCTGCACCTGGGCATAGAACTGGTCAACCAGGGCCGTGACCGGCAAACGGGCACCATTGCGTTTGGATTCTTCAAGGCAAATGCCCAAATCCTTGCGCATCCAGTCAACCGCAAAGCCGAAATCAAACTTGTTCTCGACCATGGTGCTGCCGCGGTTTTCCATCTGCCAACTGCCAGCCGCACCCTTGGAAATCACATCAAGGACCTTTTCCATATCAAGGCCGGCCTTAACACCGAAATTGACACCTTCGGAAAGGCCCTGAACCAGACCGGCGATGCAAATCTGGTTGACCATTTTGGTCAACTGGCCAGAACCGCTTTCACCCATCAGCTTGCAGGACTTGGCAAAGGCATCAATGACCGGGGCCGCGCGATCAAACGCATCCTGATCGCCGCCACACATGACGGTCAGAACGCCATTCTCGGCACCAGCCTGACCACCGGAAACCGGGGCATCGATGAATGAAATGCCCATATCCTTGGCCGCAGCATAAAGTTCGCGGGCGACATCGGCCGATGCGGTGGTGTTGTCGATCAGGACAGATCCCTTGTCCATACCGGCGAACATCCCGCCGTCGCCCAGCATGACGCTGCGCAGATCGTCATCATTGCCGACACAGGAAAAGACGAATTCCGCACCCTTTGCCGCCTCGGCCGGGGTAGGGGCGGACGATCCGCCAAATTCGGACACCCATTTTTCTGCTTTGGCTGAAGTACGGTTGTAAACGGTAACGTCGTGACCTGCCTTTTGCAGGTGACCGGCCATCGGATATCCCATGACACCCAGACCGATAAATGCACATTTTGCCATTGTTTGCCTCCCGAAGGTTTATATGCCTCCAGTAAAGGTTGCAGCGCGGGCAATGTCAATGAACGCAAATGTTACCGCGACAATGTTTTCACCATCCGGAAGACCAGAGACTGAGCGATCTCGTCAATCTTCATCAAGTTCTTCGGCGACGCTGTGAATGATCCGGCGGTCATATACAAGGATTTCCGGCCGTTTCCCGGGGTATTCAAACTGCGACAGATAGAACCGGATGGCGTTGATGCGCGCACGTTTCTTGTCATCTGACTTCACGATCACCCACGGGCTGTCGGTGGTGGAGGTATGGAAGAACATGTCGCGTTTGGCCTCGGTATAGGAATCCCAAAGGTTCTGGGAGGCCAGATCAACCGGGCTGAGTTTCCATTGTTT
>NZ_DCAO01000004.1:29536-39047 GCF_002311515.1 Thalassospira sp. UBA1131
GAGAAATAGAACTTGGTCATGTGGATGCCGGATCGGATCAGCATGCGTTCAAGTTCGGGGACGGATTGCAAAAACTCGCTGACGTCAAACATGCTGCAAAAGCCCATCACACGTTCGACCATCGCACGGTTGTACCAGGACCGGTCAAACAGGGCGATCTCGCCGCCGCTGGGCAGATGTTCGATATAGCGTTGGAAATACCATTGCGTCAGTTCGCGGTCGTTGGGTTTGCCAAGGGCGACAATCCGGGCACCACGCGGATTTAGATGTTCGGTAAAACGTTTGATCGTGCCGCCCTTGCCAGCGGCGTCGCGCCCTTCAAAAATGATCAGCGATTTGAGGTTTTCCGCCTTGATCCAGTTTTGCAGCTTCAAAAGCTCGATATGAAGCGGGGCAATCAGTTCCAGATATTGCTTCCCCTGCATCTTTTTTGCCCGTGCCTTGGGGTTAAGGTCTATATCTGGCGGAAGCTGATCTTCCGGAATGTTGCGCAGGTTCTGGCTGGTTGTTTTGTTCGTGCCAGAAGGATGATCGTCAATCCGGTCCATGGTCAGGTTTTCGGAATCCAGCAAGAAGTGGTCCTTTGCCTCAGTATCAAGTTTTGAAAGCGCATCTGTGCGGTTGGCCGCAGATCGGCTTTTACCCGTGCGCCGTGTTGCGTCACCGAGCACGTCATTGCTGTCCTGCTTGGCTGTTTTCACGGTTTTCTTTGACGTTTTCTTTTCCGAGGTCATGCGCCCGATTCCGCCGGTTGTGGTGAGATGTAGCAATAACTTTGCGGGATTATTGAAATCATCGCAATGCAATGGATCAAATTACGACCTGTTGCGCGCTGTATGAACATGACGCACGAAAAAGCCCGGCCAATGTGAGGGCATTGACCGGGCCAAGGGTGGGGTGTGCGGTGGCACGAAGGGTGGATCTGTCTTGCGCGGTTTTCCGTGGGGGCGGAGCGCTTCAGGACAGATCCCGTGCAGGGTTATCGCAGCGGGAAAGACTGCCTGTATTCTTCTTCAGCCTGGGCACGGGTGATACCGATGTCGGCAAGCTGCTGATCTGACATTCTGAGCAACATCCGACGTTCTTCACGAACCGCAAGCAACCGTGCAAAGCGGTTTGAAAGATCATTGATGCGGCTACCAAGGGTGGTGACGAACGTGCGGATACTCGCTTTGGGCGGGCGCTCCACGGCAGACGGAGCAGGGCTAAGTGAATAAGCCATCATTCTCTCCATGAGTTAATATTGCTAATGCAATGTTTGCTGTTGAAGCCATATTGCGTCTATATTTTGAGCACGACAAACGAGTATTTCTGATCAAACGGATTAGTAATTCTAATTCATGATGTTGGAGTGATATCCATGCGGCTTCCGCCTTTGCAGTCCGTGCGCGCCTTTGATGCCGCTGCCCGCCATCTGAGCTTCACCAAGGCGGCCGAGGAGCTGTTTGTCACCCAGGGTGCGATCAGCCAGCAGGTCCGCCAGCTTGAGGAATATCTTGGGTTCAAGCTGTTTCATCGGTTGCCGCGTCAGATCTATCTGACCGAAGAGGGCGCGCAACTGGCCCAGGCAACCACAGCAGGCTTTTCATGCATTGCCGAGGAGATCGAACGCCTGACCACGATTGAGGAAGCCGGTGTGGTAACGGTCAGTGTGTTGCAAAGTTTTGCGGTGAAATGGCTGGTGCCACGTCTCGGGCATTTCCGCGATGCGTATCCTGATATTGATGTGCGCATTCACGCCGATGACCGACTTGTCAATTTACGGACCGAGGGCATTGATCTCGCCGTTCGGTTCGGCAGTGGCAATTATCCGGGGCTGGTGTGCGAAATGCTGATGCGTGACGAGTCTTTCCCGGTTTGCAGTCCGGCCTATCTTGCCGCCAATCCCGAACTAAAAGAACCGGCCGATGTCGCCGGGCACCAATTGCTTCATGATGCCACCACCTTTATGGATCACCCGCACGCCGCTGACTGGGAGTTCTGGCTCAACGGTGTCGGTGCCGAAGGTGTTGATGTCAGCCGCGGCCTTCGGTTTAACTCTGGTGATATGGTCATTCAGGCCGCCCTGATGGGGCAGGGGATCGCCATGGCGCGCACAAGTCTGGCCGCCCTTGATCTGGCGGCGGGCAATCTGGTGCGGCCGTTTGCGCAAAGCGTTGCCTCAAGCGGGGCCTATTATCTGGTGTATCCAGAGGAGCACCTGAGACGCCCGCGCGTAAAGGCATTTGTCAGCTGGCTTAAGAATGAAGTGGCTGAAACCTTGCGCGAAATTGATCCGGATGAGGCGGACGCGCCTGTAGAGGACTAAGTTTAGATCAGACCAAGGTCACGTAATTCATCGGCCATGTCATCTGGCAGGGCGTCGGTTCCGCCGCCCTGTTTTTCATCCGGCGGGCATTTATCATCGGGGAAATAGCGCCACCCCTGAAACGCGCGGTGCGGGTAGGGCCGGGTGACAATCAATTCGTCGTCCAGCACGATGCGGCAATATTTCGTGCCTTCTTCATTGACGTATTCTTCAAGATCAATGACCTGCTGGCGGCAGCGCACCGCCCCCTTGATCACCCAGTAAATCGATCCACCATCAAGAATCTCTGCCTTGCGTTTGGGTGTCATGCGTGTGGTGTGGAAAATACGCCCGTGCATGGCCTGAAAATAGGTCTGCCATTCCTTCAGGCTTTCGGGGCTTTCTGTGCCGACGCTCAGTTTGATGATGTTCAAAGGCATATCAGGAGGGTTTCTTGTGCGGTGGTGTTCAATGACTGATGAGGTAGAACCCGTACGCCGTGCGGTCAATAGTGGATTATTAAAACACAAAAATAAGTGTAATATATGATATTTCACAAAAAAACTTGACCAATAAGGGGTAATCAGCCAAATTCTGGTGCAGAAAAGGTCCGATACAGGACCAAACCCGAGAGATTTACAGGCTGAGAGAACCGAATGTCCCTGCAAGTTGTCACGGCAAACCGTCTGGAAGACGGGTTGGTGGTGTTCCTGACCAGCGATGGTATCTGGAGCGAAAACATCAACGATGCCCGCATCGCTGACGGCAAAGAGGCCGCAGATGCGCTTTTGGCTGAAGCCAGTGCACCCGAACTCGATATCGTGATTGTCGGGCCGTATCTGATTGATGTCGAACAGCAGGGCGCGGATATCGTGCCGACAAAATACCGCGAAGTTCTGCGCACCAAAGGTCCGAGTGTCCGCGAAGACCTCGGCTATCAGGCGGTATAAGGAGAGCCCCATGTATCGTTATGACGATTTTGACCGCCAGCTTGTCCATGAACGGACTGAACAGTTCCGCGAACAGGTAAAACGCCGCCTAGCCGGTGATATTACCGAGGAACAGTTCCGTCCGCTGCGTCTGATGAACGGTGTGTATCTGCAACTGCATGCCTATATGCTGCGCGTTGCCGTTCCATACGGCACGCTGCGCGCTGACCAGCTGCGCCAGCTTGGCATGATTGCGCGCGTCTATGATAAGGGCTATGGCCATTTCACCACCCGCCAGAACATCCAATATAACTGGCCGAAGCTTGATGAAATCCCTGATGCGTTGCTCGACCTTGCCAAGGTCGAAATGCATGCGATCCAGACATCAGGCAACTGCATTCGTAACACCACGACCGACCAGTATGCCGGTGCTGCGGCCGATGAAATCGAAGATCCGCGCCCCTATTGCGAACTGATCCGTCAGTGGTCGACCTTCCATCCGGAATTCACCTATCTTCCGCGCAAGTTCAAGATCGCCGTAACCGGATCACCAAATGACCGTGCCGCGGTGAAGGTGCATGACATCGGTCTTCGCATGCATCAGAACGATGCGGGTGAAACCGGATTTGAAGTCATGGTTGGCGGTGGCCTTGGTCGTACGCCGTTTGTTGGCAAGACCATTCGTGACTTCATCGGCAAGAACGATTTGTTCTCCTATCTCGAAGCCATCCTGCGCGTTTATAACCGCTTTGGCCGTCGCGATAACAAGTACAAGGCGCGTATCAAGATCCTCGTTCACGAGGAAGGCATTGATAAAATCCGCGAGCTTGTCGAAGAGGAATGGGCCCAGATCAAGGACGGGTCGCTGCGCGTTGATGATGCGGAAATCGCCCATTACATCGAACAGTTTGCGCCGCCGGCGTTTGAAGCGCTTTTTGACGACGATGCCGATTTCGAACGTCACAAGTCGGAAAACCGTCGTTTTGCCAACTGGGTGCGTTCGAACGTCATCGAACATAAACAGTCGGGCTATGCGATTGCCAACGTATCGCTGAAACCGATTGGCGGCATTCCAGGCGATGCGACCGATACCCAGATGGAACTGGTTGCTGATCTTTCCGAAAAATACAGTTTTGGCGATGTGCGTGTGACCCACGAACAGAACCTTGTTCTGCCGCATGTCAAAAAGGCCGACCTGTTCGCGGTTTGGAGCGAACTGGACAAGGCCAACCTTGGTACGGCCAACCTTGGCTATGTCACCGATATCATTTCCTGCCCGGGCCTTGATTATTGCGCCTTGGCAACCGCGCGTTCGATCCCGCTGTCACAGCGGATTTCCGAACGTTTCGGGGATCTGGATCGTCAACATGACATTGGCGAGCTCAAGATCAAGATTTCCGGCTGCATTAATGCCTGCGGGCATCACCATGTTGGTCATATCGGTATTCTTGGCCTCGATAAGCGCGGCAAGGAATTCTATCAGATCACGCTGGGTGGTGACGCCAGCCAGGATGCCTCGATCGGCAAGATCGCCGGTGCCGGTTTCTCCGAAGCCGAAGTGGTCGATGCGATCGAAAGCCTTGTGACCAAATATATTGATATCCGCGAAAGCGGCGAACGTTTCATCGACACCTACCGTCGTGTAGGCATGGATCCGTTCAAGGAGGTGCTTTATGGCGATCGTTAAGAATGACAGCGTGATCGAACAGGAATGGATCACGGTTGACGCCGAAGGCGACCTTCCGGCAAGTGACGAAAACCTGATTGTGCCGCTCGCCCGTTTCAAGGAAGAACGTGACAGCCTTCTGGGCCGCAATGGCGGTCTGGGTGTGCAGTTGAACCCGGGCGATGCGCCCGAAGATCTGGCAGATGATCTTGATCGTCTGTCGATCATCACGGTCAATTTCCCGGCCTACACCGATGGCCGCGGATATTCCTATGGCCGGGTGTTGCGTGAACGCATGGGCTTCACCGGCGAACTTCGCGCGGTCGGCGATGTCCTGCGTGACCAGATCCTTTACATGCACCGCTGTGGTTTTGACGCCTATGATCTTAAGGTCGAAGGTGAAGTCGCCCTGAACAAGGTGCGCGCCGCACTTAAGGAAATGTCGGTCTACTATCAGCCGACCGGTGACGGTCGCGTCACGGCACAATCTTTGCGCGAACGTCGTCGCGCCGCTTTGCAGTAACCGGCGAAAAGCATCGGGCCTTCGACCATTGTCGAATAAGTCTGAGCCATTTAATCAAGGGTCCCCGAACAGGGGGCCCTTTTTCTTTTTCCACATGGCTCAATACATTGGAAAACCTCTAATAATAGAGATTACATGATTGATTTCACGATAATCTTTTTCCAAATCAAACGTATATATAAGATTATTCTTAAGTTTTATGCTTATACGCAAGGTGTCCTCACAATGAATAGGCCGATATCACCTAACGCATAGTGACGTAATCACGCGTATATCACGTAATGATTGTAAAAATATAATATGATGAATGAGGTGACAGAGTAATTGGGAGAACCTCGTTTATGTCGGTGTTTAATCGTCTCAAAATTTCAACAAAAGTATATGGCGGCTTTGGCGTTGTACTGGTTTTGCTCGTACTTGCCTCTCTCTGGTCGGAGTTCTCGATCAGCAGTGTCGGGGATGACTTTGTGCGGTATCGCCATATCGCATTGCAGTCCAACCAAGCAGGCAGGGTGCAGGCCAACCTGCTTGAAGCACGCGTCTCGGTTAAACACTATCTGCTGACAGGAGACGGTGCTGCGGCAGACAATGTCGATGAGCGTCTGGCGACAGCAATAAAGTTGAATGACGAACTTGTGGCCCTGCTTGATGAACCGCAAATGATTGAAACGGCGCAATCTGCCGGGGCAAACCTGATCATCTATCGCGATACCTTCGACAAGGTTGCATCACTGCCGGCGGGGGATCCGGCGCGTGATCAGCTGGTGGCCGAAACGCTCGATGAAGTTGGCCCGGTGGTTGCCGAAAATCTCGAAGACCTGAAACTGTCGGTCAAGGCTGAACAGGATCAAATCGGTCCGCGTGCGACCAAGGCGGCGTCACAGGCGGTCATCGTTACCGCCATTGTCGGCGGTGTCGCGGTGATCCTTGGTGGTTTTGCCGCATGGATCATTGGTACGGGTATTTCGCGTCCGATCCGTCAGATCACCGAGGTCATGAAGGAACTGGCCGGTGGCAACAAGCAGATTGATATTCCGGGCCAGGACCGCCGCGATGAAATCGGCGATATGTCCAAGGCGGTGCTGGTCTTCAAGGAAAACATGATCCGTGCCGATGAACTTGCCGGACAGGAAGCCGAGGCGGCAAAACGCCGGGAACAGCGTGCTAGAAAAATCAGCGAACTGACCACGGGCTTTGATCAGGAGATTTCCGTCGTTCTGAAAACCCTGGCCTCTGCCGCGACCGAGATGCAATCAACCGCAACCGGCATGAGCAGCACGGCCGAGGAAACAAGTCGTCAGTCGGGCATCGTTGCGGCCGCCGCCGAACAGGCATCGACCAACGTTCAGACCGTTGCCAGTGCGACCGAACAACTCAGCGCATCGATTGCTGAAATCACCCAGCAGGTCAGCCAGTCATCGACGGTTGCCAATCGCGCGGTCGAAGATGCCGAGAAAACCAACATCCAGATCCGTGGCCTTGCCGAGGCCGCGCAAAAGATCGGTGATGTGGTCGGTCTGATCAGCGACATCGCCGAACAAACCAACCTGCTGGCCCTGAATGCCACCATCGAAGCAGCCCGTGCGGGCGATGCCGGCAAAGGCTTTGCCGTTGTCGCAGCAGAGGTCAAAAATCTTGCGACCGCGACATCACGCGCGACCGAGGACATCACCAACCAGATCACTGGTATTCAGAATGAAACCGATGGGGCGGTGACGGCGATTGGCACGATTTCGTCGACTATTACCGAGATCAGCGAAATATCAGCCGCCATCGCAAGTGCCGTCGAAGAACAGGGGGCGGCAACCCTTGAAATCACCCGCAACGTTCAGGAAGCCTCCGTCGGTACGACCGAGGTAACATCGAACATCGTAAGTGTGAACGAGGCGGCCGGGTCCACCGGGGCGGCTGCCGAACAGGTGCTTAGTGCCGCGTCAGAATTGTCGCGTGAATCTGAAAGCCTGCGCCACAAGGTTGAAGCATTCCTGAGCGCGGTACGCGCTGTTTGACAGGAACGCTATGCGATTTTTCCGGGCGGGGATGTTTAACATTCCCGCCTTTTTCTTAAAACGAGAAAATCATGCTTTAAATACCCGAAATAAGTGAACTTGTTCACAGGTTGTTCTTAATATTATTGGGCCGCATCCCAACATACCCCTAAGTGGCTCATTTCCTAGGGGTATGAAATGAATTCAGCATTCAGCAACCTGAAAATCTCTGCGAAGGTGTTCGGGGGATTTGGTGTCGTTCTTCTTTTGCTTGTTACTGTTTCGGTGATCGGCGTTTTGTCCACTTCTGGCGTCGGCGATGATTTCTTGCGCTACCGTCAGACGGCCCTTCAGTCCAATCAGGCAGGCAGGGTTCAGGCCAATCTCCTGGAAGCCCGTGTTTCACTCAAGGATTATGTGATCACGGGCAGTGACGGTTCGGCGGCAAAAGTCAGAGAGCGACTTTCCTCCACCATGAGCCTGATAAATGAACTGGACGGGATGCTTGATCGGGCGGAACGCAACAAGGTTGTCGCGGATGCCATCGGTCTTCTGACAGCCTATTCAGAGGCCTTTGATGAGGTTGCATCGCTGCCGGCAGGCGATCCAAGGCGTGAAGACCTGATTGCCAATACGCTTGATCGTATCGGACCGGCGGTTGCCGCCGATCTTGAGACGCTGAAACTCGACATCAAGGCAGAGCAAGATGAAATCGGCCCGCGGGCATCGCGTGCGGCCCAGCAATCAATCCTCATCACCGAAATCCTTGCGGTTGTTGCCGTCGTGCTGGGTGTGGCAGCGGCATGGCTGATTGGTGCCGGCATTTCGCGACCGATCCGCGCGATCACGGATGCGACAAATGCCTTGGCAAACGGCAACAAGCAAATCGATATTCCAGGCCAGGAACGTGGTGATGAAATTGGTCAGATGGCCAAGGCCGTTCTGGTATTCAAGGAAAACATGATCCGCGCTGATCAATTGGCAGCACAGGAAGTCGAGGCAGCCAAGGCACGTGAAAAACGCGCCCAGAAAATCAGTGAACTGACATCTGGTTTCGATCAGGAAGTATCTGCTGTTCTTAAAACAGTGTCGTCGGCCGCAACCGAGATGCAGGCAACCGCAACCGGTATGAGCAGCACGGCCGAGGAAACCAGTCGCCAATCCGGCATTGTTGCCGCTGCGGCGGAACAAGCATCGACCAATGTGCAAACTGTTGCCAGCGCGACCGAGGAGCTCAGTGCCTCGATAGCCGAGATCAATCAGCAGGTCACGCAGTCGTCTTCCGTGGCAAGCCGCGCGGTTGAGGATGCCGAAAAGACCAATGCGCAAGTCAGGGGCTTGGCCGAAGCGGCACAGAAAATTGGTGATGTGGTTGGCCTTATCAGTGACATTGCCGAACAGACCAACCTGCTGGCGCTGAATGCGACCATTGAGGCGGCCCGTGCCGGCGATGCGGGCAAGGGCTTTGCCGTGGTCGCGGCCGAGGTTAAAAACCTTGCCACGGCAACGTCAAAGGCGACCGACGAAATTACTGCCCAAATCACCGGCATTCAGAACGAAACCGAAGGGGCGGTTTCGGCCATTGCCTCTATTTCCGCAACCATTGCCGAAATCAGCGAGATTTCAGCCACCATCGCCAGTGCGGTCGAAGAACAGGGTGCAGCCACCCTTGAAATCACGCGTAACGTGCAGGAAGCATCTGCTGGTACTTCGGAAGTTACGAGCAATATCGTCAGCGTCAACGAGGCCGCAGGTTCGACCGGCACCGCAGCCGAACAGGTCCTGACGGCGGCGGGTGAGTTGTCGCGTGAATCAGAAAGTCTGCGCCAAAAGGTCGAAGCTTTCCTGAGCGCGGTACGCGCGGCCTGATCCTATACATTCGAACATGGCAAATATGTTCTGACTGAGGGGCACTCGTTCGGGTGCCCCTTTTTCTGTTCGCATGCGGGCAGAAAACTTTAGAAAGCTATTATTTTAGAGTTACTTGAATTGCGCGTCCCGCGAAACTGAGTATCAGCGCCATATTAATCTTTGGTAATATGGATACGTATAGTTTTCGCCAAAAGGGTAGCGTCAGGTCGCAATATCCTGTATGCAATTAATAGCTGTTTATGTTGG
>NZ_DCAO01000004.1:39102-39989 GCF_002311515.1 Thalassospira sp. UBA1131
TTTTCGATGTGTGCCATCTTTTGGGCAAAGAAGGTGGTTCTAATCACATACAGCCGTTCTCTTGATCAAGCGAGGTGGCCGGAACCATAGATGACTACTGTATCGGGACTTGCACATGCGGTTGACGGATGCGTGATTACGCGGGATTTTGCCCGCTATGACCGTGCCTATCACGACAAAGTACAAAGATATAACGATCATCTTGGTGCCATGGCCGGGGTTTTGCGCCGGTTCAGCGAATATAGCCGCACTATGCTTGCGTCCCAGCAGCTTTATATCTATGCCAAGTGGCTTGCACGTTACACGGCCTATTGGCCGCGGCTCGATGATCTTGTAACGCGCCTTGAAAGCAGCTTTGCCGAAACCGATCAAAGCTATGTTGCGCGCCAATCATCGATCGATGGATCGTGGGGGTGGCAATATACCGAGTTTCATCACAAGTTTGATGCGACCATTGTGCGGTTGCATGAACTGGCAACCGAAAAACGCGCACCGCGCCATCCGCTCCATTTTCTTGAGCCGGTATCAACCATACCGAAAATGCACGCCTATCTCGAAGATCTTCTGGTGTCTGATATTGCCGCAACGGGGCGCAACAAGCGTGATGAACTGGGATCGGTCCTGTGTTGTCTGGCGCAATTATGCTTCAAGCCGCGCCTGCGCAATTTTGCCCGCGAACATGTGCGCGGGATTGCGCTTGATGATGCCTATATCAAGGCCTTTACCGATTTCCTCGACGACATTCAAAACCCGGAAACCGGTTACTGGGGACCATGGTATTCATCAGATGGTAAAACCCATCGCTATGACGATCTGAGTTTTACGTTCCACATCGTGTCCTATCGCAAAGGGGACGTTCGCCATTGGCCAAGCCTGATCCGCACGAC
>NZ_DCAO01000004.1:40134-48290 GCF_002311515.1 Thalassospira sp. UBA1131
GATGTCGCGAAGATATTTCGTCATGGCTGGTCACATATGACACCAGCCCAGCGCGATTTCGCAGCAAGGCAGCTTGACGAGATGTTGGACTGGTGTCTGACGCATTCGATGCGCAAGGATGGCAGTTTTGTCTTTGACGAACATTTTTATAATTCGCTTGAGTCCTGTCACTATTTCGGCGTTTCGTTTCTTGATGAGGTCGGCTATTTCAGGCCGCGCAAACGGTTCTGGACGGACCGGAAATTCCCCGAGGCCAGCCGGGTGCAGCATCATGTGATAGCCCGCTTGAATGAGTTCTGTCCGCAAAATCCAAGCGTCATCGCCGCGAAATGGAAGGCTGGAACGGATCTGAACCTTGCCGCGAAACAACCGGTATCGGCGGCAGAAACAGAACATCTTTCAAGGCGGCAGCGGCACAAGTTCCTTGTCAGTGCCGATACATCTGCAAGCTCTTTTAAAAACGATTGATGCCGCTATCTTCCAACCGTGACGGATCAAAACTAAAATGGCGTTGCAGCAGCAGTATTTTATCGGCGGGTCGGTTCTGCGCCATATCCTCGGCATGGCTTCGACAAGCATGCTTGCACTTGTTGCGATGGTGGCTGTCGATGCGCTTGACCTATTTTTCCTGAGCCTTCTGGGCGATGTCGATATTGTTGCCGCACTTGGCTTTGCCTGGCCCCTGATATTTTTCACGCTGGCGATATCGCTTGGAGTGTCGACGTCAATGACGGCGTTGGTGGCACGGGCCGAAGGGCTTGGCGACCGCGACCGCGCGCGCGTGATGGCAACGCATATTCTGCTTTTTGGTGTCGGTCTTTCGGTTCTGATGACAGCGGCGATTTGGTGGGGGGCGCCAAATATGCTTGCCTGGCTCGGCGCATCAGGCCGCGTTCATGAGCTTGCCACCAGTTATCTTCAGATCGTCATGCTGTGCCTGCCCATTCTGGTGCTTAGCATGGCATCCGGGGCGCTTTTGCGGGTGATCGGTGCCAAACAACGTTCGATGTGGGCCAAGATCGCAGGGGCGGTCACCAACGGTGTGCTTGATCCCATCTTCATTTTTGGTTTTGGCTGGGGTGTTGAAGGTGCTGCATGGGCCACCGTGATATCGCGCGTCGTGATCATGGTGATTGCGTTTTATGGCGTGCGCAATGTGCATAACATGCTGGGCCGTTTCAATCGTGCTGTATTCGCGCAAGATGTTCGCGAAATTGCCAGGGTCACCGTGCCGATCGGGCTGGCCAAAACCGGCCCGCCAATTGCCAGCGGTTTTATCATGGCATCAATGGCAAAGTTTGGGTCAGACGCCGTCGCGGCAATGGCGATCATCGAACGCATCGCGCCATTTGCCTTTGTCGGTTACATGGCCTTGCCCCAGGCTATCGGGCCGATCTTTGGACAGAACTTTTCCGCTAAACGCACGGATCGGGTGCGCGCCATCTGGCATTCGGTCTGGGGGCTGATTGTTGTCTATGGTCTGGTGGTGTCAGCACTGTTGTTTGTTTTGTCTGACCAATTGGCTGAACTGTTTCGCACCACACCGGAAACCGCAAACCTGCTGGGCCTGTTCTGTACGGCGATTGCGCCGCTTTACATGTTCCTCGGCCTGCAGTTTTCATCCCATACCTTCTTTAACGTCACCGGGCGGCCTAATCTTGCGATGCTTGCCGATCTTGCCAAGGAGTTTCTTGGCGTGATCCCGCTCGTCTGGTTGGGCAGCATCTATTTCGGGGCCGTCGGGGTTTTGTGGGGGCAGGTCGCGGGTATTGTGTTGTTTGGTGCCTTGACCGGCATCGTCAGTTACAGGCTGGCGTGCCAAAAACCTCGCTCTGACCAATTGTTGCAATCGGGGCCACACAAGCCCGTGGTTGGCGGCGGGAACGCAGGGTGATCTGCGATCAGAAAGATCAGCTTTGTTTCTGATTACGGGCATCAAGCGTCATCAAAAGACACGGGCCCTTGGCGGTTTCATATTCCCGCCCGGCAACAAAACCAATGGACTCATAACACCGAATAGCACGTTCGTTTTCCGGATCGGGGTCTATCCCGATCATGGGCGCGCCACGTTCAAACAATTGGCGTGTCAGCATCTTTAGGAACATTTGTCCATGCCCGCAGCCCATCATGTCGGGCACGCCAATAAAGGCGTCCAGACAGCGGGTATGTTCGGGCAGGGGATCAAAATGCGCCTGTGGCCATTGATGGGCGTCGTAATGCTGGACAAAGGCAAAGGGGCGGTTGCGGTACGACACAATCAGGGTCGCCATTTCGGCCAGTTCGACATCTTCGGAAATCAGTTCAAGCTGTTCGGCCGGTTCGCCCCACCAGCGGATGACTTCGGGCACATGCAGCCAGCGGCCAATCATCGGCAGATCATTTGGGGTGGCCCGTCTGAAGCTGTATTTTGACGGGCCCATCGATTAGTCCCCGGTCGTTGATCTTTTTGCTGCCAAGGCCATATTGACCTTCGATGCACTTGATTTTGCTATCTGATCACAAATCCAGCTTCCTGTCTCGGCAAGCTTTTCAAGATCGATACCGGTTTTGATGCCAAGCCCGTTCAGCATATAGACAACGTCCTCGGTCGCGACATTGCCACTGGCCCCCTTGGCATAGGGACAGCCACCCAGACCGGCGACGGAACTGTCAATTACGGCTACACCCATTTGCAGCACAGCAAGCAAATTGGCCAGCGCCTGACCATAGGTGTCATGGAAGTGTGCGGCGAGTTTTTCGGTCGGCACATGCCTGGTAACAGCGGCGATCATCGCCTGCGCCTTGGCGGGCGTACCTGTGCCGATGGTATCGCCCAGACTGATTTCATAGCAGCCCATGTCATAAAGCGCCTTTGCGACCTCGGCGACCTTTTCAGGCGCAATGTCGCCTTCATACGGGCAGCCCAGAACGCAGGAAACATATCCGCGTACTGAAAGGCCGGCGTCACGCGCCGCATCGGCCACCGGGCAGAAGCGATCAAGGCTTTCAGCAATCGAGCAATTGATGTTCTTTTGCGAGAAACTTTCCGATGCCGCACCAAATACCGCAACCTCGGTCGCGCCCGCGGCGATGGCTGCCTCAAGACCCTTCATGTTCGGGGCCAGCACCGGGTATGTCACACCGGCTTTACGGGTGATCTGGGCCATGACATCGGGCGCATCGGCCATTTGTGGCACCCATTTCGGGCTGACAAAGGCGGTGGCTTCGATCACGGATAATCCGGCATCATTCAGGCGATGGATCAACTCGACCTTGGTTGCGGTCGGGACCATTGCCTTTTCGTTCTGAAGCCCGTCACGTGGGCCGACTTCAATGATTTTGACGTGACTTGGCAGATCGGAAAGCAGGGCCATTATTCGGCCTCCTCAATCGCGATCAGTTCCGCGCCATCATCGACCTGATCCCCGACGCCAAAGAACACTTCCTTGATCGTGCCGGTGACGGGGGCGGAAATGGTGTGTTCCATTTTCATCGCTTCCATCACGACGAGCTTGTCCCCCGCCGTGACCGATTGACCGGCCTTTGCCATCACTGCGATGATCTTGCCCGGCATCGGTGCGGTGAGGCCACCACCGGTACCTTCGTTGCCACCAGCCGCGGCCAGCGGGTCAAAGATGTCGAGACGGTCCGAGCGACCATCACGGAAAATCATCAGACGATTGCCGTCACGAAGCACCGATGCGCGTTTGCGGACGTTATTGAAGCTGGCAACGATGGCGCCATTTTCATCATGCTCGGCACTGGCGATGATAGCGCTACCATCGGGCATATCGATGACATAGCCCTGATCGCGGTAATGCACCTTGACCAGCAGGTCCGATCCATCATGACGCAGGATCAGGTCATGGTGGTTATCGTCATTCAGCCGGAAACCGGCGGTGCTGTGCCAGGGCGAATAGGGATCGTTGCTTTGGGCGGCATAACGGGTGGCCTCGGCATCGCGGGTCAACAGGATATCAAGGGCGGCGAAAGCCAGGGCTTCGTTATCCGGTGTGCCGGGGGCCGGGATCAGGTCACCCTGATAGTTCGGGATAAACCCGGTTTCGACCTCACCGCGTTCAAAGGCCGGATGACGGGCGATATTGCCAAGGAATCCGGTATTTGTGGTGACACCAACAATCTGCACATCATTAAGCGCAGTCGCCATGCGACGGAGCGCGGATGGGCGGTCCACATCCCAAGCGATCAGCTTGGCGATCATCGGGTCATAATGGATCGATACTTCGCCGCCTTCATAAACGCCGGTATCAACGCGCACATGATCGGTTTCGCGCGGCATGCGCATATGAACAAGCTTGCCGGTTGCCGGCAGGAAATCATTCTGCGGGTCTTCGGCATAGATGCGGACTTCAAAGGCATGACCGTTGATCGAAAGGTCTTCCTGCGCCTTTGGCAGTTTTTCGCCGTCGGCCACACGCAGCTGCCATTCCACAAGGTCTTCGCCGGTGATTTTTTCGGTCACCGGATGTTCCACCTGAAGGCGGGTGTTCATTTCCATGAAATAGAACGCACCAGACGCATCAAGCAGGAATTCGACCGTGCCAGCCCCCTGATAGCCAATCGCCTTGGCGGCATCGACCGCGGCCTTGCCCATCTGGGCACGGAGGTCCTCGGTCATGCCAGGTGCCGGGGCCTCTTCAATTACTTTCTGATGGCGGCGCTGCAAGGAGCAATCGCGTTCAAACAGATAGACCGCATTGCCATGGCTGTCGGCAAAGACCTGAATTTCAACATGGCGCGGTTTGACGATCAGTTTTTCAATCAGGCAATGGTCATCGCCAAAGCTGCTGGCGGCTTCGCGTTTGCAGCTGATCAGCGCGTCCTTGAAATCGGATGCCTTTTCAACCGCACGCATGCCTTTGCCGCCACCCCCGGCGGATGCCTTGATCAATACCGGATAGCCGATCTTGTCAGCCTCTGTTGCCAGAAGGTCGGGGTCTTGATCTTCGCCGTGATAACCCGGCACCAGCGGCACACCGGCCTTGCCCATGATTTTCTTGGCTTCGGATTTCGACCCCATGGCGCGGATCGCACTTGCCGGTGGGCCGACAAAAACACAGCCTGCCTTTTCCAGCGCATCGGCAAAACCGGCATTTTCCGACAGGAAGCCATAGCCCGGATGAACCGCATCAGCACCCGATTGCGCGATGACTTCAAGCAGCCGGTCGGTGCGCAGATAGCTGTCCTTGGGGGCAGGCGCGCCAATGTGATAGGCCTCGTCGGCGTGTTTGACATGCAGGGCATTGGCGTCGGCATCGGAATAAACGGCGACCGTGGCAATTCCCATGCGACGGGCGGTCTTGATCACGCGGCAGGCGATCTCACCGCGGTTGGCGATCAGAAGTTTGCGCGGCATGTTATTTCTTGCTCCAGTTCGCGGGACGTTTTTCCAGAAAGGCACCGACACCTTCGCGGCCCTCGGCACTTGCGCGTTGATCGGCAATGCGTTGGGCGGTGTCATCAATCACGGCATCTGAAATCGGTTTGTTGGCAACCGCGTAAATCAGGTTCTTGGCCGCGTGCATGGCATCCGGGCCATTGGCCAGCAGAAGCTTCGCCATTTCCTGCCCACGGGCAGCCAAGTCATCGGTCGTGGTGATTTCATGCACCAGCCCGATCTGTTGGGCAGTTTTGGCATCAAACCGTTCGGCGGTCAGGAAATAACGCCGTGCCTGATTAACCCCGATGGCCTCCACCACATAGGGTGAAATCACCGCCGGGATTAGGCCCAGCTTGACTTCGGACAGGCAGAAGCTTGCGCGATCGGACGCGATCACGATGTCACAGCACGCCGCCAGACCAACCCCGCCACCAAAGGCTGCCCCGTTAACCAGTGCAATGGTTGGCTTTGAGGCAAAGTTCAAAACCTTCATCAGTTTGGCGAGCGCGCGGGAGTCAGCAAGGTTTTCGGCATGGCTATAGCCCGCCATGCGCTTCATCCAGTTAAGATCCGCACCAGCCGAGAAGCTTTTGCCAGCCCCGGTCAGGATGATCACCCGAACAGCCGGATCGGCATCAAGGGCTTCGATCTTGGCGGTCAGATCGTTGATAAGGACATCATCAAACGCATTGTGAATTTCGGGCCGGTTCAGCGTGATAGTCGCAACGCCATTGGCGGCGACTTCATAAAGTGCGGCATCAGAAATGTTATCGGTGTTTACATTGCTCATGACGGCCTCACATTCTGAACACGCCAAACCGGGTTTCTTCGACCGGTTTGTTAAGGGCGGCCGACAGGCCAAGGCCAAGCACCATGCGGGTATCAGCCGGATCAATCACGCCATCATCCCAAAGGCGGGCGGATGCGTAATAGGGGTGGCCTTGTTCTTCGTATTGATCGCGGATCGGGGCCTTGAACGCCTCTTGCTCGGCCTCCGGCCAGTGTTCGCCGCGCTTTTCGGCGGCATCGGCGCGAATTTGCGTCAAAACGTTCGCAGCCTGTTCGCCACCCATGACGGAAATACGGGCATTTGGCCACATCCACAGGAAGCGCGGGCTGTATGCGCGACCACACATGCCATAGTTGCCTGCACCAAAGGACCCACCGATCAGGACGGTGAATTTCGGTACATTTGCCGTGGCAACTGCGGTGACAAGCTTCGCGCCATCCTTGGCAATGCCGCCGCTTTCATATTTGCGGCCGATCATGAAGCCGGTGATGTTTTGCAGGAATACCAGCGGAATGCCGCGTTGTGCGCACAGTTCGATGAAATGCGCACCCTTAAGCGCGCTTTCGGAAAACAGGATGCCGTTATTGGCAATGATACCGACCGGATAGCCAAAGATACGGGCAAAGCCGGTAACAAGGGTCGTGCCATACTGTGCCTTGAACTCATCAAGCTCCGACCCGTCAACGATGCGGGCAATGATTTCACGCACGTCGTAGGGCTTTTTGGTGTCGGTCGGCACCACGCCGTAAATCTCGCGCGGGTCATAGGCCGGGGCGCGCGGTTCGGTCAATGTCAGGCCCGGATTTTTGGTCCAGTTCAGGTTTTTGACAACATCGCGTGCAATCGACAGCGCGTGGCTGTCATCCTGTGCATAGTGATCAGTTACACCGGATGTTTTGCAATGAACATCAGCGCCGCCAAGGTCTTCGGCCGAGACGACTTCACCGGTGGCGGCCTTCACCAGCGGCGGACCGCCGAGGAAGATCGTGCCTTGTTTGCGGACAATAATGCTTTCATCCGACATCGCCGGGACGTAAGCACCACCCGCGGTGCAGGACCCCATGACAACCGCGATTTGCGGGATGCCTTTGGACGACATGGTTGCCTGGTTAAAGAAGATGCGTCCGAAATGGTCGCGATCCGGGAACACATCATCCTGACGGGGCAGGTTGGCCCCGCCGCTATCGACCAGATAGATGCAGGGCAGGTTGTTTTCCAGTGCGATTTCCTGTGCGCGAAGATGCTTCTTCACGGTCATCGGGTAGTAGGAACCACCCTTGACCGTGGCGTCATTGGCGACAATCACGCATTCAACGCCTGAAACACGGCCGATACCGGTAATGATGCCGGCGGCCGGAACGTCTTCATCGCCATACATGCCATGTGCGGCAAGCTGCGAGAGTTCCAAAAACGGGGAGCCGACATCAAGAAGCTGGCGAATACGTTCACGCGGCAGCAATTTGCCCCGACCGGTATGGCGATCACGGGCGCGTTCACCGCCGCCCAGTTTGACCGCAGCGATTTGATCGCGCAAATCCGCAACCAGCTTTTCCATATGTTCGGCATTGTTGCGGAATTCTTCGGAACGGGCGTTCACCGCAGATTTCAGTACCGTCATCGTCCGTTTTCACCGTTTTTTTGTTATGGGCAAATCGGCCCGCGTGCAGGGTGTTTATGGCTGTTGTTATCGGTGAAGTTTACGTAAACGTCAATATTAAATCGGTATTTCAGTACCGAAATTAACTATATGCTATCAAATCACCCATAGCGTTTAGCGCATATGGGTTGTTTGCAGATGACCAGTGGTCGCCATAAAATCGCAGCCGATCCTTATTTTGATCGATCTTGTCTTGGGAATGCGGGCGAAAAAATAATGTCATACCGGACTTTGATCTGTTTGGTTTTTTGTTCATGTGTTGCTGCTGTTTTCGGACAAAGGTCCGCGCATGCGCAAGATACGCTTCATGAAATTCATTGGCTTAAGGC
>NZ_DCAO01000126.1 GCF_002311515.1 Thalassospira sp. UBA1131
TTTCCGCCGTTGCTTTTGGTGTCATACCATTTGTCGTGCCAGACTCCGTCGACAAGTAATCCCATGTCCGTTTCCCAAATTTTGTTAATCGGTTCTGGCAGGCATTCTGCCGCGGTTAAGCTTTATTGTGCTTATTTGCGCGTTGAAGACAATCCGTTGATGTGACATTAATTTGTTTCCAATCGCGCAACAGTATCCCGCTCAGGAGCCGCATAATGCTGATCGGAAATCTTGACGGCATGACCGTCTTTGCCCGTGTCGTTGAGGAACGCAGTTTTTCCGGTGCGGCGCGCAAGCTTGGCATGTCCAAATCTGCGGTCAGCAAACATGTAACCAAGCTTGAAGACAATCTTGGCATCCGGCTTCTGAACCGAACCACCCGTCGGCTCAGCCTGACAGATGCCGGGTCGACCTTCTATCAGCACTGCGCGCGTGTGGTTGAAGAAGTCGAAACAGCCGAACATGCGTTGACCGATTTGCGCGGCACGCCGCGCGGCACATTGCGTATTTCAGCCCCTCTGACCTTTGGGCAGATGTATCTGCCACAACTGGTGACCGAGTTCATGGATAAGTATCCCGGGCTGCATGTCGATATCCATCTGGCCGACCATATGGTTGATCTGGTGGCCGAGGGGATTGATATGGCGATCCGCATCACCCGACTTAAGGATTCCAGCCTGATCGCCCGCAAACTGGCCGATTTTACCGGCCATATTGTGGCCTCACCGGGTTATCTGGAACAGTATGGCGAACCCAAAACGCCGCAGGAACTGGCCGAGCACAGAACGATTTCCTACACCAACGTACCAAGCCCCAATATCTGGGACTTTGACGGACCTGATGGTCAGGTTTCGGTCCGGGTTAATCCGGTGATGTCATGCAACAATGGTGAATTCACCTCCGTCGCGGCCATTCGCGGCCTTGGTATTGCGCGTGAACCGGAATTCATCGTTGCAGAGGCGCTGAGCGAAGGGCGTCTTGTTCGCATCCTTCATGATTACGATCCGCTCAGCAGTGGCGGTATTTACGCGGTCTATCCCGAACGCCGCCACCTGCCCAGCAAGGTACGTGTGTTTATCGATTTTCTGGTCGAAAAATTCAAAGGCGGATTGTGCAACTTCCATCAGGAAGCCTGTGCGGAATATCGCGAAGGGCGTGGCCGTCAACGACCACGACCCTAATCACTTGCTCTCAACCCGCCAGCCCAACAAACAGATCGCGCCGATCAAAAGGGCGACAAACGGGATCGGCAGTAAGTTTGTAATGCCGCCAATCAAGGTCTTGAAACTGTCGGTCTGAAGGAACCCGGCCCAGTTGCTGCCATGCCAGATACGGTCATCGGGCACATGGCGGAAATCGGGCAAGCCATCTTCGATCCGGCCGATATAGCCATCATTTTCCGCCACCAGCCCGGCCAACAGATCCGGGGTGGAATTAGTATTTCGGGTTTCGGCGGTCAGGACATCACGATCAACATGCAACGCGGTTTGACTGCGATCATCCTGATCACGCACCCGAACCCGGATCAGACCGCGGGTTTCAATCGGAACAGTGGCCTGCCAGGATTGATCGGGCAGTTGTTCGAAGGCGGCATTGATCTGCTCGCCAGTTTCCGGATTGATCACGCTGGCTGCTTCCGGGGCTGCGCCAATCTTGCGCCAATTGAGGATCAGGCTCTCGCCATCCGGGCTGCGTTCGGTCAGCACGGTGTTTTCATCAAGGGCTGGTTCCTTCATCAGCCAGTGTGACAAGCGCCGCAGCAACTCTGCCACAGGACCACCGCCATCATGGCCGCGCTGCCAAAGCCACATCTGATCAGAGCTTAACATCGCCACACGACCTTCCTCGACCCGCTGCATGGTCAGAAGGGGCAGGTCATCCACACCGGTCAGAAGCGTCATGGCATCGGGATCTGAAATACGCGTTTCGATCTGACGATACCATTGACCCCATTTCGGAGGAGTGTTGGGGGATCCGGCAATGGCGGTTGTGACCGGGTGCAGGCGGCCGGCTTGATTAACACGGGGGACAAAGGCCTGCTCGATAACCCGTCCGGTCGGCGCGGCAGGCATCAGGTCATTCAACGCCGTGCTGGCAAGCCCGTCCGGCCCGACATATTCCGGCCCGGCGACGACCAGTGCCGCGCCACCCCATTTGACGAAATCAACCACCTTTTCCAGATAGTGCGGCGGCAAGACACCGCGCATCTGATAGCGGTCAAAAATGATCAGATCAAATTGACGCAGGCGCACTTCGAACAGATCACGGATCGGAAACGGGATCAGTGCCAATTCATTGATCGGTGTGTCGTCACCCTTTTCAGGAGGGCGCAAAATCGTGAAATGCACAAGATCCACCCCCGGATCAGCCCGCAAAAGGTTACGCCAGGCCCGCTCGCCCGGGTGGGGTTCGCCAGATAACAACAACACGCGCAACCGATCACGCACACCGGTGGTTTCAAGGATTAGCCGGTTGTTGGACTTGTCGGTTTCTTCCTCAAGCGTATCCATGCGCAATTCGGCAAGAACCGATCCGGCATGCGGCACCGGGATGCTGACCCGGC
>NZ_DCAO01000117.1:0-18157 GCF_002311515.1 Thalassospira sp. UBA1131
CGATCAGAAAGCGCATGCAGCGAACGTGCAGTGACTTCCTTGCCCGTACCACTTTCCCCCGAAATCAGAATGGATGTCGGAAGGGGTGCCACGCGGGCAATGGTTTCACGGATTTCCTGAATTTGCGGAGAATAGCCAATCAGCTTATCGCGCAGCAACACATGATCAGACGTTGCGCGCAATTCGTGGCGCAGCACATGGTTTTCACGGCGCAGCCGCATGCGATCCAGACAGCGCGCCACCGCGTTCAAAATCTGGTTGGAGCGAAATGGTTTCAGGACGAAGTCGACCGCACCGGCACGCAGCGCCTTGATGGCGGTATCAAGATCGGCATAGGCCGTCATCAGGATGGCGTCGGAGAAAAAGCCGATTTCGCGCTGTTCGGTCAGCCATTCCACCCCGCTTTTGCCGGGCATGATGTTATCAAGGATGACGACATCAAAATGGTGCTGATCAAGAAGGGCTGTGGCTTCTTCGCAATCGGCGGCTTCTTCGACGCGCTTGGCGCGTGGCCCCAGGGTACGGACAAGGAAATTGCGCATGCCCGGCTCGTCATCGACGATCAGGATGGATGCCTTTTCAAGCCAAGGTCCAAATTCAGGCCCCGGCCCGCCATGGCTTGCGTCATTGCCGACAGGCGGCGCTGCCTCATCTGACGCGCCCAGAACGGTCGATCTCATGATGTCCCTCCGATGAAACATGCTTTTTGTTTTTTTAAAAGCTTAGTTCAGCGGAAAGAGAAAAGCAAAACCGTTGGTGAGGGTTAGCTCATTCTAACGCAGAAGTTACCTTCACCAACGGATGTGCAAAATATAGGCTCAAGCTTGCTTGCGATGAATGGCAAATGGCGACCAGCTTTGGCTGACTGGCATGACTTCAAGCGAGTTGACATTCACATGCGAAGGCAAGTTCGCCACCCAGAAGATGCTTTCGGCAATGTCTTCGGGCTGGATCGGATCGGCACCACCGTAAAGCTTGTCATAGGCTTCCTTGTTGCCACCGGTACGCACCAGCGTGAATTCGCTTTCACAAAGCCCCGGCTCGATCGAGGTGACGCGAACACCCGTTCCTGCAAGATCACAACGAATACCCAGCGAGAATTGCTGAACGAACGCCTTGGTCGCGCCATAGACATTCCCGCCCGGATAGGGCCAGTTCGACGCGATGGAGGCCAGATTAACAATCGCCCCTTTTCGTTCGATCAGTTTATCAAGCAGAATACGGGTAATGGCGACCAGGCCCTTGGTATTGGTGTCGATCATCGTCATCCAGTCAGACAGATTGCATTCCTGTGCCGGACCAGTGCCAAGCGCCAAACCGGCATTGTTAACCAGAAGATCGATCTCGGCGAAGTCCGCCGGAAGGCTGTTAATTGCGTTCCGGGTTGCATCGGCATCCTGAATATCAAAGCAAAGTGCATGGGCAACCGATGCACCACCGAGTTCATCGACAAGGGCGTCAAGCCGTTCGGCACGCCTGCCGGTTACGATGACTTTCCAGCCTTCCTTGACAAAACGCCGGGCCGTTGCCGCGCCAAAGCCAGAAGTTGCGCCGGTAATGAGTGCTGTTTTGGTCATGGGGATCTCCGGTGGTGTGAGTAGATGGTAATTGTCTTACAGACCAAGTGCGATGGTCTGAGCGACACCGATAATGGCGATAAGAACGAGGCTGATGGCACAAACACGCCGCCAGGTGGTTGCCGACATCCGGCGATAGATCATCTCGCCGGGGAAATAGGCGATCATGGCAATCACCAGCAACGGCAAGACAAGTGAGATGAAATTATCGGGCAACATGCCCGCGGCCGCCCGGGTGACAAATCCCAGTACATCGACCGCACCGAAATAGATCGCAAGCGTGTTGCGCACCCGGACATCCTGCGTGCCACCGGCCAAAAGCCAGGCGGCAACCAACGGCCCGCCAACGGCAAAGCCCGACATCAGGATACCGACCGAACAGGCCAGAAGTGCCCCGATGACAAAATGTCCCATCCATTTTGGCGGATGGTGCAACATGGCAACCAGTGCCGCCACCGCAATCGCAAGATTGGTGGCAATCCGGATGGTCTGATCATCAAGTGCAAAGGCGACATAAGGGCCAAGTACCGCCCCGAAAAGCCCAAAAGTCAGCAGGATCGAACAAGCCCGCCAGTCGACCTTGGCCCGATCAAAATCGCGCAGGATCAAGCCGGTCAGAACAATATCAATGATCAGAATGATCGGCGTTGCCGTTGCCCGGGCCAGCAAGCTTGACAGACCAAGTGCTGCCAGCAGTGCGAAGCCAAATCCGGTGACGCCACGAAACAGGGCGGCAACCGCGACGACCATGCCAGACAAGATCAGTTCCATGGAATTCCTCGTTGTTACAGACCTGAATTACGCCACTGATGGCGTCGGCAATAGAGCCACATCGTCCCTTTTGATGGAGCCACATAGCGATCTGGACCTAAATATTATCGAGTTCTGGCACTAACGCCATGCGAGGGGACGGGTTTAGCTAGCAGCATAAGATTTCCGCCCCACACTCTTGCCGACAGGAGCCAGCATGAACGTGTCCGTCAAGCCGAACATGACCAACCATTGGATGCCTTTCACCAACAACCGTCTGTTTCACGAAGAACCGCAGATGTTTGCCAAGGCAGAAGGTGTGAAATACTGGACCCCGGAAGGCCGTGAAATTCTGGATGGTTCGTCGGGTCTGTTTTGCTGTGCGGCCGGTCATGGACGCCCGGAAATCGCCGATGCGGTTTATAAGCAACTCAGCACGCTGGATTATTCACCGCATTTCCAGCGCGCCGCCCCTGTGTCCTTTGAATTTGCCGAAAAGCTGGCCGGTATTCTGCCAGACGGGCTTGATCGCGTGTTCTTTGCCGGATCGGGTTCCGAGGCGGTTGATACCGCAATGAAGATGTGTCTGGCCTATCACCGTGCGACCGGCAATGCCCAGCGCACCCGTTTTGTATCGCGGGCATGGGGCTATCACGGGGTGAACCTTGGCGGTACGTCGCTTGCGGGGATGGTCAATAACCGTCGTGATTTTTCGGGGATTACCTGTGATGTCGTGCATATGCGTCACACATGGACCGAAGAACAAAAATTCACCCGCGGTCAGCCGGAAACCGATGCCGATCTGGCCAACGATCTTGAAGAAATCTGCAAGACCTATGGCGGCGATACCATTGCCGCGGTCTTTGTCGAACCGATTGCCGGATCGATTGGCACCATCGTGCCACCCAAAGGCTATCTCGAGAAACTTCGCGCAATTTGCGACAAATACGGCATCCTGCTGGTATTTGACGAAGTGATTACCGGTTTTGGCCGAACAGGTTCTGCTTTCGCCTCCCAGGCATTCGCAGTCAAGCCGGACCTGATCACCATGGCCAAGGCACTGACCAACGGCGCTATTCCCATGAGTGCTGTTGCCACCAGTGCCGAAATTCAGGCGGCTGTCTTTGAGGCTGCTGGCGATGCGGACCGCCCGGAATTCTTCCATGGCTATACCTATTCCGCCCATCCGGTGGCCTGTGCGGCCGGGATCGCAGCGCTTGATATCTATGCCAAGGACAAATTGTTTGAACGTGCCAACGAATTGTCTTCGCACTTCCTTGATGGCGTGTTTGGCCTGCGCAACCTGCCCCATGTCAGCGATCTTCGCGGCTATGGTATGATGTCGGGTATTCAGCTAACCCCCGGTGATGCGCCGGGTGCAAAAGGCAGCTGGGCACAGCGTGCACTGTTTGACGAAGGCCTTCACGTCAAGGCAACCGGCGATGCAATCATTTTCGCGCCCGCGTTCGTCAGCACCGAACAGGACATCGACGATATGGTAGCCATCCTGCAGAAGGTACTTGGTTCACCGATCTAATCTGCTTTGCCGGGGACAGATCCGATCTCGGGGGAGTGGGGTCGGGATGAAGGGATCGCCATGCAGTTTACTGTGCGGCGGTCCCTTTCCTGTTTTCAGCAATCACCGCCATGACGGCATTGCGCAACTGAGTAATGCCGGGCGCAATCTGATCGCGTTCAATCACGGCAAACCCAAGTCTGAGGCGATCACGCGGTGCGCGATCGGGATCGAAATAATGCACATCGCCCGGTTCGACCAGAACGCCGCGTTTGGCGGCTTCGCGATGGACGGCCCATGCATCGATATTGTCGGGCAGCTTAACCCAAACTGCCGACCCGCCCGTGGTCGGGGTGACATTCAATTCGGGTAATTGTCGGGAAATTTCGTTTTGCATCAATTGCCACTTTTCCGATAGGCGATCACGCGTCCGGCGCAGGTGTGAGTCCAGATGTCCTTCACCGATGAACAAGGCCATGGCCCGCTGATCCTGTGCAGATGGGTGGCGGTAATTCAGGCGACGCAGCGCACGTAATTCCTTGATCAGTTCACTGTCGGCAAGGATGTAACCAATCCGCAAGCCAGGGAACATCAGCTTGGTCAGACTGCCGATATAGATGATATGCCCGGAATTATCGTAGCTTTTAAGGGCGGCGCGCTGATGACCAAGATAATTCAGCTCATGCTCGTAATCGTCCTCGACCAGGATGAAGTCATCCTTGCGCGCCCGTTCAACAAGCTGAAGACGACGATCCAATGACATGGTGACACTGGTGGGGCATTGGTGCGATGGCGTGGTGTAGACCATATCGCACTTCGACAGCACGGATGAGTTGGCAAGACCTTCGCTGTCAATCGGAAGCGGGCAAATATCAGCCCCGGTCGAGGCAAAAATATTGCGCGCATCGACATAGCCCGGATCTTCGACGCCAACTGTCCTGCCCCGCCCTGCCAGAAGTTGCCCGACCAGAAACAGCGCGTTTTGCGCACCAATGGTAATCAGCAACTGTTCCGGATGGGCGCGCAAACCACGGTGGGGCAGAATGCGAGTGATGATCTGCTCAAGAAGTTGCGGGTCATCCATATCGACCTGATCGCCGACCCAGCTTTGCGAATGGGCAAGTGACCCGGCCAGCCGCATGGAATCGCGCCAGCGCGAAATGGTGGTTTTGTCCGGTGAAACCTGGCCGTAAATGAACGGATAGGGAAAATCCCGCCAGTTGGCCGGTTTGACGATATTGCGCGCCTCGGTCGGGCGGAACTGCAAATGGCGTCGCCACAAATCGGGATCGCGTTCCTTGGTAAACAGCGAGGCGGTCCGCGTATCCACACTCAGGCGCAGTTGCTGGCGGATATATTGCTCATTGACGAAATGCCCGCGCCGCCAGACGGCGGTCAGGTATCCATCATCGAGCAGGCGCTGATAAACCAGCACCACCGTATTGCGCGACACCTTAAGGGCGGATGCCAGATCGCGGGTCGACGGCAAGGGTTCAAGCGACGGCAACCGACCTTCAAGAATCGCATCGACGAGGCCCTGATGCAGCTGTTGCTGCAGGGTTTGACCAGCAATTGCCGGATCCTCAAGTCGAATGTCGAGCATCGGTTATGCCCCTTTTATTCGGCACTGCAGCACGTTAACCGGCGTGGCACCATAGTTTTTGCCTTGTGGCTCTATTACTAGAGTAACCGGCAGATATACCATTTTGTCAATGCGGTAAAGCAGGAACAAGAACCGCGATCATAATGCGGTCGGTTCAGGGAAGTTATGTCCACCAGGGAGGCGCATGGTGCGCCGCACATAAGGGAAAAATCCCGGCTATCAGGAGACATACGGATGACCAAGTTCACTTCCGGCCCGAAACTTAACCGGCGCACACTTCTTAAAGGTTCGCTTGCCGCCGGTTCGGCACTTGCAATGCCTGCAATTATCAGCAGAAAAGCACTCGCATCCTCTGGCGAAATCAACATTTTGATGTGGTCTGATTATCTGCCAGAGACATTCCTCAAATCGTTTACCGATGCAACGGGCATCAAGGTGAATTACACCGGCATCGGCTCGAACGAGGAAATCATCAACAAGATGAAGGCTTCCAAAGGTCGCGGCTTTGATATCGTATCGCCGACCAACAACCGTGCCCTTCAGTGGAAGGCACTGGAACTGCTTCAGCCGTTCGATATGTCCAAAGTCGCCATCGAGGCCGTCAACCCGGCAATGGCCAAGATCGGCAGCACCGATTGGGCGTTTGAGGCAGGCTCCACCTATTGGCTGCCGCATATCTGGGGCACCGAAGGCATGGCGTGGCGTACCGATATGTTCCAGCCAGACGGCATGTTCCCGTCTTATGGCGATGTCTGGTCCGAAGCCAATGCAGGCAAAACCATGGGCCGTGCGCATTCCATGATGCTGGGTGCAGGTCTTTACATGGAAACCACGGGCGAACTGGCCCCGGGGTCGGTCTGGAAAGCCTACACCTCCGAAGAAGAAATGCGCCCGGTTTGGGAAAAGATCACCGAATGGTGCATCGCGCGTAAAGGCAACATCAAACTGATCTGGAACGATGCCGATACCCAGAAGAACGGTCTTCTGAACGAAGGCGTCATTGTTGGTCAGACCTGGGATGGCCCGCCGCTTGCGCTTAAAACGGCTGGTGAACCTGTCATGTATCGCGCGCCGAAAGAAGGTGCGCTGGCATGGGTCGATGGCCTTGCCCTGCCGACCGGTGCTGAAAACATCGAACAGGCTTATGAGTTCATCAAATATGCCTACATGCCGGAACTGGCAGGTGAGGCAATTGACCATCACGGTTACAACTCCCCGGTTCTGGGTGCTGACAAGTTTGCTGGCGAAGCTTATGCCAAGAACTTTGCCGATGCCTATCCGGGCGAAGCACTGGCCAACCTCAACCCGTGGCCGTCTGAACCGCAGTGGTATGCCGACATGCGTACCGAATATGTGAACCGCTTCGAAAGCGCCTGATTCCGATCTTTGGGGCGGCACGACTTTGCGCGTGTCGCCCTTTTTGGGTTTCCAGGGACATGATCCTAGGGCCGATTCATTTCAAACAACAATAATTCCGGTATCGCCTGTCTTTGCGGGCGAACGGGCTTTGACGTTTTCAGGGGGTTGTCAGTTCTATGACCAAAGAAATTTCGCTTGAGCATGTCTGGGTAGAGTTCGGCGAATTCACCGCTGTCCATAAAGCAAATCTGAACATCGCGGGTGGCGAGTTCTTTTCATTCCTTGGCCCGTCGGGCTGTGGCAAGACAACACTTCTTCGCTGTATTTCCGGTTTTCAGGAACCAACACGCGGCAAGGTCAAAATCGGTGGTCAGGACATGCGCGGCGTTGGCCCGAACAAACGTCCCACCGCGCTTATTTTTCAGAACCTTGCGCTTTTCCCGTTGCGTTCGGTCGCTGATAACATCGCCTTCCCGCTTGAAGTGCGTGGCGTGGACAAGAAAACCCGGCGCAAACGTGCCGATGAGTTGCTTGAACTGATTGCCCTGCCTGGTCAGGGCGACAAGAAAGTCAGCGAACTTTCAGGTGGTCAGAAACAGCGTGTGGCGATTGCCCGCGCCCTTGCGGTTGAACCAGATATCCTGCTTCTTGATGAACCGTTGTCGGCCCTTGATCTTAAACTGCGTCAACACATGCGCACTGAATTGCGCGCCATTCAAAAGCAGGTCGGCCTGACCTTTATCTACATCACCCATGATCAGGGTGAGGCACTGACCATGTCAGACCGCATTGCCGTAATGAACAAGGGCAAGATCGAACAGATCGGCGATGGCAAGGCGATCTATGATCACCCGACGACAAGCTTTGTCGCGTCATTTGTCGGTGAAAACAATGTGCTTGATGGCACGGTTTTGTCCAATGACGGCAAGACAATGAAAATCGATGCCGGTCTCGGCACCCCCTTTACGGTCGAAAACCATCCGGCGGGGGGGCCTGCCCTTGCGCCCGGTGATGCCTGCCATCTTTTTGTGCGTCCCGAAGCGCTCAGGCTTTCGAAAGACGATAGTGCTATCAATCAGTTCGAAACCAACTTCGTCACCGAAGAGTTCGAAGGCAATATGCGCCATATCGTGATGAATGCGAGTGGCACGGACCTTAAGCTTTCGCTGATCAATGATGGCACCAACGCGATTGATGCCAATGCCCCGGTCAAACTCGATTTCGCACCGGAAATGGGCATTGCGCTCAAACCGGGCGAATTGGCCAGCGCGTAAGGGGGCCCGTATCATGCGTGATCTTTTTTACGACCTTGTCAGACGCAACGGGATGGCGGTCTCGATCTATCTGATGCTTGCGGTCAGCCTTTGGGTATTCATTTTGATCATCCTGCCGCAACTGACCATGCTGGATTATTCGTTCCGCTTTAACCTGCCACCGGCCAAAATTGGCGGCCCGGAAGACGTTTATACCCTTGATCAATATCGATATTTCTTCCAGGGAAGTGGTGCATCCGACGGGTTAAACACCCTTGATATCGGCATTCTGTTCAAAACGCTGCTTGCGGCCGTGTTTGTCACAGTGTTCGATTTGATCATCTGTTACCCGGTTGCCTTTGTGCTGGCCAAATCATCGACCGGCGCCAAGGCGCGGTTACTGGTGCTGGCCCTCATTGTGCCGTACTGGATCAATGAAATCCTGCGTGCCTTTGCGTTTCGCATTCTGTTTGGTGCGACTGGTGTGATCAATGAAACCGGCATGGGGCTTGGACTTTGGGATACGCCGATTGACTTTATCCGTCAGGATGTCGCGCTCTATGCCGGGTTGGCTTATGCCTACATCCTTTTGATGATCTTCCCGCTTTATAACGCGATTGAAAGCCTTGATCGCAATCAGATCGAAGCCGCGCGTGACATGGGGGCCAACTGGTGGCAGGTCCATGCCAAGGTTGTCATTCCCTATGCCAAGCCGGGCATTGCATCGGGCATGACCATGGTCTTCATGCTGACGTCCGGCGCACTTGCCGCACCACAGATTTTGGGAGGCCCATCGAACCTTTGGTTCACGCAGCTGGTCTATCAATGGTTTAACTCCGGCGGCAACTGGCCGCGTGGGTCGGCCTATGCGATGGTTCTGCTGATTGTCTGTATCGCGCTTGTTTTGCTGGTGATGCGCCTGTTCAAGGTATCGATCGGGGAGATCAAACAATGAAGATGAAATCCCCGACTGCATTGATCCCCGGTCTGTACCTGACCCTGTTCTTTGCCTATCTATTCGGGCCGCTGATCATTATGGTGATCACTGCGTTCAACTCATCGACCTTCCCACGTGTCTCGCCGTGGGAGTGTTTTACCACCGACTGGTTTGGCAAGCTTGCCAGCGATGACAAGCTTCTTTCCGGACTTGGTAATTCGCTTTTGATCGGGGTGGGCGTTGTTTGTGTTGCAATTCCAATTGGTCTGGCAGCCGCAATCACGCTTTCACAGGTTGGGCCCAAATTACGCGCAGCCCTTTATACGATCTTCATTGCGCCCATTCTCGTGCCCGGCGTTGTCATCGGTCTTTCGACCCTGATTTTCTGGGACAGGATTGGCACCCTTTTCAATGCACCGTATGAGAGCTTCTTTTATGACGGAACGTTCCTGACCATCTTTGGTCAGGTGACCTTTATCGCCGCTTATTCGATGCTGGTGTTCCTGTCACGTATTCAGCGGTTTGACACCACGCTGACCGAGGCGGCCCTTGATATGGGGGCCACACCAACGCAGGCATTTGTCAAAGTGCTTTTGCCCTTCATGGCGCCGGCGATTGGTTCGGCCACGGTTCTTGCGTTTCTGGCATCGCTTGAAAACTACAACACCACCGTGTTTACGATTGTTTCAAGCAGCACCTTCACCACGGTTCTGTCATCGAAGGTGCGGTATGGTCTTGATCCGTCAATCTCGGCTGTTGCGGTGATTATCATCGCTATCACGCTGATCGGGGCGATCATTTATGAATGTCGCAATCGCTATTACACCAAGGGCTGGGCCCATGTGATTGCCGACCGCCCGGCCCTGAAGATCGCGACCCATCCGGGAACGGTGGCTGTGATTTTGGGGGTTCTGACACTTGCCGCGGTTCTGTTTATCCAGAACCATGATTCCAGTGTCTGCACGGCGCAAGTCCTTGAAGAAAAGCGCGCCCTGCAACAGCAGTTGATGGAACAACAATCGATCAACACACCACAACAGGCCGTACCAGCCCCGACCATGCCGAACCTTGGTCCACTTGGCGGTGATGAGGGTGGTGCATCGGCACCGAGCCCGTTTGGCAACAACATCTTCTCGCCCGAGAACCTCGGAACGAGTGCCCCGGAAGGCAATTAGAAATTACCTTTCGGTAAGCTGATCAGCAAAAAGGGCAGCACGCGATGTGCTGCCCTTTTTTGTTACGTCATGCCCTGATGCCTGATCAGGATGGGATGGCGGCGGTTGCTTCGATCTCGACCAGTGCTTCGTCTTCGACGAGTTCCTTGACCACAACCATAGTCATCGCCGGGAAATGCTTGCCAAGAACGCGTTGATAGGCCTGACCGACTTCGCGCTGATGGGCGAGATATTCCTTTTTATCCGTGACATACCATGTCAGGCGGGCAATGTGTTCGGGCTTGCCGCCCGCGGCTTCCAGAACGGCGACAATGTTTTTAAGCGCCTGTTCCATCTGGCCGACAAAGTCCTTGGCAACAAAGACCTGATCTTCGTTCCAGCCAATCTGGCCACCGATGTAAAGGCGGGCACCATCGGCCAAGACGCCGTTGGCATATCCCTTGGGCTGTTTCCATCCGTCCGGCTGAATGATTTTATGCATTGTTTTCTACCACTTGATTGATTTCTTTTTCGATTTTGGCACGCAAATCATCTGGCCATGCCACTGACTTTCCGGCCCCGTGTTTCGTAAAGACCAGGGTGACCGTTGTTTTCAGGCGTTGCTCGGCACCTGATCGTGCGGTGATTTCCAGCTCTAAACTGGAACGTCCGATCCGGGTCGGGATCAGACAGAATTCCAAAACATCGCCAAGTTTGCTTGGCGCAGTAAACGCGACACTGAGTGCCGCTGTTGGAACGGCAACCTTCATCGGACCATGCATGGTCGGAAATCCGAACCCGATGACCTGATCAAACCATTCCTCGACCGTGGCATTCACCATCTCGAAATAGCGGGGATAGAAAACAATCCCCGCCGGATCGCAATGTTGGAACATAACTTTCTGAACATAGGTGAATGCCGCCATGTCAGACCCCCAGATACCGGTCAGCAAGATCGTCGGTCAGCTCATTCACCGCCCCACTCCAGGCTGTGATGCCCTTTTCGACAATCACATAGCGATCCGCGACACCTGAAAGTTCCTTAAGCGATTTATCAACCACAAGGATCGTCAGCCCCGATTGTTTAAGCTGATTGATCGCCGCCCAGATTTCCTGACGCACAACCGGTGCCAGTCCCTCGGTTGCTTCATCAAGGATCAGCAAACGCGGGTTGGTCATCAGCGCCCGGCCGATCGCCAGCATCTGTTGTTCACCGCCCGAAAGGGTCATGGCCTTTTGATCACGGCGTTCGGCCAGACGCGGGAATAGTCCCGCCACACGGTCAAAATCCCATTCGCCCGGACGGGCGGCAGCAATCAGGTTTTCGGTTACGCTCAGTTGGGCAAAGCACCGGCGTCCTTCGGGCACCAGCCCAAGACCAAGGCGGGCCGCCTTGTGCGAGGGCATCTTTGCCAGATCCTGCCCGGCAAAGCGGATCGAACCATCACGATGTTCCATCATGCGACAGATGGTCTTGATGGTGGTGGTTTTGCCCATGCCGTTACGGCCCATAAGGGCGACGGCCTCGCCTTCGTTCAGAGACAAATCAATGCCAAACAGGGCCTGTGACGCGCCATAAAACGCGGTAACGCCACTAAGTTCGAGAAGTGCAGTCATATCAGGCTTCCTCCCCGAGATAGGCACGTTTGACATCATCATTGCCGCGGATTTCGTCCACCGTGCCGGTCGCAATGATCCGGCCATAGACCAGAACCGAAATTCGGTCTGCCAGCGCAAAGACCGCATCCATGTCATGTTCGACCAGAAGGATCGGTGCCTGTCCGCGCAAACCATCAAGGAACCCGGTCAGACGTTTGGAACCTTCCGGCCCCATACCGGCCATCGGTTCATCCAAAAGAAACGCCTTGGGTTCCAGGGCAAGCGCGACCGCCATTTCAAGCTGGCGACGTTCCCCGTGCGAAATATCAGCGGCGCGCATTTGCGCCCGGTCAGCCAAGCCAACCCGTTCAAGCTGTGCCATCGTCGGATCAACCAGCGACTTGTCACCCAGCACCGGCTTGAAGAAACGGAACACTTTGCCGCTGACCGATTGACGCGCCAGCATGACGTTCTGCAGGACGGAGAATTCCGGCATCAATGATGACACCTGAAACGTTCGGGCCAGCCCCATGCGGGATCGTGCCACCGCATCAAGCGCGTTGATGTTCTGACCGTTGAAATGGATATCGCCACGATCAGATTTAATCTCGCCCGCGATCTGTTTGATCAGGGTGGATTTGCCCGCCCCATTCGGACCGATGAGCGCATGAATTTCGCCCGGCCGCAGATCCAGCGTGACACTGTCACTGGCCAGAAGCGACCCGAACTGCTTGGTGACATCAGAAAGCGAAAGAATGGCATCAGACATGTTTACGCTCCCCCGCCAGGACACCGACAAGACCACCGCGCGCAAACAGCACGACCAGCAACAACAGAACGCCCAATGGCAACTGCCAGAATTCCCAGACACCGCCCAGAAGATGTTCCAGAATGATGTAAAGGGCAGCACCGGCAAGCGGGCCAAACAAACGCCCGACCCCACCCAAAATGACAAACACCATGATTTCACCTGACATATGCCAGGACAGCATTGTCGGGCTGACAAAACGGTTGAGATCAGCATAAAGCGCACCGGCAAGGGCGGTGATCATCGCCGAAATCACAAACGCCACCAGTCGAATGCGAAACGGTGCAATACCAACCGCCGTCATGCGTTGGGGGTTCTGACGCGCGCCCTGAAGGGCAAGACCAAAGCGCGAGCGGATCAGAACGGCCGAAAACACCATCGCAATCGCCAGCATCACGGCACAAAGGGCAAAGAAGCTGATCGGATCAAGGGTGTTGATCCCCGGAAAGCCATTGCGCACATAGATCGACAACCCGTCTTCCCCACCATAGGCCGGCCAGGAGATCGCGAAGTAATAGATCATCTGCGCAAAGGCCAGCGTGATCATGATGAAATAGACCCCGCTGGTGCGCAGCGTGATCGCACCGATCACCAGCGCCACCAGTGCCGAAACGATCAGGGCGACAATCCAGATGACGATCATCTGAGTTGTGCCTTCGATCAGGAACGGGCTTTCCATGATCGGTTCATAGTTCAGCGCATGGCTGGCAAGGATACCGGCCGCATAACCGCCAATACCAAAGAACGCCGCATGCCCGAACGACACAAGCCCGCCATAGCCCAGCACAAGGTTAAGCCCGACACCCGCCATGGCAAAGATCGCGACCTTGGTGGCCAGGGTGATGATGAATGGTTCATCCATGCCAAGCGCGATCAGCGGAACGGCGATCAGCGCAATCGCAAGGATGGAATTAATCAGAAACTCGCGGTTCATGGTCATCAGGAAGTCGCCCCGAACAGACCGCTTGGCCGCAGGAACAGAACCAGCGCCATCACGATATAAATCAACATGGATGCCAGTGCCGAGCCAATCGCCGTGGCACTTGACGGATCAAGGAAGGTCGCAAAAGCATGCGGCAACAGGAAACGCCCCATCGTGTCGGTAAACCCAACCAGCAAGGAGCCGACCAACGCGCCTTTAATGGAACCGATGCCGCCAATGACGATCACGACAAAGGCCAAAATAAGAACCGGTTCGCCCATGCCAACCTGAACCGACTGGGTCGTGCCGACAAATGCACCGGCAAGCCCGGCCAACGCAGCCCCAAGGGCAAATACAATGGTGTAAAGACGATCAATATCGACACCAAGGGCCGCGATCATGCCACGGTCAGCCTCGCCCGCGCGGATGCGGATGCCAAGACGGGTTTTGCCGATCAGCAGGAACAAACCGACCGCAACAGCAAGCCCGGCGACAATAATAGCCAAACGGAAAAGCGGGTATTGCGATCCGCCCGGCAGGATAACAGTGCCGGTCAGGAAATCAGGCACACTTAAAAACAGCGGGAAGGATCCGAAAATCCAGCGGGTGCCTTCGGAAAATATCAAAATAAGCGCAAAAGTCGCCAGAACCTGATCAAGGTGATCACGGTTATAAAGACGGCGGATAATCAACATTTCGACCAGTGCACCGGCAATGGCAGCCGCCATCAGACTGGCGACAAGCCCCAGCCAGAAAGACCCGGTCCATGCCGCCACAGCCGCACAGGCAAACGCACCGATCATATAAAGGGAGCCATGGGCAAGATTAATCAGCCCCATCACACCGAAAACCAGCGTCAGCCCCGATGCCATCAAAAACAGCATCACCCCGGACTGAAGGCCGTTTAACAGCTGCTCCAGAAAAAGAGAGAACATTATTGGAAACTCCGTCACAAGGTGGTCGGGGGCCAATTACAAAATCGAAACCGGCCCCCGGCCTCTTGTCAGCTCTTTATTACATCGAGCATTCCGACGCATAAGCGTCAGAGTGATCCGTCAGCGCCGTACCGATGATCTTGTTGGTCAGAACGTCGCCTTCTTTGACGACTTCACGGACATAGATGTCCTGGATCGGATGCTGGTTCGGGCCAAAGATGAACTTGCCACGTACCGAGTTGAAGTCAGCTGCACGCAGCGCATCACGGAATGCATCAGCATCCGAAACGCTTGCCTTGTCCATCGCCGACAGCAGAAGGTTCGCGGTGTCAAAGCCATAAGACGCATAAAGCGACGGCAGACGACCATATTCAGCCTGGAAGGTTTCAACGAACGCCTTGTTGGTGGCGTTGTCGATGTCTTTTGACCAGTTCGAGGTGTTCTTGAAGCCAAGCGCATCATCGCCAACCGCACCAAGAATACCCTGATCCATCGAGAAGGCCGGACCGATCAGCGGGATATCAACACCGGACTGGGCATACTGTTTCATGAAGGCAATGCCCATGCCGCCCGGCAGGAAGAAGAAGACGCTTTCTGCACCCGATGCACGGATCTGTGCGATTTCGGCAGCATAATCGGTCTGACCAAGCTTGGTGTAAACTTCGTCGGTGATGTCACCGAGGAAGAAACGTTTGAAGCCCGACAGGGAATCTTTGCCCGCCGGATAGTTCGGCGCAAGGATGAATGCACTGTTATAACCGGCACTTGATGCATAGCCACCGGCTGCTTCATGCAGGTTGTCGTTCTGATAGGAAACGCTGAAATAGTTCTTGTTGCAGCCCTTGCCGGCCAGCTGCGACGGTGCAGCGTTAACCGAAAGATAGAACTTGTCCTGAGCCACAGCAGACGGCACAACCGCCATCGCAAGGTTCGACCAGATGATACCGGTCAGAACATCAACCTTGTCCTGCTGGATCATTTTATCGGCCAGCTGAACCGCAATATCAGGTTTGCGCTGATCGTCTTCGATAACGACTTCAAGATCGGGATTGTTTGCCTGTTTGACAGCAAGCATAAAGCCGTCCCGTGCATCAATACCAAGCCCTGCACCACCGCCAGAAAGTGTGGTGATCATACCCACCTTGACCGGCTCTGCCTGCGCAGCTCCGGCTGCAAGCAAAGCAGCAGCTGCTGCGATGGTTGTCTTAATACCCTTCATTTAAGCCTCCGTGTTTATACAATTTTTCATTTAGCAACACGTTGATCCCGCGACATTTATGTCTTTATGCGTCACGGTTTTAGTGAACCTGATGCCTGCCCCTGATTTTGCAGTATTTGCATCCGGTCCGTCCATCCTCAAAGCGCAGTTCTAACCCGCCAGAGTTCCGGAAACAGTTCTACTTCCAACATTTTCTTCAGGTAACTGACGCCTCCCGTGCCGCCAGTGCCACGCTTGAACCCGATCACGCGTTCGACCGTCGTGACATGGTTAAAGCGCCATCGCCGGAAATAGTCTTCGAAATCGACCAGCTTTTCCGCCAATTCATAAAGCGACCAGTATTTCCCCGGATCGCTGTAAACCTTTTGCCAGGCGGCGATCACCGCATCATTCGCCGCATAGGGTGCCGACACATCACGGTTAAGCACATCGGCTGGCACCTCAATCCCGTCCTCTGCATGCAGCAAGCAAAGGGCTTCGTCATAAAGGCTTGGTGTTGCCAGCTCCGCCTTGAGCATTTCCGTGATGTCTTCGCGGTGCGCATGCGGACGCAACATCGCGTGGTTGCGATTGCCCAGCATGAATTCGATCTGGCGATACTGATAGGACTGAAACCCCGATGACGGGCCAAGCGCATCGCGAAACGTCGTATAGTCGCTTGGCGTCATGGTGCGCAGGACATCCCATGCGTTGTTAAGCTGTTCGAAAATGCGCGACACACGCGCCAGCATCTTGAACGCCGGGCGCAGATCACCACCATGGATCGCCTTGCGGGCCGCACTGATTTCGCGAATGGCAAGCTTCATCCAAAGCTCGGACGTCTGGTGCTGAATGATGAAAAGCATTTCATCATGGGCATCGGACTGCGGGTGCTGAGCCGTCAGGATCGCATCAAGTGACAGATAATCTCCATAGGACATCTGATCGGAGAAATCCGTGCGCGCACCTTCCGTGCTTGGATCATATGGCGAGGTCTGCTTTGCCATCTCAGGTCACCGCGTTGCGTTTGTGGAATTCCGGCTTGTCCCAAGCGCGGGTTTCCATGATTTCAGCCAAAATCTTCACCGCACCATCAACATCACCCTTGTCGATATAAAGCGGGGTAAAGCCAAAACGGATCACATCCGGTGCGCGGAAATCACCAATCACACCGCGCGCAATCAAGGCCTGCATGACGGCATAGCCCTGATCAAACTTGAACGACACCTGCGATCCACGTTCTTCGGGATGGCGCGGGCTTGCCAGCTCCAGCATCGGACAATTTGCCTCGACCCCGGCGATGAATTGTTCACACAGCTCGATACTGCGTTTGCGGATATCGGCCATGTCAACGCCGTCCCATGCCTTCATGGCTTCTTCCAACACGGTCATCTGAATGACAGGCGGCGTTCCCACGCGCATACGCGATACATCCGCAGCCGGGGTATAATCGGGATCAAAGGCAAAGGGGGCTGCGTGCCCCAACCAGCCCGAAAGTGCCGGACGGGCAGTCTTGGCATGATCCGGTCGCACATAAATAAAGGCCGGCGCACCGGGACCACCATTCAGATACTTGTACGTGCAGCCCACAGCGAAATCGGCATTGCATCCCGCCAGATCAACCGGCACCGCCCCGGCCGAATGCGCCAAATCCCAGATCACCAACGCACCAGCGGCATGGGCCAGATCGGTAAGACGTTTCATGTCGTGCATGCGGCCCGTGCGGTAATCCACCTGGGTCAACATCAGCACCGCCAAATCTTCGTTAATCAGGCTTTCGACATCCTCGGGGTTCGGGATCTTAAGCACATGACCACGATCAAGCGACTTGATCAGGCCGTCTGCCATGTAAAGATCAGTCGGGAAGTTGCCATTGTCAGAAACGATCACCTTGCGATCCGGGCGCATTTCAAGCGCACTTGCAAGCGCCTGATAGACCTTGATCGACAGGGTATCGCCCATCACCACAGTACCGGGTGCCGCCCCGATCAAACGTGCGACAAGATTGCCGACACGTTCGGGTTGCTCCATCCATTTGGCATCGTTCCAGCCACGGATAAGCATTTCCCCCCATTCCTGTTCGATCATCTCCTTGGCACGGTTGGCCGCCGTTTTCGGCAGCACGCCAAGCGAGTTCCCATCAAGGTAAATCACACCTTCCGGGATATGGAACAGGGATTTGGTGGCGGCAAAGTCGGTCATGCAGACGGTTCCTGTTTCAGTCTGAAGCGCTGGATTTTTCCAGTCGCGGTTTTTGGCAACGCCTCGATAAAGACGACGGAGCGCGGATATTTAAACGGCGCGATGGTCGCTTTTACATGATCCTGAAGCGCTTTGGCCATATCGGGCGTTGCATCAAACCCTTCTGCCAGGACAATATGCGCCTGAACGATCGTTCCGCGTTCCTCATCGGGGGCGCCAACAACCGCACATTCCGCCACCGACGCATGCGCCAGCAAGGCGGCCTCCACCTCTGGCCCGGCGATGTTATAGCCCGACGACACAATCATATCGTCGTTGCGTGCCGCGAAATGATAGTAGCCGTC
>NZ_DCAO01000117.1:18293-18670 GCF_002311515.1 Thalassospira sp. UBA1131
ACTTCGTTCATTTTGTCATCGACAATCTTGGCTTCGTATCCGGTTACCGGACGACCTGTGCAGGCCGGGTGGCTGTCACCAAACCGGTTGGAAATAAAGATATGGAGCATCTCGGTCGCACCGATACCATCAAGCATCGGCTTGCCGGTTTTTGCCATCCACGCCTCATAGACCGGGGCTGGCAGGGTTTCACCGGCCGAAACAGCGGCGCGCAGCGATGACAGATCAGCACCATCTTCCATGGCTGATAACATCACCCGATACGCGGTCGGTGCGGTAAAGCAGACCGTTGCCTTATAGGTTTCGATAATTTCGATCATGTTGGGTGGGGACGCCTTTTCAAGCAAGGTCGCCGTCGCCCCGAAACGCAGCGGAAA
>NZ_DCAO01000067.1:0-3541 GCF_002311515.1 Thalassospira sp. UBA1131
TCGTGAAATGCCGGATCATAAAAGCACCGCATCCGTTCGCGAAACAGGCCCTGCCGGGCGATATCGCCATGCTTGCCCGATTGATCAATCGTGATCGCATGATCAATCGTGTCATCGCGCAGCCATTTGACCATCCGCTCCACGCCCGGCACCGATACGACCTGAAGCTGCACATCAGCAGAACAGTTTTGCAAACGCTTCATCAGGGCCGGCAGGATCACCGCCACCTCGTAATCATTAGCACCAAGCACAAAGCGCGCAGAATGATCGGCATTACCGGGATCAAACGCCACCACACGGGTCAGGCCACGCATCCCCTGCAACAACCCACGCACCTGTGGCGCAATTTCGTCGGCATGTGCGGTCGGTGCAACTGATCTGCCTGACCGGACAAACAGCGGGTCGCCGATAATCTGGCGCAACCGATCCAGCCCGTGACTGACCGTCGGTTGCCCGACATCAAGGCGATGTGCGGCTGCCGTCACCGATCCCTCGTCATAAATCGTCAGGAACAGCCGAAGCAGGCGATAATCAATATCCAATTCATCGATTTTCATGCATAAGTATTATCATACCCATCGAATTGATCATATGCATTATTGGGTCCAGATTTCTCCCATGAACAGGCGATGCCTGACCCCTTATCGGAGAAACTGACATGACCATCCTCATCACAGGCGCCACCGGCCAACTCGGAAGCCTTGTTGTCAAACATCTGCTGGATCGCATCCCGGCAAGCGACATCGCGGTAAGTGTGCGCAAGCCGGAAAAGGCCGCAGACCTGACTGCCAAGGGCATTGATGTCCGCGCGGGCGATTTCAATGACCTTGCCCTGATGACGACCGCGTTTAAGGGCATTGACACCGCCCTCATCATCTCGGCCGAGGACGACAACGAAACCCGCATCAAACAACACCGCACCGCTGTCGATGCTGCCAAGGCCGCAGGTGTCAAACACATCGTCTATACCGGTATTGTCGATCCCAAGGCGGATGCCGATTTCACCTATTCGGCCATTCACCTTGATACCGAAAACTACATCCGCCAAAGCGGCCTCGCCTTCACCATTTTGCGCAACAGCTTCTATGCCGATCTTCTGCTGGCCGGTGTCCCACATGCGCTTGAAACCGGCGACTTTGGTGCCCCGGCGGGTGATGCCAAAATCACCTATATCCCGCGCAATGACTTGGCAGAGGCCGCCGCAGTGGTCCTTGCCAAGCCCGCTGATCACGTGAACAAAATCTATGACCTGACCGGGACCAAGGGTGTGACGCACGCCGAAATTGCCGGCTATATCGCAGACGCCACCGGCAAGCCGGTCAAGTTCGTCGACCTGCCCGCTGAGGTCCATACCGGCATCCTCAAAAGCCTTGGCCTGCCCGATCACCTGATCGAAGCGCTTGCCGGTCTCTATGTCGGGGCGAAGAAAGGCGACTACGAAACCGTGAGCAACGATTTCGAAAAACTCGTCGGACGCAAGCCACAATCGGTTGAGGATTTCATCAAATCCGCCCTGGCAAGCTGACCCAACCCCATTACCAACACACAAAAACGGGCCCCGAAAGGGGCCCGGCAAGTTTTCAGGGAGGCATCAGAAACGGACCAAATGGTCCCTGACCTTCAGGGGGTAAAGGTCAGCAGAGAAGAGACAAAAAGCACGGCGGTCGAGGTAATCGAAAAGGCGATATATTTGATAATCATGTTCAGTCTCCTTTGCGGGGGGCGGGGGTACAGGCAAGACAGCACCGGGGACGCACCATCTTGCCTGCCGGGTAGAACGCGTTTCCGCCGAACTTTCCTGTCCGCAAAAGGACCCGGAACATGGCGGGGTGATCTAAATCGGGACTAAAGTCCCAGGTCTGACAGCCCCGGATGATCATCCGGACGGCGGCCAAGCGACCAATGGAACAGCCGGTCTTCAGCCGAAATCGGCTTGTCATTGATCGATGCCACGCGATGGCGCATCAGGCCGTCTTCATCAAATTCCCAGTTCTCGTTGCCATAGGCCCGAAACCAGTTGCCGCTGTCATCGCGATATTCATAGGCAAAGCGCACCGCGATGCGGTTTTCATGAAACGCCCAGAGTTCCTTGATCAAGCGGTACTCCTGCTCCTTGGCCCATTTGCGGGTCAGGAATGCAACGATGTTTTCGCGGCCCTCGAAAATCTCGGCGCGGTTCCGCCAACGGCTGTCTGGCGTATAGGCCAGCGACACCTTTTCAGGATCGCGGCCGTTCCAGCCATCCTCGGCCATACGGACCTTTTGTTTGGCAGTTTCGACGTTAAAAGGCGGAAGAGGTGGCCGTGACATCATCTGATCCTTTGGTTTTTGGTCGATAAAGGAACCCCGGTCGGCGCGCAGCAACATGCGGAGGGGGGAATGCCGACCGGGGGAGTTGCCGGTTGTTACGCTGCGGAGGCGTTAACCACCGGGAAGTCAATCGGGGTATCAAAGGCTTCGTTGAGGTAATTGGTCAGGGTATTGAGCGCGACATGCGCCACGATCTCGACCAGTTCCGCCTCGCTGTAACCGGCAAGTTTGGCGGCACTCACGTCACCTTCGCTAACCTGGCCACGGTTTTTAACCAAAGCGACGGCAAAGCGCACAGCCGCATCCGCTTTCTGATCGCTCGACGTGCCATTGCGGTTTGCCGCGATCTCGGCGTCATCAAGTTTGGCGATGTTTTTACCCAGATAGGTATGCGCCGACAGGCAATAGTCACAGCCATTAAGCTGTGCGACCGCAAGGGCAATGCGTTCGCGGGTCTGCGGATCAAGCGCCCCTTTGGCAAGCGCCCCATTCAGACCAAGATACCCTTCAAGGGCAGCCGGGCTGTTTGCCGTCAGACGAAACAGGTTCGGAACCGAACCAAGCATCTTGTTCACACCTTCAAGAAGCGGCTGGGAAGCTTCCGGTGCAGCATCGATCGAAGCAGGCAGGGAAATACGGGTCATTAAAACTCTCCTAAACAAGTTCGGGTTGATCAGTGTTGAAAACATATATACAGACAGGTCTGTCTACTTGTCAAATATATTTTTGGAATGACCATTCCTGTATCTGAAACGCTTGCAATTCTGCGGATTTCCCGCCACAAGAATACAGACCGGTCTGACTATTGGAGTAAGAAAATTGAAGTCTAAACGCGACGTTCTCGTCGATACGGCCCTGCGTCTTTTCTATACACAGGGCTTCAACGCCACCGGAATCGACAAGATTCTGGCCGAGTCCGGCGTCGCCAAAATGACGATGTACAAACACTTCAAGTCAAAGGATGAATTGATCCTGGCCGCCCTTACCCGCCGCGATGAACAGTTCCGCGACTGGCTGAGCGCTGAAATGCAAAAGGCATCACCCAATCCGCGCGATCAGTTGCTTGCGATGTTTGATGCGCTCGAAGAATGGTTTCATGGCCGCGCCTTCAAGGGCATGGGATTTTCCGGCTGCGCGTTTATCAACGCCTCAAGCGAGTTCGCCAAACTTGATCACCCGGCCCACCAGATCGCCGCCGAACACAAACGCTGCGTGCTCGAACATATTGCCG
>NZ_DCAO01000067.1:3666-11516 GCF_002311515.1 Thalassospira sp. UBA1131
AAGGAAGGGGCAATTGTCACAGCCCAGGTGCGCGGCATGCCCGAATCGGCCCGGATCGCCAAAACCATGGCAACCGCCCTGCTTGATGCCGCCCTGCCCGCCTGATCGATTGGTCAAACCGGTTCAAAAACAAAAACGGGGCCGTCGGGCCCCGTTTTTTGTTCTTCACGGCAGCATGCGACCTAGTCATCAAGCTCGACAAAGACCACTTCGCCGTCTTTCAGCTTAAGGCCAAGCTGCCCGTGTTTCAGACGCAGCGCATATTGCCCGAAAAGCTCGCGCCGCCAGCCACGCATGGCCGGAACATCGGCGTTGTCGTCGGCGGCGATATTCTGAAGATCGTCGCTTGATGCCACCAGACGCTGGGCAACGCCCTTTTCCTCAGCACAGAGTTTAAGCAACACCTTCAGCAACTCGACCGTCGGGCCGATCCCGGCTGGCAGTTCAATGCGTTCCTTTGGCTTCGGCCACTGATCCTGCGGGCTATCAAGGGCTGCCTTGATCGCCTCGATAATTGCCTGCCCCGGTTTGGAGGTGCCAAAGTTGCGGCCTACGCCACGGGTTTTATCAAGGTCCTTGTCGGTCATCGGCTGACGGGCAGCGATATCAAGCAAGGTATCATCGCGCAAAACCCGGTTGCGCGGCAGGTTCTTGCGCTGCGCTTCGGTCTCGCGCCATTCGCCAAGCGCACGTGCCACCGCCAGGAATTTCGGGCTGTTGGATCGGGTTTTAAGCCGCTTCCATGCCTCGGCCGGATCAATCGAATAGATCGACGGATCGGTCAGGCGTTCCATTTCCTCAAACAGCCACACCGCACGGCCATTGGCCTCAAGGCGCTCATGAAACGCTTCATAGATCACACGCAGATGGGTCACATCCGAAAGCGCGTAACTGATCTGTTTGGTCGAAAGCGGACGGCGCGACCAATCGGTAAAGCGCATCGATTTATCAATGCTCTTGCGCGCAACCTTGTTGACCAGCGTCTCATAACCGACCTGATCACCATAACCGAGCACCATCGCCGCCACCTGGGTGTCAAACACCGGATGGGGGACCTTGCCCGACAGATGGACGAAAATCTCGATATCCTGGCGGGCAGCGTGAAACACCTTGACCACCGCCTCGTCCTGCATCAGCTCGAACAGCGGCGTCAGATCAATGCCCTCGGCAAGCGGATCGACCGCAGCCCCGTTATCGGACGGCTCCGGACTTGCCAGCTGCACCAGACACAGTTGCGGCCAATAGGTCGAGTCCCGCATGAATTCGGTATCGACAGTGACATATTCGAACTTGCGCAATCTTTCACAGAGACTGCGAAGTTCTTCTGTAGTTGTAATTGGTTCCATGCCGACTGCTATAGCATTGCCTGCCACAATTCGCCAGTGGCTTCGATGCAGGGCTGATCTTCGCCTTATTCGGGCAACATATGCCCCAAGGCGCTCCAGAGATTAGGGTCAGGACCTAGATAATCTCGTCCTCATCCAGAAGCGGATCGGATTGCAGATGGGTTTCGATGGCGTCCATGCGTTCCTGGACTTCTGACGGGCGCTTGATCGACGCAATATGAAACAGCGCGTCCCCCTGATTGACAATCGGGTGGTTGGTCCGCCCGATGATCAAGCCTTCCTCGCGCACGATGACTTCTTCGTCACGTTGCCCGAACGGATCGGATACCGCCGCGGCCACGTCCCCGGCCCGGACAAACTCCCCGGCCAGTTTAAAGGTCCGCAAAATGCCGCCCGCCGGTGCGCGCAGCCAATGGCTGTTGGAGGATTTGAACGACGGCACGCGTGGTTCGCGCACGGTGCGCTGCGATGTCATGCCCAGTTTGCGCATCACGCGCAGAACGCCTGACACCCCGGCACGGATCGACATTTCATCAAAACGAAGCCCCTCGCCCGCCTCAAACAGCAGGATCGGCACGCCAAGCTCGCGCGCGGCCTCACGAAGCGACCCGTCGCGCAGCGGACTGGTCAGGATGATTGGTGCGCCAAACGCCTCGGCATATTCCATGATATTCGGGTCATCTTCATTGACCCGGATCTGCGGCAAGTTAACCCGGTGAACCGCCGCCGAATGCAGGTCGATACCGAAATCGGATCGCTCGACAATTTCATGCAAAAACAAATGGGCCAGCTGTGCGGCCAGGGATCCGCGCGAATGCCCCGGGAAGCAGCGATTCAAATCGCGCCGGTCGGGAAGATAGCGGGTGTTATTAAGGAACCCGAACGCATTGACCACCGGCACGGCCAGCAACGTTCCGCGCATGCCGCGCAATGCGGTTGATTTCAAAACGCGGCGGATAACCTCCACCCCGACAATCTCGTCGCCGTGGACAGCGCCACTGACGAAAATCACCGGCCCCGGTCGTTTGCCATGCACGACATTGACCGTCAGATTGACCGGCGTGTGGTTGGACAAAAGCGAGATCGGGATATCAACAATCTGGCGCGTGCCCGGAGCAACCTTTTTCCCAGCGATTTCAAAATCAGGGTTCTTGGGGGTTCTGGGCGCTTTGGCTTTCCCCTTGGGTGATCCGGTTTCGCTCATCGTGGTATCCCTTGTTCTTATCCCTTGCCTTTGGTCCGCACCTTACCGGGTTTGAAATCTTTTTCCATGAATTCAATGATCATGCCGGCAATGTCCTTGCCCGTTGCATTCTCAATGCCTTCCAATCCCGGTGAGGAGTTCACTTCCATCACCACCGGCCCGTGATTGGATCGCAGGATATCAACACCACAAACATTCAACCCCATCGCCTTGGCGGCTTCAACGGCGGTCGAGCGTTCCTGCGGGGTGATGCGGATCGCACGCGACGAACCACCGCGATGGATGTTGGATCGGAAATCGCCCTCCGCCCCTTTGCGTTCCATGCTGGCAACCACCTTGCCACCAATCACAAAGCAACGGATATCGCTGTTGCCGGCTTCCTTGATGAATTCCTGCACCATGATCGCAACATTGGCACCACGGAACGCCTCGATCACGGATTTGGCGGATTTTTCGGTTTCGCCCAGAACCACACCGATGCCCTGTGTGCCTTCCAGAAGCTTGATCACCACCGGCGCACCGCCGACAATCGACAGAACTTCATCGGTCTTTTTGGGATCATGGGCAAAGGCGGTCACCGGCAGTCCGATGCCACGGCGTGCCAGGATCTGCAGCGAACGCAACTTGTCGCGCGACCGGCCAATGGCAACAGACTCGTTTAACGGATAAACACCCATCATTTCAAACTGGCGCAGAACTGCCAGACCGAACTGGGTCACCGACACACCGATACGCGGGATCACCGCGTCATAACCGGTAAGCTTGTCACCGCCGTAATAGATTTCCGGTTTCAGCGACGTGATGTTCATCGACACCCTGAGGGTATTGATGATGTCCATCTCATGCCCGCGTGCTTCGGCCGCCTCGACCAACCGTTTGTGGGAGTAAAGGTTTGGATTGCGTGCAAGCATCGCGATTTTCATAAGATGTCCCCCAAGGTCGGCAAAACGAAGTGCGACCGGTATAATACCGGTGGCTGGCGAATGCGGAATTGTCAGAAAGTAAAACGACCCTGTCGGGATCTTGTTCCGGCAATGGGTCGTTCTTCTGCGCGTCTATCTCTGTTCCGGCTTCCCTGCAAGATAAGATTTCGATGGCAGCACCAAAAATCTTCCTGCTTTCATCGCTGTGCGGCCCAAAAGCATGGGAAAGCCCATGATTGACCGGTTTGCCAGCGATACTTCAACTTTCAATTTGTGATGCCCAACCTGGATATGGGTGGCAATCACAAACCGTTCTTCGGCATTTCCGTTCGAAGAGCGAATCTCGCGCATTTCAATCAGCGGCGCCAGACAATCGATCCGCCCATGCCCGTCCCCGCGATAATGCGGCAGGGTAAATGATACAAAATCCTGCCCGTCACGCACGACTTTCTTTGGATTAAGCGCATGCAGCGACGATGTTCGCGCGCCGGTATCAACCTTGGCCTTGATCAAGGGCACGCCAAGATCAGGAAGGCCGATCCATTCCCGCCACCCCAAAACATGTCCATCGGAAATCAGGGTATCGGTCTGGCTCTTAAGCGACGGTTTTGCTTTTACGCGTTGCGGGCTCACATGCAGCTTCCGGTTATTGAATGCAATCTGTTAGGTGGTGGTGATGATAACCTGTAACAACCTGATCGGCTTACGAAATTCGTTTCGATGTTACGATTCTGTGGTCATGTCATCCATGACACTGCGCACCAGCGGCAAGGTCACCGCCCGCTTTTCGGCCAAGGCCCGGCGATCAATCGCCGCCACCAATTGACTTAACGCCGCAAAGGACCGCTCGATCCTCGGCAAGACATAACTGATGATTTGCGGGCTGGCCGGGATCTGCCGGTCGGCAAACAGCTTGATCAGCAAACCGACAATCAAATCATCATCCGGCGGCGAAATCTCGCACACCAGAGCCGCACCCAGCCTTGATTTCAGATCGGGCAAATCAATCTGCCAGCGCGATGGCGGCTGGCTTGCGGTCAACAACAAATGCCCACCGCGTTCCTTCAGCATATTGTAAATATGGAAACAGACGGTTTCATCAAGGCCTGCGCCAGCCACAAGGTCCGCATCCTCGATCACAAGACCGGTGGCATCGCCCAGAAGCTCATCGGGATTGATCCCGTTCAACTCCGATGCCGCGACCTGCAACGCGCCGGATCGTGCCCGCCACACTTCTGCCAGATGACTTTTGCCGCATCCCTTTGGCCCATACAGGCACAAGGCCGGGGCGGGCCATTTCGGCCATTGGTCGATCCACGCCACCGCTTCGCTATTGCAATCGGCCACCATGAAATCATCGCGCCCCAGTGCCGGGCGCATTTCAAGCGCCAGCGGCAATTGCTGCGGGTCGTTATCTTTGTCCGGCTTGGATGTCACCCGGGTCACAGTAAACTCAATTTGCTGATCTCGATCTCTGGGGTCTATTTCTCGGTCTCGGTCGTGGCATTGTTGCCAGCGTCCGGTCCGTGATCATAAAGCCTGCTATCGAGATACTGCCTTAAGCCATAACGTACAAGCACGCCGATCACGGCGGCCACCGGCACGGCCAGCATCACACCAAGAAGTCCGAACACCGCACCCCCGGCAAGCAAGGCAAACATCACCCAAACAGCATGCAGCCCGACCTTGTCGCCCACAAGCTTGGGCGTCAGGAAATTACCCTCAAGCACCTGGCCGATCAAAAACACCAGCGCCACCAGCCCAAGATCAAGCCCAAAGCCAAACTGTGCCAGCGCCACACCCATGCCAACCGCAAAGCCGGCAATCATCCCGAAATAGGGCACAAACGACACAAGTCCGGTCATCAAGCCAATGACAAAGCCAAACTCAAGCCCCGCCAGCGTCAGGCCAAGCCCGTAAAACAGGCCAAGCAATATGCACACCGTCGCCTGCCCGCGCACAAACCCGGCAAGGGTTTCATCAATCTCGCTAACGCACTGGCGGATATCCTTGGCCGACCGCCTTGGCAGGTAACTGTCCACCTTGGCAACAATCTTGTCCCAGTCACGCAGCAGGTAAAACGACACCACCGGCGTGATGAACAGCAAGCTCAGGAAGTTCAAAAGTGCGAGACCGCCCGAAAGCACATTGGTCAGAACATTACCGACCCATTTAAGGGCATTGGCACTCTGTCCCTTGATCGCATCCGATACACTTTGCAGGGTTTCGGGCGCGACACGGTCGAGGACATTTTGCAAATACGGCGCGACATTGGTGCGCAACGTATCGACATAGCCCGGAAACCGTTCAAGAAAGCCTGCCAACTGGCTGCCGATCATCGGCACGACAATCAACATCACCAGAATGAACACAAGGAAGAAAAGGAACGTGATGATGCTGGTCGCAATCACCCGGCTGGCCCCGCGTTCCTCAAGCCGGTCGGCAAGCGGATCCAGGAAATAGGCAATCGCCATCCCGGCAACGAACGGTAACAGGATGCCCGAAAACAGCCAGATCAGGAAAAAGAATCCAACAACAAAGATCAGCCAGAAACGTGCTTGCTGTCGTAATGTCATTCCCCGGCCCCTGTTAAACTGTCCCTGTCATGCAAAAGGCTTATCCGCCTAACGACAGCCCCTGCAAACGATCCGCCCCGCTTGGCTGAATGAACCAAAGTTCCCCCATCCGCGACAGGCTAAGGTTCTGCTGATTAAGCGCTGTCTGCAACTGATTGGCCGATCCGACATATTCGATTGATACCTGCACTTCGCGCTTCGACATCGCGATCACCCGCGAATTGCGCACCACCGGAAGCCCGATCAGCTTGTTCTCGATCCCTGCCCAGTCCGCAAGACCGGTAATCGGGATAAACACCATCAGGTTGCCACCCGTGCTGTAATTGATCAGATTGGCGCGTTTCCAGCCATCAGCCAATTGCTCCTGCACCGACTTGGCGGCGCGTACCAGCGTTTCGTTCAATGTCTCGCCTGCCTGGGTCTTTTCCTGCACGCCAAAAATCTGCGGTGCGCCATTGGGCTCATAGCGGGTGACGGATACATCAACCGTCTCGCCGCCTTCTGGCCCGCTGACCTCGGCACTGGCCACCACGGCGACATCCGCGCCATAACGTTTGGCAAGCTGGGACAGACGTTCCATCGATCCGCTTTCGGCCTGCTCGGCCGAGACGGTGCTGATATCGGTCAGATCGCCAATCGGCGCCTTGATCGGCACCAGTCCCGATGTCGCGATATTGCGCGCCCAGACATCGCGCCACGGATTGGGATCATCCCACAGATTAACGAAATTATTCGTGCGATAGACCGGCACGATCATCACCGGTTTGGACTGCAATTCGGCAAATGAAATATCGCGGAACCGCAAGAACCGGCGAAGCTCGTCATCCTTGAAGCGCACGGTCATGTCCGCAATATAGCGCACGGATGATGTCTTTTCGTTCGACACCCCGAAATCGCTCACCATGTTCGTGATCACCGATGTTTCCGGTGTCGCAAGTCCGGCGCGATCTTCGGGCAGGGTCAAGCGTGCAACCACTTCTTCAAACGCCTTGCGCTGACCGATTTCAAGTGCACGCTCGCGCGCAGCAGCCGCAGTTTCGGCGCGCTCGTCAACATGAACACCGCTGACGGTGAAAATGTCCTGTGCCGCTGCCGGAAAGGCCATAATGGCTGCTACGGTGGCGGCACCCGCCCACATCTTGATGTTTTTCAATGAAGTAAGCACGTATGCCTCTTTGCCCTAATCGTGTCTTGTTGCATTATTCTATAACGCTCTTTGTGGCATGTTGAACGCATTCTGCAAAGAAAACTCTGTCATGCGCAGGTGATCATTGCATATTGCCCGCGTTTGAGTATTTTCGGCCCAGCGGAAATTATCAAGCCCGCGTTTTTTATCAGCAGGATCGCTTTGTCCTCTATATCTGATTAAAGGCGTCAGTAAGGCGGATTGGTCAAACAGCAGGTTCCCTGCGACCCGGACCGCAATACGACAGTTGCCCGTCGATTAGACGTCGATACGTGCTGATGAAAAACGCGGTTTTGCCGCCTTTTATTCATGCATGTTTGATGCCAGGGACCCCGAAATGACCACCTCTAACGGCCTTACCTATAAGGACTCCGGTGTCGATATCGATGCCGGGAATGACCTTGTCGAACGAATCAAACCGCTTGCAAAAGCAACAACCCGTTCCGGTGTTGCCGGTGGTCTTGGCGGCTTTGGCGCCCTTTTTGATCTGAAGGCTGCCGGATATAACGACCCGGTTCTGGTATCCTGCACCGATGGTGTTGGCACCAAGCTGAAAGTCGCCTTTTTGGCCGACAAGCATGACACGGTCGGCATCGATCTTGTCGCCATGAGTGT
>NZ_DCAO01000067.1:11591-38715 GCF_002311515.1 Thalassospira sp. UBA1131
ACCGGCAAGCTGTCGGTCGATAACGCCGCAAGTGTCGTTGCCGGCATTGCCGAGGGCTGCAAACAGGCAGGCTGTGCGCTGATCGGTGGTGAAACCGCCGAAATGCCGGGCATGTATGCTGACGGTGAATATGATCTGGCCGGTTTTGCGGTTGGTGCGGCCGAACGCGGCGAACTGCTTGATGGCTCCAACGTTGCCGAGGGCGACGTTATCCTTGGCCTCGCGTCAAGTGGCGTTCATTCCAACGGCTATTCGCTGGTGCGCAAGGTCGTCGATATGGCGGGCCTTGGCTACGCCGATCCGGCACCGTTCGCACCGGGCAAAACCGTTGGCGAAGCCCTGCTTGAACCGACCAAGGTTTATGTCAAAAGCTGCCTGGCGGCGCACAAGGCTGGCTTGGTCAAGGCGCTTGCCCACATCACCGGTGGTGGCCTGACCGAAAACGTCCCGCGCGTTCTGCCCGAAAACCTGACCGCTGTGTTTGATGCCAGCACCTGGGAATATCTTCCGGTGTTTAAATGGCTCGCCAAGCAGGGCGGCATTCCGGCCACCGAAATGGCACGTACCTTTAACTGCGGTATTGGCATGTGCGTTGTTGTTCCGGCCGACAAAGCTGATGAAGCCGAAGCCATCCTGCGCGAAAACGGCGAAACCGTCAGCCAGATCGGTGTCATCGGCCCGCGTGCTGGCGATGGCCCGCAGGTCGTGATCAAAAACATGGCCCGTTCATGGGAAAAGTAACCAAGTTGAAGCTCGCCGTTCTGATTTCAGGCGGCGGGTCCAACCTGCAAGCCATCATCGATGCCTGTAATGCGCCCGACTACCCGGCCGAAATCGTGCTGGTCTTTTCCAACCAGCTTGATGCAGGCGGGCTTGAACGCGGCCGCAAGGCTGGCATCCGGTCGGAGGCGATCTCGCACAAGGGTTATCCCGGCGGGCGCGAGGCCTATGACAATGCCGTCAGCACCCTGATCGAAGAAAGCGGTGCCGACCTTGTCGTTTTGGCCGGTTACCTGCGTCTGGTCAGTGAAAGCTTTACCGCGCGCTGGAAAGATAAACTGATCAACATCCACCCGTCGCTTCTGCCAAGCTTCAAGGGTCTTGGTGTGCATCAGGCCGCCATTGATGCCGGGGTGAAGTTTGCTGGTTGCACCGTGCATTACGTCGTCCCCGAAGTCGATAGCGGCCCGATCATCGCCCAGGCCGTCGTTCCGGTCCTGCCCGGCGATGATGCAGGCAAACTGGCGCAACGCATCCTCAAACAGGAACACCGCATTTACCCGCAGGTCATCCGCTGGATCGCCGAAGGCCGGGTTTCGGTCGATGCCAAGGGTATCGTAACGGTGGCCGACGCGCCGCAAGCCGATTTCGCTGAAATCAACCCGGCGCTCGAGCCAGGATGAAAGAACCTTTGGCGCTGGTTGCGCAGGTTTCTGAACGCATAAATGGCGGGGCATAATCATGTGCCTCGCCTTTTTCTTGGCCTGCTGCCAGATCCGCAAACCGGGGTCATAATCTTTGCGCATTCTGATGCTGTTATGGGATCAACGAATGCCACCACCGCCACGGAACACCGATATCATGACGCGCATCATCCCCGGACTTCTCATCGCCGCCACCCTTTTGGCCACGCTCAACACTCCTGCACTGGCGGATTCCGATCCAGAACTGGAGTCTTACAAGGCCGATATGCAAACGGGTGAAAAGTCCTGGCGGGCGCAAAAATGCGCCGTCTATCAGGAAACCCGGGACGAAATGCTTGATGAAATTCCGCGCGGCGCACTCAGCCCAGAATTTGCCAAGGCCGAAGAAGACTATATCGAAAATGGCTGTGCCGGCCGCGCCTATGCCTGCCCGAAATCCAAGACGGAACTCGACTATGCCAACAAGATGTCATTCGCGATGATGAGCCACGGGCTATCGGGCACCTTCCTGCCCTATGGCTGCAAATCAAGCATCCAGTAACCCCTTGGGATCAAAGGTGAACCACAACAGATGTGAAGTCGGTCAAATGTCTAACATCTATGGTTAATCTGCATCTTGCACTGCATCAACTTCGTGGATATACATTTGAACAATCCCAAAATATCCAATCCAAGGAGGCAAATTTGCAGGGTAACGATTACGAACTGACTGAAACCCATGTCAGCATCTATCACGGCTACACCAACTTCGTGAAATGGGGCACCATCTCGATCATTGCCCTTCTGGTGTTGATGGCAATTTTCCTTCTGTGATTTGCCTGTTGCGAAAAACTAAAAGCTGCCGTTTTCCGGCAGCTTTTTTTATGCTCAAAGCGTATCTGTCTCATAGCGCACGATATTAAACCCCTCGTCGACGCCTGGCGGGACAAAGGCCGCATTGATCTGATGGAACTGGGCATCACTGGCGGCGAACTGATGGCTTCCGGCCCGGTTGCGCACCCGAAGACGGTTGATACAGACATCATCTGCCAGATCGAGATAATGCAACACATGATCGGCCCCGGCATCCTCAAGGATGCCCCGCATCCACCGCCTGAGGCCGACTGTATTGGCCGGAAAATCCAGCACCACCGAAACACCCGCACGCAGCACCATCGCCACATGCGGCCCCATCACGCTGCGCAATTTGTCCGATAGCCGGACATAATCCGCAACCGAGCACATCTGATCACCAAAAAGCGTCGAGAGCCATTCATCCTCGGCAATCAGAACCGTGTCGGGCTTGCGCGCCAGTTCTGCGGCAAGGGTTGATTTACCCGCGGCAATCTTGCCACACAGCAAATGAAGGGTGCCGACCTTGGCACCGTCTTGCGGCATCAAGGATCGATCACGTGGTTGTAACGCTGATAAGGGCTTGGTCATTGTCATCTCCCGGATTGCACATCGCTGGTCTGGCCGGGAGACAGCCACAAAAAAACCCGCCTCGCCGGCGGGTGGGTCTCATTTGGTCAAAACGTCGCTACCCCGCCACTCTATGAGAGGCGGTAAAAATTCGTACCGATTTCTGGGTCACAACGTTTTCCATGCGCAAATACTGCCACACGCGACACCACCTTGTCCATCCGGTTGAACAGATGAAAACAGTCAACAACATCAAAGCAATTCACCCCTGAGTTGATTTGCGCTACCATCGCCTTGTTGTCTTGCGTGATAACAGCAAACCAAACAATGGTCCCAACAACAGGGAGGAAACAATGCAAGGAAGCGATTACGACGAAGGCCTGGTGCACCACCACGAGGAAGGCTGGCACCACTGGACAAAATTCATGCTCTGGAGCGTGATCTCGATCGGGGTTCTCCTGCTGCTGATGGCCGCATTCCTGATCGACTGACCCAATAGATTTCCTAATTTGCCAACAAAAAACGCCCCGCGGATTGCGGGGCGTTTCATGCCGGAAGAACCGGTAATTCGGTATTCTTGGCTTAGCCGACGATTTCGGTCTGAGCGAAGAAATATGCAATTTCGATTGCAGCGTTTTCGAGCGAGTCCGAACCGTGGACCGAGTTCGCTTCGATGGATTCTGCAAACTGTTTGCGGATGGTGCCTTCCTCGGCATTCGCCGGGTTGGTTGCGCCCATTACTTCGCGGTACTTAACGACGGCATCTTCGCCTTCGAGAACCTGGACAACAACCGGGCCAGAGACCATGAAGTCTACCAGCTCGCCAAAGAACGAACGTTCTTTGTGAACTGCATAGAAACCTTCAGCCTGAGCGCGGGTCAAAGCGACGCGCTTCTGTGCGACAATGCGCAGGCCAGCTTCTTCGATGACGGCATTGATTTTGCCAGTCAGGTTGCGGCGCGTTGCGTCCGGCTTGATGATCGAAAGAGTGCGTTCGACAGCCATTGGTTTCACCTAAGCTTTGTAAAAATTCGTTACCCCCAAAGAGGGCCCCCAAGAAGCCCCCCGAGTACAAAGGGCCTGCGGAAGATAAAGGCGGTACCAAAGACCGCCCTTATCATCCACAGACCCGAAGGTTGGCGCTATATAAACGGGGTTGGATCGCAACGCAACACATAGTTCTACCGCTGCAAACCAGACCTGCAGCCGTTGCATTCACCCGTTTCGCCTGCAAAACGCCCCCAAAAGGCATGAAACTGCGATTTAGCGCCGGTTTTGCCCGGATCTGTCATCGAAATCACACTGGCCATGACAATTTGAAGAATCCTTGCGTCAAACACGCTCCTGCCCTATTGAAAGCACAGAAATCCTTGCGATTCCCCCTAAACTGCGCCCAAAGCGCCCGCAAACCAGTTCAAGAGACCAACCCAAAATGCTGCAAATTACCGACCTCACCTATCGCATTGGCGGACGTGTCATTCTTGACCGGGTATCGCTGACCATCCCTGATGGCCACAAGGTCGGCCTGATCGGGCGCAACGGTGCGGGGAAATCGACCCTTCTCAAACTGATCTCGGGCGACCTGCCCGGCGATGGCGGCGATATTGTCCTCTCCAAGCGGGCCCGCATGGGTGTGGTATCGCAAGAAGCCCCGGCAGGTTCGCGATCCCTGCTTGAAACCGTGCTGGCGGCTGATACCGAACGCGCCGATTTGCTGGCAGAGGCCGAAACCACCACCGACCCGCACCGCATTGCCGAGGTCCATACACGCCTGGCCGACATCGAAGCCCATACCGCCGAGGCGCGTGCTGCCGCCATTTTGTCCGGCCTTGGTTTTGACGGCGATGCGCAGCAACGCCCCTGTGATGATTTCTCGGGCGGCTGGCGCATGCGTGTGGCCTTGGCGGCCACCCTTTTCCTGCGCCCGGATCTGCTGCTGCTTGACGAGCCGACCAACCACCTTGATCTTGAAGCCACCATCTGGCTTGAAAACTATCTGATCAACTATCCCGGCACGATCATCCTGATCAGTCACGATCGCGATCTTCTGAACCGGGTGGTCAAATCGATTGCCCATCTGCATGACGGCACGGTGACACTTTATGGCGGCAACTACGATAAATTCGCCAAGACGCGCCGCGAACAGATGGAACTGGCCTCCAAGCATTATGAAAAACAGATCGCCCAGCAAAAGCATCTGCAATCCTTCATCGACCGCTTCCGTGCCAAGGCCAGCAAGGCCAAGCAGGCGCAAAGCCGTGTCAAAATGCTTGAAAAAATGGGCCCGGCCATCCCGGTGGTCGAGGATCGCGGCATCTCCTTTGACTTCCCAAGCCCCAAGGAACTGCCGCCACCCCTGATCAACATCCATGACGGCGATGTCGGCTACGAAGAAGGCAAACCGATCCTGCGCAATATCAGCCTGCGCATTGATATGGATGACCGCATTGCCCTTCTGGGCGCCAATGGTAACGGTAAATCGACCCTGGCAAAGCTTCTGGCCGATCGCTTGCAACTGATGTCAGGTGAAAAGCACGCGTCGAACAAATTGCGCATCGGCTATTTCGCCCAGCACCAGACCGACGAACTGCGCGGTGATGAAACGCCTTATCAGCATATGGCATCCCTGATGCCCGATGTCATCGAACACAAGGTCCGTGCCCAGCTCGGCCGTTTTGCCTTCGAAGGTGCCAAGGGCGACACCAAGGTCAAGGACCTCTCGGGTGGGGAAAAGGCGCGCCTGCTGTTTGCGCTGATGACGCTTGATGCCCCGCATATGCTCATCCTCGATGAGCCGACCAACCACCTTGATATCGACAGCCGCGATGCGCTCAACCATGCGCTCAACGCCTATGAAGGTGCCGTCATCATCATCAGCCACGATCCCTATCTGATCGAAGCCTGCGCGGATCGTCTGGTTCTGGTGGCGGATGGCACGGTCACATCCTTTGACGGCGACGTTGCCGAATACCGCCAGTATCTTCTCGATCGTGCGCGTATGGAACGCCGCGCCAACAAGAACGGCGGCGAAGACGGTAACGGCAACGGCAAACCCGCCAAACGCGACCGCAAGGCCGAACGCCAGCAGGCGGCTGAAAAACGCAAAGTAGCTGCCCCGATCAAGCGCGAAGTCGAGAAGCTTGAAAAGCAGATGGAAAAGCTTTCCGAACGCAAAGCCGGCATCGAAGAAAAAATGGCCGACCCGACCCTTTACGAAGACGCCAACGCCCAAAAACTGGCCGACATCCAAAAGGAACTCGGCCAGATCGAAAACGAACTTGCCATGGTCGAACAGAAATGGCTCGACAAGCTGGAAGAATATGACGCGATGGTGGCGTAAGCCACCACCGCCCACCTATTCCCCGCGCCTTGAAAGCCCGTCATTCCCGCGCAAGCGGAAATCCATCTATGCCATACGCGCCCGCCCGATGACCTCTCCGATTACGGCGCAACGCTCCCTTCCCGCCTGCCTGAAAAACCTGGTCCCACACTTCTCCTGACACCAGCTTGTCAGGAGCGATATGTTTTTATCCCGCCGCAAACAACCCATGATTGACTCAGCCGATTTTTTCTTCAATACTTAACCTCATGGTTAAGTATCAAGAAGCCGAACTGAACGACATTTTTGCCGCCCTCGCCGATCCGACGCGCCGGGCCCTCCTTGCCCGGCTGGAGCAAGACGAAGACGCGCTTTCGGTCAGCGAACTGGCAGAGCCGTTTGATGTGTCATTGCCTGCGGTGATGAAGCATCTCAATGTGCTGTCCGGGGCCGGGCTGATTGCCCGGCAAAAAACCGGGCGCACAGTGCGCGTCCGACTTCAACCCGAAAAGATGGCGCACGCCATGGAATGGCTGAAGCGCTATGAACGGTTCTGGACGGATCGGCTTGATCGGCTGGCCGCCTTTGTCGAGAACGCGGCAAAGAACGAGACATCGACACATCCCGACGCCCCGCAGGATCAGGAGGACCGGTAATGCAACCGCAACCGCAACAGCCCCCGCGAAAGCAAACATCCCCGCAAGACGAAAAACCAAGTCTGACCATCCGGCGGCGTATTGCCGCCCCGCCCGCAATGGTCTTTGCCGCCTGGACCGATCCGCAAAAACTTGCGCAATGGTGGGGACCGCATGAGTGCCAGACGCTGGACGCCACCATTGATGCCCGTGTCGGCGGCACGTTTCGCATCCGCTTCAAGGAACCCGGACCCGATGGTGAAATTCACGATGTCAGCGGCACCTATGACGCGGTCGAAATGGACCAAAAGCTGTCCTTTAGCTGGCAATGGATCACCATGCCAGAACGCAAATCGCACGTCACACTGACCTTTGCGCCGGATGATAACGGCAAGGCCACCATCCTTGTCCTGCATCACGAACAATTCGCCGACGAGGCCGCCCGCGACGGTCACAATGGCGGCTGGAACAGCGCACTGGACAAACTCGAAACCCTCTTCGCGGCGGCCTCATAAAGCCCTTGACCTCAATCACGGTTGAGGCCCGAGCATTGCCGTGAATGGACACCGCAGCACCACCGCTGCACCATAGACTCCCGCCTGCGCGGGAGTGACGAGCATAAAGAACACCCACGGTTCCGTCATGCCCGCAAAGTCTGCCGTCACGAAGGCGGGGGGTGGGCATCCAGACAGCACCGCAAAACAACACACAATAAAATACAAGGCGGCCACGCATACGCCACCACCAAGGAAACACAGGAACAAGACATGAGCGCCCCAAGCCACCTCAAAACTGCCGCGCAAGGCACCGACACCAAGGCGACCCACCGCGAATGGATCGGCCTTCTGGTTCTGGCCCTGCCCTGCCTTTTGATCGCCATGGACATGACCGTCCTGCATCTTGCCGTGCCCCATTTGACCGCAAGCCTCAACCCGACCAGTGACCAGTTGCTGTGGATTGTTGATATCTATGGCTTTTTCATTGCCGGATCGCTGATCACCATGGGCACGCTTGGCGACCGCATCGGGCGGCGCAAGCTTCTGATGATCGGGGCTGCCTGTTTCGGGGCGGCATCGGTTTTGGCCGCCTTTGCCAATACATCGGAAATGCTGATTTTCGCGCGCGGGGTTCTGGGTGTTGCCGGGGCAACGTTGATGCCCTCAACGCTGTCGCTGATCCGCAACATGTTTCTTAATGAAAAGGAACGTTCCTTTGCCATTGCCGCCTGGATGACGACCTTCATGGTCGGCACGGCGGCCGGTCCGTTGCTCGGCGGGCTGGTGCTAAGCTATTTCTGGTGGGGGGCGGTCTTCCTGCTTAATGTGCCGGTGATGGTGCTGCTATTGATTGCTGCACCCGTCCTACTGCCCGAACACAGGGCGGAAAAATTCGGGCGGATCGACCTGCCAAGTGCTGCACTTTCGCTCACCTCGATCCTTGCAATCATTTACGGCGTGAAGGTTATGGCCGCCTATGGCGTTGGCACCGAAGCATTCGCCGCTGTCGTGCTTGGCCTTCTTGGCATGTGGGTGTTCATCCGCCGTCAGCGCAAACTCGACGACCCGCTGCTTGGTCTTGGCCTTTTGTACCAACGGACGATTTCGGTCCCGATTGTCATTCAGACAGCAGCGATCTTTGTCGGGATGGCCTATTTCATGTTCCTGTCCCAGTCGCTGCAACTGGTGATCGGCCTGACGCCAGTTCAGGCCGGCATGGCCATGCTACCCGCCACCGTTTCGGGCATTGTCGGATCGCTCGGGGCCCCAGTTTTGCTGGGCCGGTTTCGCCCCGGCTCGGTCATGACGGGCGCACTTGTCCTGACCGCGTTCGGGTTTGGCCTGCTGTCCCTGCCCGGCGCGGTCGGCAGTCTTTATATTCTTGCCACCGGGGCTGCAATCTTTTCACTGGGGATCACACCGGTTGCAATGATCTGTACCGATATGGTGGTCACGGCCGCCCCGACCGACCGCACCGGATCGGCTGCGGCCATGTCCGAAACCAGTGCCGAGCTGGGCGGGGCATTGGGCATTGCCGTTCTGGGCAGTGTCGGCACGGCGATGTATCGCGACGCCATGCTTGATACCGACCTCCCCGCCAATCTCACAGCCGGGGCGATTGATGCGCTCCGCAGTACGCTGGGTGGTGCCGTCCATGCGCTGGCTGACGCCCGGTCCGGCTTGGCCGGTGACGTCTTGTTACAGGCCCGCACAGCCTTCTCCGACGGCTTGCAGGTGATTTCAATCATCTGTGCGCTTCTGATGGTTTTGTCTGCGATTGGCACCGTCATCGTCTTGCGCAATGCCAAGGCAGAGACCGATGCAGGATCTGACGCCGATTCCAATGACACCCCGGACGGCGATACGGAAATCGACCCTGCCCTGCAACCGGCGGCCTGTGCGGCTGGTCGCATCGACTAAAAACACGAGGCACGGGCACTGCGTCAATCTTGGCGGTGCCCGACACACGGGAAACATTCCCCCCGACGAACCCGACGGAAAAGGAGAACCGATATGACCCGTCCCCAAATCGTCTCCCGCGCAGAATGGCTCGAAGCCCGCAAGGCGCACCTGAAACGTGAAAAAGACCATATGCGTGCGTGGGACCGTCTGTGTGAAGAACGCCGTGCCTTGCCCTGGGTCAAGGTCGACAAGGAGTATGAATTCGACACGCCCACCGGCAAAAAGTCGCTCGGCGATCTGTTTGACGGTCGCAGTCAAATGATCGTTTATCACTTCATGTTCGGCCCCGGCTGGAAAGAAGGCTGTGACGGCTGTTCCTTCCTTGCCGATCATTTTGACGGAGCCAATCTGCATCTGCGTCATCATGACGTGACCCTGATGGTGGTCTCGCGTGCCCCGCTGGCGGAATTTCTGCCCTTCAAGAAACGGATGAACTGGCATTTCCCCTGGGTGTCCTCGCATGGCAGCGATTTCAATTACGATTTTGATGCCTCCTTCCGCCCCGATGATGTCGCGGCGGGCAAGACGACCTACAATTTCGCGCCCTATAGCGGCAAGATGGAAGACTTGCACGGCATCAGCGTGTTTTACCGCGATCCCGACACCAACGAGATTTTCCACACCTATTCATCCTACAGCCGTGGGGGCGATCCGCTGATCGGGGCGCATGCCTTTCTTGATCTCACGCCCTTTGGCCGCAACGAAAACGGCACGATGGATTGGGTGAAGCTGCACGATCAGTATGAAGACCACAAAACTGCGGGCGCATGCTGCTATTGATCGGTACAAACCCCGATAATCCATGACCCGTCGCTCTACGAAGACGCCAACGCCCAAAAACTCGCCGACATCCAGCGGGAACTCGGCCAGATCGAAAACGAACTCGCCATGGTCGAACAGAAATGGCGCGACAAGCAGGAAGAATACGACGCGATGGTGGCCTGACACCCTCGCCTCAATCTGATCAACACACAGGCCCGCAATACATGATTGCGGGCCTGTGTTGTTTCTGCCATTTGCCCAGCACTTCCTCACGGAACAAGCCCGTCGGCAACCAGTCATCAAGTCGCCAAAATTCCAACGCAACCTTGGATTGCCGGGGTAAAGGCACTTCATGCAGGAGTCTGGCATGGTTGACAACATCTATGGAACCGACGGCAACGACACGATTATCGGAACAGAACAGGACGACAGGATATATGGACGCGAGGGCGACGATTATGTCCGCGCGCTTGGCGGCAACGATCACCTGTTTGAGCTGGGGTTTGGTGATGACACGCTTGATGGCGGGGCCGGACATGACGACATCAATGGCAGTGCCGGAAACGATACGCTGTTTGGCGGGCCGGGCAATGACGAACTCAATGGCGGATCGGGTGCTGATGTGATTGATGGCGGCCCCGGTCGCGATGAAATCACCTTCGGCTTTACGCAAGATCCGTCAGGCCAGGGCGTTTACGTCAATCTCACGACCGGCATCGGGTTGGGCGGCGATGCAGAGGGCGACCGATACAGCAATATCGAAGATATCCGTGGTTCAAACCAGGGCGATGTGCTGATCGGTGATGAGGGTGCCAACGCCTTCTACCAAAACTACAATCGCACCGATAACGGCGACGTCATGCAGGGTGTGGGCGGCGATGATACCTTCTATGCCGCGGCCAGCACCGACTTTTCCGAGGACCGCACCAATATCTTTGATGGTGGTGACGGGATTGACACCATCAGCTATATCGCCGGCTGGGGCAATGATGCGCCGTACGGTGAATATGGCCCGCAACCGGTCATTAATCTTGCGACCGGCACAGGCCGCACCGGCGATCATTTCATCAGCATCGAAAATGTCGATGGCAGCAATCAAAGCGACCTGATCATCGGCGATGAAGGCGACAACCGGCTTGTCGGCAATCGCGGAAATGACACCATTTACGGCGGTGATGGCGACGACACCCTGTTTGGCGAAAACCTGTATGGTGAGGCGGGAAACGACACGCTGACGGGCGAAACCCGCGACGTGTCGCTTTATGGCGGCGATGGGCACGATACGCTGCGTTCTGGTCCCGGCGGCAATCCGGCTTTCAGCGACAACCTTTTGTCAGGCGGGGCCGGCAATGACTGGCTCGAAGGCAATAGCAGCAATGACACCTTTGTTTTCGATGCCGAGGCCTCAAGCCGTGACCGGGTTGTCGGGTTTGAAACCGGTGACCGGGACGAAACTGGCAATCATCCCGATACCCTGCTTCTGACAAGCGATCTTCAGGAACGCTCCGGCATCACGGATTTCGAAAGCTTTCTCGATCACACCACCCAGACCGGCGATGATCTCTATGTCGATTTCAGCAATGGCGATCCATGGACATTTGGCGTGATCATCGAAGATACCGACAAGGATGATCTGACCGCCGACAATGTCCTGTTTGCCGATGTCTGATCCGGGCCAACTCAAATCCTCATACAATTGGATTTTGGGTGCGGTCTGACCCGGACATAAAAAAAGTCCCGTAGGACGTGTTTCCTGCGGGACTTTTCAATTATTTTGAATAATCGCGATGATTATTCAGGAAGTTTGAATACCGGCAGGACCGATCCTTCATACTTGGTTTCGATGAATTTACGGACCGCATCATCGTGGTAAGCTTCAACCAGCGTCTTGACCCACGGCTCGTCCTTACGCGCGGTTTGGGTAACAATAACATTGGCATACGGGCTGTCATTGCCTTCGATCGCAATCGAATCCTTGATCGGGTTCAGACCGGCTTCGAGCGCGTAGTTGGTGTTGATCGCCGACGCATCCAGATCATCGAGCGAGCGCGGAAGCTGCGCGGCGTCAAGCTCTACAAAGCTGATATTCTTAGGGTTTTCGATGATATCAAGCGGGCTGACCACAAGGCCCGCTGCCGGATCAACCTTGATCAGGCCATGGGACTGCAGCACCAACAACGCACGACCGCCATTGGTCGGATCGTTCGGAATGCCGACTTCGGCACCGTCTGCCAGCTCATCCAGGCTTTTGATTTTGTTGGAATAAATGCCCATCGGGGTCAGGATGTTATACCCCACCACCGAAAGCTCATACCCGCGATCCTTGATCTGATTATCAAGATACGGCACATGCTGGAAGCTGTTGGCATCGAGATCGCCATCATCAAGCGCCTGGTTCGGAATAACATAATCCGAGAAGCTGACCAGTTCGATGTCCAGACCCTTGGTGGCTGCGACCTTGACGACTTCTTCCATGACTTCTTCATGCGCACCCGGGGTAACGCCGATTTTGATCGCATCGTTGGCCAGTGCCTGACCGGTGAGGGCCGATGCCAGAACGGCAGCCGCCGTCAGTTTAAGGAAAAACCGCATTGTAAAACTCCTTGATTTCATTTGGGTTTGTGCGGGAATTTGAATAATGTGAGCAATCCTCACATTCTGATTTTAATCAGATATTTCGCTTGTCGGCCTTGCGCGCCAGATAGTCGCCAAAGCTTTGCACGACCTGCACGACGACAATCAGCGTGATGACGACGGCGGCCATGACATCCGGGCGGAAACGCTGATAGCCATAACGAATGCCAAGGTCACCAAGCCCGCCGGCACCAACCGCACCGACCATCGCGGAATAGCCAATCAGCGTCACCGCCGTCAGGGTCAGACCATGAATGATGCCCGGCAATGCTTCGGGCAACAGCACCTTGGTCACGACCTGGACCGGGCGCGCGCCCATGGCCTGGGCCGCCTCGATCAGGCCACCATCCACTTCGCGCATGGCACCTTCGATGATCCGCGCAATGAACGGTATGGCCGCGACGGTCAGTGGCACGATGGCGGCAGACGTGCCAATCGAGGTGCCAACGACAAAGCGGGTGAACGGAATGATCGCCACTGCCAGAATGATGAACGGGACCGAGCGGGTTGCGTTGACCAGCGGGCCAAAAACGCGCTGGAACCAGAGGGCTTCAAACAGCTCGCCCCGGCCAGAAGTTGCCAGCAACACACCAAGCGGCAAGCCGAAGGCGGTCGCAATCGTAAGCGATACCGCAACCATATAAAGGGTTTCACCAGTTGCCTGAAGCAGAATGGGTGCAAGGGTTGAAAACATGACTTAGCCCTCCTGCCCGGCGGCGGTACCGCTGGTGGTTGTGTTGGTTTTGGGGGTGCTGTTCGCATCCGATCCGGCGCGGAAATCCATGAATTCATCAGCCAGAAGTGACTGGGTGGTGGCGTGTTTCGGATCAGCAAAGATGCCTTCAACCGCGCCCTCTTCGACAATCACACCAGCATCCATGACGGCAACACGGTCACACAGCGCCTTGACCACTGCCATTTCGTGGGTGATCACCACCATGGTCAGACCAAGGCGTTTGTTGATGTCCTTAAGGAGGGTCAGGATCTGACGGGTGGTTTCCGGATCAAGGGCCGAGGTCACCTCGTCACACAGCAGAACCTTGGGATTTGAAGACAGCGCGCGCGCAATGCCGACACGCTGTTTCTGACCGCCGGACAACTCTGCCGGATAACGATCACGTTTGTCTTCGAGCCCGACGAGGGGCAATAGCGGATCAACCGCCTTGGCGATCTCGGCCTTGGTGGCACCGGCAAGCTCAAGCGGTAGTGCGATATTATCGAACACGGTCCGCGACGACAGAAGGTTGAAATGCTGAAACACCATGCCGAGCTGGCGGCGGAACAGTGGCAAGTCGCGTTTGGAAAGTGTGGTGACATCGGTGCCATCAACCGTGACCGAACCCGAGGTCGGGGTTTCTAGCAGGTTGATGCAGCGGATCAGGGTTGATTTACCTGCACCGGACCGGCCAATAACGCCGACGATTTCGCCAGCAGCGATATCAAGATTGATGCCGCGCAGCGCGACATGTTCGTCGCTGCCGCGCCGGGCTGCGTATGTTTTCTGGACGTTCGAGAGCCGGATCATGGATCCCAACCTTTCCGTAGATACAAAAAAACCGCCACGGCTTTACCGAGGCGGTCGTACATACGGAGCATATACGCCCTCTCGCTTTAGCCGCATTTTTAGCGCGCCCGCAAGCTGAGGAGCAAATCGGCGCGTTCAACACCCCTTGTCTATCTGACCCGGTGTCATTGTTCAATGGCTAAAATCATGCATTTCACGCATGGCATGTATGATTTGCCAATATATTACAGTAATTTATGTGTTTAAAACTGGTTGACCTTTGGGACAAAAAGCAGCTTCAGGAAACTGCGCAGCAGCATGACCTGATCGGCGAGTTTGCGGGGTTCGTTGAGTGCCTTTGACATGACGATCCCGCCTTCGAGCACGGTTGAAATCATGTCGGCGACTTGTTCGAGGTCGACCGGTTCAGTCGTTTGATACTGGCCCGCGATATCATCAAGGATCGCGCGGAACCGGGTGCGCCAGGCCAGAACGGCGTGACGGTTGAGGTCACGGACTTCCTTGTCAAACAACCGTTCCTGATAGCAATAGACCGCAACGATGCAGCCCGGATGACCGTTGGGGAGATCTTCGAGCACCTCGGCCAGCATTTTAAGGGCTGCCAGCAATTGATGCAGCGGATCGTCGACCAGTTCGCGGGCGCGATCAAACACCTGATCGAGGATTTCGTCATCCTGTTCGATATAGCGTTGCAAAAGCGCGCGGGCGAGTTCGTTCTTGTCGGAGAAATGATAGAAAAACCCGCTTTTGGTCAGGCCGGCTTCGCAAATGATTTCCTCGATCGAGGTCGCACCGAACCCCTTTTCCAAAATCGACTGCGATGCGATTTCCAGAATGCGTTCGCGCGTGCGTTCGCCCTTGCGTTTGGGGCCACCGAACGTGTCGGTGATTGTCAGTTTTTCCATCTCAACCCTCGCTTACCCTACCGCCGGTACAGTTTTTCGTCGTCATAGACCGCCATGGCCGCGCCGAAAAACACCGGAAAACTTATAAGTATCTGTTTTGAATATGTTTTTGAAAATCTGAAAAACCTGACCGTGTGCCTACTAGAAGCAAAACTCAATCAGGGCGAGATTTCCGATCCGCGATTACATACCCCCGCGGTAGAAATTTTGAAACCCAAAACTGAAATTTGGACCCATGAGCACAGGCAATCTGCCCCTTCCGCACCACGGAAAGGTAAAATTCATCACCGATGGTGGTCTCGAGACCACGCTGATCTTTCATGGCGGGATTGATCTTCCGCATTTTGCATCCTTTGACCTTTTGAAAACGGATGCGGGCTGCGCGCGTATCACCGCCTATTACGAACGTTATCTTGAACTGGCCAAACAGGCCCAAGCCGGATTTATCCTTGAAAGCCCGACATGGCGCGCCAATCGCGATTGGGGGGCCCGGATCGGCTATGACGAGGATGACCTGGCCGATATCAACTGCAAGGCCATTGCCCTGATGACGGAGCTTCGTGATCGTTATCATTCGGATGCAACACCCTGCCTGATCAGCGGCAATATCGGACCGCGCGGTGACGGGTATGTCCCATCGGACCGGATGACAATCAATCAGGCGCGCGCCTATCACGCCCCGCAGATCGTGACCTTTGCCAAGGCGGGGGTCGATATGGTGTCGGTCGTGACCATCAACTATCCCGAGGAAGCCATCGGCATCGCCCTTGCCTGCCGGGATGTTGATATTCCTTGCGTCATTTCGTTCACGGTTGAAACCGATGGCAACCTGCCCAGCGGCGAGACGATCCGTGATGCGATTGCCATGGTTGATGCCGAGACCGGGGCCTATCCGGCCTATTACATGATCAACTGCGCCCACCCGGATCATTTCCGCGACCGACTGGAAGAAAGCGGTGACTGGAAAACGCGCATTTGTGGGGTGCGGGCCAATGCATCGCGCCAAAGCCACGCCGAACTTGATGCCAGCACGCATCTTGATGATGGCGATCCGGAAGAACTGGGGCAGCTTTATCACGATCTGGTTGATCTGCTGCCCAATCTGGCGGTGATTGGCGGTTGTTGCGGCACAGATCATCGCCATGTTGCGGCGATGACCAAACATGCCCTGCCGCGCCTTTTGGCCGCAGGCGCCTAAGAACCAAACACGAAAACCCAAAAAGAAACAGGATACGAGCAATGATTGCAGAACCCGTACTGGAACGGGCGGCACATAAGGGTGCCGCCCATCCGAGCCACCCGCGACAAGTCACGAGCTTTGTCAGGGCGACCAAATCGGATGCCGATGCGATGGCCCAGCTGATCAATATCGCCGGTGAAGGTTTGCCGGTCTATTTGTGGCAGGACATGGCAGAAGGCAGCGAGACGGCATTTGATGTCGGTCGCAGACGCGCACAACGTGATGAAGGCGGATTTTCATATCGCAACACCACGCTTGCCGTCTGTCATGGTGAAACCGTTGCAGCACTTGTCGATTATGCCCAACCTGATCAGCCAGAGCCGTTTGACCCGGCGGATATTCCGGCGATGTTCGTGCCGATCCTTGAACTTGAAAGTCTGGCACCGGGAAGCTGGTACATCAATGTTCTTGCCGTCTTTCCGGCCCACCGCGATCAGGGGATTGGATCGGCATTGCTGGCACGGGCCGAGGCCAATGCCCGGCATGCCGGTAAAAAGACCGTCAGCCTGATTGCATCGGATGGCAATCCCGACGCCATTCGCCTTTATCAACGCCAAGGCTTTGTGGCCTGTGCCCAACGCCCGATGGTCAAGGAAGGCTGGGAAAATCGTGGTCAGAACTGGGTGTTATTGATCAAGGAAATCTGAACAGAACCGTGAAACGACAAAGGCCGATTGCTCTTAGCTTTCGGCCTTTTTTTCCCAAGCACCTTGCGGGGTTTGTTGCCAGTAGGACAGTTTGTGTCCGGCGTCTTTCCAGTCTTTCCAGCGCGTGCGGGCTTCAGAAACCGCATCGTGATCGCGATCATCAAACAGCATGATGACGCGTTCATAATCACCGACCTTGTCGCTCATGGCGCGGTCGGTCAGGAACAGGAACTGGGCATTGTTGGGATTTTCATCCTCGGCCGTCAGCCAGACCGGCTGCATTTCGGCATCGCCATCGGATTTGGAACCATGGGGCAACCAGCTTGCCGGGTCATAGGTCCAAAGCAGGGTATTGATCGCCTCGACCCGTTCTTCGACACCGGTCATCACCACGGCACGCTTTTCGCGCTCCAGCGTTTTGGAGAGCAGCGTGGGCAAGGCCCGTTCCAGCGGCATGCTGGTGAGATGGTAAAACCAGATATCAGCCATAACCAATTGAGTATCGCGAAAGCAAAAACGGGGCAAGATGATCATCACCCTGCCCCGTCTTTTATTCAGTTATGCGTTCCTGAAATCAGGACTCGTAGTTATCGGCGACAAAGCGATCAAGCAGACGCACGCCAAAGCCGGTGCCGCCTTTTGGCACGACTTCCTTGTCCGATGTCGACCAGGCCATGGCCGCAATATCAAGATGCGCCCACGGGCGATCCTTGGTGATAAAGCGCTTGAGGAACTGGGCGGCGGTGATCGAACCGGCCGGACGGCCGCCGACGTTTTTCATATCGGCAATGTCGGATTTAAGCTGCTTGTCATAGGCCGGCGACAGCGGCAGACGCCAGACGCCTTCATCCACCGAAAGACCGGCTGTGGTGATCTGGGTGGCGAGATCATCATTGTTGGAAAACAGACCGGCATTTTCATGACCAAGCGCGATGATGACAGCGCCCGTCAGGGTCGCGAGGTCAACAATCAGACGCGGATCGTATTTTTCCTGCACATAGGTCAGCGCATCACACAGCACCAGACGGCCTTCGGCGTCGGTATTGATGACTTCGATCGTCTGACCGGACATCGAGGTCACAACATCGCCCGGACGCTGAGCGGTTGAGGACGGCATGTTTTCAACAAGGCCAAGCACCGCAACCACGTTGCATTTCGCCTTACGACCGGCAAGTGCCTTCATCAGGCCCGATACCACACCGGCACCGCCCATATCCCATTTCATGTCTTCCATGCCGGCAGCCGGTTTGATCGAAATACCGCCGGTATCAAAGGTCACACCCTTGCCCACGAAGGCAATCGGTGCGTCCTTTTTCTTGCCGCCGTTCCAGCGCATGACGACCATGGCCGGTTTGCGGGCCGAGCCCATGGCAACACCCAGAAGCGCGCCCATGCCTAGTTTCTTCATTTCCTTTTCGTCAAGGACGTCAATCTCGACACCCAGTTTTTCAAGGGCTGCGACTTCCTTGGCGAAGCTTTCCGGATAGAGAATGTTGGCCGGCTCAGACACCAGGTCGCGGGTGAAGAACACGCCTTCGACGACCTTTTTGGCAGATTCAAACTGTTTCTTGGCGTCCTTGTGATCGCGGGTGGCGATATCAAAGGCCTTCAGGACCGGTTTGTCTTCCTTGGTCTCGGTGGTGCGGTATTTATCGAAACGATAATCGCGCAGCATCGCACCGGTTGCGAAATCACATGCGAGGTTTTCCATATCAAACAGAACGGAAAGCTCTTTTTCGCCGGTGGAAAGCGCACGCGCGGTGACGGAGCCACCAAGTTTCTGGGCGGCAATCACGTCAAATTCGGCTTCCTTGCCGATCCCGAAAATGATCACGCGCGACAGATCGACATTGGCCGGTGCCAGCACCTGAAGGCTTTGGCCGGATTTGCCCTTGAAGGTCGACGCCTTGATCGCCTTGGTGATCGCACCCCCGGTTGCCTCATCAAGTGCGACGGCACTGGGCATCAGATCTGCACCTTCGGTCGCAAAGGCGATAACGGCACCGGTTTTCGGAATGGCGAGATCGGAAAACGTGATCTTCATGGTGAACAGGACTCCTGTCATGTTTCGGGGCGCGCGGCCCTTATCAAGCAACCGCGCTTCAAAATACTGTTCCTAATCTAGCGCGTTAAACGCGGTTGAAAAGGCTTATCGTTCAAAAAGGTGCGGGATTTCACGCAAAGGCAACACCAGGCCGCCAAAACGCCATCCCGGTGAATTGCGCAACATCAAGGCGCGATCAGGTTTGATCGCTACTATGACGCATTCCAACATTCTGGAGGTATGTCATGGCTGGCAGAACCGCACCGATTTCGATTGCCGAACCACACAGGGCCACTCATCCGTTCTGGACCGGGGCTTTTCGCCCGCTTTTCCTGCTGGCCGGGGTGCTGGCCATCGTGGCTGTTGTCTGGTGGGTGGCGGGCTTTGTGCATGGCTTTGCAACACCCAGTCTGGGAACAGGATCATGGTGGCATGCGCATGAAATGATTTTCGGATTTGGCGGCGCGGCCATCGGGGGATTCTTGCTGACCGCGATTGCCAACTGGACAAGCCGCCCACCGATTTCCGGGCCCATGTTAATGGCGTTAACCGCAAGCTGGCTGATCGGGCGGCTGGCGATTGGATTTGGCGAGACTCTTGACCCGGCTTTGACGATTGCCGGGGCGCTTATTTATTTCATCTTCTTGCTGGCCCTTGGTGTGCGGGAACTGGTTGCTGCCCGCAATTACCGCAATATGCGGGTTCTGGCCGTCATATCCGTGATCGCGCTGTTTGACGGATTGTTTGTTGCGGCTTGCCTTGATGTCATCGCCCTTGATCCGGTCCTGCTGTATCAGACCGCCATCCTGACGATCATCTTGCTGATCGGTTTGATCGGCGGGCGGGTCATCCCGGCCTTTACACGCAACTGGATGGCCCGCGAACAGATCAGCGCGCCGATGCCTGCCATGTTCGGGCGGTTTGACATGGTGTGTCTGGCCAGCATTGCGCTTGGCATCGTTGCCGTGATCCTTGATCCGTCGGGGGTGATTGCCGGTTCTGTGTTGCTATTTGCCGGGATTGTGCATGCCATCCGTTTGATGCGATGGCGCGGGGTGCACAGCTGGCGCGAACCCATCGTGATCATGCTGCATCTGGGTTATTTCTGGGTGCCTGCCGGGCTTGTCCTGCTGGGTGTTGCGATCCTGTGGCCTGATATCATGAGCAGCCGCGATGCCCTGCATGCGATTACCGGCGGGGCGATGAGTTGCATGATCATTGCCATTGCCGGGCGGGCCGCCCTTGGTCATACCGGGCGGGAAGTACGGGCAGGATGGGCGCTTAACAGTGCGTTTGGGCTTATCTGGGTTTCGACAGTATTGCGCGTCATGGTCGGTTTCGCCGGATCGGGCTATGTCACCATTCTGGCAATTGCGACCCTGATGTGGATTGGCGGATGGCTGGCGTTCTTGATGGGTTATGCGCCGGTGTTGCTGGGACCAAGCCAAAAGAAAACACGCGGCATTCCGGTGCGGTAAAGCAAGGCAGCCTAGCCAAAATCAAACAGTGAAAGCGACGGGTTGGATTTGATGTATTCGACTTCGTCGTTTTCGACATCACCCGTGGAATGCCAGCCGTGACTTTCATAAAAACCGTGCGCGCGGTTTTCCGGGTTGGCCCCGGTGGTGAGCGAGATGTCATTACATCCCTTGGCAAACAGCCAGTCTTCGGCGGTGCGCAGCAATGCCGCCCCCACTCCGCGGCCCTCAAATTCCGGATCGACAAACAGCGCCCAGAGGGTGGCTTCCTTGGGGATGGCGATGGCGAAGCCCGCGGCAGAGCCATCAAGATCGGCAAGCCAGATGCCGTATCCCTGTTCCAGCCATTTGCCAAAGGCGGGTTTGGTGATGCCGCGTTCGGCCAGTTCACTTGCCGAAAGGTGGTTCTCACGCACGCGGCTTCGGATGGCAAAAATTGCCCCGACATCGCCCAAACGGGCTTTGCGAATTTTCATCCCGGCCACTGCGTGTGCTTTCTTTCCAACCGCGTCAAACTGTGCGGCAATTTAGCGATATGACGCCCCAGTGCCAGTAAAAAATGCCAGTAAAAACGATCACCACGCATACTTATTGGCCGAGATAATCCGCATCGGTCACGGGCTCCAACCAATCGACCGGGGAGCCATTGAGCTTTTCCTGAATGGCGATATGGGTCATCGCAGTTTCGGGACCGGCCCCGTGCCAGTGTTTTTCGCCTGGTTCAAACCAGACGATATCGCCGGGACGGATTTCCTCAATCGGGCCGCCTTCGCGCTGCGCACGGCCAAAACCGGCGGTGACGATAATGGTCTGGCCCAGCGGATGGGTGTGCCATGTGGTGCGTGCGCCCGGTTCAAACGTCACATTGGCGGCGGCCACCCGTGCGGGGTCCGTCGCACTGATGATCGGTTCGATGCGAACCTGTCCGGTGAAATATTCCGGGGATCCGACCGTTGAGGCCTGCGATCCGGCGCGTTTGATTTCCATGACGTTCTCCCTGCGGAATTATGGCTGAAGTCTTGTTGTTGGTTCTGACTGCTTAGTTGCCGGCCATCAGGCGGACCGGTTGGCGTTTTGGGCCCCATGTGCCGGGGTGTGCCCGAAACACACCGGCACAATGTGTACCACAGCTTTTGCAGGCGCCATGGGCATCAAGGTTCCAGTCAGACAACTGATACCAGTCACGGCCAATCAGGATATCACCGCAACCGTGGCAAAAGGTACTGCTGTGGCTTTTGTCATGAACATTGCCGACATAGGCATAACGAATGCCGTTTTCCATGGCGATCCTGCGCGCACGCACCAGTGTTTCGGGCGGGGTGCGTGGGGTATCCATCATTTTCCAGTCAGGATGAAAGGCCGAGAAATGCATTGGCACATCGGGGCCGAGTTCATCATGCACCCATGACGTCATTTCGTGGAATTCCGCGTCACCATCATTTTCGCCGGGAATGACAAGGTTGGTCAGTTCCATCCAGACCCCGGTTTCGTGGCGCAGATATTTAAGCGTTTCCAGCACGTCATCCAGATGCGCCGAGCATAGCTGATGATAAAAGCGATCCGTAAAGCCCTTGAGATCGACATTGGCGGCGTCCATGTGGCGGAAGAATTCCTCGCGCGCCTTATCGCCAATGTAACCCGCCGTGACCGCCACGGTGCGCAGGCCCATTTCGCGGCAGGCAATGGCTACATCAACGGCATATTCCAGAAAAATCACCGGATCATTATAGGTAAAGGCGACTGCCGAGCAGCCATAGGCCTTGGCGGTCTTGGCGATCATTTCCGGGGTGGCGAGCGAGGAAAGCTTATCCATCTCGCGCGCTTTGGAGATTTCGTAATTCTGGCAGAACTTGCAAGTCAGATTACAGCCCGCCGTCCCAAAGGACAGGATCGGCGTGCCGGGCAAAAAGTGATTGAGCGGCTTTTTCTCGATCGGATCAATGCAAAAGCCCGAGGATCGACCCCACGTCGTCAGCACCATCTGATCGCCTTGGCGTGCGCGGACAAAACACAAGCCGCGCTGCCCGTCCTTCAGCTTGCAAAAGCGCGGGCAGACATCGCACTGAATGCGGCCATCTTCGAGATGGTGCCAGTAGCGTCCGGGCACGGTGTCGGTTTGCAAACTTGCCCTCCATTTCCTCACTAGTACCCTCTCAGGGATGATGCAAAATCACCTGAAAAGAGAAACCTGAATCAACGGGCTGACCATTTGCCGATTTCAGCGACACCCGAAAACCGCTAGGAGAGTTTTCGACTTTCGCATGTGCATCTTCAACACATTGAACCGAAACCTGATATTCCCGAGGCGGATGAACGCCAAAATTAACAGAGTAAACCCCGATTGCCTCATCAACTATGGACGATATGTTGAAACTTGAGTTGATGACTGGCACATCCCCATTAAGAGCAAAAACGCCACTTGCCCAATTTCTTTGTTCAACCTCTGAAAGTTTTACACCTGCATTATTTAATTCGTTTGTAACCTGTTCGATCCATTCGAGCATGTCCTTTTCTGATTCTAGTGGCTTGTTAATCCTCATGGCATTAACCAGTGTCCCTCCCACGTAAGGCACCAAACCACTCACTAAACTCTCAAGCAGCATGCGGCGATAATCAGGTGTTAAGTCAGGGTTATATTTATCGACCATAGATATGCTCCTTTCGGTCAGCTCAAACGATAGCCCCTCCAACGCAAAGCTTCCTCTTTGAAAATCTAGTCCTGATCGCTATCTTTTTCAAAGGAAGTCATGCGATTGGAGCGCCAATGACCATCATCCGCCCGCCTGCCGTTGCCGGAAGTTTCTATCCTGCCGATGCCGATATCTTGCGCAGCGAGATTGACGGGTTGATGGATGCGGCCTTGCATTCGGATGCTGTGTCGGGGGATGCGCCGCCCAAGGCAATCATTGTGCCGCATGCGGGATTGATGTTTTCCGGTGCAATTGCAGCCCTTGGCTTTGCCACCGTTCGGGCGCTGAAGGATACCATCAAACGCATTGTGATCATTGGCCCGGCGCACCGCATGGCGTTTCAGGGGATTGCGCTGGCGCGGGCCGATCAGTTTGCCACCCCGCTTGGCAATATGCGCTGCGACCTTCCGGCGCTGCAAAAAGCGCTGGCGTTGCCCCATGTTCAGATGCTGGATGACGCACACACACTTGAGCACGGGCTTGAGATCGAATTGCCGTTTATCCAGCGCCTGTTTGGCGAGGATGCTGATATCGGCATTGTGCCGCTTCTGGTCAGCCGGTGCAGCCCGCGTCAGGTGCATGAGGTGATCGAGAAGCTTTGGGGCGGGCCGGAAACCCTGATCGTGATTTCATCGGATCTGTCGCATTTCCATGATTATGACACCGCCCAACGCATGGATAACCGCACGCGGACGATGATCGAGAATTTCGATGCCGAGAATATAGACACCAGCGATGCCTGTGGCGCGTTGCCGGTGGCCGGGATGCTTATGGCGGCACGCAATCGCGGCATGAAGATCAAGACCCTTGGCATGCGCAATTCCGGCGATGTGACGGGCGATAAGTCGCGCGTGGTCGGCTATGGTGCCTGGGCGGTTTATGACGCGAAGGCTACGAATATGCAGGGCGACGGCGAGGATGACTTTACCAAGGCGACCGAACATCTGATCCAGACCCATGGGGCGGAGATGCTGGGCCTGTGTCGGCAATCGATCCTGCATGGGATCGAGACCGGGGCACCGCTTTCGGTTTCGCCCAATGAGTTTGGCCCGGAGTTGTCGGCACCGGGTGCATGCTTTGTGACACTCAAGAAAGCCGGGCAATTGCGCGGCTGCATCGGGTCGATCATGGCCCATGCGCCGCTTGCCACCGATTTGTGCGACAATGCGTTCAAGGCAGCGTTTCGCGATCCGCGCTTTGCCGGGCTCGGCCGCGATGAGATCAATGATGATCTGGAGCTTTCGATTTCAGTCCTGTCGCCACCGACGCCGTTCCCGTTTGATGGCGAGGCCGATTTGATCAGCAAACTGACACCGTTCGAGGACGGGATTATTTTGTCTGATGGCAACCGGCGGGGTTTGTTCCTGCCGCAAGTCTGGGATCAGTTGCCCGATCCGAAAGACTTTCTGACGCAGCTTAAGCGCAAGGCGGGACTTCCGATGGATCACTGGTCGGCCAATATGCGGGCCGAGCGGTTTATCACGCGCGGGATATCGTCACGCGATATCCAGGCAAGCGGGTTCTGGTTCGCCCGCTGAGAGGTCTTTGACCGCCACGGAAAAACGGAATTTTGATTTCGCCACCGCGCCAAGGCGTTCATAAAACCGGATGGCCCCCGTGTTCCAATCCGGTGTTTGCCATTCCATCCAGCCAAGATCATGATCGGCGGCATAGCGCGCAGCAGCCTTCATCAGCAGGCCCCCGATCCCGTCCCCACGACAGGACGGCACCAGATACAAACAATCCATATGCAGATAGTCCGCGGCGTTCCATGTAGAGAACTCGCGCGCGGCAGACAGATAACCGATCATATCGCCCGCCCGATCTGCAACAAGGATGAGGGCCCGCGCAGCATCGCCAAAGATATGTTTTGGCAATGCGGAACGGAGATTTTCCCGGTCAACACTTGCGCGTTCATAGGCCGCATGATCGACGATCAGATTGATCAGCGCATCCAGATCGCCGGGCTGAACCGGCCTTATGACAGTGTCGTGTGGCACGCGGGTTTACCTTTCAGTCCATCTGCAAAAGGGAAATACCCCGCCGGATGTCATCACCGGCGGGGCATAATCATCAATCCTTGCCGGTCACAAGGCTGAAGCCCTCATCGATCCAGCCGGTGATGCCGCCGATCATCAGCTTGACCGGAAGACCAAGGGCCGACAGACGACAGGCCGCCTTGTTCGCCCCGTTGCAATGCGGACCAGCGCAATAGACAACAAAGGTCTTGCCGGTTGGATATTCCGCCATGCGGCGTTCGGTCATTTTGCCATGCGGCAGGTTCAAGGCACCTTCGATATGGCCGCTTTCATAAAGGGCCGGCGAACGCACATCGAGAAGAATGAAATCATCCGCACCGGCCTGAAGCGATGCATGGGTATCCCAGCAATCGGTTTCAAACGCCAGCATGGCGTCGAAATGCGCACGCGCAATGTGGGACGGGGCTGGCGGGACTTCGTTAATGTAGCTGGTCATGTTTCGATCTCCATCAAATTGATGACGCCGATATTAGGCCTTGCCCGATTTTGCAAAAGTGACCAAAATGCCATTATTCAGTAATTTTTCGCCAAAGTGACGATTGATGCCTCAAAGCCCCCAACATGCGGGTACCCTGCCGCACGAACCCAATCATCATGTGCCCAATCATCATGTGGTGGTTCTGGCCTATGACGGGCTTTGCACTTTTGAGTTCGGCATCGCGCTTGAAATCTTTTCCCTGCCGCGGCCGGAATTTGATTTTCCGTGGTATCGGTGCTCCATTGCCGGGGTTGATCCGCATATTCGTGCCATGGGGGGTTTTTCAGTCGCGGTTGATGCCGGGATGGAGCTTTTGGAAACGGCTGACACCATCATCATTCCGGGCTGGCGCGGCGCGGATGCGGTGCCCGAACCGGCATTGCGCGACGCCATTCTGAAGGCACATGCGCGCGGATGCCGGATCGTCACGATCTGTTCGGGGGTGTTTGTTCTGGCCCATGCCGGGATTCTGCAAAATGGCCGGGCGACGACGCACTGGCGCTATATCGATAAATTCCGCGCGATGTTCCCGGAAACCGAAATTGTCGATGATGTGCTTTATGTTGATCACGACAACATCATTACCTCTGCGGGCAGCAGTGCGGGGATTGATGCCTGCCTGCATGTCATCCGGTCCGACCATGGCGCGCAGGTGACCAATACCGTGGCCAGACGGCTTGTCATGCCGCCGCATCGCGATGGCGGCCAGGCGCAATATGTCGAGGCCCCAATTCAGGAACGCCCCGGCAAATCGATTGCGGCGGTTTTGGATTGGGCTCGGGAGAACCTTGATCAACCGATTGAAATCAATGACCTTTCACGGCAATCAGGTTTGAGCCAGCGCACATTCCTGCGCCGGTTCCGTGATGGTACCGGCCTGTCGCCACTGAAATGGTTGCGCCGGGAACGCATTATCCGGTCGATGAAACTGCTTGAGGAAACCGACCTTGCGCTGGTCGATATTGCCGAGCAATGCGGGTTTCAATCGCTTGAGACATTTCGCATCGCCTTTCGCGATATCGCCGGAACGCCACCGGCAAGCTATCGCAACCGTTTCAAGCTGCGACAATCGGCTTGATCGTAATCTTATAAAAAGAAGGGTCGCTGCCCCGCCTGAAACGTAAAACAGGCCTTGCAATGGATCACACGTCCCCACATATGCGCGCAAAGCGGTTTGTCCCGTGTGGGGCTTTATCGAAGAATATCCGCCCGCACGGCTTTTGGAACCAACAGGATTAAAGATGATGGCAAGCAGCACACAGATTGACACGCGCTACGCCGACTTCATTCACGAAGTCGCCGAATGGGAGGGCGTTTGGGCGCTTTATCATAATGGCTGGTTGCTGCAAACAACCGCAACCGGCGAGAAATACTGCCCGATCTTTGCCACCCGCGAAGAGGCACAAAGCTTTGCCGCCAGCATCCAGAGCGACCATGTCCCAAG
>NZ_DCAO01000067.1:38938-40153 GCF_002311515.1 Thalassospira sp. UBA1131
CTGGACGTTGCGGGCAAAATTCCCTATTCCCGTGGGATAGTTCAATCTCCCTGACAAACGAGAGTGCCATGACCGTTGCCCTGCCCGCCAATGCCGATGCCCTTGAAAACGGACTGATTGAAATTGCCCGCAAGGCCGGGGCGGCGATGATGGAAATCTATCAGACCGATTTCGAAGTCCGGTCCAAGGATGATGCCAGCCCGGTGACCGAGGCCGATGAAGCAGCCGAGGCCGTGATCCTGCCGGGGCTTCGCGCACTCACCCCCGATATCAAAATCGTGTCCGAGGAAAGTGCCGCCAAGGGCGATGTGCCCGATGTGAACGGGGAGACCGATTTCTTCTGGCTGGTGGATCCGCTGGATGGCACCAAGGAATTCATCAAACGCAATGGCGAGTTCACGGTCAATGTCGCCCTGATCGCCAAGGGAAAGCCGGTTCTGGGCGTGGTTTATGCCCCGGCAATCGACAAGCTTTATTACGGCGGCCCGGATGGTGCGAAACTGATCGAAGGCGACGTTGCCCCCAAAACCACCGCGATTTCGGTACGCAAGATGCCCGAAGACGGCGTTGTCGTTGTCGGATCACGCTCACACGGCGATCCCGAGGCGATGAAAGCCTTTCTGGGCGATCTTGCGGTCAAGGAACTGCGCCCGGCGGGAAGTTCATTGAAGCTTTGTCTGGTTGCGGCCGGTGAAGCCGATCTTTATCCCCGCCTTGGCCCGACCATGGAATGGGATATCGGGGCCGGTCATGCCGTTCTGCTTGCTGCCGGCGGTGTGGTTGAAAATATGGACGGATCAGGATTCGTTTATGGCAAGGCCGATTTCCGCAACCCGTTCTTCATCGCGCGCAGCCCGTCGGTGCCGGTCAAGTACGAGAACTGATCCTTCGCAGAGCGGGATCAAAAGCGAATTACAAAGCCGCATCAAAAGCTTGCCGGTCCCGCGCTGCAATACCGATCAGACCGGCATTTTTCGGGAAAGCTTGAAACTGCTCCACCCCGCAGTTTTCTTGACTTTCAGGACGTTTTGCGTTATCCATTCCTTATCGCCACACAGAGTGTAGGTGACGTAAATAGCCGCCGGAATCACGGCGACGCGGTCCGATTTCACCACCGCGGGGCGAAACCGGGCTAGAGCGTAAATTGGAGCCGCCATTTTCATGGCGGCTCTGCGCTTTTTGGGGTGGTGTTTAATTGCCGAAGCCCCGTAGCTA
>NZ_DCAO01000067.1:40276-46297 GCF_002311515.1 Thalassospira sp. UBA1131
GCGCCCAGCGTATAGCTTTGCGAGACAATCACCAGCACGCCGACCTGATATCCCTGCCCGCGCCCGCTGGCGGCAATCAGGACAGCCGCGGTGTAAAGCCCGGCGACAGCAACGCCCAACATGAACTGGATGGACGCGGCGATCACGCCATATCCGGCCAATGCCATTGGCACAGCCCCGATCAAAAGCAGCCCGAAACACAGAGAGGCCAGTTTGGTTGGCCCGGCCTTGTCAGAGATATAACCCACCAGCGGCTGACACACGGTTCCACCGAAGACAAATACCGCCGCCATCCACAAACCGGCGTCGGCAAGCCCGGTATCGCGTTGGGCCTGCAGGGGTAAAACCGACAAAAAGCAGATTTCAACGAAGCCTGCGACCAGGGCGATGACCACCAGATCCCAGTTATCGATCCAGCGCCGCAGTGCGGCCCCGGCCCCCTTGCCTGTGGACGCCATTTCGATGGTCGGCAGGAAAAACGCACAGACAAGCGCAATCACGCCTGCCAACACCGCCAGACCTGACATGGCAAAGGCATCATCACCCAACCAGCCGATCAGGATGGGGCCAAGAACGATCCCCAGCCCCATCAGGGTTTCGTGAAAACCGACAACACGACCGACCTTGTCACGCGGTGCCAGTTGCACAATCAGCCCGTCACAGATCACCCAGCGCAGGATCAGGCCGACACCGGCAAACAGTGTTGCCGGCAGAACCCAAACCGATTGCGGCGCATACATCAAAACCGCAATCAAAAGACAGAATGACGCGCTGCTGATCAAAAGCGGGATCACCGGATGGGTTTTGCGCAGGATGGCGGCGACAAAAAATCCGCCAACCAGATCGGCAACCCAGTACAGCGACAGCATCATGCCGCCATGTTGTTCGCCCAGCCCCGCATTGGTCAGCGCCAGCGGCAACAAGGTATCGATCACCCCGATCTGGATCACTTGCGACACAAAGGATGCAAGATTGACCAAACCCAGCGACATCGCCGTTGCAGGCGGGATTGATGTTGATTTTAAAAACAGTCTGGCTGGCATGAAAGGCCCTCCTTGCGATGCATGGCACCGTTCGGGGACCTGACACGGGTGTCTGGCGACAGGTCGAAAATCGGATTTGCAGGCCTTGACACTCACCAAGTGCGAACCGCGTTTTTGTCGCAGTTCTTCCTGTCGGTGGCCACGTTAATTCGAAGCAGCAGAGCTTTCAATCCACATTCGCGCAATTTGCGGTTGTCGATGTTGCAGCTTGTCATTCGGGGTCATCATCGCTAGGTATCTCATAGCGCTATATTTTTCATGGAATGCTTGATGTCCCCGGCTTTGACCATCCGTCCCTATTCCGAAGGTGCCCTTAGTCAGGCGGCAGCGAAGCTGCGCGCCGGTGAGCTGGTGGCCTTTCCGACCGAGACGGTTTATGGGCTTGGGGCGGATGCGACCAATGCCGACGCCGTGGCCGGGATTTATGCCGCCAAGAAACGGCCAAGCTTCAATCCATTGATCAGCCATTTTCCCGACCGCGATGCCGCCGCCAAGCATGCGGTGTTTGATGCGCGGGCCGACAAGCTGGCCACGGCATTTTGGCCGGGTGCCTTGACACTTGTGTTGCCGCGCCAAGCCGATAGTGATGTTTGTGATCTGGTGACAGCCGGTCTTCCCAGCATTGCCGTGCGGGTTCCGGCCCATCCGATGGCGCGGGAATTGTTGCGCGCGGTGGGTCGCCCGGTGGCGGCCCCGTCTGCCAACCGGTCTGGCAAGATCAGCCCGACCACAGCCGCCCATGTTGCGCAGTCGCTGGGTAATGCGATTGGCATGATTTTGGATGGCGGGCCGTGTGGTGTCGGGCTTGAAAGCACGGTGATTGACCTGACCACGGATCGGGTGGTGATGCTGCGCCCCGGCGGGGTGACCGCCGAACAGGTTTCGGAATTGCTGGGTACGGATGTTGTCATGGCGGAAAGCGATGACACCGCGCCAAAAAGCCCCGGCATGATGACCAGCCATTATGCGCCGGGCCTGCCCGTGCGGCTTGACGCCACCAATGCCGATCCGGCGAAATATGGCCATGAGGTCCTGCTCGGCTTTGGCGATTGCAATACCAAGGGGTTTGATGCGGTGCTTTGGTTATCCAAATCAGGCGATGATATCGAGGCCGCCGCCAACCTTTTTGCCAAGCTGCATGAAGCCGATCAGAGCCACTTTGCCGGGATTGCGATTGCACCGATCCCGGATCTTGGATTGGGCATAGCGATCAATGACCGCCTTAAACGCGCGAGCGCCCCGCGCGCGCCGCATGATGCCAAGTAAAGGAACAGCGCCATGTCGTTCCTGCCAGACGCCGCGATTGACCAATTAAAGGACCTGCTGGGCCCCAAAGGTTTCAGCATGGAAAGCGACGTTCTGGCCGCCCACAATGCAGAGGCACGCGGCAAGTTTGAAGGCCATGCCGAGATCATCCTGTTTCCGGCCAGTACCGAGGAAGTCGCCAAGGCGGTTGCCATTTGTGCCGCACATGACATCGCGATTGTGCCACAGGGTGGCAATACCGGGCGGTGCGGCGGTGCGGTTGCCGATAGTAAACAGGTCCTGATCAACCTTAAGCGCATGAACCGCGTGATCGAGATTGACGAGCGTGATTTTACCGCCACCGTTGAAGCCGGTGCGATCCTGCAAACCATTCAGGAAGCCGCCGAGAAGCACGATTTGCTTTTCCCGCTTTCGCTGGGTGCCGAGGGCACATGCCAGATCGGTGGCAACCTTGCGACCAATGCCGGGGGATTGAACGTTATTCGCTATGGCAATGCGCGTGATTTGTGCCTTGGGCTTGAGGTCGTGTTGCCCGATGGCACGGTGTGGAACGGGCTATCGAAGCTTCGCAAGGACAATACCGGTTATGACCTGCGCGATCTGTTTATCGGCGCGGAAGGCACGCTTGGCATTATCACCAAGGCGACGCTGAAGCTTTTTGCCCAGCCAAAACACATCGCCACCGCCTGGATTGCCGTGCCGTCGCCGGAATGTGCGATTGATCTTCTAGCCCTCGCGCGCCGCCATACCGGCGATGCGATTGCCGCCTTCGAGCTGATCAGCAGTTTTGCCCATGATCTGTCGGTGACCTATCTTAAGGGCCTGACGCGCCCGCTTGCGACCAAGACGAACTGGCATGTCTTGATCGAGCTGACATCGTCGCGCCCGAAGGATGATCTGGAAACACTTCTGGTCGATCTGTTGGCGCAGGCGGTGGAGATCGGGCTTGCGACGGATGCGACCCTTGCCCAATCCGAGGCACAGCGCAAAAACCTGTGGGCGATCCGCGAAGGCATCCCCGAGGCACAAGGCTATGAAGGCGGATCGATTAAGCATGATGTATCGGTGCCGGTTTCAAAGGTTGCCGAGCTTTTAAAACGCGGCATGTCGAGTGCGGATGCACTGATACCCGGCATTCGCCCCTGCCCGTTTGGCCATGTGGGTGACGGCAATATCCATTTCAACTTCACCCAGCCCGCGACCATGGACAAGCAAGCCTATCTTGCGCAGTGGGAAAGCCTGAACAGCGTCATCCACGACATTGTTGCCGAGCTCGGTGGATCGATCAGTGCGGAGCACGGCATCGGGCAGCTGAAGCGTGATGAGCTTGCGTTACGTGCTGACCCCGTGAAAATGCGTCTTCTTAAGAAAATAAAGAAAGTGCTTGACGTGGAAAACCTCTTAAACCCGGATAAAGTCGTTTCATTCGAGCATCCAGATCACTAGGATATTTTCAAAAGTAACGTTTGACGTTGTTTATGTTTTACGAGAACTCTGTAGATGAAAAAATTTATCCTTCATATTGGTTCTGGAAAATGCGCGAGCTCAAGCATTCAAGCATATTTTGGACAAAACTTTTCTGTCACTTCTGAAAAAACAAGCTCATCAGGCCCCCAATACAGGTATTTTTGTATTCGTCCCGGCGGTGATTTCCTGTCAGGTGAGGATTTGCTTTTGGCACACCAAAGCAATCTTGCAGGATTTGTTTGCAGCTGCGCGATTCAAGGTTTTTACAATAACGCAGTTCAAACATTTAAGAACATAAGAGATAGTTTGGCTGAAAATGAGGTGGCGGTCTTAAGCTTTGAGGCATGGGCAGAAGAAATACGATCATTTGATCTTTCTCATGTTTTCAAGGAAGCCGAGATCGAAGTTGAGGTTATTTTTGTCATACGTTCTCCGTTTGATTTGCTTAATAGTGCCTGGTGGCAATGGGGCGTATGGACAGGCAAAACGCTTAAAGAGGATACCAAGAACAGGATCGGCATGGTCAAATTTGCCGAACTGGCAGAAAGGTGGGGAAACTTGCCCAATGTATCAAAACTTCACGTTGTTGAGCTGGAGCAAAACCCGTTCAAACGTCTTCAAGAGATACTTGGATTGGATAGCATCAGCGCACCCCATTTGAATGTTACGACGCACCCGGCACTCCTTGAACATCTGATCAAATATCAGAAAGAATTTGGACGCGGGGAGCACAATGGCGTCATAGAGTTTCGCCTGAACAATATGCTAGACCTTCCCAAAAGAAAGGCTCCATTCGTCCTTGATCCTGACCTGCGCAAATACATCCTTGATGAAACAATTGAGTCGAGCACCAAAATCGCAAAGAAAGTGATTGCAGAAGATCCAGCCATGGAAGCTGTATTCTCGGAAAAATATCTTTCGGATCGTCATTATCAGGAACGGCCCGTTTGCAAAGATTTTTCAAACTTTGCAACCAGCGAAGAACGTGAAGCACTTACCACTGCGCTTATCCGAACTGCGCTCGGAAATAATGTGATCAAACTGCCATTCTCTGCTTATCGTTATGCTCGTTTGAATCCCGATGTGCTGGAATCAGGTGCGGACCCCTATAAACACTTCTTGTTGCAAGGCATAAAACAGCGTCGCCCATACTAAACACGTGTCGTGCTTGTAAAAAAGAATGCCAGCAAAGCTTATCGCGCCAGATTAGAACAGGATCCCTCCGATTTTCCGGTTCTACGACCTACCGGATCCGGTAAATACAGGACTTGAGAGACCGCCCCATGTTCTCTGTCGAAACCTATGCCCCGCTTGATCACGCCAAACCGATTGCCGAGAACGTCTGGATCTGTGATGGTCCGGTGATCGGGTTTCAGTATGCCGGGCTTAAGCTGCCCTTCCCGACCCGCATGACAATCATCCGCCTTCAAAGCGGTAAACTGTTTGTCCATTCACCGATCCGGCTCAACGAAACGCTTAAGGCCGAGGTCGATGCGCTGGGCGAAGTTGCCTATCTGATTGCGCCCAACACCATCCACTATGCCGGTGTACCCGATTGGCAAAAGGCCTATCCGGATGCAAAAGCGTTTTGTGCACCCGGTGTCATCAAACGCGCCAAATCGGTCGGGATTGCGGTCGATTTTGATGCGGAGCTTGCCGATACGCCGGAGTCTGAGTGGGCCGGTGAGATCGAACAGGTGCTGGTGCGGGGCAGTTACCTCAATGAGGCGGTGTTTTTCCACACCAAGTCCAAAACCCTGATCCTGACCGACCTGATCGAGAATTTCGAAGCACCTAAAATCAAAAGCCCGATCTGGCGGTTTATGGTCAGGTTGTTTGGCACCATGGACCCGCATGGCAGCACGCCACGTGACATGCGGCTGACCTTTGCAGGGTATAAGGACAGCGTGCGCAAGGCGGTCTTGACCATGATTGGATGGAAGCCCGACTATGTCGTTCTGGCGCATGGGCGGTGTTATGACACCAATGCGGTGGCGGAGCTTAAACGCGCCTTTTCCTGGGTTCTGAAGTAACCGGAAGTCTGATTTTACTGCCGAAGGGCCATGATCCCCGCCCCGACAATCAGGACAATACCGACGAGCGACAAGGCATCAGGGGTTTCGGCAAAGAAGACCACACCCCAGACAAATGAAAACCCGACATAGGCAAAATCAAACGTGCCGATCATGGCGGGCGGGCCGTTTTGATAGGCAATGGCCGCCCCGATGCTGCCAATCAGGATGGA
>NZ_DCAO01000067.1:46437-57562 GCF_002311515.1 Thalassospira sp. UBA1131
ACAAAGGCGATGTTCAGCGCAAGCGAAAGCTTGATCGGATGTTCGTCCCGGCATTTGGTGCGGGTCAAGATCATCGCCACCGCATAGAGCATGGCCGCGAACAGCGGCAACAATGCATAACCATTAAAGTTTCCGGCATCCGGACGCAGAATAAACAACACGCCCGCAAAGCCGATGATGACGGCAAGCCAACCGGTTCTACTGATTTTGGTTCGGGTCGTGACGGCGCTGAATAGTGTGATGAAAATCGGCAAGGTGTAATAGGTTGCCGCCGCCACAGACAGGGTCAGATGCGGCAGGGACAGATAATAGCAAACCCACATCACCACCAGCAGAAGGCTGCGCAACGTGGTCCAGCCAAAAGCATGGCCAAGGCGCAAGGCCGACGGGGATCGAATGGCGAGATAGCCCAACAGAAAGGGAATGGCGATTGCCGATCTGACGACGAATATTTGCCAGATGACGAACTGGCTGCTCGATTGCTTGATCAGCGCATCACCCAGCGACAGGGCGAAAACGGTAAATATGATCGTCCCGACAGCCAGTGGGACACGATCACGGTGCGCGGTGGCGGCGTTGGCAGTCGCTTTCATAACATCCTGCGTGGTGGCGCGTGCAAAGCGGTTAAAGCCCGATACATGACCCTAACACCATCGCGCAGCAAAGATGAACCCCGGAGGCTGCGCAGAAGGTTAGATATAAAAAAGGCGCCCCGGTCGGGACGCCCGTTAACGTAAATAGGCGGCAAGGATTACTCGGCCGGGCCTGCCCACGGGGACATGGCATTGAGTTTGTCCTGGCGGCGTTCATCGCCCGACTTGCCCCAATCGCCACCGAAGGCTGCTTCTTCCCATGAGCCGTAGCTCGGGTTGGGCAGCATGAACCAGCGTTCGCCCCAGTAATTGCCGTATTTTTCCATGACTTCGAGACGCTCAGTGATCGAGCCATCGATTTCATCGGTGAAGTCACCGAAATTGTCACCAAACTGCATGATCACACGGTAGTCTTCGGCCACAGCCGCACGGCGCGGGGTTTTGTTCGAACCCCATTCTTCGACTTCGCCACGCAACATGACATGCTTTTCGTCTGCGTATGGGAAGCCATATTTCTTGAGGTTTTCGATGGTGGGTTCTTCTTCCGGGGCCTTGCGGTTCGAGACATAGAAGACTTCAACACCGCGGGCGGCAGCCGCCTTGGTGAATTCCAGCGCGCCCGGGGTCGGGGTGGAAATCATGTCATGTACAAAGGCCGCCCAGGTTTTTGAGCTGTAATGGGTTTTGTCGGTGACAACCCATGCCTGATAGGCGGAGTTATCCAGAACGGTTTCATCAACGTCCAGAATGACTGCCGGCGGCTTGGTCATATAGTTGCCGTCTTGCTCGAGTGCAGCGGTCCAGCTGTGATCGCCAATGGCGGCATCAAGCAAACGGGTGGCACCAGCATAGACCGACATGGCAGTCGTTTTGTATTCGACCGAGGTCTGCAGCCACAGCGTGCCGTTCAGGCCGTCATTCTGTTCCGGCTCTGCCTGTGCGCCGAATGCGCAAAGCGCACTGGTCGCAACAATGGCAGCAACGCCAAATGATTTTGCGATAAAGGTCATGTGTAGTCTCCCTGTTGATTTCCCGACGCATTGCGTCTGACCATGCAGTCAGGATTTCATAACCATGCCACCGCAGTGCGATAAAGAAAAAGCCTTTTTCCAGAATCAATTGGAAAAAGGCTTTTGCAATCGGTTTAACAAAGCCGCCAACGCCTTGGCGCACACTCTGTTTCAAGCGGTTGGGCGCTTTTCAAACGTGGCAAACCCGTCTTCGAGTGCCGGTTCTTCATGAATGCGATCCACACGCGCATGGGTCGGGCCTTGGTGGCAGGCGGTGATCATGGATTGCACCACCTTGGCCGGACCGCAAAATACCGCCTCGACCGAGCCATCATTGCGATTACGCACCCAGCCGGTCAGATCGCGTTTGCGGGCTTCTTCGACGGTCCAGGCGCGATACCACACACCCTGCACCCGGCCTTCGATCCGGGCGTGGACGGCGATGTTGCCATCGCCCGTTGACGGGTCGGGGCTTGTATCGGTCATGATCGGGCCTCCTACCTTGTCGATGGTTTTATCCGCGGCTTATTTCGCGCCGGGGATCTTGGCATGCAGATGGGCAGTGTCCTGAAACTTCTGTTTCTGTTCATCAGATGCCGGGGCCTGATGGTTATCCTTCCAGGCGTCATAGGTCATGCCATAGACGACTTCGCGCGCCCCATCATAATCCATCGCAACACCGCGTTCGCGGGCAGCTGCCAGATACCATTTGGCGAGGCAATTGCGGCAGAATCCGGCAAGGTTCATCAGATCAATATTCTGAACATCCTTGCGATCTTGGAGGTGCGTGACCAGCCCACGAAAGGCAGCGGCTTCGAGTTCGAGCTTGGTTTGCGGATCCAGATCGGCCGCCGGGCCGTTGGCCAGAACGGCCTCGGTCGACATTTCAGAACCGGCGCAATCAGACATGTTCCATACTCCCGCTGGTCTTTTGGTTTTCGAGTTTCTCGATAATCCCGGGCACATGGGCAATGCTTTCGGCCGTGATGACCTTGTCATTGTCGATCTCGGTCTGATCGACCATTTCATGGACCCAGGTGATTTCATAGGGAATGTGGATCGCGGTCGCCCCACACGCAAGGACCGGCAGAATATCGGATTTCATCGAATTGCCGATCATGATCGCTTCCTCGGGATCAACGCCATAGCGGCCAAAGATGTTGCGATAGGTCAGCGGGTCCTTTTCCGAGACAATCTCGATCCCGTCAAACAGGTCCTCGAACCCGGAGCGATCAATCTTGAGCTGCTGGGCGATCAGATCGCCCTTGGTGATCAGGACCACCTTGTAATTCGGGTGCTTGGCATACTGTTTCAGCACGTCCTCGGCCCCGTCAATGATCCGGGTGGGCGCACGCAGCATGGATTTGCCGGTTTCGGCCAGTTTGTGGATGTCTTCGGCGCTGATTTTACGATCAGACAATTCGATCGCGGTTTCAATCATCGACAGGGTAAAGCCCGTCACGCCATAGCCATAGATGGAAAGGTTGGCCAACTCGGCCTGATAGAGACGATCATCAACCTGTTCGGGATCAACATAATGTCCCAGCATTTCGCGAAGCTGCACATGGGCTTGGCGGAAAAGTGGCTCGTTGTGCCACAGGGTATCGTCGCCATCAAAAGCAATCAGCTTGTACATTCTTAAGCCTCGTTTCTTGTTATTGGATGGCCGCAGGCACGTTCAATGCGTTGGCAGTCAACCTCGATGTTCACAGGGTATTACGGCCTCAATTCACGACCATATGGCAGTGCAAACGCCTCGTAAAGCCCCGTTATCTGTATTTAATATGCGTGAAACGGATCGGAAAGGCCTTGAAAACACAAGTATTTGAACAGGTTAAAGAAAAGGCGCTGTCGCGATAAGCAAACAGCGCCAGAAGTTAACTTAGGTTGTTCAATTTAATGAATAACCGCATCCAACTTGCCTTGAAGAAAGTCGCTGATGTTCCTTCGAGAACCGATTGAGACGAACCGAAGCATTTCGTTTAGGTCAACGTCTTCTAAAATTATGATCACCCCACGACCATCCAGAGCCGCATCTTTACATTTCTGAAGCAACCTAGCTCGGTCATTCACAGACCGACATAATAAGAACCCCAAAAATCCGCGCGCATGACCAAACCTTCCAGTCAACTGGTCGAGTTCTGGGTTATTAACGTCCGTTGAATAGTTTTTGCACTCCACTGGTACGGATAGAGCCCTTGTTTGCGGAGATTGAAGTATTGCGCTGAAAAAACCTCGCTCACCCGTATTCGTGTATTTAATATCCAGACGCTTGCGCCCCTCGTGTATCGCCATTTCCTTTATTGGGTTAATAAGGTTGGGATAAAATAGGAAAGTTAGAATTCCCAAAACACAATTGTGGTAGGCATCCGCATCGTTGTTTCCAGTTGGAATGCGTTCAAGCACTTCCGGTAACCCACTTGCGAATTCTCTTTCATCAAATGCTTCGTCAAAGTCTTTAGTACTTAAAGCACCTTCGGCACCTTTTACCTGCTTATATAGCTCAAGAACGTTTGGGTTATCTCGAACGAAATCAGCTAGGTCATCTTTCGAGAACGGATGCCTTTCTTTCACATCCTTCTTAAAGACATGCGGCCGTCCGTCCTTGAAGAAGTGAACTATGCCTCCACCTGCAGCTAGATACTCTGCCCGGAGATACTCAATCATGTGGAAGTTATAAAACTCTTGCCCATCTAGGCATAATCGTTGTCGAACACTGAACTTGGGCACCAAGAGAATTGGCTCACCCTGATGGACCGGCAAATGGAGGGTTCTGCTTTCCCACCGACGCGCTACCGGGTTCCAGCATGGTTCCAAGGTGCGGACCTCTACTGTTTCAATGTCATATAAATTGCATTGGTTTAATGTATAGGTAGCTAAAGGTAGTCTGAGCACATTGGTAGTGAGGTCTGAGATTAGATCCGGCCCCACTCCGTGAATAAAAAGTTCGGCTTCCGCGACATCGGCAAGTAAACCGGTCTCGAACGCCCTGCTATTGCGAAGCGCGTCAGCAAGCTTCTCCGCCTTCTCAATACTGAAACCTCTGCCTCGCGGAGGCCCTTTTGATTGGCCTAGATGTGTCTCATTTGGCTCCCCTAAATGAGACAGAAGGTGTACAACCCGATCGTTGTCTCCAGCCCGCAATCCTTGAAGAACCTCGTCAAAGAAACTTCTGATGTGGTCTCCACACACCTCTGACCACTCATCTTCTCGGATTTGGATGGCATAGGGATCTAAGTAAAGCGGAACATCGCCATCAAGTTCAATATCTACGAAATCGAGCTCTGCTTGAGAGTTCGACAACTGGAAAACGCTACTAAATCGAGCCACAAGAACCTCCCGTTGCGCCAAAAGACTATATCGCTTCCGGAGGTTATGAAAAACTACCACTAAGAGTAGCTGCAAAATTTGAGAAAAGTTAAGGGCGCAATCCAATTTGAGGATCGCGCCCTTTTAAAGCATCACCCCAGAGGGATCGGGTGGCTTATTCGTCTTTTTCAAACTCGATGATAATCGCATCGACCGAGAGGTTGGCGCCCTGTTCGGCGTGGATCTTTTTGACCACGCCCTTGCTTTCGCATTTAAGGACGTTTTCCATTTTCATGGCTTCAAGGATGCAGAGCTCCTCGCCCGGCTGGACGGTCTGGCCTTCCTCGACCGATACCTTGACGAGCAAACCCGGCATCGGCGAGAGCAGGAAGTTTGACATGTCTGGCGGGGCTTTGAACGGCATCAGTTTTTGTAGTTCCGCCACGCGTGGCAGCATGACCTTGAAGTGGCGCTGAATGCCGTTGGCGGCGAGTTTGTAACCCACCCCTTCGATGTCTATCTGCACGCAGACCGGCGCACCGTCGATTTCACCAACAAACAGCGGATCGCCGATCTTCCAGTCGGAGACCACGCCATAGCTGCGATCGCCGATGGCGACGATGTAATCACCGTTAACACCATCGAACTCGATATCGAACGGGGTATGGTCATCCCCGCAAACCGCGACCCAGCTTTCGGCGATTTCAAGCGGATGGTCACTGACCTGACCGGTGATGCCGGCATTGCGTTCGGCGTGGCGTTGATTGATGTAGGCGGCCACCACGATCAGGGTTGCCGGATCATCGTTGGGCAGATCATCGGCCGAGAAACCATCCGGATATTCTTCGGCGATGAAGTTGGTGGTGATGTTGCCATCCTGGAAGCGTTTATTGGCCATAACGGCCGCCAGGAACGGGATATTGTGCGAAATGCCACGAATGTAATAGGCATCAAGCGCGCGACGCATTTCCCCAATCGCCTGATCGCGGTTTTCACCATAGGTGATCAGTTTCGCGACCATCGGGTCATAGAACATCGAAATCTCGCCGCCTTCATAGACGCCGGTATCAACACGTACGGTGTCTGATTCTGCAGGCGGCTGATAACGCACCAGACGCCCGGTAGAGGGCAGGAATTCGCGGAAGGGATCCTCGGCATAGACGCGGGTTTCCATGGCCCAGCCGGTCAGTTTGACGTCATCCTGTTTGAGCGTCAGCTTTTCACCGTCGGCGATCTTGATCATCCATTCGACAAGGTCCTGACCGGTGACAAGTTCGGTGACCGGATGTTCGACCTGAAGGCGGGTGTTCATTTCAAGGAAGTAGAAGTTCTTGTCCTTATCAACGATGAATTCCACCGTGCCGGCAGAGCAGTAATCCACCGCACGCGCCAGTGCCACAGCCTGTTCGCCCATGGCCTTGCGGGTTGCGGGATCGATAAAGGGTGACGGGGCTTCTTCGACGACCTTTTGATGGCGACGCTGGATAGAGCATTCGCGTTCGCCGAGATAGATCGCGTTGCCGTGCTTGTCGGCCAGCACCTGAATTTCGATATGGCGCGGTTCTTCGACGAATTTTTCGACAAAGACGCGGTCATCGCCAAAGGAACTTGCGGCCTCGGACGTGGCACGTTCGAAGCCTTCGCGGCATTCGGCGTCATTACGCGCAATCCGCATGCCCTTGCCGCCACCACCAGCGGATGCCTTGAGCATCACCGGATAACCGATATCGTTGGCGATCTTGATCGCCTCGGCGGTGTCCTTGATCACGCCCATATAGCCCGGCACGGTCGAAACACCGGCGTCAGCCGCGATTTTCTTGGACGTGATCTTGTCGCCCATGGCGGCAATTGCACCATTCGGCGGGCCGATAAAGGCAATACCGGCGGCATCAAGTGCCTTGGCAAAGGCCTGATTTTCCGAGAGGAAGCCATAACCGGGGTGGACAGCCTCGGCCCCGGTGGATTTGCAGGCCTCGATGATGTTTTCAATAATCAGATAGGACTGGTTCGACGGCGCCGGACCAATACGGACGGCTTCGTCGGCCATCTGAACATGAAGGGCGGCCTTGTCGGCATCTGAGTAAACCGCAACGGTTTTGATGCCCATTTTGCGAGCTGATTTGATCACACGGCAGGCGATTTCACCGCGGTTGGCAATCAGGATCTTGCTGAACATTTTTCTGTCTCCCAATTTGTCTTACAGCGGAATGTTGCCGTGTTTCTTTTCAGGGTTCTTGATGTCCTTGTTGCGCAGCATGCCAAGCGCCTTGCAGACGCGGCGGCGTGTGCCATGCGGCATGATGACATCATCAATGAACCCCTTGCGGCCCGCGACAAACGGGTTGGCGAATTTTTCGCGGTATTCTTCGGTGCGGGCTTCGATCTTTGCCGGATTATCCATATCCGCACGGAAGATGATTTCCACCGCCCCTTTTGGCCCCATCACCGCAATTTCGGCGGTCGGCCAGGCATAGTTGACGTCACCGCGCAGGTGTTTTGATGACATCACGTCATAAGCCCCGCCATAGGCCTTACGGGTAATGACGGTGACCTTGGGCACGGTCGCCTCGGCATAGGCATAAAGCAGTTTCGCACCATGTTTGATGATGCCGCCATATTCCTGTGCGGTGCCCGGCATGAAGCCCGGCACATCAACGAAGGTGACAATCGGAATGTTATAGGCATCGCAGAAGCGCACGAAGCGTGCGGCCTTTTTGGAACTGTCGATATCAAGGCAACCGGCCAGAACCATCGGCTGGTTGGCGACGACACCAACCGTCCGACCATCCATGCGCGCCATGCCGATAATGATGTTTTTGGCGTAGTCGGCCTGAATTTCAAAGAAGTCGCCCTCATCCACGATCTTGGTGATCAGTTCCTTCATGTCGTAGGGCATGTTGGGGTTTTCTGGCACCAGGGTATCAAGCGAGAAGTCATCGCGGTTGATCGGATCTTCGCAAAGACGCGCGGGCGGGTCTTCCTTGTTACACAGTGGCAGGAAGTCCATGAAACGCCGGGTCTGAAGCAGCAGGTCGACATCATTGTCAAAGGCCAGATCAGCAACACCCGACACACTGGTGTGGGTCGATGCCCCGCCCAGCTGTTCGTGGGTGACTTCTTCGTGGGTGACGGTTTTGACCACGTCAGGACCGGTCACGAACATATAGGAGCTGTCCTTGACCATGAAGATGAAGTCGGTCATCGCCGGGCTGTAAACAGCACCACCGGCGCATGGCCCCATGATCAGGGAAATTTGCGGGATGACGCCAGATGCCTCGACATTGCGCTGGAAGACATCGGCATAGCCCGCCAAGCTTTCAACACCTTCCTGAATACGCGCGCCGCCCGAATCATTAAGGCCAATCACCGGTGCGCCAACCTTCATCGCCTGATCCATGATCTTGGCGATCTTGCGCGCATGGGCACCCGAAAGGGCGCCACCGAAAACGGTGAAATCCTGAGAGAATACAAAGACCAGACGGCCATTGATCGTACCGTGACCGGTGACAACACCGTCGCCGGGAATGCGGTTTTCGGTCATGCCGAAATCCACACAATCATGTTCGACAAACATGTCCCATTCTTCGAAGGAGCCTTCGTCAAGCAGTACGTCAAGGCGTTCACGCGCGGTGAGCTTGCCCTTGGCATGCTGATTATCAATGCGGCGCTGGCCGCCGCCCATGGCAGCTTCGGCGCGCTTCGCTTCGAGTTTGGCGACAATATCCTGCATGTTGCGTTTTCCTTGCTGTGGTCGGCCTTCTGGCACTTTTCGGCCCGGTATGCGCGTCTGGAGAATGAAATAGCATTATTCGGTACTGGAATGCCAATTATTTTTGCTGTTCTGACAGAGCTCCAGAATAGCCCCTAAACGCCTGATTTCCCTAACGTCATTTCGATATATCCGTGCGGGCTGAACTAAAGTCTAGAGCAGCAGATCCACCCGTCCCCGCCGCTGGATCATTTTGATGCGCAAGGCGTTGGCATTATGGTGCACACTGTAACCGTCCCTGATCCGGGGCACCCAGAACACGTACACCAAACATACCTTTATCGCCTTCGTCACCACAATCGATTGAGCCCATGTTTAAATTCAGCCCGCGCAATCCGGAAAAAACCGGCGACGACCGCCCTGCTAGCTCCCTATGGGGGTATGTCTGGCGGATGAGTGGCTGGCATCAGGTTGTGGTGTGCAGCCTTGCGGTGCTGGTGGCCGCCCTTGGCATTGCACCGATCGAGCTGCAACGCCGGATTGTCGATAACGCCATCACACCACAGGACTTTGATCTTTTGATCACGCTGGCAGCCCTTTATCTCGGCCTGATTATCGTCCATGGCGGGATCAAGTTCGTGCTTCGGATTTACGAAGGCTGGCTGAGTGAAAGTGCGATCCAGTATAACCGCAAGCACTTAACGCGCCTGCACGCCCATAACGAGGCTGGCAGCCAGGATGAAAGCAACGGGCGTGCGGTTTCGATCATCGGGTCCGAGATCGAAAAGCTTGGCGGGTTTGTGGGCGATGGCCTGTCACAGCCGGTGGTCAATAGCGGCATGCTGATCTTTGGCCTTGGCTATATGATCAGTGTCGAGCCGATGATTGGACTTATTGGCGTGATCGCCCTGATCCCGCAGGTCGCACTCGTGCCGGTCATTCAGAAACGCATCAATGCGCTTATTGAAGCACGGGTTGAGAAGATGCGCGATGTCAGTGACGAACTTTCGGAAATGTCGACCGACAAGGATGATGACGAACAGCTTCGCCCGATCAATAAGGGCATCACCGCATTGTTTGATAATCGCATGCAGCTTTTCGTCTTGAAGTTCGGCATGAAGTCGCTGATCAACCTTTTGAATGCGCTGGCACCGATTTGCGTGCTGTTTGTTGGCGGTTACCTTGTGATCCAGGGCCAGACATCGGTTGGTATCATCGTGGCGTTTATTTCCGGCTTTGACCGGATGTCATCGCCGATGCGTGAATTGCTGTCCTATTACCGGGTGGCCGCACAGGCAGCCGTGCAGCACAAAATGATCGCGAAGTGGATGCAGTAACCCTGCGAACGCCCGCCAACCTTACCTAGCCATCATGGCTTTGCGGGTTCAGGGCGTATCGGCCGCACAGTTCCCGATCAAGCGCGCCGCATTCGTTGCAGCCGCCTTCGACATAGAAGCAAAAACGGTTACGCCCGCAATTCTTGGCACGATAAAGCGCCTTGTCGGCATCGCGATAGATTGAGTCCGGCGTTCCGTTGTGATCGGCACAGGTCGAGATGCCGATACTGATCCCAACATGAACCTCGTTGCCATCAATGATCAGGGGACGTGACACTTCCTCGATAATCCGTTGGGCCGGAATGGCAGCATCGCGGACATCATCCATCAATGGCAGGACCACGGCGAATTCATCGCCGCCAAGACGGGCAACGACGTCGGCTTCACGGCAATTGCGTTTGATGATTTCGGCCACTTCGACCAGAAGCTTGTCCCCGACCGGATGGCCAAACGTGTCATTCACTTGTTTGAAACGATCAAGATCAAGCAGTAGTAAAACAATGCTTTTTTCAAAGCGCCGGTTGATCTGAATGATCTGCGACAGCATTGAATTGAACTGATAGCGGTTGGAAAGACCGGTCAGCTGATCGGTCTGGGCAAGCCTGCGAATTTCGGCTTCGACTGCCTTGGTCGGCGTGATATCAGCATGGGTGCCCGACATGCGCAGCGGATTGCCATCCGCATCCCATTCCACGACCTTGCCGCGATCAAGAACCCATACCCAACTGCCATCCTTGTGGCGCATCCGGCATTCGCACTGATAGTGATCGGTCTCACCCCGGAAGGTGCTTTGCAAGGCGGCCTCGGACTTTTCGAGGTCTTCGGGATGGCAATATGCCAACCATGTATCAATGCTTACGGGACCAAGTTCTTCGAGCGTGTAACCGATGATTTCGGCCCAGCGCTCGTTAAACCGGGTTTCGCCGGTCTGAACGTTCCATTCCCATGTGCCAGCGCTGGTACCCCAGATGATTTCATCAAGACGCTGGCGTTCCTCGGCCAGTTTGCGGTTGGCATCCTTGAGCATGCGTTCGTAATGTTCGCGCTCGGTAATATCGACATTGGTGGTGTGAATGTATTTGCGTTCATGCAGCTCTATCAGGCCGGCATGCACCTGCATCTTGCGGATTTCGCCATTCCCCAGGCGATGCTGAACAACAAATGACA
>NZ_DCAO01000055.1:0-5311 GCF_002311515.1 Thalassospira sp. UBA1131
AGCATATCCTGCAACATCACCGGCGGGTCACCGCCAAGGGCATATTGCGCACCAAGAAGTTCAAGGGCCTCGTTAACCTCGCCCTTCATGGTGTGATCAAACAGATCGAAAATCCGCGACCGATCCGAAAGGCCCAGCATGTCACGCACCTGCTGGGTGGTGACCTTGCCAGCACCGTGCGAAATCGCCTGATCAAGCAGGCTCATGCCATCACGGACCGATCCGTCGGCGGCACGTGCGATCAGGGTGACGGCTTCTTCCTCGATCTCGGCATTTTCAAGCCCGGCGATGCGGCTATAGTGCGCGGCCAGTTCATCGGTCTGCACACGACGCAAATCGAATCGCTGACAACGTGACAGGACCGTGATCGGGATCTTGCGGATTTCGGTGGTGGCAAAGATGAATTTCACATGCTCTGGCGGTTCTTCAAGCGTCTTCAAAAGCGCGTTAAACGCACTTTTCGAAAGCATGTGCACTTCGTCGATGATGTAGATCTTGTAGCGTGCTGATGTCGGGCGATAGCGAACACCTTCGATCAGTTCGCGAATGTCATCAACACCGGTACGCGACGCCGCATCCATTTCCAGAACATCAACATGACGGTCTTCGGCAATCGCACGGCAATGCTCACAGACACCGCATGGCTCGATCGTCGCACCGCCATTGCCATCTGCGCCAATGCAGTTCAGCGCACGCGCAATGATACGCGCGGTTGTAGTTTTACCAATCCCGCGCACACCGGTCAGGATAAAGGCATGGGCAAGCCGGCCACTTTCAAGCGCGTTTGACAGCGTCTTGACCATCGGCCCGTGGCCGATCAGCTCATCAAAGGATCTCGGGCGGTACTTCCGCGCAAGAACCTGATACTCGCTTTTGCTTTCTGGCTCGGCCGTGGTGACGGGCGCGGTTGTGTCCGCGACGTTACTGTCTGTCACCGTGTCACCTTCTGGTGCCGTTTCGCTGGCGGTCTCGATCTGCTCGCTCATTCATCCGGTCCGGACTGTTTTAATTCTCAGTTGGTTTTAGCAGCTTCGAAGCCCTATGGGAAAGGCCAAGTGGGAAATTTCCGATACAAAAAGCCATCTGCCCGCGAATGTCAGGGGCATGGCAAATATCAACGATTTCAAAGGGAGAAATGAAAGGGTGAGAGACTGAACAGCGACCCGGAAAAACTCGTTACGGCTGCTACCTTCCGGTCCTGACCGGGTTGGCGAGCGGTCCGTCCACTGCCAGCCTCTCGCCTCCTATATCGCGCAAGCGTCCATAAAACGCAAGGGTTGGCTGGGATTTTTTCTGTTATCAAGCAATCGTGGCTTTTGACCGATCCCCGCCCACGTTAATGTCATGCTCCGTCACCACAGGAAATGTCGGCGATCCCATGGGCTTGCCCGATATTTTCCGCATCAGAATTTCAAGAAAGTGACCACCATGCACAGGCTATTTTATGAATCCGTTGATCTTGATCGCGATGCGGTTTTGCGCAAACGCGAAGACTGGCAACAGGTTCTGTTGGCCGAGGAGTCGCTGCGTATCCTGATTTGTCATGCCGGTGATCCGCTTTTTGCCTGGCCGGAGGACATGGACGCCCATGAACTGGTGGTGCTGGGTGCCCCGGCCGTGCCGCATCTTGATGTCGATCTTCATCGCGGGCAGTGGATTTATCTTGGCCGTGATGAAAGCGGGCCGGTGATTGCGGTCGATATTGCTGCGGTGGTGACGGATCGTGACGAGGCCATCCGCAAACTCGGCGGTGGTTTTGGCGATATGCGCACCCGCATGGCCAATCTTTCGGTGGATGAGGCCGCCCTTGCCGCGCAGGCACGTGCGATCTTCAACTGGCATCAGGGGCACCAGTTCTGCGGAGCGTGCGGCCATCCGAATTTGGTGGCAGAGGCGGGATATCGTCTGCAATGCAGCAACCCCAATTGTGGCAAATCGCATTTTCCGCGCACTGATCCGGCCGTGATCATGTTGATCCATCATCAGGATCATGTGTTGCTGGCAAGATCCCCGCAATTCCTGCCCGGCATGGTGTCGGTTCTGGCTGGTTTTGTCGAACCGGGCGAAACCCTTGAACAGGCCGTCGCGCGCGAGGTGTTCGAAGAAGTCGGTGTCCGGATCAAACGTCCGCAATATGTCGCATCCCAGCCCTGGCCGTTTCCGGGTTCTTTGATGCTGGGCTTTGTCGCCGAGGCCGAAACAACCGACCTTTTGCCCGATAACGAAGAAATCGAGTTTGCGATGTGGGTGCATCGCGATGATGTGCCAAACCTGCCCGAAAAAGGTATCAACCTGCCGCGTCCGATATCTATCGCACGCTTCCTTCTGGAAAACTGGTGCGCCGGCCACATATAGAGACAAAGAGGCCTTTGTCACCATCCTGGTGATACGGCATCGCTGTACTGGGTGATGATCGGTATTCAGGGAAAAGCTTTGGTAGCGATACGTTTTCTACGCGATTTGGTTGTAACCGGCGTTGCTGTCTGTTTGCTTGCGACTTTGTTCGCAGTAACGGCCGCAAAGGCGCATGAACGGACCCCCGTCAAGGTCGGTGCGTATGAATATGGCGTGGTCTATTTCTATGATGATGGCAAGCCACAGGGCATGGTTCTGCACCTGATCAAACTTCTGAACGATTTGCAGGACGAATATGTGTTTGAACTTGCCGAAACCTCATCGCGGAGGCGCTATCAGGCCGTCACCAGTGGCGAGGTGGACCTTGTTCTGTTGGAAAGTGCGCAATGGGAATGGCGGAATCTGGATGTTCAGTTCTCCAAATCCATCGTTCAGGAAAAGGACCTTTATCTGACGCTTGCCGGGCCGGATAACACCGACGCACTTTTGTCAGATGTGACCAATTATCCGATCCTGTGCGTCTTGGGGTTCCATTACGGATTTGCCGATTTCAACGCGGATCCGGACTATCTGCGCCAGAACTTTGATGTTTTGCTGCGCTATAACGAGCAACAGGTCCTTGACGGACTTCTGGCCGGGGAAGCCCCGATTGGTATCGTCTCGGCGGGCTTTCTGGCCGCCCGGTTTGTCGATTACCCGTCCTTGCGCGAAAGCCTTGTGATTTCAGATCAACCCGATGCCGTCCATGATCTGGTGGCGGTGCTGTCGGCCGGATCGTCAATCCCGCTTGAACGGTTCAATCAATTGATTGCGAAACTGCAATCCACTGGCGAGGTCGAACGCCTGTGGCAGCAACTTCACATCGGTCTGTCTGGCTAGGTCCTGACCCAAGTCCTGTACGCGTCTGCTAGTCGATCGGTGGGATGCGGGCAATAACATTGCGGCGCAGGGCATCTGGACGTTCGCGCCAGGCAACAATGCCCTTTTCACTTTCGGCATATTTTGACGCCAGTTCACAGAGGTCTTCGACCATGCTGTCAGGATCAACATTGCCATAAACATATCCCCACTTTCCCGATCCGTTCAGCGCGACCGAACAGCCAGACTTGCAGTTGGTCAGGCATTCGACTGGTCTCAGCTCAAACGGCAGATCGCGCGTGGCACAGACTTCCTGAATGCGCTCAAAAAGCGTCTGACCATCGCGCGGGTCACTTGGTGCGCTGGCGATTGAGGACGTGCAGGTCGTGCAGATATTCAGGCGGGACTTGGTGGTCATGCGGGTGATCTTATCCAGAACAGGTTGATTTCTAAACGGTGCGGGGGGCGCATCCAATCAGCTTGCGACCGTTTTGGTCAAGTCATCATCAAGATGACGGGTGACATATTCCTGGATCGCACCGGCAAGCTGGCGATTAACCAGCGGATGGGCCTCTTCGGCCAGCATCACGGCGACACCGACGGCCGGCAGTGGCGGAAATCCGTCCCGCGCATCAAGAATTTTGAATTCGTCGGTCACACTTGCCGCGGCAAGGGCGGCAACACCCAAACCGTCGCGGACCAGATGCAACATCGAAGCCGCCTGACGGGATGTCGCATAAAGCGTGAAGGGCCGGTTGGATTTCGAAAAGGCGTCAATCGCCCATGCATGAAACTTGCAATCTTCGGCCGGCAGGACAAGCGGCAGCGGATCAAGAAGGTGCTGCTTGTGGACTGCCGATGTCACCCAGACCCCAAGTTCATGGCGCAGGAAATATCCCTCTTCACCTTTTTCCGACCGGCTGATGATCGACAGATCAAGCTCCCCCTGATCAAGCATCCGGCGGAGCAGGATCGTCGGATTGACCGACACGAAAAAGCGCGCCTGTGGATGCACCGCACTTATGGCGCGCAGAACAATTGGCAAAATCTTTTGCGCATAATCATCCGGGCAGCCGATGCGGATCGGACGGCTTTCTTCCTGAGAACGCAATTGTCCCATCGCCTCATCCGTCAGGCTCAGAATCCGTCTGGCATAGCCGACAAAGGTGATGCCTTCGTGGGTCAGTTGAACGTTGCGTCCGTCGCGTTCAAACAGCTTGTTATCGACCAGTTCTTCAAGGCGCTTCATCTGCATGGAAAAGGCCGATGGTGTCCGCCCGATACGATCAGCGGCACGGTTGAAGCTGCCGCATTCGGCAAAGGCGACAAAGCTTCTGAGAAGATCGGAATCCATGGCTTCCCCTTTGATCAGAAAAATTGATCAGGAATTTTGAACAATAGGGTCAAAACTATTCGATTGTCCGATTACGATCCAGCGGCAAATATCAAACCCGGCCGGCCAATGCTGTAACGCGAATGCTTTTGATGCATATGCCACAAGGATGAGTCTGATGATTTTGAACGACTATTTGATGTCGGGAAACGGCTATAAGGTCCGTTTGCTGCTATCCATGCTGGGTCAACCGTTTGAATATGTCGAACGCGACATTATGAAAGGCGAAACCCACACGCCCGAGTACCTTGAAAAGGTCAACCCGAACGGCAAAATTCCGGCCCTTGTCCTTGATGACGGCAGGAGCCTTGCCGAAAGCAACGCCATTCTGATCTATCTGGCCGAAGGGACCAATTTCATCCCCGAGGATGACTATGACCGGGCCGATATGATGAGCTGGTTGTTCTTTGAACAATATGACCATGAACCGAACGTCGCCGTTCTGATTTCATGGTATGCGATCAAGGGCCTGCCGGAACATTCCGATATTCTTGGACCAATGAAACAGGCAGGGGCGAAGCGTGCGCTTGATCTGATGGAAAAGCGTCTTTCCGGTCATAACTGGCTGGTCGGCGATGCGCTTACCATCGCCGATATCTCGCTTTATGCCTACACGCACCGGGCCGAACTTGGCAAAATCAGTCTGGCGCCCTATCCCGGCATTCGCGCCTGGCTTGACCGGATGACGGCGGTTCCGGGCTATGT
>NZ_DCAO01000055.1:5418-5539 GCF_002311515.1 Thalassospira sp. UBA1131
AACGTCACCCAAGGCAAGGGGGAGGCGGGGGAAGTTGTTCCCATCCGTGGTGGCTGAATACCCTGACGGGAGAAACGTCAGGGTGGCGGTACAATCGTCAGGCTGATTTCAAAAGCTTTTC
>NZ_DCAO01000055.1:5713-24033 GCF_002311515.1 Thalassospira sp. UBA1131
GGCATCGCGTTCAGATAATGGATCATCGGCATGATCATCATGTCGGGAATGGTGAAACGGTCACCACAAACCCAGCCATCGCCATAAGCAGCATCAAGGGCAGAAAGATCATGACGGATGCGGTCCGCCATCTCGTTCATACGGGTGGTAAATGCCGGGTCACGACGTTTGACATCATCGGCAAAAAACATCGGAATGACGAAATTACGGATGATGTCCGGATCAAGCCGGGTCATGGCGACACTGATCCACTGGTTCATGCGGGCCGCTTTTTCGGCATACACCGGGCGCAATAACGGCCCGGGGAAATTATCATCAATATAGCGGCAAATGGCGGCGGTTTCATACAGGATGAACGGCCCGTGGGTCAGGACTGGCACCTTGCCAAACGGGTTGCTGCGCAACAGTTCCGGTGTTGCCGGATGGCCGGGTGGCTGGACATTCCGGCTGCTGAACGCGAACGGTATTTCCTTTTCCAGACAGGCAATGCGAACCGTGCGTGTCAGGTTACTGCGCGGCATTCCGATAATTGTGACATCCGACATGGCAAGACCCTTTTGTTCGGTGAACTTGCAGACAGGATTACGTCCCCCATAATATGTTCAAGAACATATTATCAGAATGTGTCATGGTGGATCTGTCGCCCGATCCAAACATTCGATGACGTTCTGATTACCTGGTGGAGTTCGAAATGCCCTATGCTCCGACGCACAAACCCAAAACCCGCATTCGCATCGTTAATGCGGCAAGTGCGCTGTTTAAAAAGCACGGGTTTGAAAATGTCACGATTGATCAGGTCATGGCAGCGGCCGGGCTGACCCGTGGCGGGTTCTATGCCCACTTCAAGAACAAGGAAGCCCTGTTTGTTGCCTGCGTTGAAAACGGCATGTCGCTTCTGTCATCGCCCGTGCTGGCAAAATTGCGCAAGGCCGAGCTGTCCGGAAGCGACTGGGTGACATCCTTTGCCGAACTCTATCTGTCACGGGTGCATATTGATAACCCCGAACTTGGATGTGCGCTGCCAACCCTGTCGTCCGAAGTCTCACGCTCTGGCGATCAGGCGCGTGCAGCGTTTTCAAAGCTGATTGATCAGGCATCGGGCAAACTTGCCTGGAAACTGGCAAAGGAAGACGGTGTTCCGGGCATGGACAAGCCCGTCCCGGTTGATGGTGCGTCCGTGCTGCCGGATGTTCCTGATGGTTACCGCACCGAAGCCACATCCATGTTGGCGATGCTGGTCGGGGCAGTGGTGCTAAGCCGTGCAGTCGATGATGAGACGGCCGACGATATCCTCGCGGCAAGTCGGGAAAGTATCTCACGCTCCCGTCACCAACATCTGGCGACAGCAATTGCGAAATAGCTACCGGGGTCTCGTGACTATTTCATTGCAAGCGGTGTGATTTGCTTTTTGCGTTCAGCCATCATTTTCTGCTCGGCCAGCGCACCGGCCTCGTCTGTCAGGAAGGTGAAAATCGCAAATCGCCGACCCTTGGTAACCGGTAAGGCTTCATGCAAAAGCGAACATGAAAACACGACTGCACCACCGGGCGGCGGCGCATAAACTGCCCGGCCATATTCCGGGAAGCGCACCTGACCCCCTTCGTAATCAATCGGGTTCAGGTTCAGAGATACCGCAAATCTTCGATGGGCTGTGAAGGCGGTTCGATTGTCTCTGTGGCGGCCAAAATGACCCTGATCGGCTGAGTCATAGCACCCGATACGCAAGGCTTCCATACTGGCGGTCCTGAAATGGAAAGCCTTCATCAGTTCGGGCATCAAACGGGTAATCAGTCTGGTTTTGACCTGATTGAAAAGATCTTCATCAAGTAGGACCACGTCGTTGCGTTTCTTGATATTGGCCTTTGCTGTGCCGCTGCTGATATCCCCCTGGGAAACGCCATCGGCCTTCTTTTCGCCCGCTTCCCAGTATTTGATCAACGCTGCGCACAATTCTGGCTCAAGCACATCCTTCATCACCAGAACCGGCGCCTGATAGGATGCTGGCTCCGGGGCCGTTTGTGCCGCAATTGCATTGCAGGCTGCGATCAGATCATCAAGTTCCGATATCGAGCCGATTTTGCTCAGACGATGGTTTGGATCGATCAGGGCAACACTGCCATCTGCACAGGCAAATAGCATACGCACCCTGTTTTCCAAGTCATAAAGCTCGGCTGCCTTCGCGCTGGATTTGCCAGATTTCTTCGGGCTTTTCTTTCCGCCAATTACGATGAAATGCAGCACTTCGGCATCTGTGGTCGCATCGCGGAACTGATCAATTTTCTCCCACTCAGCTTTGCCGGGTTTTTCATCGAAGAACCACAAGGCCAGCGTGTTGCCCGCAATAAGCTGGTCGGCCAGGTCAACATTGCTGCCTGCGGTGTCGGGCAGGACGATCTTCGGGACAAAGTCTCCTGCTTCAAGACTTTTGATTTTTTGGGGCTGCTGCGCTGAACCGGTCATGATCGAAAATCCAGAAAGTCAGAAAAAGGAAACGTGTCGCCGTTGATTACGAAGAAACAAAGTACCCGGACAAAATTTCGCTGTAAATTCTCACAAGGTTTTCGATGTCATCGACCATCGCGTGTTCATCGACCTTGTGCATGCTTTGTCCGACCAGACCGAATTCGGCGACCTCGGTGTATTTCTGAATGAAGCGCGCATCGGATGTGCCGCCGGTCGTGCTCATTTCAGGCCGCTTGCCGGTAACCTTTTCCGAGGCATCCGCAATCAGGTTGGCGAGCTTGCCCGGATTGGACAGGAACGCCTCGCCGGAAATCTTGACCTTGAGATCGTGCGCACCGGCATGCTCGGCACAGACATCCTCGATCCATTTTTTAAGATCGCTACCTGTGTGCTGATCATTAAAGCGGATGTTAAACGCTGCACTGACCTTGGCCGGAACCACGTTGGTCGCGGTATTTCCGGCATCAACCGTGGTGATTTCAAGGTTGCTGGGCTGGAAATGATCGGTGCCCTGATCAAGCTCGCGGGAATTGAGCACATCCAAAGTCTTGATCATGCGCGGGACCGGGTTGTCGGCCAGATGTGGATAGGCGACATGACCCTGTGCGCCATAAACCGTCAGCCAGCCGGTGATGGAGCCACGGCGGCCGACTTTCATCATCTCGCCCAGATATTTCGGGTTGGTCGGTTCGCCGACCAGACAGGCGTCAAATTTCTCGCCCTGCTGATCGCACCATTCGACCAGCTTGACCGTGCCGTTAATCGCATCGGCTTCTTCGTCGCCGGTGATCAGGAGCGAGATGCTTTCATCGAAATCCGGATGGGCAGCAAGGAACGCGTCAACCGCACCAACAAAGCAGGCAATGCCGGTTTTCATGTCCACCGCACCACGGCCAAACAGACGGCCGTCTTTGACTTCGCCGCCGAACGGATCGACGGTCCAGGCGGCAACATCGCCAGCGGGCACCACATCGGTATGACCGGCAAAACAGAAATTGCGGCCCTTGGTCCCCAGACGGGCATAAAGGTTGTCGATCGCATCACTGTCATCACCGTCAAAGACCTTGCGCGTGCACTTAAATCCCCGTGCCTCCAGCGCCTTCTGCAACACATTAAGCGCGCCTTCATCGGCGGGAGTAACCGACGGGCAGCGGATCAGGGATTGTGCAAGTTCAAGGGCGGTCGACATTGGCACTCTCTTGGTCTTAGTTGTTTGTATTTTTATAGGAATTTGAACCTATTTTTGTGTTTCACGTGAAACAAAATAGGAACAAATATACATTAAGGGGCGAAACAGCCATCCGTTTCGCCCCTTATATCATGATCACATTGCGTGTCGCAGATCAGTCGCGCAGCAATTCGTTGATCGAGGTTTTCGAGCGGGTCTTTTCATCAACGCGTTTGATGATGACCGCGCAATAGAGGCTCGGCCCCGGGGTTCCATCCGGAAGCGGCTTGCCCGGAATGCTGCCCGGAACGACCACGGAATAGGCCGGAACGCGACCGACAAAGGTTTCGCCGGTGGTGCGGTCGATGATCTTGGTCGATGCGCCGATGAAGACACCCATCGAAATGACGGCTCCTTCTTCGACGATCACACCTTCGACGATTTCCGAACGTGCGCCGATAAAGGCGTTGTCTTCGATGATGACCGGGCCAGCCTGAAGCGGTTCCAGCACGCCACCGATACCCGCACCACCCGACAGGTGAACGTTCTTGCCGATCTGCGCACACGATCCAACCGTTGCCCAGGTGTCGACCATCACGCCGGTATCAACATAGGCGCCAAGGTTCACGAAGGACGGCATCAAAACGGTGCCCGGTGCGACATAGGCCGAACGGCGCACGATGCTGCCCGGAACAGCACGGAAACCGGCCTTTTTGAATTCGGCTTCACCCCAACCTTCGAACTTTGACGGAACCTTGTCCCACCAGTTGGTGTTTTCGCCCGGACCACCTGCGATGGTGGTCATGTCGTTGAGACGGAAGGACAGCAGAACCGCCTTTTTGGCCCACTGATTGACAACCCACTTGCTTTCGTTGCTGGCCTTTGATTTTTCAGCAACGCGCAGGTCGCCGGAATCCATGGCGGAAAGCGTCTGTTCAACAGCCTTGCGGATTTCACCCTGGGTAGAGGAGTTAATCTCGTCGCGGTTTTCCCATGCGACGTTGATCACGCCTTCAAGCTCGGTTCTGTTCATTTTTCGAAGGTCCTTGCGGTCAGCCAAAATTGCGTCGGCGGAGAATGGTCAATGCGCGCGCGCAAGTCAACTCCGCCAGTTTACGTAGAAACGCCTGTCTCAGGCAGATTTCCGTTCCTGATCCCGTATGGCCGTTAGACATAGCCGATCATACCGCCAAGCTCAATCCTGGAACGATGACAAATCAGCGCTACCGTGCCCGGTAGCGGGGAAGTGAAGCACCCTGATTGGGCGCAGCTTTAACGGGGGGTTACGATCCGTTGTTAAGCCCGCGCAAGAAGCCGACAAGATCATCCGTTTCATGATCAATGCGCGGATCATCGCGGCCGGCCTGCGCCCATTCAAGATCGGTATGCACCCAGACGGTGGTCATGCCCATATCCTTGGCCGGCAGAAGGTTTTTGGCCATGTCTTCGAAATAGACCGCACGGGTCGGGTCAATGCCATCGCGCGCCAGAAGCAGGTCATAGGGTTCCTGCTTGGGCTTGGGGATGTATTCGGCATCGACAATGTCAAAGATGGTTTCGAAATGATCAGCAATACCGAGGCGATCCATGACCCGTTCGGCATGGCCGCGCGAGGCATTGGTGAAAATCAGTTTGCGGCCCGGAAGATCATTCAGCGCGCTGGCAAGATCCGGTGCCGGGTCTACCACGGACAGATCGATGTCATGGACTTTGGCAAGGTAATCGGCCGGATCGATCTCATGTTCGGTCATCAACCCGCGCAAGGTGGTGCCATAGCGATGGAAATAGTCCTTTTGCACCCGGTGGGCTTCGGTTGCCTCAAGTTTCAGCGCGTCACGGACATATTGCCCGATCAGATCAGACACCTGTGAAAACAGATTGCAGGCCGCCGGATAAAGCGTGTTGTCGAGATCAAAGATCAGAACGCTGTCATCGTCGACACGGGGCAATTCGGATCTGCGTTTCGGGGCGGTGGTCATGATCTGGGGCCTTCCGGATATGCTTGTGGGACAGACGTGCCTGGCGCGCGTGTCAGACAGTCGACATTTGTATGCGATCCTTACGGTGTTGCAAACCATCAGGATCAATCAGAACCAAAAATGGTGTACCCGTGGTCATTTGTTCGCCGTTGAATTGCATGCTGCCCAGCGTGAACTGCACAGGGGTTTAAAACGGCCAAAAAGAGCAAACATATATTGGGTTCTTGTTTGGGATCCATGTCTGGGGCCTTGGACTGCGCGTGCCAAATGTGATGGAGGTTCGGCCCGGAAAACCGGGCGAGGACATTATTATCCGTCCGCATAGGAAATTCAGGTTTTGTAAAACCCTTGTTAAGTAGAAGCAGTGAAAATGACCGAAAGCCATTAAGGCGATCAGACTGGTTTCCGTGCTCGGGGGAAGGGAATCACTTGTTGATCCGGGCAGCGTGAGAGGGTGCATTGGATAAACTTATAAAGGCGCGAACAACCGAACTGCGCAAAGAGAGAAACCGTTTTGCGGCATTGGCCTTTGTCTGGGGGGATCTTCTTCTGGAACTGGACGGGGATCTGCGCATTGTTTTTGCCTCTGGCGCATCAGACGGGATTTTGGGGCATCGGCCACAAGACCTGTCGGGGAAGTCGTTCATCCAATTCCTGGCAAAACAGTATCGCCCGCTGGTGACAGAGATGTTGCGGGTCGCGCGCCGTCGCGGGCGCATGGACAATATTCAGGTCCGCTTTAATCAGCAGGCCGACATGTTAAGCCCGCCGGTTTCCATGAGCGGCTATTTCCTGCCTGACCTTGGCGATCATTTCTTTGTGGCACTCAGGGTTGCGATCAATGCCCTGTCGCCCGATGTTGCCGCCAGCCTTCAGCGCGACACTGCTACGGGACTTCTTGATGAGGAAAGCCTGTCAAAGGTCGTCACGGAACGGTTGATAGCGCGCCGGGAAACCGGGATCGAGCACAAATTTACCCTGATGACCCTCAATGCGTTTGATCCGCTATGCGCGCGGATGAAACAGATCGAACAGGCGGAAATGATGGCCAGCGTCGGAGCCTTTCTGCGCGCCCATTCGGTTGCGGGCGACACGGCCGGGCGACTGGGGACAGAACAATTTGGCATGTTACATCGCGCAGATGTCCCGATTGGCGATCTTGAAAAACGGATCGAGGAATGTGTGCGCGATGCCGATCCGACCGGGGTTGGCATCGAGGTCAGTTCATCCGTGACCGATTTTACCGCCGAGCTGATCCCACCGGGCGATCTGGCGCGCGGGGTTTTGTATTCCATCCGGCGGTTCTGTGACCGACAGGAGCACAGCTTTACGTTTTCGCGCCTGATGGGGCAGGCGGATAATCTGGTCAACAATACCTTTTCGGCGATGCAGGATTTTGGCACCCGGGTCGATCAGTTGAAGTTCGACACGGTGTATCAGCCGATCGTGCGCCTGCCGAATGCGGAAATCCATCATTTCGAAGTGCTGGTAAGGTTCTATGACGATGATGGCAAACTGATCCCGACACAGGAACTGGTCAGTTTTGCCGAGCAGGTCAATATGGTCCATCGTCTTGATCTGGCGATGTTGCGCCGAAACCTGAAATGGATCACCTCCCAGCTTGATCAGGGGATAACAGCCCGGGTTGCTGTGAATATTTCCGGCCATTCGCTTGGAAATCCGGATTTTTGCCGGTCTGTGATTGCGCTGTTTGAGCGCCATCGCGAGGCACTTGGCCAATTGATGCTTGAGATCACCGAAACCGCCGAAATCACAGATATCGATACGGCGGCAAAATGGATTGCCCGTTTCCGTGAATTCGGGGTCGAGATCTGCCTTGATGATTTCGGCACGGGTGCGTCGAACTTCCGGTATCTCAGCGCAATGGATATCGATTATGTAAAGATTGATGGCGAATCAATTCGGCAATCGACCAAGACGGCCAAGGGGCTGGCGTTCCTGCGATCGCTTGTCGATCTGTGCCACGACATCAATGTCGAGGTTGTCGCCGAGATGATCGAGACAGACAAGATGCGTGAACTTGTGACCAAGGCCGGTTTTGACTATGCGCAGGGCTATCTGTTCGGCAAGCCAGAAGCCGACATTACGCTGTATTGGCGTGATTCTGTTTACAAGCGGTGATGCTGGCAGGCGAGGACATTTCCAGGCGGAGAAATTGAGCCGCGCGATGCGGCGTTAACTGGCCCGATCAGTTTTTGCTGTCCCCGGCAGTCACGCCATATCGGGCGAGGATTTTTTCAAACAGGCCATTTTCCCGGATTGTGACAAGGCCGTTGTTTAACTCGGTCAAGAGGGCCTTTGGGTCCTTGGCTTTACGCGAGATGCAGGAATAGTAGGGATTGTTCGAAATCACCTTGAAGTAAATTTGACCGGCCCCGCTAAAATTGTGTTCCGAATTGTGCAACTCGTACTCCATCGGCGCCTTATAGGACAAGGCGGCATCAATACGACGTGACAGCAGCATATCAAGCAGGGTGGCTTCGCTATTAACCACGAGAACATCAAGTCCGGCATGGCGTGCAGTTACTTCGAGGCTATAGCCGTTGACGACGCCTACAATCATGTTCCTGGCATCGGCAATCTTTTCAATTGATGTCAGGGCGTTCTCGCCCATGGCATAGAACGCCACGCGGACATGTCCCAGCAGATAAGAATAAAACAGGTCCTCTTCGCGTTCAGGCAGGTAACTGCACGAACACAGGCCATCGACCTGTCCGGTACGGGCAAGAAAATAGGCCCGTCGCCAAGGGTAAAATGGCGTGATCAGAGTGATGTTGCGGGTTGCAAAGGCAGCGCGCAGAATTTCGATGTCATATCCGGGCAGGGCCGCGTCTGCGGCAATCTTTGAAGGCGGAAAAGGATTGCAGGCCAGTGTCACTGTTTGCTGGTTCCCGGCGGGTGGTATCAGCGTGTTCTGGGCAGATGCCGGTTTGCCAGTGCCAATAAGGGCCAATGCAACAAGGATCAGGCTGATGACCTGTGCGAACGCGCGCAAGTTTCGGCGCCCGTTGAGAACAAAGCACCGCAAAGGCACATGCAAGGAAATATCGGCCCGGTTTGTCACGAATTTGCTGCAATCATTCTAAAAAGAACAACGAGATCAACATGCTATCACGTTTCCGGTGATTGGCATGCGCTTTTCACACGATGAGTGAAGCAATTTAAGGTAGAAATACTGTTAAGATATGTTGCGCCAATAAAAAAGGCCGGTGTCAAACACCGGCCTTTTTGAATATCCATGCCCGATTTTATTCGGCGGCTTTGACTTCCGCGCTGTTGCGGATGGCAGCTTCGCGGACATCGTCAGTGACATGTTCTTCGAACTTCGCGAAGTTCTTTTCAAACAGGCCGGTCAGGTTGGTGGCAGCCTTGTCATAGGCAGCCTTGTCTTTCCAGCTTTCGCGCGGGTTCAGAACATCGGCCGGGATATCGCCGCATGCGGTCGGATAGGCCAGCCCGAAGAACGGATCGGTCGCAAATTCGGCATTTTCAAGATCGCCATTCAGCGCAGCATTGAGCAGGCCACGGGTATAGGCAATCTTCATGCGCGAACCAACGCCATAGCCGCCGCCGGACCAGCCGGTATTGACCAGCCAGCAATTGGCTTCGTGTTTTTCCATCATTTCGCCAAGCAGCTTGGCGTAAACTGACGGATGACGCGGCATGAACGGTGCGCCGAAGCAGGCCGAGAACGCAGCAGTCGGTTCCTTGACACCTTTTTCGGTGCCAGCAACTTTCGCGGTGTAACCCGACAGGAAGTGGTACATCGCCTGTGCCGAGGACAGTTTTGCGATCGGCGGCAGAACGCCAAAGGCATCACAGGTCAGCATGATGATGTTTTTCGGGTGACCACCACGACCGGTTTCCGACGCATTCGGAATGAATTCGATCGGATAGGAAGAACGGGTGTTTTCGGTGTGACGGGCATCGTCGAGATCAAGCTCGCGCGATTGCTTGTTCATCACAACGTTTTCAAGAACGGTGCCGAAACGCTCGGTCGTTGCAAAGATTTCCGGTTCTGCTTCGCGCGAAAGTTTGATCACCTTCGCATAGCAGCCGCCTTCGAAGTTAAAGACGCCGTCTTCGCCCCAGCCGTGCTCGTCATCCCCGATCAGGGTGCGCGATGCGTCAGCAGAAAGCGTGGTTTTACCGGTGCCCGACAGGCCAAAGAACACGGCGGTATCGCCATTCTTGCCCATATTGGCCGAGCAATGCATCGGCATGACGCCCTTGGCTGGCAGGATGTGGTTAAGAACCGAGAAGATCGATTTCTTCATTTCGCCGGCATACCAGGTGCCGCCGATGATGACCATTTTGCGTTCGAAGCTGACCATCACGAAGACTTCGGAGCGGGTGCCGTCGTCTTGCGGGTCTGCCTGAAGGCCCGGTGCATGCAGAATGGTGAATTCCGGCGCGAAGTCGCGCAGTTCTTCTTTCTGCGGCTGGATGAACATGTTGCGGGCAAAAAGGTTATGCCATGCGTTTTCGTTGATCACGCGCACCGGCAGGCGGAAACGCGGATCGGAACCGGCAAAGCAATCCTGAACGAACAGTTCGGTGCCCTGGAAATATGCGCGCACTTTCTGATAGAGGCGCTCAAATACTTCCGGGCTGACCGGGCGGTTTACATCGCCCCAATCGATATCTGCCTTGGTGCTTTCTTCTTCGACGATGAAGCGATCCAGCGGGGAACGGCCGGTATGTTCGCCGGTAAGGGCGACAAAGGCACCGCCTTTGGCGATTTTACCTTCGTTGCGACGGATCGCATGTTCATAAAGGCCGGCAGCGTCAAGGTTCCAGTGAACGGCGCCAAGGTTTTTGAGGCCATGGGTTTCAAGGCCTACACGGCTGACAACGGGTCCTGATTGCAGCACGAAACTCTCCTGGTGGGAATGAAAATCTGGGGGTTAATGTCCTATTTTACACTGCCAATTGTGGGTAATCGGAAGCGCTGAGACATATTGTTACAAAGGTGTCTTAAAAGCAACCGCTCCTTTTGCCTTATACCTAGGAAAACGTAAGAGTTTTTGCGTTTGCGAAAATTACATTTTCAGGGTCGCGGGTTTAATGTTCAGAATACAAATGGTCCGACTTATGCGCGCCATATTTTGCACATTTTGACCAAAATTTCGCGTGCTTCGTCCGGCGTTCGGACCGGGGCCGGGAAGTCGATTCTAAGCGGTGCGACATCGACCGAATTGGCGGTCAGAACCATGCCATCGCAATCAATCGATTGCATCTGCCAGCCAGCACTGGGGTCGGCGGTGGTAAAGTGACCAACAATGCCGGAAATGGCATCGGCATGATCGGCATTCATATGCGCAACGATCCCGTCATGGCCGTCGATCAGGGGGGTGATATCTGCGGGTATCAGCTTGTCACCCGAAAGGCGGCGTTGTTTGCCAAATCCGCCCACCCAATAGGCAGCCGTGATTACCACCCGATAGAACCCGAAATCGGCAAACCCGGCATATTGGGCGGCATCGGGATGGGTTTGCAGATAGCGTTTTTTCACCCGGTCAAGGTCAGTGGCGGCTGTTACCGGCATGGCACGCCCGAAGATGGTTAGTCGGGCGGTATCGGTTTCTATTATGGCCGTACCATCGCTTTTTTCCGCCAGATCGTGGTTTGTCACCAGAAGCGAAACGCGATTGTCGGCCTTGATATGACGGGTGTGATCGGCAAGTTCGGAAATCAGAAGGCAGGGCGTACCATCGATGTCGCAGGCCGGAACAACCATCGATGTCACCGGCCAGCCATCAGGGATCTGAGCGTGATCGTGCGCGGTTGTTGCCAGAACCGCCCGTCTGGCATGACGCAGCATCTGGCGCAGGGCGTGTGATGACGGTGCGGTATCTGATGACATGGGATGCCGGTGCCTTGTGATTGTTGCCTATCAACAGATAAAGCCAACTTGCCGACAGCGCAACCGCGTCCGGCAGAACGTGTAAATGCGCGTAAAAACATCAAATCGGATATCGCATAGGTTGAAAAAATTGCGTCCCGTACGCACGTTTACCATTGGGGCCGAGTTCAAGAATCGAACATCGTCGGAAAGAACCAGAAAATTGCCAATCATTGGGCTGTAATCGCGTTTGGGTGATCCCATATCGCATATCAGAGGATACTGTATCAAGAGATGGTAAGGGGTCGTTTCGGGGATATTGATTTTGCGCCCTTTGTGAGGGCATCACGCGGCTGTTCGTGCGTAAAAGCATCGGGAAATGGTTGTTTGCGGACCGATCCGGTTCTTGTCGCGGGCAGGTGCGCGAATGAACAAGGGAAACAACGTTGATTGAGCCCGTAATGCCGGAAACCTCGTCGTCAAGGATAGCTTCAAGCGCCTATGACGCGCGGCAAGGCGATACAAGTTGGCGTATTCTGGTCGTCGATGACGACAGGGATGTTCACGAGGCGACGGACTTCGCCCTTGGGCGGGTGAAAATCCTCGGGCGGTCCCTTGAACTGATCCACGTCTTTTCGGCCGAAGAGGCGCTGAAACTTCTGCGTGAAACACCTGATATCGCGGTCATTCTGTTGGATATCGTGATGGAGCGTCCCGATAGCGGATTGCGTCTGGTCGAGGAAATCCGTGCCGAAGGATACCGCGAACAGCGCATCATATTGCGTACTGGATATCCCGGCGATGCGCCGGAAAAGGAAGTCATCCGCGATTACGAAGTTGATGATTACTGGTCAAAGGACGAGTTGACCCGCACCCGTCTTGTCACATCGCTGACAACGGCGATCCGGGCGGTTGACTATGTGCGGGCTCTTAAGGGGACGCGCACCGGCCTTGAGCTGGTGATCGAGGGCACGCAATACCTTTATCAAAACAAGAGTATCGACATCTTTGCCGAAGGTGTTCTGACCCAGCTTGCCGCAATCCTGCGCGTCAGCCCGCAAGGCGGCATTTGTGCCCTGGGTAACTTGCCAGCCCGCGAAGATGATCTTGTGGTGTTGTCGGGTGTCGGGCGGTTTGCTTCGTGTGTCGGCAAAAACCTTTCGGAAGTTGAAGACATCGACCATCACCTGATTTCATCGGGGAACAAAGGCCGCACGGCACCGATCATTTCAGGCAACAAGATCCTGTTTAGCCATCGAAGTGATACGGGACGCCGGATGCTGATCTATTTGGTCCATGATCATGTCTTAAGCCCGGAAGGCACTGTGTTGGTTGAAGTTTTTGCCACCAATCTCGGGATCTGTTTTGACAATCTGGCATTGATGAACGAGTTGGCCGAATTGGCGTTTGTCGATCAGCGTGTCGGCCTTCCCAATCAGAACGCGTTTGATCGCGAACTGATGCATATGACGCGAAATGGCAGCGATGCAGCCATCGTCGCAATGATCGCCATCGAAGATGCCGCCCAGTTTTGCGTTGCATTTGGTGTCAATTATTTCGAGCGGATTATTACCGCGGTTTATGAACGCTTGCGCGCCGTGGCGGGGGACGGGGTATTTGTCGCGCGCGTCGGGGAATATACGCTTGGTCTTGTTGACAGTACCGGCACGTTTGAAGTTTCCGCCATTGAGGCAATCTTCGACGATCCGTTCGATGTTGTCGGAAGCCCGGTTGTCGTGCGGGCAACCATCGGTGTTGTGCGCGGTAATCCGCAAGGGCGCCGGTCAAGCGATATACAACGGGCCGCAAGGCTGACATTGCTGAAACAAAAGCAAAGAGGCCCGGGTGGCACGGCTGAGTTCGAGCCATCCATGGCCGATGAAGTGCAGGGCTCACTGCGGATGGTCGGCGCCTTGCGTGAGGCCGTGCGGGATCGGAGACTGACATTCGTTTTTCAACCGAAGATCTGTCTGAACACCGGCGCTGTCATTGGCAGCGAGGTCCTTTGTCGCTGGATGGAGGATGGAAAGCCGATCTCGCCGGGGCGTTTCATCCCGGTGGCCGAGCGGGCAGGATTAAGTGGTGCGATCACGTTCCAATGCCTTGATGCCGTTCGGAACCTGAACGAAATGCTCGGTCATGTGGGCCTGCCGCCCTTGAAGGTGGCGATCAATCTGGCGGCAAATGATATCGGCAATATGGATTTCGTCGATCAGTTGATTGAGGCATGCAACTCCCATCATCTTGGACCGGAAACGGTCGGTTTTGAGATTACCGAAACCCAGCGATTTACCAATGATGGCGAGGCGACAGCCTGTGTTCAGAAACTGGCGGCCCTTGGGTTTGAGATTTGGCTTGATGATTTTGGCACGGGGTATTCGTCGCTCAATCATCTGAATATCCTGCCGGTACGCGGCATCAAGATCGACAAGTCATTTATCAGTGGGCTTGCGATAGATGTAGGGGCCAATCAGGTTACCGAAACTGCGGCAAAAATTGCAGAAACCCTTGGAATTTCTGCGGTCGCCGAGGGGATCGAGACCATCGAACAACAAAGGATCTGCAAGGATCTTGGCATTCAGTTTGCTCAAGGTTTCCTGTATAGCCCGGGAATTGTGCCGGAAGAATTTGTCGACTGGCTGAAAAGCCGGGATTGTGACGGATGGTCGGATGATGACTGATCCGGATGTACAAACGCCGTCTTCGGGTGACCAGGCCCTGCCGCTGGTCGATGGACGCGAGGCGCAATGGTATCAGAGCGGTTATTTCTGGCAGGTCATGGGCGTTCTTGCGCTTGGCGGGATGTTCCTGTTTTTCGGGGTGATGGCGTTCTGGCACACAATTGAGTCCAGCCGCGAAGACGAACGGACGGTTCGGCGATTGCTTGTGGATGTTACCCATCGGGCGGCAGACATCCAGCAATGGTATGAAACCGCCATCCAGACCCTGAACCTGTCGATCCTGCATCCGGCAGTTGAGGAATTTCAGACCCGCCCGGATGAGACGATCAGATATTTCACGGAACTGGCAGGTGAGGTGCAACGTTTCAGCCAGCTTCGGATCATCCTGCCATCCGGTATGGAAGCCATCCGGGTCGATGCACGCGGCAACGAGGTGATTGTGGCCCCCGATGATGCGCTACAAGACAAGTCTGATCGTTATTATTTCGAAGCAGCCCGGTCTTTGCGCCTTGGGCAGGTTTATGTCAGCAGGCTTGACCTCAATGTCGAAAACGGCGAGATCGAAATGCCGCTGCGTCCGACAACCCGGCTGGTGGCACCGATCAGTGGCGTTGATCAAAGCATTGTCGGATATCTGATCGTCAATCTGGATATGCGGGTGCCATTGATCCCGTATGGCACTGCATCCGACGGTGTGACCCAAACCGAACTTATCAATCACGACGGATACTGGCTGGCCGGGGCGAGCGACGATCGCAACTGGGGCTTCATGCTTGGGCATAATGCGTCTGTGGCGCAGGCCAGTCCGGAACTTTGGCAGCGCATCAAATCAGTCGATCGACAGGCTGGTTTTGAATTTGACGGCCTGATTTACGAGGTGGAAACCCTTCCGGTTGAACGGATGATGAGCAGTTTTTCAAGCGGCAGCGTGCATTCGGAAACCGCAAGGTTCCATCTGGTCGGAAGTGCTCCCGCCTATCAGGCCTGGGCAGGGGATAAAACGGCAGAGGGGATCTTTGTTGGCCTCGTTACCATCATGATTTGGGGTCTGTCGGGGGGGATCGGGTATCTGTTGCTGCGACGACGACAAACAGCACAACTTCAGGCGCTTTTGACCAAGGATCTGCTTGTTCAGGGGCGCATGGCATCCCTTGGCCGGATTGTTGCCGGGGTGTCACATGAAATGCGCACCCCGCTTGGCAATGCGCTTACGGTCAGTACCACCATGGCCGATGATCTGCAGGACTTGCAGCAAGGCCTGATCAAGGCAGGCGACTTTGATGAAGACCGCATGGAGGCGGTCAACTCCCTTCTGGAAGGCAACAGAATTCTTCAGAAGAACATCATCCGGACCAAGGAACTTCTGAAACATTTCAATCAGACGGCGACAGACCAGACGGTTCATGTTCTTCGCAATTTTGATCTGACCAAGGTCGTTACCAATCTGGTCGGAACATTGCGCAAACAGTTTGAAAAGACCGGTATTGAACTGACGATGGCACTGCCGCAATCTGCGCATCTGAACAGTTACAGTGACGCGATTGATCAGGTGCTGCTGAGTTTGATCATGAATGCCCATCAGCACGCCTTTGTCGGACGGGAAACCGGCAAGATCAGCATCAGGCTGAGCAATCGGGATGATGAAAACTATCTTTTGGAAATTGCTGATAACGGCATTGGTATCGCACCGGAAAATCACGAAAAGATTTTCGAGCCATTCTGGTCAGTTGACGGGTCAACCGGGGGCAGCGGGCTTGGATTGGCGATCATTTTGAATGTGGTGCAAAACACCCTTGGTGGTCAGCTCAAGATTTCGTCCGTCCCCGGATCGGGTACCGTATTCCAGATGATCCTGCCAAAGGACGCCCCGTCCTACGAAGCAACACAGGAAAGCCCGTTTTCCGTTCATGGCGAAGCACAATTGGCATCCGTCCGTTCGGCCGGGTCAGTCTGAACAGCTTGCAGTGGTCGCGTTTTTGAGTTCGGCGCGGCGTTGGCGGGTCTTGGAAATAACGCGTTTTTTGGTGCCGTCACTCATGGTCATCCAGGAACCGATTTCATCACCGGTGCGATAACAACCCATGCAGTAACCCGATCTTGGGTCAAGCATGCAGGTGCCGTTGCACGGGGATTTGACGGGCATGATGATGGGCCTGTAAACGCGAAAACAAATATTTCAGACCCATAAAAAGCAGTTTCGCGCGCAGCAATCAAGGGGAGGATCTTGGGCTGCGCGCGAAACGAACGGGGAAATGGCCGGTTATGGCTTAAATCAAATCACTTAAAGGCGATTGAACCACTCGCGGACCTGACGGTCGGCCTCTTCGCGTTGAATGCCATAGGCTTCCTGAATCTTGCCGACCAGTTTGTCTTGCTGGCCATCAATGGTATCGACATCATCGTCGGTCAGGCGACCCCACTGTTTTTTGACGTCACCGGTAAGCTGTTTCCAACGTCCTTCGATTTGGTCCCAATTCATTATCGTCTCCTGTTTTGGTTGACGGTTTGCTCGACCAAGGGATGTTGTGCCCTTTGCTAGAATCAACGAAGCAGCAGCGGTGTTGTTCCAAATTGTTTTGCCAGATCAGTTAGGGCATTCGGTTAGGGCAACCGGTTACAGCAACGGGTGGCAGCATTGCCCGTGGTGTGCTTGCCATATCGCGCCCGGGGCGCTATAGCCCCCTACAGTTCTTTTTATGGAGTTGTTTTCGCACCGGCCCGAGACCGGCTATCTGGTGCGGCACGGAGGAAGATATGCGCGGCTATTTCGGGATTGGAATTGAAGGGGCAAGCAAGCCTTTGAATGTGGGCACCCTGTTTCGTTCTGCCCATGCCTTTGGCGCAAGTTTTGCGTTTACGGTGGATGCAGATTTCCGTGAGGAACGCTCCAACATCACCGACACATCGAAGTCGGGCGAACAGATGCCCTACTATCATTTCCCCGATCACGAAAACCTGTTCCTGCCGCAAGGCTGCCGCATGGTGGGGGTCGAACTGACACCCGATGCGATAGAACTGCCAAGCTTCAAGCATCCGTCGCAAGCCGCCTATATCCTGGGTCCGGAACGCGGCAACCTGTCTGATGAAATGCAGGAAAAATGCGATTTCATCATCAAGATCCCGATGAGTTTCTGTGTCAATGTGGCGATTGCCGCCAATATTGTGATGTATGACCGCGTGATCAATCTGGGCCGGTTTGCCCCGCGCCCGGTGCGTGCCGGTGCGCCGACCGAACCCAAGCCCGAAGCCCATTACGGCGGCTGGATTTCGCGCACGCGCGACAAACGCAAGGGTGACCCGGAAAAATTCCGCCAGGCCCCGCCGCCCGATTACTCGGTAATCGACGGTTCGCTTGATGATGACGATGCCTGATTACCGCAACCCAATGCCCCAAATATAAAGAAGCAACGGCCGCGAGGGAGGAGCACGGCCGTTGCTGTGTGTGATCTGCGGTTTGCGGTGCCTTGACAGGGGGGGCTTGGCACGCCACGCAGATCAGGGTGTTTGATGATGGTCAGGCGGCCTTGTGATCGGTCGCTGTATCTTCCTTGTTTGTCGTGTCGTCGTTCTCTTCGATTTCTTCGTCCGGGCGTTCGCCATGCGGGTTGTGCAGAAGGTTTGCAATCATGCGCATGCCGACTTCGCCCTGAAGGGTCAAAAGGCTTTCGGGGTGGAACTGCACGGCACTGATCGGCAGGCTTTTGTGGCGGATGCCCATGATCACCCCGTCGTCACTGCGCGCCGTGACCGTAAGGTCGGCTGGCATTTCAGCCGCCTTGGCAAACAGGGAATGGTAGCGTCCGACAACGATGTCTTCGGGCAGGCCATCAAACAGCGGATCGGTTGTATCGAGTTTCACCTTTGACGGTTTGCCATGCATCGGTGTGACAAGTTGGCCGAGTGATCCGCCAAAGAATTCGACAATCCCCTGAAGACCAAGGCAAACCCCGAATACCGGCAAGCCCGCGGCAAGGGCGCGTTCGATGCTGTCGCGCAGGTGATAGTCGTCCGGCCGCCCGGGGCCTGGTGACAGGAACACCAGATCAGGTTTGAAATCCTCAAACGCCTGATCGGGGAAGCCCGGACGGAGTGTGAGCGTCTCGGCACCCGTCGCACGGATGTAGCTGGCAAGGTTTTGCACAAAGCTGTCTTCGTGATCGATC
>NZ_DCAO01000007.1:0-2084 GCF_002311515.1 Thalassospira sp. UBA1131
GGTGCCAAAAATGAATTGCTGGTCAGGCCAGGTCACGCGATAGGCAATCACAACCGGGCAGTCTTCGCCGTAATGCGGGGTCAGATCACGCACCACGTTTGCCAGATTGTTGATCGACAGGTGCACCGCCAGCGTCGCACGCGACTTGCCAAGTTCCGTAAGGCTCTCGCCGTCTGGCATGCCAGACGACCGCATGGCGGTTCGGGTCAGAATCACGGTCTGGGAAATATCGGGCAGAGTCAGTTCCGCGCCAATTTCAGCAGCCGTCGCGGCATAGGCCGAAACGCCCGGCGTGATGTCATAGGGAATGCCAAGATCATCAAGACGGCGAATCTGCTCGGCAATTGCGCCATAAATTGACGGATCACCGGAATGCACGCGGGCAACATCCTGTCCCTTGGCGTGGGCGGCTTCGATTTCGGCCATGATTTCATCAAGGTTCATCGGGGCCGTATCAATCACGCGGGCACCCTCCGGGGCGCTTGTGACGATTTCTTCTGGCACCAGCGATCCGGCATAAAGGCAAACCGGGCATTTTTCGATCAGGCGCAGGCCGCGCACAGTGATCAGGTCCGGGGCGCCAGGACCGGCGCCAATGAAATGAACAGTCATTATTCTGCCCCGCCTTTCTTGGAAGTGTCGTTCTTGGAAGTGTCAGTGCTGCTGTGAACAGTTGTGCTCAGAACTGGGGCCTTTGCCGCATCCGGGCCCTTTTTGGCATAGCCGCGCGGGGTATAGACCCATTCGTTCTCGCCGCGGGTGATGTGGCGGCTGTTGCTGGAGCCAACCAAAACTGTGGTCAGCATATCGACCATGTCGACTTCTAGTTTCGAAAGTGGAACGACTGTGATTTCCTCGTCCGGGCGGCCAAGCTGACGGCCCAGAACCACCGGGGTGTCTTCGTTGCGGTGTTCAAGCAGGATATCACGCGCTTTCGCCAAAAGATCGCGGCGGCGTTTGGAAACCGGGTTATAGAACGCAATCACGAAATCACCTTCGGCCGCTGATTTCAGACGGCGCAGGATGTCTTCGCGCGGTGTCAAAAGGTCAGAAAGCGAAATCGCACAGAAATCATGACCAAGTGGCGCGCCAATCCGTGATGCCGCCGCCTGAAGCGCGGAAATACCGGGTGATACCTGAACCGCGACCCGGTTCCAATTCGCGCGATCTTCACGATCCAACAACTCAAACACCAGTGTCGCCAGCGCGTAGATACCGGCATCCCCCGACCCGATCAGTGCAACGTCCTTGCCGGTCGCGGCCAGTTCAAGCGCGTGGCGCGCACGGGCTTCTTCGGCGCCAAGATCGGAATGATGGCAATCCTTGCCGTCAATCAGCGGGCCAAGCAGATCAAGATACATCTGATAGCCGACGATATCGGTTGCGCGACCGATCAGGGCGGTGGCCTCTGGGCTGCGCCAGCCGATCTGGCCCGGACCGATGCCAACAATCGAAAGCCTGCCCTGCGCAGTGCCGACTTTCTCGGGGATGATGTCATCCTGTGACAGGGCAACGGCACAGGTGGATTTCTTGGTTTTGTGTTTGGGGACAATCAGCTTGCCGTTCGGACCGACCGTGGCCAGTGCAGCACCTTCGGCAACGCCATGGCAGCCGGTTTCAGCAAACACGATGTCTGATGGCGTCACCAGACGGTCAGCCTCAGCCTCAAGGGTTTGGGCATCAAAGAACCGGGCCGGAACGCCCAGACGTTGCGCCAGCTCATGGACTGCGGCCTCGTCGGCCTTCAGATCAATCGAGGTCACGCAGGCAATGGCCTTCGGGCTCAGGCATTGACCAGCCAGTGTTTCCATCACCAGACCATACAGATCATCGGCCGGGCAGCCGCGCTCACAGCCGACACCAAGTGCCAGGACCGGCGGGTGATAGGTGATTGCGGTTTCAGCGCCATCGCTGACCGCATCTTCATTGGCGCCTTCGCGGGCGGTGGCGGTGATCAGGATGCTGCCATCCTCGGACTGGGCAATAGCACTATTGGTCAACCACGCAGCCGAACCTGCCTCAACCTCAATTCGGGCAGAGGCACCGGCCAAAAGGGCCGCTGTGGCCGGTTTGACGGTTTCGGG
>NZ_DCAO01000007.1:2258-20425 GCF_002311515.1 Thalassospira sp. UBA1131
TGCCCGCCCAAAAGCGGGATGAAGTTATCACCGGCTTCATCAACGGCAAGCACGGCGGCGTCCTGCCATTTGCCGGCCAAAAGCGGTGCGAGTGCGCGGATCAGAATGCCTGACGCGCAGACACCAATGATGACATGATCGGATGAAAAGGTTTGTTGCAGATGCGCAATGGTATCATCAAACGCGACATCAACATCCTTGACCGAAACGCGTGTGCGCAGGCCATGAACCGATGCCCCCTGCAGGCTGGATGCAATTTTACGTGCGGTCGGAAGGGCGCGCTGTGTCAGGCAGATGACCGCGATCGGGGCAATTGGTGCAGTCGGCAATGCGGTTTTATTCTGGGTGTTCTGGGCGGTCATCGCCATGCGTCTCCGCGACGGTGGATCAGGATCATGGAAAAATACGGTGCCTTGGCGTCGGCGGGCAAATCGCCCAGCGGGACCATTTTTTGGGTTTCAAGCGTCGCGCGTTCGATATAACGCGCCCGGTCCGTCAGGCCGAGTTCGTTGATTACACCGCGAACCTTGGCGAAATGACGACCAAGCTTGATGATGGCGGCCGCATCGGTTTTGGCCAGCTGTTCACGCAGGCGGTCGGCATCAAGCGGTCCCGGGATGACTTGCAACACGTCGTTTTTCGCGGCCAGTGGTGCGCCAAGCTGGGCGGCACAGGCCATCATAGAACTGACACCGGGAACGGTTTTGACCGGGTGGCCTGCCTCGGCCAAACGGCCAAAAAGATACATGAAGCTGCCGTAAAAGAACGGGTCACCCTCGCACAGAACTGCAACGGTTTTGCCATCTGCCAGATGCTTGCCGATTTCGATGGCAGCCGCGTCATAGATCGGATCGGCCGGCTTGCCCATTTCGATGCGAATGGCGATTTCAATCCGGCCTTCGGGGATGTGTGGATCAACGATCTGACGCGCCAGGCTGACGCCATCTTCAAGCGCGGGATATGCGATCACATCGGCCTTTTGCAGGATGTTATAGGCCTTAAGCGTTATCAGATCAGGCTCGCCCGGTCCAATGCCAAGACCATAGGCCGTTCCGGCAACCGGAAGGTTATCGCTTGCGGGAAATTCCGCACTCATGCTTTTACTCCGAGGTAATGGGTGACCGGGGCAAGGTTGCTCCAGCCCTTGAAGCTGCCGCGCGGCACCAGTCGTGAAATCGACAGGCGCGACAAGCTGCCACCGTTTTTATTGTAAAACCGTAATAATTGTTCTTCGCCTTCAAGCGTCACCGTGTTGGCGACCAGCCGCCCGTGCGGCGGCAACAGATTCCAGCAGCTTTCAAGCAACCCATCAATCGTTATGCCCCCGCCGATGAAAATCGCATCGGGTTTGGGCAGGCGATCGGCAAAACTCAGTGCTTCTTCAATGGATTTCTGTTCAATCGCAAGGGTCGGAACGCCAAGGCGAATGGCGTTCTTCTTGATCATCGCGCAGCGCTCGCCGTCGCGTTCAATCGCAACAGCCCGACCGCCCATGCGTTTCCATTCAATCGAAATCGACCCGCACCCGGCACCCAGATCCCACAAAACACCGCCGTCAAACGGCGCCAGGGATGACAGCGTCTGCGCGCGGATTTCCGATTTTGTGATCATGCCATCATGGATAAAGGCATCATCAGGCAGTCCCGGTCCCTTGGGCAGCGGTTTGGCGTTTGGCCCGGCTTCAAGATCGATCATGATCAGATTAAGCGGGTCGACTGATTTGATATCGGGCATCGAGGTTGCGGTTGATTGCCAGGTGCGCGCTGTTTGCGTGGTAATGCGCTCTTCCGGGCCGCCAAGCCGCTCGCAAACCGACATGCGGCTTTGATCAAAACCGGCTTCACATAGCATGACGGCGACAAGGGCCGGGGTCGAGCCGTCTGCACTGAGTGCGATCAGTTTGCCATGCGGACGCAAATGGGCGCGCAATGCTTCCGGATCACGGCCATGTAGTGTAATCACATCACACTCGGCCAGTGGCCAGCCAAGCCTGGAGGCTGCCAGAGAAATGCTTGATGGCGCCGGGATGGCATATATTGGTTCGGGTCCGAAATATTTAATCAGTGTGTTGCCCACACCAAAATACATCGGATCACCGCTGGCCAGCACGACCGGGTTCTGATCAAGGCAATCTTCGATCAGCGGCAGGTTAGCTTCAAATGGCGTAATCCATTTGTTCTGGGTTGCGGTGTTGGAGCCGGGCAGCATGGCGATATGGCGTGTACCGCCAAAAATGACGCTGGCATTTTCAAGGATGCTGCGCGCCATGGGTGAAAGGCTTTCATAGCCATCTTCGCCAATGCCAATAACCGTGATCCGTCCCTTGATCGGTGCCTGTTCGTTCATGATGCACCCCCTGATTTGCGGTCAAAGGTCCCATCAGGTGTCGTTTCGTCGTCGCGCGCCAGACGCGTCAAGGCATTGATCGTGGCGGCTGTTACCGCACTGCCGCCAAATCGACCGCGCAGCGTGACAAAGGGAATGCCATTGGCATGTTCAATCAACGCATCCTTGCTTTCAGCCGCCCCGACAAAGCCGACCGGCATGCCGACAATGGCCGCTGGTTTATTCAACCGTCCGTCATGGATCGCTTCAAGCAAATGGAAAAGGGCAGTCGGCGCGTTGCCGATGGCAATTATTGCGCCTTCGATATGATCTGCCCAGGCCTCAACCGCGGCGGCAGATCGTGTGGTTTCCATTCGGGCGGCCAGATCGTGCGTATTGCCGTCATTGAGCGTGCAAAGAACCGGGTTCTGACTGGGCAGAAGCCGGGAAATGATGCCATGACGCACCATTTCCGCATCACACAGGATCGGTTTTCCGCGACTTAATGCCGCTGTGGCAGCATTCACCACATTACCGCCAAAGGCGATCTGATCGGCCATTTCGACCATGCCGCAGGCGTGAATGATACGAATGGCAACCGGTCGCTCAGCGTCTGAAAAGCGCGCAAGGTTCGCCTCGGCCTCGATGGTTGCAAAGCTTTTGGCATAGATTTCCTGCGGGTCACGCAGATAGTCAAACATTGCCGCGCCTTTCAGAAGATGGGGGTCGACCGGTCAGGAACCGGTCGATTTCGTCGCGTCGTCATGATCATGGGAATGGCTGTGCCCGTGATCATGGCTGTGGCCATGGGTATGACCGTGATCGTGGTGATGCCCGTGGCCGTGATGGTGGTGATGGCCATGATCATGGCTGTGTCCATCGGTGCCAATGCCCATCACATGGTGATGGTGACCGACCTGCGGGGTGCCGACATCGCCTTCATAACCAATGATCTGCTCACGATACTTGCAAAGCTGGCAGTTCATATTGTTGTCGCCGGTATCAATCTCGGTCAGACGTTCGGCAAAGCTTTCAAGAACCATCGGGTGGTCCTTGAGGTAGCCTGCCTTGATGAATTCAACATCACCAAATTCAGCCGCGACTTCATCGGTATGGCTATAGATTCGGTCAATCAGAATGCCGGCAAACAGGAAATACGGGAAGACGACAACGCGCTTGTATCCCAGTTTCATCGCTTCGCGCAGGCCCGCATTGACGCGCGGATGGGCAACACCGGAATAGCTGATTTCGGTGCGGCCAAAGCCCATGCCTTCCTGAAGCATACGGGCAACCTTATAAACATTGGAATTGGCGTCCGGGTCATTGGTGCCGCGCCCAACCACCATCAACAGGGTGTCTTTGCGATCTACGCTGTCATCAGCACCTGCAAGGGCTTCTTCGATGCGTTCCTTTGCTGCCATCAGAAGCTTGGGATCAATGGCAAGATCGCGGCCGAAAAGCACTTCGATATCGGGATTTTCATGGGCGAAATTGTTTACTTCGCTCGGCAGGTCGTTTTTGACGTGACCGGCGGCAAACAGCATACCGGGAAGGGCGTAGATTTTCTTGTGGCCCATGGCTTTGAGCTTTTCAAAACCATCACGCAGGATCGGGTGGGCAAATTCGAGAAAGCCGCTTTCGACATCGTAGTCGGCCAGGTGGGTCTGTTTCATAGCTTCAACCATGGCGTTGAACTGTGAAACCGCGCGTTCGTCGCGCGAACCATGACCGCAAATCATTACTGCGCCTTTGGGGGACATAAAAGGCTGCTCCTTTGTCTCTCTTTGATGGTGTTCTTCACATGACATTGTTGCCATGCGGTACCCGATGCCACCCCCGTTTTCACCGATTGGCTTGCGGAATGCAAGCGGCAGCTACGCCAAGAGGGGGCACAAGGGGCTTTGGTGATGAAAATACTACTTATTGTGGGCCGGTTATGGTCTGGTATCGAATATGTTGTGGGCGGGCTCAGTCCTTCGGTTATGGCTGGTGATCAGCTTTGAGTGTTTTGCGTTACGCACTGCGGGGCAAACAGGATTGACCAACATAACTTATGATAAAATAAAAATTCGTATGAAATTTATTTATCAAAGCAAAAATCAGATGGCAAATTTCGGCGCATCAATTTGGTTCGTACATTCACCATGTCATTCTGATTGACGGGTTGGCGATCACCGCGCACATTGCCGCCATGGAACCGACATTCACCGATTTTCTGATCCCGGAACCTGCGTTTTTCGGGCCGCTTTTTTCAATGCTGGTGCTGGCACTGCTGCTGGATGCGGTGTTTGGTGACTTCCCGTGGCTGTTTAGCCGGATCGGGCACCCTGTGGTGTGGATTGGCAATCTGATTGCGTGGTTCGAAAGGCGCCTGAACCGCACAGATCGCAGCAACCCGGACCGACTTTTGCGCGGTGCTTTGACCAGTCTGATCGTGATTGCGGTCGCTGCGGCTTTCGGTGGAGCGGTGCAGTTTGTCTCATCACTTGGCGACGTTTTTAGAGCGCCCGAAGTCCTTTTGGTGGCGGTTCTGATTGCCCAAAAAGGCCTTTATCAACACGTAAAGGCCGTTTCAAACGCGCTTAAGAAAGATGGTATCGCTGGTGGCCGCAAGGCGGTTTCGATGATCGTCGGGCGCAACCCCGATACGCTTGATGAGGCCGGGGTCAGCCGGGCAGCCATTGAAAGTTGTGCAGAAAACTTCTCAGATGGGGTTGTTGCGCCACTGTTTTGGTATGTGGTCGGTGGGCCGATTGGCATTTGTGCCTACAAGGCGATCAACACACTTGATTCGATGATTGGTCATCGCAACGAACGCTATCTCTATTTCGGTAAGTTCGCTGCGCGACTTGATGACGTTGCGAACTTTATCCCCGCACGGATTGCCGCTAGCGTGATTTGCCTTGCCGCCCTGATCGGTAAGAAAACAAGTGGCAAAGCTGCCTGGCAGACCATGGTGTCAGATGCAAAAAAGCATAAATCGCCCAATGCCGGTTGGCAGGAAGCAGCCTTCGCCGGGGCGCTTGAAATCGCCCTTGCCGGGCCGCGCCAGTATGGCAGCGAAATGGTCGATGATCCGTATATTGGCAATGGTCGTTCCGATCTGACCGCTGTTGATATCGACCGTGCGCTGAAACTTTTTACAACCTCCTGCCTGATAAATGCGGCATGGCCGATTGTTCTTAAAGTTCTCTGGGTCGGGCTATGAGTGCCGGGCAGCGTGCCAATGATATTCCGTTGGGCCGCGAATTTCTTGAAGGCATCCTGCAAAACCGCACCAACCAAATCATTCTCGACCGGTTTTCAGCCTTCGGGATTAAAGACTGGTGGCTGACAGCCGGATGCCTTGCGCAGACGATCTGGAACATCACGGCCAATCGTGCCCCGGGTTCCGATATTGCCGACTATGATCTTTTTTATTTCGATCCCGATACGTCATGGCAGGCCGAAGATCGCTTGATCGCCCAAGGTGCTGAATTGTTTGCGGATATCCCGGTTTCAATCGAAATTCGCAATCAGGCGCGTGTGCCGATCTGGTATCCGGAAAAATTCGGTGTCCCTTACGGTGCTGTGACTGCTGCCAGTGATGGCATTGATCGCTTTGCCTACCAGACAACTGCCATTGGCGTGCGCCAGGATGCGGGCAATAGCGGAATGGACGCCTATCGCATTCATGCGCCGTTTGGCCTTGCTGCTGTCATGGAAGGTCGGGTGATCCCGAACACGGTTTTGCCCGTCAAAGAGGTGTATGACGCCAAGGTTGGGCGTTGGCAAAAGACATGGCCGGATCTGGTGATAACGCCCTGGCCGGATGAAGAAGGTCAGGCTTAATTCAGACGCTTAGTCGTTGCCCTTGTTCATCCGTGCGATGGTCGAAGTGGTGGAAAAGCCGTCTTCAAGGTTGGCCAGAACCACCTTGCCGCCATAGCCATGGACAATTTCGGCCCCGACAACCTTGTCGATGGTGTAATCCGCACCCTTGACCAGAATGTCCGGTTTGATCGCCTTGATCAGTTCAATCGGGGTGTCTTCGCCAAAAATCACCACGCCACTGACAGTTTCAAGTGATCCTAACACGGCTGCACGTGCGGCCTCCGACTGAACCGGGCGGGCTTCGCCCTTGAGCCGCTTGACAGATGCATCGGAATTCAGCCCTACAATCAGGCGGTCGCAATTTGCCCGTGCCTGTTTCAACAGGCTGAGGTGGCCTGGATGCAACAGATCGAAACAGCCATTGGTAAAGCCGACCGTGTATCCCTTGCGCCGCCAGCGTTCTGCGCGATCGACCATGCGGTCAAGCGGCATCAGTTTGGCTTCACCGATCATCAGATCATGATGATGCAGGGTGGAAATCAGCTCGTCCGGATAAACAACCGCGGTCCCGATCTTGCCGACCACGATTCCGGCCGCGACATTGGCAATACGGGCTGCATCGGCAAGGCTTGATCCGGCCGCGACAGCCGATGCGAGGCAGGCAACGACCGTGTCACCGGCACCCGAAACGTCGAATACTTCGCGGGCTTCTGTTGGCAGGTGCAAAGCCTCGCCATCCTTGGTGACAAGGGTCATACCATCCTGACTGCGGGTAAGCAGGACATTCTCGACCCCGCATTCGGCAATGATCTTGGTCGCAGCCGCGATGGCATCATCGTCGCTGTTTATGGCAATGCCAGTTGCCGCTTCGGCCTCTGCGCGGTTGGGCGTCACCACTGTGGCACCACGATAGATGCTGTAATCATTGCCTTTTGGATCGACGATGACGGGTTTTCCAGCGGCACGTGCGGCCTTGATCGCAGCGGCAACGACATCGGCATGCAAGACACCCTTGCCATAGTCAGACAGAATGATCGCTGCAACATCCCCTGCCAGCTGACCTGCCAGCGTCGAAAGATTGCTAATCGATACTGATGCAATGGTGTTGGTGGTTTCATTGTCAGATCGCAACAATTGCTGCCCGCCCGCGATATAGCGGGTTTTGATCGTCGTCGGGCGGTTGCGTTCAGTCTGGATATAGGGCTCAACACCCTTATCAGCGGCGACATATTCCATGACTTCGCGACCGGGCAGATCATCGCCAACCAGCGACAGGAACTGAACCGATGCGCCAAGGGCTGTGGCGTTGCGCGTGACGTTACCAGCACCCCCAAGCATGGCGCTTTCGCGCTCAACCCGGATGACGGGAATGGGCGCCTCGGGCGAGATGCGGGTGACCGAACCATAGACAAACCGGTCAAGCATGACATCGCCGATGCAAAGGACTTTGGCATCGGTCAGTTGTTCAACCTGTTGGGCCAGATGGCTAAGATCGGTCATGGTCGCAATTCTTTGTTCTGTCTGAGTATTCAGGCTGTTTTGCAGCCCGCCGGTTATTGTTTCGTCAGGCCAAGCGTATGTTCAAGTGCACCGACCAGCATCTGGCCAATCTGGATATGCATTTCCTGGATGCGGGCTGTGGTGTTGCTGGGAACGATCATCAGCGGATCACACAGATCAACCATGTCACCACCGGTCTTGCCAGTCCAGCCGGTCGCAATCAGGCCCATTTCCTTGGCCTTGGCCAGACCGAGATTTACGTTCTTGCTGTTGCCGGATGTTGAGATGCCAATCGCAACGTCATCCGGATTGCCAAGCGCTTGGATCTGGCGCGAAAACAGGTGATCAAACCCGAAGTCATTGCCGATCGCGGTCAAGGCCGAGCTGTCGGTGGTCAGCGCAATCGCCGGAAGCGCGCGACGGTCATTGATATAGCGGACCGTGAATTCGGTGGCGATATGCTGGGCGTCCGCGGCCGACCCGCCATTGCCGAAAAACAGCAGCTTGTTGCCGTCATTTAGGGCGTCGGTGCAAATCTCGACCAGTTCGATAAAGGCATCGCGGGTGGCCTCACGGGTCTTGTTGACCAGATCAAGATGCTCGTCAAACTCGGCATCGAAAAAGGCTTTGATATCCATCACGCGTCCACATCCAAAAGAAGTCGTCGTATTAGCCGTGTTTCGCAATCAGATTGCGGAAATACTCAATTGTCGAGCCGAGGCCATCTTCAAGGCTTACAGTCGGTTCCCAGCCATCAAGTGTGTTTCGCGCAAAGGTAATGTCGGGCTTGCGCTGCAGCGGGTCATCGGCCGGAAGGTCTTTGAAGATCAGCTTTGATTTGGCGCCGGTCATCTCAATGACGCGCTCTGCCAACTCACGAATGGTGATCTCATAAGGGTTGCCAAGGTTCATCGGCCCGGTAACCGTTTTTTCGGTTGCCATCAGGCGAACAAAACCCTCGATCAGGTCAGTATAGAAGCAGAAGGATCGGGTTTGCTGGCCGTCGCCATAAATGGTGATGTCTTCGCCATGCAGCGCCTGGATGATGAAGTTCGATACCACACGGCCGTCCTGCGGATGCATGCGCGGGCCATAGGTGTTGAAGATCCGGGCGACTTTAATATCCAGACCGTGCTGGCGGTGGTAATCAAAGAACAATGTTTCTGCACAGCGCTTGCCTTCGTCATAACAGGCGCGCGGGCCGATCGGATTGACATTGCCGCGGTAATCTTCGGTCTGCGGATGGACTTCAGGATCGCCATAAACTTCGCTGGTCGAGGCCTGGAATATCTTGGCGCCAACGCGTTTGGCGAGACCCAGCATGTTGATAGCACCATGAACACTGGTTTTGGTCGTCTGTACCGGATCGTGCTGGTAATGGATCGGCGATGCTGGGCACGCGAGATTGTAAATTTCATCAACTTCGAGATAGAGCGGGAAGGTCACATCGTGGCGCATCAGCTCGAAATGCGGGTTATCGAGAAGATGGACAATGTTGTCCTTGGTGCCGGTGAAGAAATTGTCGACGCACAGAACGTCATTGCCCTCGTTCAGCAAGCGTTCACAAAGATGCGAACCCAAAAAACCTGCACCACCGGTTACCAAAATGCGCTTGCGTCGCCACATGTCGTTTCCAACCTTTTTGTTCGGATATCAAAACGGGCTGAAACTAGCAGCTTGGTTTGCGGAAAGCTACGACTTATCTTTTCTTAGACGTGTCTGAAATTCACCGATATTCGGGTTTGGTTTCAACATGCATGAATGCTAAATACATAACCTGTTAATGCACCGGCGTTATCGTGGTTCGGGCAGATTAGCGGCTGTGATTCCGTCGAAACAATTCTCTGGTCATTGCATTTATGTCTGATAGTTCACTTCCATCGCCCGAAGCCTTCCTCGTTGACTATGTGCGACGCCTTGAGCGGCGCAAGGACGGCGTTGGGGCGATTCATGTGCATTTTTCCAAATTGCTGCCGTTTAACCGGCGTGACCATCACATCCGTACGGCGATTACGGCATTTGAAGAAATCGTACCGGAAGTCACCGGGCGCATTTTCACCCTGTCCAACCAGGATTTGATTTTCATCTTTGATGCTGCAGAGATGGACGAGGTGAATGCGGTCATTTTCCGGCTCAAATTCCTGTTCAACGACGATCCTTTGATCAGTGATGGCAAGGATGAAAGCGGCGCGCCCGCGACCTTTACCGACTATTTCGATGTCGGGCAGCAATATAAAGAATTCTTGCATCTGACACAGTTGCTGGTCCGCGCCAACGCCAATCGACCAAAAATTGTCAGCAAGGCAGCCGAACGACACAATGACCATCCGGAACTCAGCGATGATCGCGCGCCGCTGACCCCTAAGATCTTGGGGCGCATCGATGAATCGCTTCGGCGTGCGGATCTGTCCAACCTGATGCGTCGACAAGCCATTTGTGCCGTGGTGGGTGATGCGAACCCGACGCCGGTTTTCCACGAATTATTCATCTCGATCAAGGATTTGCAGGACACGCTGCTGCCAGATGTCAATGTTCTCTCGAACCGTTGGCTGTTTCAGCATCTGACTGAAATTCTGGATCGGCGCATGTTGTCGCTTCTGACCCGATCAAATGATGCATCCGTGACCGGCTCTGTCAGCATCAATTTGAACGTCTCGACACTGTTGTCACCGGACTTCCTGACGTTCGATAGTAACGTCAAGGCCGGGCAGCGCGGGACAATCGTACTTGAGCTTCAGAAAATCGACATTTTTGCTGATCTGGGTGCGTTCTTCTTTGCGCGCGACTTCTGTCGTGATCGCGGCTATCGCATCTGTATCGATGGCATCAGTTACCTGTCCCTGCCCTATATCAACCGCAACAAACTTGGCGTTGATATGATCAAGATGCTGTGGGATCCGGAAATGGAAAACATGGATGAAGAGCATCGCGAAGCCATGCGTGCCGCGGTGGCAGAGTCCGGTGATACCCGCGTTATTTTGTGCCGTTGTGATGACGAACGCGCCATCAAGTTTGGTCATTCGATCAATATCACCATGTTCCAAGGCCGCCATGTTGAGCATCTGATGAATGAACGGACAAAAAAATAGCGCCAGATTGCTGACGCTATTGGGTGGGCTCAATTGTAAGGCTGAGGATCAGGCATCTTCCTTGCCATCAATTCCGGCTTTTTCAAAGGTTGCCATGCCGGTGTGGCATTCTGCGGCTGCGCGCAAAAGCGGGATGGCAAGTGCGGCACCCGATCCTTCGCCAAGGCGCATGCCGAAATTGATCAGTGCTTCCTTGCCAAGTTTCTCAATCAACCGCGCATGTCCCGGTTCTGCCGATACATGCCCAACGAGACAATGATCAAGTGCATCGGCGCGCATCGCAGCCAGGACAGCAGCCGCCGCACAGGATACATACCCATCAAGCAATATCGGAACCCGTGCAAAGCGCGCAGCAATGATGGCACCGGCCATAGCAGCAATTTCGCGTCCGCCAACACAGCGCAGAACATCCAATCCATCATGCATCTGGTTTTTATGCAGGATGATGGCATCACCTACGACGCGCGTCTTGCGGTCAAGGGTAGTGTCATCGATCCCTGTTCCCCGGCCGGTCCAGTCGGCAGCATTCCCGCCATAAAGTGCATGGGAAATTGCCGCCGCCGATGTGGTATTGCCAATGCCCATTTCGCCGGGAACAAAAAGATCCAGACCCTTTTCAATCGCACTCATGCCAAAGGCCATCGCCTCGGCACAGCCTTCGTCGTCCATGGCCGGTTCATGGGAAAAGTCGTTGGTCGGGATTTCAAGGGCGACTTCCATGACGCGGAGTTCGGCATCGACAGACTTGCAAATCTGGTTGATCGCAGCCCCGCCATTGATGAAGTTTTCCACCATCTGCTGGTTCACGCTTGCCGGGAAGGCCGAAACGCCCTGCGCAACAACACCGTGACTGCCGGCAAAGACGGTAACGCGCGGCCGCGACATGCGTGGGCGTGATGTTGCTTGCCATCCTGCCAGCCAAAGGCTGAAATCCTCAAGCCGTCCAAGCGATCCGGCAGGCTTGGTCAATGTTGGTTCGCGCTGGGCCACGGCGGCCTGCGCTTCCTGATCGACTTCGGGAAGTTCGGCCAGAAGTGCGCGAATTTCCTCAAGATTTTGGGGCGGATGTTTCGGGTTGAACATTTTGGTCTCCGGCTGGCGACAAAGGTGCCTAACTAGTGTTCCGCTTGGCTTCCGGGGTGGTAAGGATTAGGCTCGGAAACCAATTGTGTAAGGCGGTTCAGGAAGTCGGGCCAAACTAGGCCTGTGCGCAACAGATTGCCAGTTTGAAAATCGGAAATTTATGCTATCCAAAGATCATAACCAAAACGAAACAAATATGCAAAGCTCGGATTCATCTGACAAACCCACCCCTGAGGCAGCGACAGATGCCCCCGTCGAGGTTTCGCCGATTTCCGATTTCTGGCGCGCCTTGGCATTGCTGAGCCGCGTTCCGGTCAAGGGTATCGATGATTTCCGCGCAGAGGTGATTGCAAGATCGGTCTGGTCTTGGCCGTTGGTTGGTCTGTTGCTGGCCGGATTTGCTATGCTGCCGGCGATGCTGGTCTATTCCCTGACAGCTAACATCCTGATTTTTGCAATTGTCGCCTTGGCAGGCATGGTTTTGTTGACCGGATCAATGCATGAAGATGGCATCGCGGATTGTGCCGACGGGTTTGGCGGCGGGTTTGAGCGGGCACGCAAACTTGAAATCATGCGCGACAGTCATATCGGTACATATGGCGTTGTTGCTCTGATCTTGTGTTTAGGCTTGCGTCTGATTTTGCTTTTTGCAGCGGGCGATGCCGGGCAGGCTGCGATCCTGTTTCTGGTGATGGCAATAGCATCACGGGCGGCAATGCCAGTCGTGATGCATATCCTGCCTCCGGCGCGCGCCGATGGTTTGGGCAAGGGGGCTGGAACGCCAAATGTGATGATGGTCGGTTTGGGTGTCGGTATTGCTTTGATCCTGTCGCTTGTCTTATCGGGTCTGTTTGCGACGATGGCCATTCTGATGGGCGGGCTTTTGGCGGTTGGCCTTGTCGCGGCGGTCGCGAAATGGCAGATCGGTGGCCAGACCGGCGATGTCCTGGGGGCAACCCAGATCATGACCGAGCTGTTTGTTGGTATCGCCTTTATCGCCATCCTTTGATCAACCAGCACAGCAACAAGAAGGAATGCCGTGAGCAGTTTGAAAATAACCCGCTGGTGGCTGGTGCGTCACGCGCCCGTCCAAAATCCGAAACGGCTGGTCTATGGCCAAAGTGACATGCCCGCCGACCTTTCCGATGAAAAGGCACTGTCTGCCCTTGCCGGGCAACTGCCGGGTGATGCCGTCTGGGTAACCAGCCATCTGTCACGTACGCATGATACGGCCCACAGTCTGCAGGCCTTCATGGACAAAGATGTAAAGCCGCAGGCTGAAAGCGGCTTTGCCGAACAGCATTTCGGTGATTGGGAATTGCAGAACTGGAACGATCTGCCCAAGGGGGAAACAACACGTTTCTGGACCGACTTTGCCCGCCAACACCCTCCAAAGGGTGAAAGCTTTGCCGATGTGGTTGCCCGTGTCGGACCCGTCTTTGGCCGATTGAGCGCGGATTGGGCCGGGCGCGACATTGTCGCTGTCGTTCATGGCGGAACGGTGCGCGCCATGCTTGCCAATGCACTGGGTTTATCCCTTGATACCGCATTGGCATTTCATATCGACACGTTGGGTCTGACCACGCTTGAATATATCGACGGGGTCGACGAACCGGGCTGGCGCGTGACCGCTGTCAATCAGCGGTTTTAAGGAGCTTAAGGGGTGTTCCGTCAGGCAGAGGCCAGCTCGATATCGGATGCCATGTCATCAAGGGCGTGTTCTGCCAGATAGCGGTCAACCATATCCGGGTTCAGATCATGCTTTTCGCAGATGTCGAAAACATCGCGCAGATAGGCCTGATAATAGGGCACCGGGCGGCTGCGCGATTTGCTGCGCAGTTTGGCAACATTCGGGAAATCACTGGCAAAGGACGCGTTTTCGATTACCTGAATGATGGTGTCATCAATGATGGCAGCTGGCATCCCGCAATAAGTCTTGCCGCAGGCAGACAACATCTTGCTGGCAGTCGGAACAGAAATGCCCGGCTGGGAAAGCAGCTCGTTCAACTCGTCCTGTCCGAAATCCGAGATCGACATCAGGGTAACCAGGGTCGGCATATCGCGCACAAGCAACGACAGCGCATTGACGCGAATGCCGCGTTCATGGGACCAGATGATGGTTGCGATTACACCCTTTGAGGCATCTTCGGCAAAGATGTCACGCACATCGCGGCGTGCCAGAGTGATCTCGCCATCGGTTGCGTGCTGTTCAAGAAAATCCTGAAATGACCGATCAGGACTGTTCAGACGGTCCAGCAATCCCAGCCACATGTCCTTGCGAGACGATGTGGTCCAGGTTGGCGCGTTCATCTGTCGGATTTTGGATAGGTGAGAACGTATTGCCATTGGTCTTGAAAAATCCAGATTACCCCAAGAGTTTCGGCGCAGTATTTCCTGCAGCCAGCCGGGTGATGTGTCTATATCCCGGGTTTTCGCCAGATTGCGGATTGTTCCGTCTCTAGTTCCAGCGCAACGGTTTGATGTTGGCTGAAATGGTATGACCTCTCAAGCAGACAATTCTTACAAATACTGACCTTCCGATTAGGGTGGGGTGGTAACGAAGGGTTAAGTGCCGAGAATGACCTTTGGCATTTTTGGCAAACCTGCTAGGTTCGGCGCATCGTTCGGTGATGGGAAATCGGTGCAAGGCCGATGCTGCCCCCGCAACTGTATCGGGTTGGGAGATCCGGGGCGGTGCCAACGCGCCAGACCAGCCACCGGGAAACCGGGAAGGCGGATCGCTTTCATGCCCGCAGCCAGGAAACCTGCCGAAGGTGTCACTATTCGAAGGAAGGTGACGACGCAATCGGGCCTCGGTGGGAGGCCATGGCGAGGAAGAAACGGGATGACCCAGACTTTACCCCCTGACGGCCCCTCTGGTGGGACGCATCTGATCCTTGGCGGGGCGCGATCCGGCAAAAGCCGGTTTGCCGAAAACATCATCAATCAGGCGGGCGGTGGCACATATATCGCAACCGGGCGAGCCTGGGATGACGAAATGGCCAACCGCATTGATCTTCACAAACAATCACGCGGCGATCTCTGGCAGACAGTGGAAGAGCCGCTCGAACTTTGTTCGGCGCTGCAGACCTGTAATGTCACAGGCGGCAAGCCGGTTCTGGTTGATTGTCTGACCTTGTGGCTGACCAACCTGATGCTTGAAGACCGCGACATTGATGCCGAGATCGCAGCTCTTTGCGATCTGCTGCCAACAATTGTTGTACCGGTGCTTTTTGTCTCAAATGAGGTTGGCTTTGGCATCGTGCCGGAAAATGCGATGGCGCGGGCCTTTCGCGATTACGCCGGACGCCTGCATCAACGCATTGCCGAGATTGCAGACAAGGTTACCCTTGTGGTGGCCGGCATTCCGATGCCGGTCAAATAGCAACATAAATTATTGAATTTTAAGGATTTCAGAAATGGCACAATTGGGCAAAATCCCGGCAACCGTCATTACCGGTTTTCTGGGCGCTGGCAAAACAACCATGATCCGCAACATGCTGGAAAACGCCAATGGCAAACGCATCGCACTGATCATCAATGAGTTCGGCGATCTGGGTGTGGATCGTGGCATCATCAATGGCTGTGGCATTGAAGGCTGCGAAGAAGATGACGTTGTTGAGCTGGCAAATGGCTGCATCTGCTGCACCGTGGCCGATGACTTCCTGCCAACCATCCAGGGCCTGATTGATCGTGACACGCCACCAGATCATATCGTAATCGAAACATCTGGTCTTGCCCTACCAAAGCCGCTGGTAAAGGCGTTTAACTGGCCCGAAGTCCGGTCGCGTGTGACTGTTGATGGCGTTGTGGCGGTTCTTGATGGCGCTGCCCTGCGTGATGGGCTGTTCGCCCATGATCATCATGCGGTACAGGCGCAGCGCGAAGCAGACGAAAATCTTGATCATGAAAGCCCGCTTGAAGAACTGTTCGAAGAACAGCTCCACTGTGCCGACATGGTGGTTCTCAACAAGACCGACCTTTTGACCGATGCCGAACGCAGCAAGGTCGAAGCCGATATCCGCGCGGAGCTGAAAAAGCCGTCGGTCAAGATTATCGCGACCGAACATTCTCGGGTTGAAAATGCCATCCTGCTTGGTCTGGGGGCAGCAGCCGAGGATGACCTTGATAGTCGCCCAAGCCATCATGACGATGGTCACGAACATGACCATGATGATTTCGATAGCTTTGTCGTATCGCTTGACGCGATCAGTGATCCGGTCAACCTTGAAAAGCGCCTGATTGATGTCGTGCGTCAGTTTGACGTGCTGCGCATCAAGGGTTTCCTGGATGTGCCGGGCAAACCGATGCGCCATGTGGTTCAGGGGGTTGGTGAGCGCTTCCAGCGCTATTTCGACCGTCCGTGGGCCGATGGCGAAACCCGCCGCTCGGAATTGGTGGTGATTGGCCTGCATGGTCTGGATCGCGCTGCGATCGAGGCCGCCATCAAGGCCGCCTGATCCAAGTTAATCTGATCAAGCCACCTGAAACCGGATGCTAAAAATCGTCCGGTTTCAGCCTGTTTGAAGACCAAACGCACAAGGATACGGATCCCGAGATGCATCTATTGGCAGCCCAGCCCGGAATGGTCACTGACGGCAGTGAGGCCGTCGACCTTGGACAGCAACCCGGCGATGTGGTGATCCTGTCTGCGGCCGAGTCTGAGCTGGCCTGTCTTGCCGGCGCGCAAGGGCGTCTGGTCGATGCATTTGGCGACGAAACCCCGTCACTGCGTCTGGCAAGTTTGCTGCAGCTTGGCCACAACATGTCGGTCGATCTTTATATCGACGACGTACTTTCCGACGCCAAATTCATCATTGCGCGCATTCTGGGCGGGCGCGGTTATTGGGATTATGGCATTGAACAGTTGGTTGCACTTGCACGTGCCAAGGACATTCCATTGGTCCTGTTACCTGGTGATGATCAACCCGATGCGGAGCTTCTGACGCTCTCGACCGTCAAGGGGCGCGAATATCAGAATATCTGGCGCTACCTGATCGAAGGCGGACCGCAAAATTCCGAGAATTTACTTCGCCTTATATACGAAAAATTAAATTCAAGTGTTAACTGGAACTGGTCACCGGCAGCCCCGCTGGTCAAGGCCGGGGGCTATTGGCCCGGCAAGGCGCAGGCAAGCCTTGATGATATCCGGGTTAACTGGATTGAAAATCAACCGGTTACACCAATCATCTTCTATCGTTCACTGGTACAGGCCGCCAATCTGGATGTTGTTGACGCGCTGGTTGAGGAACTGGTTACCAATGGCCTGAATCCATTGCCGATTTTTGTTGCAAGTCTCAAGGATCCATTGGCTGCGGCATTGGTCGAGGACTGGTTGGCAGAAACCAGCGCAGATTTGATCTTGAATACCACCGGCTTTGCGATATCTGTTCCGGGATCAGAACGAAAAAATGGTCCGTTTGACGCGGTCGATGCCCCGGTCTTTCAGGTGGTGCTGTCGGGTGGTGGCGAAGAAGCCTGGCGTGAGGGCGTGAATGGTCTGGCCGCGCGCGATATTGCGATGAATGTGGCGCTTCCCGAGGTTGATGGCCGTATCCTTTCACGCGCGGTATCGTTCAAGGGATCCGCAGGCAAGGATGACCTGACCCAGATTGATTTGGTGAAATACATCCCCGTGCGCGATCGCGTGGCCTTTACCGCCGAACTTGCCGCCAACTGGGTACGCTTGCGCAGAACTGACACCAGCGCGCGCAAGGTGGCGATGGTTATGGCGAACTATCCCAACAAAGATGCGCGTCTTGGCAACGGGGTCGGGCTTGATACGCCAGCCGGCATGATCGAAACACTCCGCGCCATGCAGGGCGAAGGATACCGGGTCAGTGATCTGCCAACAGATGGCGATGCGCTGATTGCTGCGATCAAGGCCGGGCCGACCAACGATTTCAAATCGCTTGCGACCCGCGATATCCGCGTGACTTTGCCGCGTGCGGACTATCAAAAGGCGTTTGATGTCTTGCCGCAAACCATCCGGGATCAGGTAACTGAGGCCTGGGGTGAACCGAAAAACGATCCGTTCTATCTGGCGGGTCAGGATGCCTTTGCGCTATCGATCCTGCCGCTTGGCAATGTGGTGGTCGGGTTGCAGCCTGCGCGCGGCTATAACATTGATCCGCTTGAAAGCTATCACTCGCCCGATCTGGTGCCGCCGCACAACTATTTCGCCTTTTATATCTGGCTGCGTCATGTGTTTGGCGTCGATGCCATCATTCATTTTGGCAAGCACGGCAATATGGAATGGCTGCCGGGCAAGTCACTGGCCCTGTCCGAGGATTGCTTCCCGGAGGCGGTCTTTGGCCCGACCCCGCATTTCTATCCCTTCATCGTCAATGATCCGGG
>NZ_DCAO01000007.1:20748-27336 GCF_002311515.1 Thalassospira sp. UBA1131
GATCCGGCGTTTGATCCGCTTGATTGTGCCTTTGCCGAATTCTGGCCGGGGGCCAAGCCCGAAATTCTCGCGCATTATGACGGTGAAGATATCGGGCCATGGCGCACCACCGGCGATACCGTGGAACGGATCGAGTTTTTGGCACGTGATCTGGTCAGGGGAAAAGTGAAGGCCGATCCGGCGTGGTCGGCCGTCTGTGATGTTATTTCTGATATCGAAACGAACATTCGTCCTGCCGTTGTTGGGTGCGGCCCGGCTGAGATCGAGGGCCTTCTGCGTGGTCTTGCTGGTAAGTTCGTCGAACCTGGCCCTTCCGGTGCCCCGACCCGCGGGCGCCCGGATGTTTTGCCGACCGGGCGTAATTTCTATTCGGTTGATACCCGTACCGTGCCGACCCCAGCCGCCTGGCAGTTGGGGTGGAAGTCGGCCGAGCTATTGCTGGAACGCCATGTGCAGGATCACGGCGAATGGCCAAGTGCCCTTGGTCTCTCTGTCTGGGGAACCAGCAACATGCGCACCGGCGGTGATGATATCGCACAGGCATTGGCCCTGATGGGGGTGCGCCCGACCTGGGATAGTGCGTCACGCCGGGTGACTGGCTTTGAGATTATGCCGGCATCGGTTCTGGGCCGACCGCGTGTTGATGTCACCCTGCGTATTTCTGGCTTCTTCCGCGATGCCTTTCCCGGTCTGATTGACCTGTTTGACAGTGCGGTAAGGGCGGTGGCCGGGCAAACCGATGAGCCAGATGATCTCAATCCGATTGCCGTGCGGATCAGGGCCGAAACCGAGAAACTTCGCGCTAAGGGAATGGATGCGGATCAGGCGGCCAGACAAGCCGGTTTCCGGGTGTTTGGCTCCAAGCCGGGGGCCTATGGGGCCGGTTTGCAGGCGATGATTGACGAAAAACTCTGGGAAGACGAAGGCGATCTTGCTGATGCCTACCTTGCCTGGGGCAGTTATGCTTATGGCAATGGCGCCGAGGGCACGGCGGCACGCGATCTGTTTGAAACCCGCCTCGCCAAGGTCGATGCGATTGTCCACAATCAGGACAACCGTGAACATGATTTGCTGGATTCCGATGACTATTATCAGTTCGAAGGCGGAATGACATCTGCTGTGCGCAGTCTGTCCGGCAAACAGCCCACAGTTTATCACAGTGATCATTCCCGCCCGGAAAGCCCGAAAATCCGCACCCTGGAGGAGGAAATTGCCCGTGTCGTTCGGGCGCGTGTCGTGAACCCCAAATGGATCAAGGGTGTGATGCGCCATGGCTACAAGGGCGCGTTCGAAATGGCGGCAACAGTCGATTATCTGTTTGCTTTCGCCGCGACCGCGCGCTGCGTTGCCGATCATCACTTCGATCTGGTCTATGATGCCTATCTCGGCGATGCCGAGGTGCGCGAATTTATCGCCGATCACAATCCCGATGCGTTGCAAGACATCAAGGACCGCCTGAATGAGGCGATCGAGCGCGGCCTTTGGCAGCCGCGTCGCAACAGTGTTTCCGTCGATCTGGGACGCTAACGCGTCAACTGTTGCTTGTTATTGGAATCACGGGAATTTTACCGTCGGAACAAACCGGGCAGTTGAAACGTTACGTTTTCGCACCATATCTCAATTAACCAACTGTTAATAAGTTGTGAGGGACGGGGCACCCCTATCGGATCGCCTGCATGGGAAGCAGGTTGATTGAACAGATCGGAGGCCGCGATGGATATCAAGACCAACGTTCGTTTGCCAGATTATCTGCAAACTCCAATGCCTGCCCATGACAGGCATGCAGATATCGTCAACTCCCTGCTTTCTGATTTCGACATGCCAGAATGGTTGCGTGCAGATTTGCACGGCAACGGGCGCTATCGCCCGGCGCGCGGTGCCATTCGCGCAGTTCTGGATGTTCGTGAACGTTTCAACGGCGTGCATCGGCCGGTAACGTTTGATGAATTCCATGCCGGCATGACAGAGCTTGCTCATCACCTTCCGGGTCCGGACCAAACCAAGTTTGAAATCAATGCCAAGGTGAAGATTTACTGGCGCTACCTGCAAGGGGTCGAACGTCAGGTTTGGCGCACGGCTGTTGCAGTTGCCCATCTGCGTCTGGATCACTTCCCGGTGGTGCGTGAATTCAAAACCCTGATTGAACAGGTCGCGATCAGCCGTGACTGGCTGGAAAAACGCCTTGAGGTGGTCGAGAAAAGCTTCCAAAGCCCGGCCGGCGCGCGCAACGAGGCCGTGCGCAAGGCCTTGGACCGCCTGCGCCGCATGTCGCCCGGTGATCGCCTGCAATTGTTTAACAAGGCTCGGATGCGCCGACCCGAACTGCGCAATATTGACATGCGCGAACCCGATAAATGGGCGGATCTGGTGACCAGTGACCTTGGCCTGACGACAGGCCAAGGCGCCAATTGGTAAAACCTAATTGATCAAGCAGAGTAAAAGGCGCGGTCTTTGGGATCGCGCTTTTTGTTTACGGGATTGTCTTGGTTTGCTTGCGCGGGCAAACTCACTGCCCAACACTTCAGGGCAGATACATCGCGTGAAGAACTTGATTTCGAAATCCTTTTGTCTGTGGATAGGCATCCTCCTCGGTCTGCTATCGCATGGGCAAACCGCACAGGCGGATACCAAAAAAGTATGGACATCCGTTCTAAGCGGCCCGTTTCACTGGCAGCTTCAAGGCACGCTTGATGTCAATAACGCCTTCCGCGTTGTCGGCGCCGATCTTTTTGATACGTCCACCGATCAGGTCGCGGCTTGGCGCGCTGCCGGCCAGTATCCGATTTGTTATATCAATGTCGGGGCTGTCGAAGATTGGCGGGATGACGCGAAGGCGTTTCCGCAAGATGTGATCGGCGCGCCCTATTGGGGTTGGGATGGCGAAAACTGGCTTGATGTCCGCCGGTTTGAGCTTTTTGCCAATGTGATCAGGGCCCGTCTTGATCTTTGCCGTGACAAGGGGTTTCTGGCGGTTGAGCCTGATAACATTGATGCCTTTGAAGCCGACCAAAGCAGTAAGCCAACCGGTTTTGACATCACGCGCGCCGATCAGCTGCGCTATGTGAATTGGCTGATCACTGAGGCCCATACGCGCGGTCTTGCCATCGGGCAGAAAAATGTTGCCGATCTTGTGCCCGATCTTGTTGATCAGATGGATTTCGCCCTGTTGGAATCGGCCCATCGACTTGGCTTCATGCATGAGTTTGATATTTATGTCTCTCAAGATAAGCCGGTTTTCGCCGTCGAATATCTTGATGAAGGGGCCGATGCCAACGCCTTTTGCCCGGCGGCGAAGCAGCACGGATTTCAGGGTGTGATCGCCCACTTGGATCTTGATCAAACTCCGCAAAACTGCCCTTGATCCCGGTAGGACTTTCGCCGCATTCTGGGCCGGCATTTCAAAGGGAAGAAACAATGACCGACAAAAGCCAGCCAGACGTCGATATCAATGCGCGCCATGATGAAAAAATGAAGAAAATCAAGGCCGCGCGCGACAAGATGATGGCCCAGAAGATCGATAAAAAGGGCCTGATCATTGTCCATACCGGCAAGGGCAAGGGCAAGTCATCCTCGGCCTTTGGCATGGCGATGCGCTGTGTTGGTCATGATATGAAAGTCGGCGTTGTCCAGTTCATCAAGGGGGGCTGGGAAACCGGCGAGGCCAAGCTTCTGAAAAAATTCCCCGATCTTTGTGAATTCCATGCCATGGGGGCGGGCTTTACCTGGGAAACCCAGAACCGGGCACAGGATGTCGCGCTGGCCCGTGAAGCCTGGAACAAGGCCTTGGAGATGTTGCGCGATCCAAGCTATTCGATGGTGATCCTCGACGAGATCAATATCGTCCTGCGTTATGATTTCCTGCCGCTTGAGGATGTGCTTGAAGCACTCGCAAACAAACTGCCTGATCAGCATATCGTGCTGACCGGGCGCAATGCCCCGGATACCTTGATCGAGGCGGCCGATCTGGTTACGGAAATGACCATGATCAAACACCCGTTCCGCGAACAGGGCATCAAGGCCCAGATCGGTGTCGAATTCTGATCCGGCCTTGATCCTTTAGCTGGCCGCTTACAAGAAAGTTTTGAAACCGGAATGAGTGCGCAATCTGTCCCCGCCCTGATGTTGCAAGGTACCGGTTCCGATGTCGGGAAATCCTTGCTGGTGGCCGGATTGTGCCGGGCCTATGCCAGACGTGGCCTTCGCGTGCGCCCGTTCAAACCGCAAAACATGTCCAACAATGCCGCCGTTACCGATGATGGCGGCGAAATTGGCCGGGCACAGGCGCTTCAGGCGCGTGCGGCGGGTGTTGCGACCACAGTTCATATGAACCCGGTTTTGCTGAAACCGCAAAGTGATATCGGTGCGCAGGTCGTGGTGCAGGGCAAGGTCCGGACCAGCGCCAAGGCACGCGATTATAATCGCCTCAAACGCGATCTTCTGCCCAAGGTGGTTGAAAGCTTCGAGATCATGGCAAGGGGGGCCGACCTTGTCCTAATCGAAGGGGCCGGATCGCCTGCCGAGGTTAATCTGCGGGCATCGGACATTGCCAATATGGGTTTTGCCGAGGCCGTTCAGGTTCCCGTCCTTCTGGTGGGCGACATTGACCGTGGTGGGGTGATTGCCTCGATCGTTGGCACGCATGCGCTGTTGTCCGAGGGTGATCGTCGCTGGCTCAAGGGCTATGTGATCAACAAGTTTCGTGGCGATGTGTCGCTGTTTGAACCGGCGACTGGCATCATTCACGACACCTGTGGCCTTGAAAGTTACGGTATCGCAACGTATTGGCCGGGGGCCTATAAGCTGCCTGCCGAAGATGGCGTGGCGTTGGAAAAGGCCGGGAAATATCACCGCAAGGCCACGGAGGACGCGGGCGCAGTTCTGCGTATTGCTGTGCCGCATCTGCCGCGCATTGCCAATTTTGATGATCTTGATCCGCTGGCGGCCGAGGATGATGTTGAATTGCTGGTGATCAAGCCGGGGCAAGTGATCCCGGGCGATTGTGACCTTGTGCTGTTGCCGGGCTCGAAATCGACCATGGCCGACCTTCGGTTCCTCAAGGAGCAAGGCTGGGACATCGATATTCTGGCCCATCATCGGCGGGGTGGTCATGTGATCGGTATTTGTGGCGGATATCAGATGCTGGGCCACATGGTTCATGACCCGGACGGGGTTGAAGGTGCGCCGGGAAGCGAGGCTGGCCTTGGTTTGCTTGATATTGAAACCGTCATGGCGGGCGACAAGACGCTGCGCAAAACAACGGGACTTACGGTTGGCGGGCATGCCGGGTTTGTCGCCGGAATTGCCGTGGATGGCTATGAAATCCATATGGGCCGGACCGATGGCCCGGATCGGGCGCGAAGCTGGCTTGATCTGAATGGTGTTTCTGATGGCGCGATCAGTGGTGATGGACGGGTTCTGGGGTGCTATTTGCATGGCCTGTTTGCCAGCGATGATTTCCGTCATGCCTTTCTGGCGGGATTGCGGTCCGGCGAGGCACACAGCATTACGCATTTTGAGGCCAGTATTGATGCCGCCCTTGATGAGCTGGCCGATCATCTTGAAGCCTGCCTTGATCTGGATGGCATGCTGGAACTGGCAAAAAGCCGGGCGTGACGCGGCGTGTTTAAGCTTTCTGTCAGGCATGAGCGTTACGGATAGCAAAATTGCAGTTCTGGCTGCTTGAAGGTCTTTACTTCGCGCGCGTTGCATGGTTTGAGATATCTTGCAGTTCCGGGTTGGAAACGAACCGGCTTCGTTGCGGTTTATGGAATGTTTGCGCCCCATGCCGGGTCTTTGCGAAACGTTCATCTTGGTCGGGTATCTTCACGCTCATGCGTCAGTTATATCATTTTTGGCTTTCACCTTTTTCGCGCAAGGTTCGTCTGGTCCTGGCCGAGAAAAAGCTTGATTTCGAACTCACGGCCGAACCGGTATGGGAACGGCGTGACGATTTCCTGCTGCTTAATCCGGCCGGTGAAGTGCCCGTGCTTAGGGAAGAAGACGGGACGGTGCTGTGTGATTCCAGCGTCATCTGCGAGTATCTCGACGAGGTCTACGAGGACGAGCCGAAACTGTTTGGATCCGACCCCAAGGAACGCGCCGAAATCCGCCGTCTTGTCGCGTGGTTTGATGGCAAATTCAATCGCGAGGTCACTGACCATCTGCTCGGCGAGAAGCTGCTGAAACGCTTCTTCTCGACCGGCACCCCCGATACCAAGGTCCTGCGCGCTGGACGCACCAATGGCGCCTACCACATGGATTATATCGGCTGGTTGTTCGAACGTCGGAACTGGCTGGCCGGTGATCATCTGACCATGGCCGATCTGGCGGCTGCCGCACAGGTATCCGTGATCGACTATATGGGCGACATCAACTGGTCGAAACATCCACGCGCCAAGGACTGGTACATGCGGATCAAAAGCCGCCCTGCCATGCGCGATATTCTGGCGGATCGGCAGGCAAGTTTCCCGCCATCAAGTCATTACGCGGAACTGGATTTTGAATGAAGGATTCATCCATATCTGATGAATTCTACCCTGAAGGCGGGTTAAATACCGCCAGTTACGATCTTCGCGCTGATCTTGATCG
>NZ_DCAO01000077.1 GCF_002311515.1 Thalassospira sp. UBA1131
TCAAGAATGCGGAAAGTCAAAGATGCGCGGATACCTTCATGATGTCGCAGGCCATAACGTGTTGTTCGCAATGGCGGCACCGGCGGAATATGGCGATCACCTCAAGGAGCGGTTTACGCCCTTGATGATCGGGGTTGGGCCGGTGGAGGCTGCGATCAATCTGACTGCGGCACTGACCGAATTGAAGCTGTCGGATGATTTGCCCGATCTTGTCGTGACATTAGGATCAGCCGGATCGCGTACGCTTGAGCAGGCCGAGGTTTATCAGGCGGTTTCGGTGTCATATCGCGATATGGATGCATCGGTTCTGGGCTTTGAGAAGGGCTGCACGCCGTTTGTCGATCTGCCCGCCGAAATCGAGATGGCGTTACGCATTCCCGGTATCCCCGAAGCCCGTTTATCGACTGGGGCCAATGTGGTGTCGGGTGCGGCCTATGACGTGATTGATGCCGACATGGTCGATATGGAAAGCTTTGCCATCTTGCGTGCGTGCCATAAGTTTGGCGTGCCGCTGATTGGTCTGCGCGGCATTTCCGATGGCAAGGAGGAGCTTTCCAAGCTGTCGGACTGGACGGCTTACCTGCATGTCGTTGATGAGAAATTGGCCGTTGCGGTCGATGCGCTGAAAGCTGGCCTTGAAAGCGGCGAGATCAGCATTCCCAGACGCTGATCCCGATTATTGCATTTTCGAAACAATTAAGTCGACTTAGGTGCCCGCACGGATCTGATCAAGGGTTTTGATCGGGGTAAGCGCCTGTGGGTCCACCTGGATTTCAAGGATGGCCGGTTTGCCTGAGGCGACAGCGCGGTCGAAGGCCGGGCCGAAATCCGCGGTCTTGGTGACGGTTTCACCGTATCCGCCAAAGGCCTTGGCGTAGGCGGCGAAATCCGGGTTGCGCAGTTCGGTGCCAGACACACGGCCGGGATAGTTGCGTTCCTGATGCATGCGGATGGTGCCAAACATACCGTTATTGACCACAAGCGTGATGATATTCGCGCCATATTGCACGGCGGTGGCAAATTCCTGCCCGTGCATCAAAAAGCATCCGTCACCGGCAAGGCAGACGACCGGGCGGTCCGGGTGGGCAAGCTTGGCTGAGACCGACGCCGGAAGCCCATACCCCATCGAGCCCGATGTCGGGGCCAGTTCGGTGCGGTATTCCCGATAGCGGAAGAAGCGATGCAAAAAGGCGGCATAGTTGCCCGCCCCATTGGTGACAATCGCATTGTCAGGCAGTTTTTCACGCAATTCCGCCACCACATGCGCCATTTTGACATCGCCCGGGGTTTCAACCGGGGTGGAAAAGGCGATGTAGTTGGCGTGTGCGGTTTCGATCATGTCATCGCGGGCCGATCCATCCACCGGCTCCATCATGGCGATGGCGCGCAGGAAGGATCGCTGGGACGCATTGATTGCGACATCCGGGCGGTAGACCCGGCCCAATTCATCCGGGCCGCTGTAAACATGGACCAGTTTCTGTTTCGGGCAGGGGATATCAAGCAGGCTATAGCCGCTGCTGGTCATTTCCCCCATGCGCGATCCGACAAGGATCACAAGATCACTGTCCTTGATGAGCTCGGCCAGCTTCGGGTTGATGCCGATCCCGACATCACCAATGAAGTGGCTGTGCGTGTTGGGGATATAGTCCTGACAGCGGAAGCTTGTCGCAATCGGCACATTGTTACGAACTGCAAACGATTTAAGGTTTTCAGTCGCTTCGCGGGTCCAGCCACCCCCACCAACGATCATGACCGGCTTTGCGGATTTCGCAAGAGCGTCACGGAAGCGAGAGACATCTTCAGGCGCTGTTTTGGCCTCAACCGGGACGTAGGGTTTGGCATCGGCAACATCCGTGCTTGAAGACAGCATGTCTTCGGGAAGCGCCAAAACCACCGGGCCGGGGCGACCGGATGTCGCGATGTGATAGGCGTGGCTGATATATTCCGGGATGCGGTTAATATCATCAATCTGCCCGACCCACTTGGCAAGCGGTTCGAACATTTTGCGGTAATCGACTTCCTGAAACGCTTCGCGATCGACCATGTCACGCCCGATTTGTCCGACCAGAAGGATCATCGGTGTGCTGTCCTGATGGGCGACATGCACGCCGGCCGATGCGTTGGTGGCACCGGGACCACGGGTGACCATACAGATGCCGGGTTTATTGGTCAGCTTGCCATAGGCCTCAGCCATGATGGCGGCCCCGCCTTCCTGACGGCAGATGATCGGATCGATGTCGGGATGATCGACAAGGCCATCAAGCACGGCGAGGTAGCTTTCGCCCGGGACAAGAAAGACGCGTTCAGCCCCGTGCAGGGCCAGTTGATCGACCAGAATGCGTCCGCCATGGCGCGTTTCTGTTTTCCCGGACATGTTTCGTGAACTCCGTTGCGTGGGGCAAGATCGTTTTGGTTTTTATCTGTTTGCCATCTGGTGATGGCGTGAGCGCGATTTCATCATGGAAAACGGGCGCAGGTAAAGACGGTTGATCCAGAAAACAGCGGAAAATCCGACGATATGTGGAGCAGTTCTAAAACCCCTGCGTTCTGATCAAAAATGCGCAGTGGATTGTACTGGAAATCCGCCATTTTGCAGTGACTTAGAAGTACCTCTCGGCCACGCGTACGATGTCGCCTGGCATGACGATGGTGGCGAGCGTTGCCGGGATGACGACGCGCGAAGCATCATGACCCCGCAGGATTTCGATGTCGTCCTCATCCCCGCGATAGGTCAGCCCGCCGCCGACTGCGATGGCATTGAGCACATTCATGCCGGGCACATAATCATAGGATCCTGGCTGATTGACTTCCCCCATGATGAAAAACGGGCGAAAGGCGATGATTTCAACCGCAATATCGGGATGACGCAAATAGCCATCCAGATAGGCGTTATGGATTTTCTGGCGCGCCTGATCTGTGGTGAGGTTGCGCACGCTTACCGGCCCGATCAGCGCAAGGTTGAGCCTGCCCATCGCATCGACCTTGAATTCGCCTGACAGGTCCGGTTCGCCAAACACCGTGACCCGCACCGTATCGCCACTATCCATGACATAGATGGTCTGGGCCTTTGTCGTCATCGTCATTGCGATCAATACGAGCAGCGTGATCAGGGCCGTGCGCAAGCCATTGAACAAGCGTGGCTTTGGTGTGGTCATTTACATCTCCAGCTTGAGGCGGATGTGGCTTTGCAGGCGTTCATAGTCCTCACCCGCGCTGTTTGAGTTTCGTTGGTCGTAGGCGAGGCCGCCCTCGATCCGGGCAAGGCGATTAAGTTCATAGCCAAGGCCAACCCCGAACCGACTGGTGTTGTCACGCCGCGCGGTCTGTTGGAAGGTTTCTGCGCTGTAGTCCGCACTGAGTGAAACGGTCAGACGCCGGCGCAGTTCATGGGAAATACCTGCTCCTGCCTCAAAGGCCAGAATGCCACTGGCGCCGGTCTGGGTCGTTTCGCGCACAGTGCGCGCGGCATTGAACGCGATATTGGTCAGGCGGGTGACCGACCAGTCGAAATCGCCGCGCAAGGTATAATCCCCGATATCGCCAAAGGCCGGGTCGGCATAGGTCTGGTTCATCCAGCCCGCCGCCAGATCGGCCGTGATCAGATCGGTCAGATCAAGGCGAATGCCGCCCAGCATCTGATACCCCGCAGAATCGCGGATGCGTCCACCATCATCGGGGGTGCGGTCATATTGTCGCTGGTTAAACGTGACTTCGCCGTAAGCCTCACGCCCAAGATCAAGCGGCCACAGAATGCGGAGCGTCTCGCGCAGTTCAAGGCGATCACGATCATCATTGCGGATGATCGATCCGTTGCGCGCGGTGCTGTCGTCAAAATCAAGACGGCGAAGTGCAAACTGTGATTCGTAATGCAGGCCGTTGGTGATATGGCGGCCGCCAATCTGGGCGCTGACATCACGGTAAATAACGGGCTCTGTGGTACTGGTCGGCACATCATTGCTGCCGCGCGGGTCATGGGCGCGTTTAAGCTGAACCCCGCCTTCAACGGATGTCGCACCGAGATC
>NZ_DCAO01000050.1:0-28587 GCF_002311515.1 Thalassospira sp. UBA1131
TGCTTCGATATTGCCGCTTTCAAATACGCTGCGCCAGGCAATCCCCGCCTGATCAAGCGCATCAATCACCGCTGGTCGAAACGCACATTCACGACTAACCAGCGACACCGGCAGCGGGCGTTTTGTCTGGGCCTTGCCCGATTTTGCCCCGACCCACACCAGCGGTGCAATTTTAAGGAAATCACCCGTCATCTGCCCGACCGGCTCCTCAACCAGGGCAATATCAATCTCGCCACTATTGACCATGCTCCTCAATTCCTGGGAGCTGTGACACCGCAGCGAAAGCTCGATCCCCGGATAGTGGTCGCAAAATTTGCGAAGCGGCGTGCGCATAAACGTACCGACAAGATCATAAGGGATACCAACGGTAAGCTTGCCGACATGCCCCGCCCCGGTCATTTCCTGCCATATCTCGTCATTGAGCAAAAGCATCCTTTGCGCCTTGCGCAGCAATTGCTCCCCATTTTGGGTCAGGCGCAATCCCTTGCGCGCGCGTTCAAACAAGCCGCAGCCGAATGCGGTTTCAAGCCGCTTGATCTGCTGGCTGACCGCCCCTTGCGTCAGGTTAAGCACCTCTGCCGCACCGGTCATGCTGCCGGTTTCCGCCACGGTCACAAAGGCGCGCAACACAGCCACATCAAGGTTTCGCATGATATCCCCACCGATCCGGCCACAACATGATCAACAGCATTAACAAACGTAATGCCGTCCATAATGAACATTCGCTTTTCTGATGCAAAGAATTGTTTTCTGATGTCCCCTGCCGCCCGGGCAACGCGCCACCACAGGACGATAGAATGATCGAAACACTGCTGCCCGTTTTATCCTTTACCCTGGCTGCGGCCCTGTCGCCCGGCGGGGCCACGACGCTTGCCACCGCATCGGGTGCGCAGTTCGGCTTTCGCCGTTCCGTGCCGTTCATCATGGGCATTTCAATCGGCATGCTGACACTGGCAGCCGCCGGCGCGCTTGGGCTGGCAAATTTGCTGCGCGCCTTTCCGGCGATTGAGCTCATCACCAAACTGATTGGCACCAGCTATCTGGTGTGGCTGGCCGTCAAGATCGCCATGGCCCCGCCACCACCAACCTCGACGATTGCGCGCAACCTTGATCAGGACACCCCGACAGACAGCAAACCCATCCCGTTTCTCGGCGCCTTTGGCCTGCTGTGGCTGAACCCCAAGGGCTGGGCTGTGACCATCGGCGCGGCGGCATCCTTTTCTGCCATCGCACAGGACCCGACCGAACTGGCGATTATTCTGGGCAGTGCCTTTGCCTTTTCCGGTTTTTTGTCGATGGCGCTTTGGTGCGCATTGGGCCTAAGCCTGTCGCTGTTACTGACATCGGATTGGCAGTGGCGCACGGTCAATGTGACGCTGGGTGTGCTCTTGATCGCCTCCATCATTCCGATGTGGCTATAAAAACGTTCTTGACCTCAACCCCGGTTGAGGTCGGACAAGGATCGCATCACTTCCATATCGGGAAATAGAATGCGCATCTTTGTCACTGGCGGTACCGGCCTGATCGGATCGGCCATCGTTGAAAAACTGATCCATCATCAACACGATGTCCTGGCACTTGCCCGATCACACGCCAGCCACAAAATGCTGGCCGACCTCGGCGCAACGCCAATCCGGGGCGATATCACCAACCCGACCGCCTGGGTCAGCGACCTGCCCGATGTTGATGCTGTCATTCACACGGCCTGTGATTTTTCCGATCAGATGCCGCGCATCGATGCCAATCTGCTCGATCACTTGATCCCGGCCCTTCATCGCATGCCAGGCATAGTGCGTTTCCTCTATACCGGTGGCGTTTGGAGCTACCCGCAAACCAAACCGGGACAGATCGGTGACGAAACACTGCCCTTTGCCTCTTTGCCGGAATTTGACTGGATGATTGCCGGGCTAAACCGCATTCTTGGCGATGAAAAACTGCATGGCATCATCATTCATCCGGGATGTGTCTATGCTACCGGCCGCCTTGGGCATACCGGCCTGTTTGAACGCGCCATCACATCCGCCCAAAGCAATAAGGTGATTACCATTGTCGGCGGCGACCATATTGATCAACCGATGGTCCACACCGATGATCTGGCCGATCTTTATTACCGTGCACTGACCAATGCCAAACCTGGTTCCAGCTATATCGGGGTTGCGATCAACGGTGTTTCAAATGACGCCATTGCCAAGCTGATCGCGAGCCACTTCGCCATTGATGACTGCCAGTTTGAAACCATCAGCAAACAAACCGCGACGACCCGTCTTGGGAATTGGGCAGAGGGGCTTGGCCACCATCAACATCTCAGCAGTACGAAGGCCATGCGTGAACTGGGCTGGGCCCCGAAACACCTTGATATCGAACAGGACATCAGGGCGTGTGCTGCTGCAATGACTGCCAAAAGTTAACGATATTAACTTTCCGTGCTGATGGTCTTGAGCCCGACCACCCCGCCAATGATCATCAGCAACAATACCGCCTTAACTGCGGTCATCGGTTCCTTCAGGAACAACCAGCCAATCAGTGCGACCGATGCCGTGCCAAGCCCGGCCCACACCGCATAGGCGGTTCCGACCGGAATGATGCGCAGCGTCATCGACAAAAACCAGAAGCTCAGCCCATATACGCCAAGGCTTAATACCGTAAAACGCCAATCGGTAAATCCATCCGAGAATTTAAGCGATATCGTCCCGATCACTTCAAGACTGATCGCAATAAACAGATATACCCAGGCGAGCATGTGCGGAATCCTTGTTGTCAGGGGTGGTGGCGGAAGGCACTCCCAAAATGGCCCAATTTTCCTTATGGGGCAATCCCCGCGCCCGCCTTATCGCCCCCCACCAAAGTCGCCTTGCCGTAATCTGGATCAAAACGGATGGCAAAATCGTTGCGTATAGTGACCCAACAGGGCACATTGCCCGCAACGATTTGCCGGTCACGGTCGCACAGATGTGCGCGCAATATCCGGCCAGAGAATGGGATAAACAGTCATGATCGAAACCGATATTCTGATTGCAGGCGGCGGGATCGCCGGAATGAGTGCCGCAGCGCGTTTTGCCGCCGATGGCCATCAGATCGTGATTGTCGACCCGGCCCCCTCTGACATCGGCGAAGGTACGGATTTGCGCACCACCGCCTTCCTTGAGCCGGGCATCGAGACGCTTAGAAAAGCTGGCGTCTGGGAAGCTATCAAACCGACCGGGGCGGAACTGCGCGTCATGCGGATTGTTGATGCCGGTGGCACCGAACGCACCCCGCGCGAAACCGCCGACTTTGATGGTGCTGAAACCAAAAACGGCTTCTTTGGCTGGAATGTCTCAAACAAGGCCGCCCGTGTCGCCCTGATGGCGCGCCTGGCCGAACTGGACAATGTCGATTTCCGCTTTTCCACCACCGTGACCGCGTTCAAAGGCACCTCGCGCTTTGGCGAAGTAACGCTTTCGGATGGCCAGACCGTACGCGCCAAAGTCGTCATTGCCGCTGATGGCCGGAACTCATCGCTGCGCGACATGGCCGGGATCAAACACAAACGCTGGGCCTATGATCAAAGTGCGCTGGTGTTTGTCGTCACCCACAACAAACCGCATGACAACATTTCGACCGAAATTCACCGCACCGGCGGTCCGCTGACCCTGGTCCCCATGCCCGACTTTGATGGCAAGCCCTGCTCGTCGGTCGTCTGGATGGTCCCGGCAGCCCGCGCCGATGAACTGAATGCCATGAGTGACGAGGCCCTGTCAGCCGAGATCACCCACGACACCATGAACCTGTTTGGCCTGCTGACCGTCGCAAGCCCGCGCGCCGTCTGGCCAATGATCTCGCAAGTGCCCTCGCGCCTGATTGCCGCCCGCCTTGCATTGATCGCGGAATCCGCCCATGTCGTGCCGCCAATTGGCGCGCAAGGGTTAAATATGAGCCTGCATGACATCGAAACCCTGGCCGAACTGATGGCCAAGGCCAAACTGCACGGCGAGGACATCGGGGCAACCCCGCTTCTGAAATCCTACGAACGTCGCCAGTTGCCCAAAACCGTCATGCGGGTCGGCGGCATTGATCTGCTCAACCGTGCGTCGATGTTCGAACCCAAAACACTGCGCGACCTGCGCTATGCCGGCCTCACCGCGATTAACCGCATCGGTCCGCTTCGCAAACTCGCCATCAAGGTCGGGGTTGGAAAATAACTCTAATCCCACCCGTGTCTTACATCTGTCCGGTGGCACTTTGGGCAGTGAACAGACGACGTTGGCTCTCGTCTGCGCTTTGCCTCTTCCACCTCTTCTTCAGAAAGCACCTGCTCTTCAAAGCGGTGACCACAGTTATTACATCTAAAACGAACAACCTCAGTCATGATGTATCCCCGCTTGAGCAACAAAATCCTTCCACAGAACCTCAGCTACCTCTTTGGTCGACATCGTTCGTTCTGACGCTGAAAAGCTCATGCGTCCAACCCAAGCTAAAGAGTAGTCATCAGCTTGCACGCTGAAGCCTCCATTGCTCGAATTACCTGACGCATTTTCGGAGTTGGAAAAGTCGATATCGCCAAAAAAATGGCCGCCCCCAGATCGACAGCGGACAGAAATAAATGCACGTCCATTTGCAATATTCTGATTCACAATACGGCACGCAAACTCGCTATCGCTTACCGAGGTAAACCGAGCCTTGATCCCGTCCAGAGCTTCAATCTCAGCCGACGCACCTTCAAAATATGATCTAATTTCTGCAAACGAATTCTCTATAAATTCAGCTTTATCTATTTCGTCGAACTGTCTTTTAACTTTGTATTTTTGCGGACCTTGAATTGGGGTTTTATGTTGTTCGACAGCTCGGTTTTTGCTCCGCGGAACAGCTTCAACGATACGACGTAGTTCTTGGACAACATCTAACAGTGCCGTGTTCTGGCTCATCCACTCACTAATCGGCTTGCCATCTTTTGGAATAGCTTTCAAATCCCCGAGCAAACCAAGCCAGTCGCATGGCTCCGCTATCACAGGAACGATCAAAAGCTCTCCGCTTTTCGCTTTTTCCCTAGCTCTTGCCAGCTCCCGCTCATAGCAGTAGTCCGATGCTATGAAATCAGGGCTAACGATCAGAAGAACTAAATCACTTTCCTCCAATTCATCGATAATAGCCTCATCGAGAATACTGCCTGCTGTGATCTTCCGATCATACCACTCCTGCACCACACCTTCTCGCTTCAGCGCAGCCATATGGGTGATCAAACGGTCGACAACACCTTCGTCTCGGTGGGAATAGGAAATGAAGATCTTCATAAACACCTCAATCGCGCCACAACTTTTAAATGAGTATGTACTAATTGGGGTGTGTTTCACACTATCCGTCAGAGCAGGGAACTCGTGGAAACATCAGGTTTATCCTTGGCTTGTGTTCCTACTTTTCCCTGATCCGCTTAAACGATCAGCTTCCCATTCTCGTCAAAGAACGGATGTGGTCCGTCATATTGGTCGACATAGGCCAGATGGGTCAGAAGGCATTGCTGCTTCTCATCCCAGCGATGTAAATGCATCGCTGGCGGTTCCATGACAAAGGCCGACGGCCCATCATCGCGCAAATCCAGCGCGACCTGATGGGCAATGGATGGCGCAACAATCAACGGCACGCCTGCCCACCGTGTATGGATCGGACGGTGCAGATGGCCACACATGATCGCCTGAATGCGGTCTTTATGCGCCAGCACGATCTGGGCAAATGTCTCTGCCCCGCTCAAAAGCCGCTGATCATCCATATGCTTGATCCCGACCGCGACCGGCGGGTGATGGACAAACAAGACACAAGGCCGGTCATCACCGTCATGCAGCGTGCGCTCCAACCAATCCAGTCGTGCTGAACACAATTTACCCTCTGACTGGCCTTCATCAAGGCTATCAAGCGCGATCAGCCTGACCGGTCCGGCATCAATCACATAATTGATGAACTCACCCCCGTCTTCGATGGGCATGGCATCGGGAAAGGCTGCGCGCAGAGGCGCCCGCTGATCATGGTTGCCCGGGATCATGTAAAACGGCACGTCAAGGTCGCGCAGGATGTCTTTCACCAGCGCGTATTCTTCGGGTGTTCCCAAATCACCAATATCACCGGTAAACACAACCATATCCGGGCGCGGCACCATGGCATTCACCCGTGCTACCGCCCGTTCAAGGGCCGTTGCCGTATCCACCTTGCGATAGGCCAGACGCCGCCCGGCACCGATATGCAAATCGGTCAATTGCGCAATAAGCATGCTTTTAAAGTCTCTCGTATCTTGAAATTGTTATTCTTGTTGAATTGGCAAGTGTCAGCGTGCGGCAAACACGGTGAGGCGTTCTGGCACCAACCGGCAATGCACCGTCTCGCCCGGGGTCATGTTTGTATCCGGGTCGGTATCGACCAAAACCGCATCTTCGCCGATACCCGAAACCGTCACGCGCAGCCGTTCCCCCAAATAGGAAACAGCCTCTACCCTCGCGGTGAAATGCGCATCATCGGGCGCACACAGCATAAGCCCATCTGCCCGGAAATAGATCTCCGACAGGCCATCTGTGGCGGGGTTGGCATTCCATGCGCGCGACACATCAACATCAACACGGCCCAAGAACGCCCGCCCGTTTTCGATATCAACTTTCAGGCAATTACTCGCTCCGACGAAGTCGGCCACAAACGGGGTTTTCGGCGCACGATAGATTTCCTGTGGTGTGCCAATCTGCGCGATTTCACCCTTTTGCATCACGACAATCCGGTCGCCCAGTGCCATGGCTTCTTCCTGATCATGGGTGACGTAAATCGCTGAGATGCCAAGCTTGCGCAAAAGTGCGTTGATTTCGGTCCGCAACCGCACGCGGAGTTTGGCATCAAGCGCGGTCAACGGCTCGTCGAGCAGCAAAACACGCGGGCGCGGTGCGATGGCGCGCGCAAGGGCCACACGCTGGCGCTGCCCACCGGAAAGCTGATCGACCCGGCGATTGGCCAGCATGTCGATATGCATCATTTCAAGCATCTCACGCACGCGCTGATCGCGTTCGGCCTTGCCAACCTTTTGCACCTTAAGGCCATAGGCCACGTTTTCCGCAACTGTCATGTTGGGAAACAGCGCATAGGATTGAAACACCATGCCTACCCGACGCTGCTCAATCGACTGTCGGGTCACATCGTCGTCGCCGAAATGAATTGCACCACCCGCATCGGGGAACTCCAGCCCGGCAATCATGCGCAGGATCGTGGTTTTGCCGCAGCCTGACGGACCAAGCAAAACCAGCGTCTCGCCCGCCGTGATCGACAGATCAAAGGGCATCAGCGCGCGCGTGCCATCGGCAAAAGTCTTGGCACAGTTTGTCAGCGCAATCGCAGTACCGGCGTCTTGCGCCTGCCCTGCCTGTTTTTGGGAAGTGGTCATTATTTATCCTCCGCCGTCGCGCGTGCGGGCTTGCTGCCCCGGTTTGCCAGTATTTGCATGGCAATCAGCAACGGCATGATCAGTACAAAGAAAATCAGGGTGTAGGCACTGCCGATCTCAAGGCGCATGGAGGCATAGGCATCCGCAAGCCCGACCGGCAGCGTTTTGGTCAGCGGCGTATGCAACATCCAGGTCAGGTTGAACTCGCCGACCGACAGTGTCACCACCATCAACGCACCGGCCAGAATGCCGGGCTTGGCATTGGGCACGATCACGGTAAAGAACCGCCGCCAGAACCCGGCACCCAGGCTTGCCGCCCCTTCTTCAAGGGTTTTCATATCCATCGCCGACATCACGGCCGCGACAGATCGCACCATGAATGGCAGGGTAAACAACACATGCCCGGTCAGGATGAAAAGCCAACTGGATCGATATCCACTGACCCCGCCATAGGTGATCAAAAGTGCGAGCGCCAAGGCCAACCCCGGGATCGCCACCGGCAGTGTCAGCAATTCTTCAAACAGCCGGGTGGCCCGGCCGGGCTTGCGCACCAGAACATATGCCAACGGCACACCGGCAATCAGCGTCACGAACAGGCAGGCAATCGCCAGCCACAATGACAAAAAGATGCTTGATGCATAAAGGTCCCAGACCTCGAATATCCAGCGCAGCGTCAGGCCCGAAGACAATCCCTGAAACACATTGACCGTCACCCCGGCAAGGGCCGACATCACGATCGGCACGACGATAAAAAGGCACAGCAAAATGGTCAGGCCAAGCTGCGCGTAAAAGACACCTGTGCGTCGCATATCATGCCCCTCCACGCACCGGCAGGCTTTTGCCCTCACCGGTAAAGCTGCGCACCGCAGCCAGACACGCCCAGGTGATCAGGCCCAAAACAATGCTGAGCGCCGCGGCCACCGGGATATTGGCGTTCCGCGTAAACTCGGTATAGATCACCATCGGCAACACATCGATATCGGTCGCCAGCGTAAAGGCCGTGCCAAACGCGCCCATCGCCGTTGCAAAACAAATGGCCCCTGATGAAATCAGGCCGGGCATGAGACCTGGTAAAATCACGTCGCAAATCACACGAAACCGCGATGCACCAAGCGACCGCGCCGCTTCTTCAAGCTGCAGGTCAAGCTTCTCGGCAGATGCCATCACCGCCAAGATCACGCGCGGGATAGAAAAATACAGATAGCCGATAAAAAGCCCGGCAATATCATAGGCAAAGACCAGTTTGGACCCAAAGGCCGCATCCGTCAGCCCGCCAATCACACCTTGGCGTCCGGCCAGCATGATCACCATGAAGCCAACCACCGTGCCCGGAAAGGACAGCGGCAAGGTCAATGTCCCGATCAAAATGCTGCGCCCGGCAAATCTGTTGCGCACCAAAAACAGCCCGACAACCGCACACAGGACCAACGCCATCATCGTAACGCCTGCCGACATCGCAAGCGTCTGGATCAGACTTTCCAGATAGCGCGCATTGGTCAGGATCAGAAGATACGTCCCCCAGCCCTCCGGCCCGTTGCCGACTTCGACCGCAACACGCGCAAGCGGGATCAAAAAGAAGGCCGCAACAATCACAAGCCCCGGGATTAGCAAGACCGTCAGGATTGCCGGGCTTGCAGCCGCTGCGCGCGGGGTTAAAAAGGATGACAGCAAGGAAGGGCGCGAACGCCCCTCCTTCAAATCAAGGTCCATCGACACCTTAACGTACCTCGGCCAGATAACGGTCAGAGAACCCGGTCTGTACGGTTGCCATCTTGGCGTAATCAACCGGCTGGGAACGGGCATAGTCAGCTTCCGGCAGGAACTTGGATGCCGCTTCTGGCGACATTGCACTCGGGATCACCGGACGCAGGAAGGCATTTGCCCAATGGGACTGACCTTTGTCCGACATCACATAATCCAGAACCTTTTTGCCGTTCTCGCCATGCGGGTTGTTGGCAACCAGACTCATGACATACGGCACCGTAACCGTACCCTCGGACGGGATGACGAATTCAACATTCGCGCTTTCCTTGTATTTCGCACGATAGGCATTGAAATCATAATCAAGCAGGATCGGAATTTCGCCCGACAGAACACGCGCATAGGCGGTCTGTTTCGGCACGATCGGATCGTTTTCCTTCAGCTTCTTGAAGAACTCGATACCCGGCGTGAAGTCATCAAGTGACCCACCCATGGCACGGTTGATCGCAACCGCACCGGCATAGCCGACAAAGGCGCTTGATGGGTCAAGATACCCGACCATGCCCGCATATTCCGGCTTCAAAAGGTCATTCCAGCTTTGCGGGACCGGCGCACCGTCAAGGGCGTCAACATTGACAAACAGGCCAATCGCGCCGGAATGGATGGCAAACCACGCGCCGTTCGGGTCTTTCAGACCATCCGGGATCGCATCGAAATTGGTCGGTTTGTAGTTCTGAACAACACCGGCTTCATTGGCCTTGATGCCAAACGACACACCGTAATAGGCGACATCGGCGACCGGGTTTTCTTTTTCCGCCAAAAGCTGCGACAGGGTCTGGCCCGAGTTTTTGTTATCCTGCGGGACATCAATGCCCAGATCTTTCGAAATATTCTTGAGCTGTCCGCCCCAGTCAGCCCATTCCGGCGGGCAGTTATAGCAAATCGCTGCTTCATCAGCGAAGGCAGGCTGGGCCGCCGTGGCGGCAACCGCAAGGCTCACACCCATGACAAGTTGTTTGAAACGCACTTTTGATCTCCCTATAATCGGGGTGATGACTGATGCCGGGCGGGTCCGATCGACTCACCCGTGCTAAGTTGATGGGGCAAAAGCAAACTTTGCGGTTCTGTCTGCCCCCGTATCAGGCCCAGCAGGAATGCAAGCGCCTGCTGGCCCATCTTCTGGGTGGGTTGAACGGCCGAACACAGTTTCGGTGTGATCAGCCCACCCACCGCAATTCCGTCAATGCCCCCAACTGACACATCCCCCGGGACCGAAAGCCCATAGGTGCGGCATGCGCTGATTGCGGCAATCGCCAGCATGTCAGTCGAACAGACAAGACCTGTGACCGCATCCGGCCCGGTCAGAAAACTTTCAAGGATGCCCTCAAGATCGGTCTCGCCAAACCCGACCTGACACAGGCGCGGGGCCGCCATCGCCGCCCCGTCCTTTTGGTGTGCGTCGTTAATGGCCTGACAGAACCCGTCATAACGCTGGCGCGAACGGTCCGAACTTTCAAAACGGCCGGCCACCATCGCAAGCTTGCGATGCCCCTGTGCAATCATCGCCTGCGTGATGTCATAGGCCGACTTGGCGTTATCGACACTGATGGACGCCACATCGGTTCGGCTTGGCTGGTTAAACAGCAACACGAACGGGATGTTTTCGCTGATCAAAAGATCAATTACGCGATTATCATCGGCGTTGGCCAGTGTCAGGATCAACCCGTCCACCCGGTTATTGAGCAATGTCGAAACTGCGCCCAATTCGCGTTCGGGATCATATTCCGATGACGTCAAAAGAACGGTCAGGCCATCTTCATGGGCGGCCTGTGCGATCCCCTGGACCGATGTTGCAAAAACCGGGTTGGCCATGGTTGGCACCAGCACCCCGACAGACCGCGTCTGCGCCATTTTAAGGCGTCGGCCATTCATGTTTGGCCGATATTTCAGATACGCCATGGCCGCACGCACACGCTCAACCGTCTCAGTCGGAACCTCATCAGGGCAATTGATCACCCGTGATACGGTTGCGATTGAAACGCCGGCCTTTGCGGCGACTGTGCGCATGGTGGGTTTGGGTGTCATCTGCAACAAAACTCCTTCGATGGGCCAAACCATACCCAACGAAGAAGTCACTTCGATAACACTTGTGTTTCCGTTTTATGAACATTTGAAACGTTTACAATGGCGGAAAACTGCCATTTATGACGTTTCGATTTCAAAACATAAAACGGTAACCCCGTGCCATGATCGCAAATCTTCAACCCGGTTTTCCGGGGCTGCATTGCTGGTCAGACGGTTTATGGGGGGCTGTTTGTCCGTTTAGCTTTGATGCAAACGAAGCTCGGCCATGAAGCCGTCCGCATGATCAGGGCGCGGGGAATAAAGCTTGAGTTCGGCCTTGGTATTGCGTGCAATCGCCTCGACAATCGCCAACCCCAGTCCCGAACCATCAGCCTTGTTGCTCGATCGTTTGAACCGCGTGGTCAGTTGATCCAGTTCATCGGGGCGAACGGGTGCACCGCCATTTGCGACCTGCACGATGTGCCCCTCGATCACGCGGATATCGACGGGCTCTTCATCGCCACCATATTTCAGGGCATTTTCAATCAGGTTGCGCATGCAGATCGCAAAGGCATCTAGATCGATATTGGCCGATAATGTCGCGAGATTGTCAGCATCAAAACGAATATGCGCCCCTTCCATCCCGGCCCGCTTGAGGTCTTCAATCACCAGATTAAGCGTCGGTCCAAGATCCTGATTATGGCCTGTCGGGCTAAAGCCACCGCTTGATTCCGCGCGCGCCAGCTGCAAAAGCTTTTCGGACAACCGCGACAGGCGTTTAAGCGCCTCTTCCGTCTGGACCGCACGTTTGCGGGCGGCGTGACCTTCCGGCAGTTCCGCCAGAAGCCTTTGTGTTTGCGCCAACGCCACGGCAATCGGCGTGCGCAATTCATGCGCACTATTGGCGGTGAAGCTGCGCTCGACACTGAGTGCCGCCTCAAGCTTTGCCATCAACCGGTTGACCGCCGTGACAATGGTGCTGATTTCTTCGATCGGGTCATCCTGCGCAATCGGGGTCAGGTTGCCTTCGCCCCGCGTTTCGATCTCGTTACGGACGTGCCGCACCGGGGCAAGCGCGTGGGTCACGCTATAGACCACAGCAAGGATCGTCACCGGGATCAGGAAAATCAGCGGCGTAAATTGCGACACCATGGTTTCGATGATCGCTTCATTGCGATGTTCGGTCGGTTCGGCCACCTGCATGAACAGATCACCATTGCCGGTCACACTGGTATAGACGCGCACTTCATCACCATCGCTGAAACCGGGTTCAAGCGGCGTATCAAACGGCGTTTCCGGCGCATTTTGCGACCGCAACAGCACGTCACCCTTTGCATCGCGCAGCTGATACTGCATGAAGTCATCGAAATCGTCGAAATCACCATCATGATCGTCATGATCGCGGTCGTCATTATCATCATGAACAGCGTCAAAGCCTGGTTCGGGCAAAACAACAATCCCACCCGCGCCCTGATGGTTTTCAAGATAATCAATGATAAGGGTCGAGGTCCGCCGTGACGTCTCGATAAGGGCGGTATCGGCGCCCTCCTCCATCTCATGGCGCGCCGTATAGGCCGCAAACAGTGCCCCGATCACCCAAAACACCGCAACGATCACCGTCAGGCGTTTGGTCAGAATGAACTGAAGACTGTTTTGCGCCCTGATCTTCATTATCCCTCAACCCGATAGCCGACACCGCGCACGGTCTTGATGACATCGCGGCCAAGCTTGCGGCGCAAGCGGCTGACATATACCTCGACCGTGTTGCTCTCGATCTCGGCCCCGAATTCATAAAGTGCTTCTTCAAGCTGGCGCTTTGAGAGTGTCTGGCCCGGCCGTTTGACCATCTGATCAAACAGTGCCCATTCGCGCGATGTCAGGTCAATCTGTTCGCCATCGCGCAAAACCGACCGCCCGGCAAGATCCACCTCGACCCCGCCCTCCAGTTCCACAAACGGATTGGGATTGCCGCTATAGCGCCGCGATACGGCGGCCAGGCGTGCGGAAAGCTCGTTCAGATCAAACGGCTTGACCAGATAATCATCCGCCCCGGCATTAAGCCCCTCGATCCGATCCGAAATCTGATCCTGTGCGGTCAGGATAATGCATGGCGTGGCCGATCCCTTGCGACGCAAATCGCGCAGCAAATCAAGCCCCTTGCCATCGGGCAGGTTAAGGTCAAGCAGCAACACATCATAGTTGGTCCCGCGCAGCATGATTTCGGCATCGACCACACTTGCGCTGTGATCAACTGCCTCGCCGCTTGCCAGCAAATGATCGCGCACCGCGTCTGCCAGCATCAATTCATCTTCGACCAGAAGAATACGCACCCCAACCTCATCCCGAAACTTTGCACAATCGGCCTTGGTTAAGGGCGTTTCCTGACAATGCGCTGAACGGCGAAAAATATCGGGTTCAGGTTGCTGTCAGGGAAGCACGCCATACTGCGCACCGATCATGACATATCCCCTATCTTATGAAGGAACCGAGCCGTGAAAAACACTGTTTTGAAGAAAGCCGCCTTTGGCACCTTTGCCGCCACCCTGCTGGCAACTGCCACCCTTGGCCTGAGTGCGAATGTCGCACAGGCCAGTGACGATTATTGCAACGTGCCGAAATCCGAATGGCAGAGCATGGATGTGCTCAAGGAAAAACTGACCGCCGAGGGCTGGGACGTCCGCAAGATCAAGGAAGATGAAGGCTGCTATGAAGTTTACGCCGTCAAGGCCGATGGCAAAAAGGTCGAAGCCTATTTCAACCCGGCGACTTTTGAGCTCGTCAAGGAAGACGACTGATTTTAATCGCGACTCCCTCGGGTGAGTGCGGCTTTGACCGAAAGTCTGTCCCCGACCCCGTGCCTGCCTGCACGGGTGTCCTCGGTCAAAGCCGCCTCTCTGAAACACCTAAAACCGCATTCAACAGTCAGGAGCACGCATCATGTCTGTCAAAGTATGGGACCCGTTTGTCCGCCTGTTCCACTGGGGCTTGGCGGCAAGTTTCATCATCGCCTGGATCACGGCCGATGAATGGGACAGCCTGCATCACTGGGCGGGATATGCCGCAGGTGCCCTGATTGCGTTGCGCCTTGTCTGGGGCCTGATCGGTACGCGCTATGCCCGCTTTACCCAATTCATCAAAAGCCCGGCGGCAACGGTTAAATATCTTGGCGATATCCTGCGCGGCACGGAACCCCGTTATCTCGGCCATAACCCGGCCGGGGCGGCGATGATCATCGCCCTGATGCTCGCCATGGCCGGTTGCGCGCTGACGGGCTGGATGTACACCACCACCATGTTCTGGGGATCGGAATGGGTGGAAGAAACCCACGAGGCGCTTGCAAACGGCCTTCTGTTCCTGGTGCTGCTGCATGTTGGCGGCGTATTGCTCGCCAGCATCCGCCATCACGAAAATCTGGTCCGCGCCATGATCACGGGCCGCAAACGCCACCCGGCAACGGATGATATTTCCTGACCGGACTTTACGACCTTTAGCTTCCCTGTGACATCCTGAATTAAGGTTTGTCCCAACTCAAGGCAACCGCGTCCACCCCTGGCCGGTTGCCTCTTTTTTTCTGGGGATACAGTCCTTAGCGTACAGTCGGCTTGGCCGGGTTCCCAACAACCGTCGCACCCGCCGCCACATCGCGCGTCACTACCGCACCGGCACCGATGATCGCATCATCCCCGATGCTGATCCCCGGCAGAATAATTGCCCCACCACCGATCCAGACATTGTCGCCAATCGTCACCGGCCAGGCGATCTCGAGATGCTGCTTGCGAAGCTCCGGATCGCGATGATGGTCGGCACAGTAAATCTGCACATTCGGGCCGAGCATCGAATGCCGCCCGATCTTGACGGGTGCGGTATCCAAAATCACGCAGCCGACATTTAAAAACACGTCTTCAGAGAGATGGATATTCACCCCATAGGCACAATGAAACCGCGCCTCGATCCGCACATCATCCGCGCAGGCTGCGAACAACGCGCGCAGTTTCGGCCCGATATTGCCGCGTTCCGCCGGATAGAGCACGCTATGTTCATGACAAGCCTCAAGGGCGCGATGACGCATCACGGTGAGTTCCGGATCAAGGCAGGAATACCAGTCACCGGCCTGCATTTTTTCAAGTTCGCTTTGGGCCATGATGTTCAAGGACGTTGTTCAAGGACGTTGTTCAGGACGGTCATCACGTTACGCCCGATTGCGGGCAACTGCAATCTGCACAGCACCCCACTGCTGACGCCACCGGCCACCATGGCCCACAAAGCACATCGAAATTTACTTGCCCGTCACATGCGCCAATGCCGCCCCATGGGTTACCAGCGCATCACACGCCTTTGCCCATGCCGGGTCGCTTTCATCAAATGCGCTGTGCAGATAGGCCGCACTCATCCGCTGGGTCACGGCAAGGCGATCGGGATCTTCATCATCGGCTTCCTTGGCATCGTAGCCTGCAATACCGCCCAGCCCGTGCTTGCCGCCCTTAAGCGTCAGCAAATAATCACCACCCGGGCTGCAATGGAACGGGTCGGTATGCCATGCCGCCCCGCGTGTGGTCAGGTGCGGGTTATCGTCTTCATCCCCCGCCACCACAAGGGTGCGTGTCGTCATATGCGAAAAATCGGGATTAAGCGCGGTATAGTTCGCACGCGCATGCTCGCTAAGGCTGTCCCCGCCATTGCCGGGGGCTGCCAGCAACACACCGACCTTGATCCGCGGCTCCAGAAGGTTGACATCCTGCGCATCCGGATCGGCGCTATCGGTCAACCGCGCGCCAAGTAACATTCCCACCGTCTGCCCGCCAAGTGAATGCCCGACCGCCGCAATCCGGTCATGGTCAAGTCGCCCGTCAAGGATCGGGTGAGCGGCTTCGATGTCGGACAAATGGTCAATGATATGTTTGAAGTCCTCCACCCGCGACCGCCAGAAAAACGGTGCCCCCGGTGCATCCGGCCCAAACCCGGCAACTTTCGAATTGCCGTGGGTCGGCTGGATCACGGCAAAGCCCTGCTCGGCGTAAAACTGTGCCAGCGGGCCATAGCCATTCATCGACGGAATATAAAGCGACGGCCCATGCCCATGCGAAAGCAGGATGATCGGAAAATGATCGCCCACCGCAGGCAAAGTAATCCGCATTTCAATCGGCTGCGGCCGATCAGCAACCGGCAAAACTACCGGACAGATCGAAAGGGTCGGCACCGCATCCCGAACCGGAATATGGCGGGCACCGGTGATCAGATTGTTCATGAAAAGCATCCTTGTTTTGCTTGGCGAAACCGTCGATTTCGCCTATAAACCAACAAACGGAACGACGTTCCTGTTGTTGATTCAAATACGGAACAATGTTCCGTTTATCAAGCATGAATTTCAACACCCGGACTCCGTCCGCGTGCGATCACGCTGGCTTATTGTGGAAAAACAAAGCGATGCAGGAAGAAACCACCGGCACAAAAAAACGCATCCGTTCTGACGCCGCCCGCAATGAAGACGCGGTACTTGAAGCCGCCAAGACGGTTTTTGCCACCTCGGGCGTCGATGCGCCGGTGCGTGAAATTGCCAAAACGGCCGGGGTTGGGGTCGGCACGCTCTATCGCCGTTTTCCCAAACGAAGCGATCTGGTCGTTGCCGTGTTCAAACGCGAGGTTGACGCCTGTGCCGCCGATGCCAAAACGCTGGCAAAGGACCACCCGCCGGGCGAGGCCCTGTCGCGCTGGCTCAGGCGCTATTGCCGGTTTATCGTCACGAAAAAGGGATTGGCATCAGCACTTCATTCGGGCGATCCGGCCTTTGATGCCCTGCCCGATTACTTCCGCAGCAACTTTGAACCGGCCCTGCAAAACCTGCTTTCTGCCGCCGCCAAGGCCGGCGAAGCCCGATCAGACATCGATGCCTATGATCTGCTGCGCGCCATTGGCAACCTTGCCAGTGCCGGAAGCACATCTGGGGGCAAAGCAGGCGGCAACGCGGGTGACGATCCCGAACATCATGAAGGCATGCAACATACCTATCGCATGCTGGATCTGATGATTGATGGCCTGCGCTACGGCAAATCGGGCTGACGGGCCGACGACAACGTCCTAAACATAATCCGGCGCAAACTGTTCAAGATCAAGCGTCGGGGTTTTGCCGATATCGCCGCGATGTTTTTCAAGAAACACGCCCGCTGCCTCGCGCCCCTTGTCGCGCAGCATGGTCATGAAATCCCATTCCGCATTCATCTTCGATGTGTGATCAAGCTCCAGCATCACGTCACTGGCAATCAGGTGCATGCGCATGGTGCCCCAACTGCTGGCCTCGCATTGATGGGGCGGCATGTCCTTGCGGATCACCGACATCATGCGCAGTTCCTTGACCAAGCTGCTGTTAAACGAAATCTCGTTCAAACGGCTTGATATCTCGTGCGAGGTTTTCGGGATCCCCGGCCGTTTCACCGGGTTGATCTGTACGAGCACCGTGTCATTGGCCGAACATTCCCGCACCAAGGGGCCAAGGCTGGGATTACCGGAATATCCCCCGTCCCAATAGGGCACGCCATCAATCTCGACCGTCTTGTAAATATTGGGCAAACAGGCAGAGGCCAGCAAAACATCAAGGCTGATATCGGGGTTGCGAAACACCCGTGCCTGCCCGGTTTCGACATTGGTCGCGGTGATAAAAAGCTTGGTCGGGCTTTTGTTTAGCAAATCAAAATCGACGACATCGGCCAAAAGCGCCGCCAGCGGATTATCCCCCGCCGGATTAAGGTCATAGGGCGAAAACAATTTCGCACTCATATCCAGCCACTGATACATCGGCGAATTGCCAAGCGACCAGTTGCCAAACAAAACATCAATCGGGGAACGTTGCAGCGGGCTGAACCGCGCGGCTTCAGAAACCGCTGACCAGAACCGCTCAAGATCCTCACGCGCCCCGTCATATTTGCCCTTGCAAAAGCCCGACGTCACCACGGCGGCATTCATCGCCCCGGCCGACGTGCCCGAAATCGCCTCAAGCTCGATCTCTTCATCCTCAAGCAACCGATCCAGAACGCCCCAGGTAAACGCCCCGTGCGATCCCCCGCCCTGCAGGGCAAGGTTGATCTGTTTGCGGTTGGTCGCCGTCGATTGCTTCGCACGCTCGCTCATGCCATCTCCTGCACCTGGGTCATAATGTTCGGCTTACTGGTCATGATATGTCGCAAACCGCACCATCTGCCAGCAATGATATCAAATGGCCGAAAAGGACCCCGGCTCAATACCACGTCAAACTGGCCGGAAGGTCCTGTTTGGGGGCAAGCGCGATCACCTGATCAAGGAACAATCGCGCAATCGGCGACAGGCTTTTGCTTTTGCGCGTAATCACGCCGATATGGCGATGGCGTTCCGGGGTGGTGAGTGGCACAAATACCAGCTTTTCCGGTGCCGCCATATCCGAAACCCTTGCCGCCAGTTCCGGCAGAACCGTGATCCCCACCCCCTCGGCCACCATGGCGGCCAGCGTAATGGTGTTGGATGTTTCGACAATCGGACGCGGCAGGATCGGGCCAGTTGCGCCCAAGGCGATATCGCTGCCTTCCTGTGAGTTACTGGCGTTCGGATCAAGTGAGCGCAGCACCTTTTCCTCGGCCCGCATCGCCTTTTGCGCCCGCGCCAGAACCGTTTTTGCCGCCGGAATGCCCGCCGCCACCGCATCACGCACAGCAGGGCTCAGGACCGGCATGGTATCGCTCGAAAGGTCACTGGTCACACCGGGCTGCGCCATCAGCGCCCCGGTGCCCGATTCCGGCCCCAACCCGACAAGCTTCTCGCCGGTCAAATCTGACCAGCGCAAAACAGATCTTTGGGCAAAGGCATGATCAGCCCGGCACAGCACGCCAAACCGGTCGGAAAACAGCGGGCGAAAGGCAATATCGGGCAACGCCTGCCACTCCCCGGCAATCCCGAAATCGGCGGCATTATTCGCCACCGCCTCATGCACTTCACCGGCATTGCGTTCATCAAGACGAATGCGCGCATCAGGATGGGCCGCAACAAATTCGGAAATCACGGCGGGCAAAATACGCGTCAGGACCGAGGGGGCCGCCGCAATCGTAATCTTGCCGCCAACACCCTTTGACAGCGCATCAAGATCGCCAAGCGCCTCTTCAAAATCGGCCAGCAACCGCCGCGCAATTGGCAAGAACCGCTCCCCGGTCTGGGTCAGCGCCACCTGCCGTGTCGTCCGATCAAAAAGGGCAGCGCCCGTCACATCCTCAAACTGGCGAATGGTCGCGGTAACCGCAGGCACACCGAGGCCCAAAACCCCGGCCGCAGCCGTAAAGTTCCCCTGATCGGCAACTGCGACAAACACACGCATATGACGGATATTAAGCGATGACAGCATGATCTTGATCGTCCGTTTCGGTGAATTCCCCTGCCCGATCAAACCATAACGACCTACGGGGCACGAGAGAAAGTTTACTCTGTTTTAACATCGCCAAACTCTACTTTTAAGTGCATTATCGTATGATATTTCCAGATCGGAGAAACTAGGGGATACTCATTAGGATGAGTGAGGGAAACGCAGAGAAGCAACTTAAGGTTTTAGCGGGCGAAGACTTGCTTGAGCTTTGGCGTCAAGGACCTGATGAATGGAACCGCTGGGTACGTACTCACCCCGAATGGACATTGAGCTTCGTTGGAATCGATTTCTCTAATGAACATGACGACCAAGGAAAAGTGTCCTTCGCAGATTTCTACTTTGGCGAAGGAGATGTTGATTTCAGCTCCGTTCATTTTGGAAATAACTATATTGACTTTAGCCATGCCATATTTGGAAATGGAAATATAAACATAAGTAAATCTATTTTTGGACGTGGGGTGACATTATTCAAGAACGTTGATTTTGGAAGTGGAGATATAAATTTCTCCTCGTCCAATTTCGAAAAGAATATTGTTTTCTTCACAAACTGTGAGTTCGGAAATGGAGATATAAACTTCGAAAAAACAATTTTCTCCAATAGTAACTTATTCTTTAGTAACTGTAATTTCAGCATCGGCAATATAAGTTTTAACTCCACCATATTTGGCGGAGATACTAATTTTCTAGGTACGACTTTCAGTCAGGGAACTTTGGATTTTACAGAAGCAGTTTTCAAAGGACCTAGTGTCAGTTTTTTTGATTCCAAACTCGGCGATGGCCCTGTTCTTTTTAAGAGTTGTACTTTTGGAAATTGCAATGTCGATTTCTTTGCCACAAAATTTGGAGATGGTGACGTCAGCTTTGCCGACACCACTTTTGGCAGAGGGGATTTAAATTTTTCAGAAGCGGTTTTCGGCAATGGAAATATTGATTTTTCAAATGCAAAACTCGGCGATGGAGATACGAAATTTCTAGAAACAGTATTTGGCACTGGCGATGTGAACTTCTCAAGTACAAACTTCGGCAATGGAAATACAGATTTCACAGGAGCTATGTTCAAAGCGAAAAATGTGAACTTTTCGAAAGCAACTTTTGGCGCTGGTAACGTAGAATTTCTCCAAACTTCATTTACCGATGGTGATATTGACTTTACCGAGACAAAATTTGGCAATGGAGACAAAATTTTTTCCGGCGCCGACTTCGGAGCAGCGAACCTCAAGTTCCGAGAGACAAACTTTTCCAGTGGAGAAGTAAGCTTTTTCGACTGCAGCCTTATTCAAGGATACGTGACATTTACTGGTGCGATTTTTAATGAATTTATATTGTGCTTTGATCACGCCAAGATTTCGACATTAGCATTCAAACCGAAAACTATGGGAACTGGTAGGTTCGACGCAGAAGGCCTTTCCATTCAAAAGTTGGCGATAATTCAATTCCCTGCTTCCTCAAAAAATCTGTTGTCATGTTCCCTACAAGGTGCATCTTTTGATGGGCCAGTTTTTTTATCCGGTACACTAGCCATCATAGCAGACCTTCGGGCGACCAAAGCAGCACACCAAGTAGACCTCAGCGAGCTGACCGTCCAACTCCAGCGCATTCCCAGTTCTCCAAAATGGTTCGAAAAGCTCTTCGCTGTCGCAGCAGACAAATCAGATGCAGCCCGCTTACGGCGTCTAAAAGAAATGGCTGAAGCCAATAAGGATCATCAGGCTGCATTGAGGTTTTCTGCTGATGAGCACAGAGCAAGGAGATGGATTCAAACCTCTAAGCTTGGATCAATCCTGGATATCGCCTTTAGCGGTTTGAGCAATTATGGACAAAGCATATTGAGACCGTTTAGTGGGCTGATTTTCTTCTTTTGCTTATTCACAAGCCTTTATCTAGAAAACTCGACACTGCAGTCCTTTGATACTTTGGCAGGTTGGATGCATTCGGCCTTGCTTTCAGCAAGCAACAGCCTCCCCTTCTTGCCGCAATCCCGCAGCCTACGAGACGACGCCATGAAAGTGCTTTATTGCGACGAGCCAAGTCTCATGGTCGACGCCATCATGATCGGCCAAGGCGTTCTGAGCTTCATCCTCCTGTTCCTGATCGGCCTCGGTTTACGTAACCGCTTCCGTCTCTAATTCATTTCTTGTCCAGCGTCGGCGGCACGGTTTTGATTGCGGTCACAGTTGGGTGCACCTCAATCAAACATTCGCGGAACACACGCGCCATGCGCGACATCACCGATTGCGGGAAGTTGGCGACACACATGGCGATCTTGAAGCTGAGCAGATCAGGACGGAGTGCGCGCATCTCACCGCGTTCCACCCATTGCCGGGCAAAGTGGGTTGGCAGGAAGCTGACGAACTTGCCGCTTCGGATCAGATAGGCCAAGCCTTCCATGTCATAGGCCGTGGCACTTGGCGGATGTTTGAAAAGCGACTGGAACGCCAGCGCCACCGAATAACCGCGCCTTGCATATTTCTGTTCGGCCAGTTGTTCGATTGGCATCTTTTCATGGGCCTTTTCAAACAGCGGATGCTCCTTGCCGCAATACATCGTCTGTTCTTCGTGAAAAAGCTGCTGCATCTGCACGGCCGCATTCATCGGCTGGTTGGGCATGACAGCGATTTCCATCTGACGACTGAGCAACGCGTTTTCAATCTGGTTGGGCGACACCACCACAAAGGTCGGATGCACGCCCGGCGCGCGTTCATGAAACAGCGCAATCGCCCGATCCAGCTTGCAATTGGGGTTTTCGACCATGGCATCGACAACACCAATGCGAAGCTCCCCCACCATATTGCCGCGGATGGCCCCGACCTCGGCCCGGAAAGAGTCGGCGGCAGCAAACAGCTTGATCACCTCGCTATAGATCTTTTGCCCATGTTCGGTCAGCGAAAAGCCAGACCGCCCGCGTCGACAGAGCTTCACCCCCAACCGGGTTTCAAGGGCAGACATCTGGGTGCTGATGGTTGATCTTGAAATGCCAAGCTCGTCCTGGGCGGCGGTGAAACCGTTGCTTTCGACGATGGTCCTAAAAATCCGCAACTGGCGGAAATCGACATCACTGAGCGGCGGAAGTGTTACTGACATCGGCGCTTGACCTTCGTGAAAGCATTACGTTGAAAAAATCAGACGTTTAGTTTGAAAGTTTCATATTATTGAACACGTCCCCGCGTGGCAATGTTTGGGCAAGCTTTTGAGATAATTGCCGTGTCCGCGCGTCACCCCACCCGACCGCGACGGCATGCCGCCACCATCGCTACCATCGCCACCGCGCTAGGACCTGCCTTCATGCCCAACACTGCTGACAAAACCGATACTGCGTCCGCTATTTCCTTTGTTCCGCCCTCGGCGATGACCCTGCCGCGTTATGCCGGGGTGGCAAGCTTCATGCGCGCGCCGCATCTGTCGCTGGATAACCCGGTCTTAAACGAGGTCGATATCGCCATGGTCGGCGTGCCATGGGATGGCGGCACCACCAACCGTCCGGGTGCGCGACACGGCCCGCGCCAGTTGCGCGATCTGTCGACCATGATCCGGCCCAAACATCCGGTCACCAGCCAGAACCCGTTTGAAGACCGCAACATCGCCGATCTGGGCGACGCGCCGGTCAACCCGGCCGACATCATGGATACGCTGGAAAGTGTCACCGGCTTTATCGCCAAACTGAAATCAAAGGGCATCACGCCACTTAGTGCCGGTGGCGATCATTTGCTGTCCTATCCGATCCTGAAGGCACTGGCATCCGATGGCCCGCTTGGCATGGTGCATTTCGATGCCCATACAGACCTTTTTGACAGCTATTTCAACGGTTTCAAATACACCCACGGCACCCCGTTCCGCCGCGCGATCGAGGACGGTTACCTTGATCCCAAGCGCGTGGTTCAGATCGGCATTCGCGGCACGATGTATGACGGCGAAGATGTTGAATGGGGCCTTGCACAGGGTGTTCGCATCATCCGCATGGAAGAAGTCATTGATCGCGGCATCGACGATGTCATGGCCGAGGCGCGCGACATTGTTGGCATGGATAAAACCTATGTCAGCTTTGACATTGATTCTGTTGACCCGGCCTTTGCACCGGGCACCGGCACGCCGGAAATCGGTGGCTTCACCAGCCGCGAGGCGCAAAAAATGATCCGGCTTTTGGCCGGTCTAAACCTTGTGGGCGCAGACCTTGTCGAGGTCTCGCCCCCCTTCGATCCTTCGGGAGGAACAGCCTGGCTTGGCATTTCGCTCATGTATGAATTGCTGTGCGTGCTGGCCGGGTCAAACGCCACCAGAAACCCGAACCGAAAATCGGGCTAAGGCCAAATCAAAGAAACCAAACCTGAATCAGAGAGCATCTCACACCGGAGACACCATCCATGAAACGCATTCTTTCGAAAATCTGCCTGTCGGGTGCGGCCCTCGCAACCGCCTTCTCGCTTTCCACCGCCGCCTCGGCCGAGGAACTGACCATAGCCCACTCGACCTGGGTCGGCTATGGCCCGCTTTATATCGCCCAGGACGAGGGCTTCTTTGAAGAAGAAGGCCTTGATGTCAAACTTGTCGTCATGGAAGACGTCAAAACCCGCATGCCGGCCTTGGCGGCTGGCCGGATTGATGTTGCGGTCACCACGATTGATACCGTGCTTGGCTTTTACACCGACGACCATCCGCTGACCTATCTTTTTGCACTTGATGATTCACGTGGCGGTGACGGCATTGTTGCCAATGCCGACATCAAAACCATCGAAGACCTCAAGGGCAAAAACGTCGCCTATACCGAAGGGTCTGTTTCACAATTCTTCCTGAGCGTCCTTCTCAAGGAAGCCGGCATGAGCCTTTCTGACGTCAATTCGATGAACATGTCGGCCGGTGATGCCGGTGCCGCCTTTGTCGCCAAGCGTGTTGACGCCGCTGTAACGTGGGAGCCGTGGCTGACGCGCGGCAAGGACACCGAACATGGTCATCTTCTGATCGACAGCTCCAAGGCACCGGGCCTGATCACCGATATCGCGGTGACGACCGAGGAAACCCTGGAAGCCCGTCGCCCTGAAATGGAAGCGCTTTATCGTGCATGGGCCAAGGCCATCGCCTGGCAGAAGGCCAACGAGGAAGCCGCCGACGTGATCATGGCAAAGGGTGTTGGCGGCTGGCTTGAAGACCCGGCGGTTTTTGCTGAAACCCGTGCGGGCATTGCGTTTTATGATGACGCAATGAACAAGACCTTCATGGATCCGGCCAACGAAGATGGCATTGTCGGCACCATTGCCAATGCCATGACCCTTGGCAAGGAAAGCGGCCTGATCACGCTTGAAGCCGATCCCAAAAGCCTGCTGGCTGCGGACATCGTGAAATAACAAACGTCACCACGTTCAAGACTTAAAAGAGCAAGCATCATGTGGACCAGATCCCTCTTCTCGCCCAAGACCGATATCGACAAGGGAACCTATGTCACCCTGTCGCTGATTTCGGTTGCTGTTATCCTGGCCCTGTGGTGCTTGCTCACCTATGGCGGGATCACGCCCCGCGACTTCCTTGCTGCCCCGCATGAGGTGGTTCAAGCTGGCATCAAGCGCATGGCCAATATGTCATTGTTTGAACATATGTGGGCAAGCCTTGTTGTCATCCTGTCGGGCTTTATCCTGGCATCCATCTTTGCCGTGCCGATCGGCATTTTGATGGGCAGTTTCCGGGCGGTGCAGGCGCTGATTGAACCGATCACCGGTTTCATGCGCTATATCCCGGTTTCGGCCCTGATCCCGCTTTTGATCCTGTGGATCGGCATCGGGATCGAACAGAAAATCATGGTGATTTTCCTCGGCACCTTTTTCCAGCAGCTTATTCTGATTTCCGATGTATCGGCCCGGATTTCCAAGGATCTGATTGATTGCGCCTATACGCTGGGTGCGGATCGCAGGCGGGTTGTGACGCGCGTTCTGGTGCCGGCCTGCATGCCCGGTGTGATGGATAACCTGCGGGTTACCATGGGCTGGGCCTGGACTTATCTGGTGGTGGCCGAACTGGTCGCGGCTGATACCGGCCTTGGCTATATGATCCTGAACGCCATGCGCGGGCTGTTTACCGATGTGATTTTGCTTGGTGTCTTTACCATCGGCATTCTGGGCCTGATCACCGATTTCTTCTTTAAATGGGCACGCCGGCGTTTGCTGCCCTGGTCTGCCGATTTTTAAGGGGCGATACAGTCATGAGCATGCTTTCCCTTCGTGACATCACGGTACGGTTCGAACCCAAGGGCAAACCACCGGTTCTGGCCTTGGATGACGTCTCGCTTGATGTTGCCAACGATACCTTTTCCGTCATTGTCGGCCCGTCGGGCTGCGGCAAATCAACACTTTTGCGCCTTGTCGCCGGGCTTGAAACCCCGACATCCGGGCGGCTTGAACTCGATGGGCAGCCGATCAACGGCCCGTCGGCCGATCGCGGCATGGTGTTTCAAAGCTACACCCTGTTTCCCTGGCTCACGGTCCGTGAAAACGTCATGTTCGGCCCAAAGCTCAAGGGCCTTTCAAAATCCGAATGCGAAGACATCGCCGATGATCTGATCAAGGCGGTCCATCTTGACGGGTTTGAAAAATCCTATCCCAAGGAACTTTCGGGCGGCATGCGCCAACGTGTGGCGCTGGCGCGCGCCCTTGCCAATGATCCGCGCATTTTGTTGATGGATGAACCGTTTGGCGCGCTTGACAGCCAGACCCGTCAAATGATGCAGGAACTCCTGCTTGATGTCTGGCAAAGCCGCCGCAAGACGGTGCTGTTCATCACGCATGACATTGACGAGGCGATCTTCCTGGGTGATGAAGTCCATGTCATGTCGGCCCGCCCCGGCCTGATCAAGCAATCGCTTGATATCAGCATCGAACGCCCGCGCCACATCGATGCGCTCACCAGCCCGGAATTCATGGATTACAAACGCACCATCCTGTCGCTGATGCATGACGAGGCAATCAAGGCCGAAGACGCCGCCAACCAGCGCAAATCGGCCTAAGCCCCGCAAACAAAGCGACAAAAACAAACACCTGCCTGACTTGCCACCACCCGACAGGCACAGGCACAGGGAATGTGCGGCTCACAGCAAATCCCGCACATTCCCGCACATTCCCGCTCCTAACCGCATGATGCCGCACAGCTCGGGCCGACATATCTGGAAAAGACGGGAACTAAAACCTCGGTGCAGAGGAGAACGCTCTAAGCACTCAAATCCACATGTCGCGCACCACCATTGGCGTCCGACCACCACATCAGCGCTTCGCGATAGGCGGGCATATTCGGTAGGTCGTGCGCAGTGCCGTTACTGCCAATGACCTGATCCCAGGCCTGGGTCAATTTATTGACCACCGGATTATCGGTTCGGACATCCTCGGTTCCACCGCTCAGCATGTAGGCGGTTTGATGCGAGGCACGTGCCTCTGCCCAGGCAAATGTTTCCTTTTCCGCATCACTTGCCGCGTCATAGAATTCGATCATTTTGCGATGGACTTCAGTCCAATCACCGTCCGGGCCGCTTGATTGGACGATATCGGAAATTCGGCTCGCCACTTCGTCTTTGGCCGCCTTGACTTCCGCGTTGGAAAAAAGCCCGCCTTCATTGGTCTGAATGGCATACAGCATCTGGCGATCAAATTCGGGAAAACCAACCGTATCCCAATCATCTGCCGTCATACGCGCGGTATCAGCGCTGCCAAGCTTGGCATATCCGGCATCGATTTTCGCCCGCGCCGTTAGTGCGGCACCGGCCAGCGTTCCGTGGGTGGCGGTCGATTTGGCTGGCGTCTGTTCTGTCGCTTGGCCGGCTGGGGCGGCACTGCCATCGGACTTTGCCCCAACAGCCGAACGTTGACCTGACTTGGGGGACAGATAGGAATAGCTGTTTGCCAGAAATCCGGAAATAGACGTCATGATCGCCCCCTGCCCGTTATGCATTGCCCATAAAGGGCATTCTTGATTCTAAAGAGAACTCATAGTTACACAGAACAACTTTAACGAGCAATTAAATTCAACCAATAAATGTCTGCAAGTCAGATAACGCTTCAAAGAAATCCGCCCCTGAATCCTCCAAAAAAAGTCGAATTGTATGAGGATTTGAAATCGGCTATTTCCGCGCTTTTTGGTGGCCGGTTTGGAGCACCTTGCCTGGCGTTTTGATTATTCACTTATTTTGAATAATCTTTCGGAATTTTCGATTTGTCTATTCAATCGCGATCAGGTCAAATGGGTTTGCATGCCAGATCGGGGGGCCGGCCCGCACCGGAAAAACCCGATAAAAACATATGATATTATCATACGAGTATTGAGAGAGCCTGATGTCCGTCCCTGCCCCGGCTGCCACCCCGGTTACCAATCCGGCCACCAATCCGGTTACCAACGCGTCAAACAAAAGCGTCATCAAAAAGCTGCCGGCCCTGACCCCGGATCGGTCGCTGGACAGTTTGACGCTGGGCTTTCTGAAAACGCTGGAGGCCGAGGGCAAGTTTGCCGGTGAAATCCATGCCGATTTCCCGACCCGCCTGATCAATGCCACCGATAACAGCGTTTATCAGGTGATGCCGAGCGCCGTGCTGCAGCCCAGAACGCGCGATGACATCAACGTTGTCATGGAGCTTGCGGGGCGGGAAAAATTTTCCGAGGTCAAAATCACCCCGCGCGGCGGTGGGACCGGCACCAATGGCCAGTCGCTGAACAACACCATCATTCTTGATACCTCCAAGCACCTCAACAATATCCTGGGCTTTGATGCGGAGCGCGGGCTTGTGCATGTCGAGCCCGGTGTGGTGCTCGATCAGCTCAATGCCTGGCTAAAGCCATACGGCTATTTCTTCCCGCCGGCGGTGTCGACCGCAAGTCGCGCCACCGTGGGCGGCATGATCGGATCGGACAGTTCGGGCAAGGGATCGCGGATTTATGGCAAGACCAGCCATTACATCCATGACATGACCACGGTGCTGATCGATGGCACGGATTTCAATACCCGCGCGATGAGCTCAGCCGAGGCCAAAGACACCATGGACCGCGCGGATCGTGTGGGGCAGCTTTATAAAAAGGTCCATGACGAAATCGCCCC
>NZ_DCAO01000050.1:28834-36645 GCF_002311515.1 Thalassospira sp. UBA1131
CGTCACGTCAAAACGCTGGTGCAGTTTGACCCGGTGGCGATTGAAAGCATCGATGACAAGGTCATGAAACTGGCCGAGCAGGATGAAAGCTGGCACATGCTGGGCAAATTGCTCGGCACGGAAAACAGCAACACGCCGACACGCGGCTTTAACGTCGTCGAGTTCGTTGGCGAGAGCGAGGCCGAGGTGGCCGCCAAACAGGCGGAACTCAAATCCTACCTTGAGGCCAACCCGGCTGAAGACTTTGCCCCCATCGGCTTTGTGCAGGCGACTGACCCGACACAAATCGCCGCCATCTGGTCGATCCGTGCCAAATCGGTGGGGCTACTGGGGAACCTTGAAGGCAAACGCCGCGCCACGCCTTTTGTTGAAGATACCGCTGTTCCGCCAGAAAACCTTGCCGATTTCATTGCCGAGTTCAGAGCACTTCTGGATGCCGAGGGGCTTGATTACGGCATGTTTGGCCATGTCGATGTCGGCTGCCTGCATGTCCGCCCGCTGCTTGACATGATGGAAGAGGAAGACGAGGCCCGCATCCGGCGCGTTTCCGACGCGGTGGCAGAGCTTACCAAACGCTATAACGGCCTGATCTGGGGCGAGCATGGCAAGGGGTTCCGGGGTGAATACTCCCCCGTCTATTTCGGGCCGGAGCTTTATGACGTGCTTCGCCGCATCAAGGAGGCCTTTGATCCCGAAGGGCAGCTTAACCCCGGCAAGATCGCATCCCCATACAGCAAAAACACCCCGATCACGGCGATTGACGAAGCCCCGATGCGCGGCCAGTTTGACCGCCAGATCGAGGATGCGTTGCGCGATGAATACCTGAACGCGACGCGGTGTAACGGCAACGGGGCGTGCTTTAACTGGGATCTGATGGATGCCATGTGCCCGTCCTATAAGGTCACGCGATCGCGTGTGCATTCGCCCAAGGGCCGGGCCGGGATGATCCGCGAATGGATCCGCCAGCTTTCTGTCGGCACCGATCCGATGAACAAGGATCTGGCCGTTATCAATGGCCGGGATTTTTCCCATGACGTCTATGAGGCGATGGCCGGTTGCCTGTCCTGCAAGGCGTGTGCTGGGCAATGCCCGGTCAAGGTCGATATCCCGGAAATGAAATCCCGGTTCCTTGAGACCTATCACACGCGTTACAAACGCCCCATCAAGGACCATGTGATTGCCGCGCTTGAGAGCATCGCACCGCTTCTGGCAAAGGCGCCGGGGCTGTTTAACGCGCTACAATCCATCCCGCCGATGCCATGGATTTTCAAACGCTTCATCGGCCTGACCGATTTGCCGAAACTGCACGGCCAGAGCCTGAAATCCGCCCTGCGGGCACGCGGCATTGGCAAGTTCAAGCAGGCGGAGATTGACGCCCTAAGTGCTGATGAAAAGGCCAAGTCGGTGATCCTCGTGCAGGATTGCTTTACCACGCATTACGACACCCATGTGGTGCTGGCGCATGTCGACCTTTTGCAGCGCCTTGGATATCGCGTTTTCGTGCCGCCCTATCGCCCGAATGGCAAGGCGATGCATGTGAAGGGGTTCCTCAAACGCTTTGATTATCAGGCGACGCAAAATGACATTGTGCTCGGCAAAATCGCCAAATCCGGCATTCCCATGATCGGGATCGAGGCCAGCGTGACCCTGACGTACCGGCAGGAATACGCCCAGCGACTAAGCAACCGCCCGGATTATCGCGTGCATCTGTTCCATGAATGGCTGGCGGGCGAGATCGAGCACGGCCGCCTGACCCCGCCGAAAATTGATAACGGCGTTAACATGGGCGCGACTGAGACCCCAGCAAGCCTGTTCCCCCATTGCACGGAAAAGACGTCGCTTCCTGATGTCGGCGTGAAATGGCAGAAAATCTTTGACGCGTTCGGCCTCCCGCTCGTCACGGAAAAAACCGGCTGTTGCGGCATGGCCGGTGTCTATGGCCATGAAACCCGTCATCAGGAAACCTCGCGCGCGTTGTATGACTTGAGCTGGAAAAAGAAGGTCGATGCGACAGGTGCTGCTAACATGCTGGTGACCGGCTATTCCTGCCGCTGTCAGGTGGACCGCTATGAAGGTGTGAAGTCGCAGCATCCGGTGGAGTATTTGGTGAAGCTGATTAGCCAAAGTTCCCCAGCAAGCCGACAGTCTCTTCACTAGAGCCGCCCGCTCCAAACATCACTTTTGAAAACCTTGCCATTGATCGAAACCATTAAATTGCATATTAATTAACACTCATCAACTATGAGTGGAGATTCACATGCTAGTCAAAAGCATTGTTTTCACAGTAATTGCGTGCGTCTCGACTATTTTCGCATCGGAATCGGTTTACGCTCAGGGATACCCTAGCTGCTTTAATGTACAGGGTATTCCCGTTACCTATTTCCCAAACCCTAATGTTAACGATATCGCGATGGCGACAACTGCGCCGAATGGGTCGCCCGTGGTAATATGGAACCCAAATATCGCGGCTAGCTTACATCCAGCGACCCTAGAGTTCTTTTACTATCATGAGTGCGCCCATCATGCTTTGGGACACCCGCTCGGCTCATACGGCCCTGGTTCAGAGAGAATGGCTGACTGCTGGGCCAAACAAACGATGATGCAGATCGGTGTAATAACGCAGAATAAGTACAACATCATTATTCAACAACTCCTTCAGTATAGTACACCTAACATTGATTGGCCTAACGGGCATGTCCGAACAAGTTATTTAAACAACTGCTGATCACACGCTTTTGTCGCCGCTTTTAGGTAGCGCCCTACATAGTAAGAAGTCCCGGCATTAGATGTAGAACTAGTGTCCTAAGGTCGACTTAAGCAACAACCGTCATCCCCGCGCAGGTGGGGATCTATGACCGCTATCACTAAAGATGGATTCCGGGTCGTCGCTGCGCTTGCCCGGAATGACGCCAGCCTGCCCGCGCCCTTGACACCAATATTGACGCGCTGGTGATCTCAGCAGGCCCAATAACCTTGGAAAACCAATGATCCGTCACATCGTTCTGACCAAATTCAAGGCCGAGGTCCTCGATCCCGAAATCGACAGCCTGTTTGCCAAGCTGGCAGACCTTCAAAGCCAGATCCCCGGCATGCGCGGCTTTGATGGCGGCGTTTCGGTCAGCCCGGAGGGCCTGGAACAAGGCTTCCGCCACGGATTTTCAATTGATTTCGACGATGCGGCGGCCCGTGATGCCTATCTGGAACATCCAGAGCATAAAGCCTTGGGTGGTCAGTTGGTTGGGCTGCTTGAGGGTGGTGTCGCCGGGTTGGTGGTGTTTGATCTGGTCATAGGCGCACCTGCTTAGTCGTGCATTTTGGCGCCCGAAAGAGTGGTTTCTTTACCGCCGCCGACCGTGTGCCAGCAGCAAAACATGTTCAGGTGCTGCTGACGTTTTTGACCGGTCGACAAAACCGGGCCCATGTCGATATCAGGATGCCTGAGATGATAATCAGGGACCCAAGCCATTCATGCCTTGAGGGCATTTCTCCGAAAACGACATAGCCAAGCCCGACCGCAAAAAGAACGCTGGAATAGCGGTATGGAGTTGCTTCGGACGCAGAAATTCTGGCAAGTGCTGTTGCCGAGCATAACTGGCCCAATGCGGCAAATATGCCCATAAGACTTAACGTCGCGAACAATTCCCAACTTAAATCAAGCCCGCCATAAGCCTCTGCAATCGGGAAGGTCACGACTATTCCCAAGACACTCACATATGTCACCAACCGCAGGGAGTGATCATTTTTGGCAATGCTGCGCACCATCAAAACCTCCCCACCCCATGCAATTGCTGCAAGAACGGCAGCCCCGACACCCAATATCTGATCACTGGAAATGGTTACAGCCCGCAAACTTTGATCTTCGTTGATAACCGTGACAACCCCGCCGCCGATGATCAGGAGCAATGCAAGCAGATCAAACTTTGCCGGCCTTTCCTTGGCAAGCAAACTGGCAAGGACAACGGTAAAAGCCCCATTACCCATCAGAATTGCCTGAACGACAACCACAGGAGCGTTGTTGATCGCAAAGACACTGAGCGAGAGCATGGTCACAGCAAGCATGGCACGCGAGATATAAACCCATGGCTTCAACGCCGGTTTCGAAAATTTGTGGCGCCGTATGAGGTAAAACGGCACCAGCAGCAATGACGCACTGACAAACCGAATAAACGACACCTCAAATGCAGACGTCCCCGATGGGGCAAATCGCGGTATAATGATCATTGCCGTAAACAGGAATGCCGACATGATGACCAATACAATGGGCACAATTTTTGACGGCATCAAAGTTCCCTTCAAAGAGCCTGAACATTTGGGTTTCGCGCTATCTTACCGAAGGAGTTGGATTGACTTCGCAGCCTTCCCGCGCCCCGGGAAAACCAATTCGACCACACATCTTCATACAAATAAATAAAAAGTATGAAAATTACTCGGCAGCAAGTTTGTATATACATTTGACATATACATTCCTCAGATGCACAATGTCTGAGAGCTTTTCCGTGCAAGGAGGCATTTATGACTCAGGCATCCGTATTTCTGAACAACAAGACGCAGGCCGTTCGCCTGCCCAAGGATGTTGCCTTTCCCGAAGGCACGAAAACGGTTGAGGTGATTTCGGTCGGGGTGACGCGGGTGATTGTGCCAAGCGATCACTTGTGGGACACGTTTTTTGACGGACATGCAGTCAGTGATGACTTCATGGAAGATCGCAATCAACCGGCCATGCAGGAACGGGAAGCGCTGTAATGCTGCGCTTTATGCTCGACACCAATATCTGCATTTATGTGATCAAGAACCGGCCGCCGTCCTGCCGGGAGAAATTCACCACCCATAGCGGGGCCTTGGCAATTTCATCGGTCACTATGGCCGAACTGATTTATGGCGCGATGAAATCCGCCAAGCCGGAAATTAATCTGCGCACAATCGAGGAATTCGCCGCCCGCATGACTGTGCTTGATTTCGACACCAATGCGGCAGGCCATTACGGCGAAATCCGCAGCAATCTTGAAACCAAAGGCACCGTCATCGGCCCCTATGACATGATGATTGCGGGGCACGCACGCAGTCACGGCCTGATCCTTGTCACCAACAACACGCGCGAGTTTGAGCGCGTGGAGGGGTTGCGTTTGGAGAATTGGGTTTAGGCCACGTCTTCGTAAAGGGCACCTTCGTGCGAGACTTTTGAACCTTCATTAAAAGGGGACTGTCCCCTTTTTTGCTAGCCCCCTTTTCTGCAAACCTTACGATTATCGTTCGAATAGTGGGCTGTAGAGGCCTCCTAGAGCAGACCCGTCATACTTACTCAATTCAAAAATTCCTGGCTGCATCTTCTTCAACACTTTGATCGCATTAAGACATTGCGGTTCCGGCATTGAAAACCCGAAAAATACTCGACTAATGACAGTCGTCATGGGTCCCAAGTAAATCGCCGAGAAGTATTGACTGGCTAAATCACTAAGATCTTGATGGATCGAAGTCCCACACTGAACTAAGATTTCCTCAGCGTAGGTTCGCGCTTCTCGACTAGGTGTTTCCCCTCCAATTGATAGCCCTATTGAAATGTGATTTATCGCATCTGAAGCTCTTATTCGACCTTCAAATTCTGAAACCCTTAACCCTGGGTGCTCAAGGCTAATCGCCATAATACTGACGAAACATACAACGACAGAAAACAAGTAAATAACAATGGACCGGCGAAAATCGACCTCTAGAATGTAAACCAAAACAATTGAGGTTGCAGCACCGAGTCCTGAGAGAAAAAATGAAAACCCAATCCAAGGATATCCGTCAAACGCGTCAATAATGAACCAAAAAATTCCTGCACAGAAAAAAACACCAGCTACAGAAAACGTTAGTGCTTCCCAAAAAGATAATCTGAAAATCACGTTAGGTACCCCCACACCGATACGGTGATACATTTTTCCATACCCTCCGGAAACCTTAAAGAATAGTTGTCATGGACGATAAAGTAAAATTAGCGCAACTAAACAATATTGTTTGTGTACTTGCTTAATTCTCATGAAAAGGTAGCACCTATGAGCAGCGCTGCCCTTTGGTTTTGATGCATATGGCTCGAGATTCCCGCCTGCGCGGGAATGACGGTGTGGGGTGATGGCGGGTTTTGCCGGTCTGATCAGACCGGCGTTGAGGTCACCAAGTTTGATTTCTGCCGTGGCAGGTATTTGCCATCACCTTTTTGACCGGTGACTTCGCCGTCCTTGACCACCGTTTTGCCGCGCACGATGGTGTGGACGGGCCAGCCTTTGACTTCGAGGCCTTCATAGGGGCTGTAGTCGCAGCCCTGTTGCAGGATGTCGTTGGTGATGGTGACGTTTTTGTTGGGGTCCCAAAGGGCCAGGTCGGCGTCCGAGCCAATCGCAATCGTGCCCTTTTGCGGGTACATGCCATAGAGCTTGGCGTGGTTGGTGGCCGTAAGCGCGACAAAGCGGTTGAGGTCGATGCGGCCTTTTTGCACACCTTCGGAAAACAGGATTGGCAGGCGGGTTGCGACGCCCGGGATGCCATTGGGGATCCAGCGGAAGCTTTTCTTGCCCTTTTCATTAAGCTTGCCTTCCGGGTCATTGAACCGGAACGGGCAATGGTCGGACGAGAACAGGTCAAACACACCGCGTTCCAGACCATCCCAACAGGCGTCCTGGCTTTCCTTGTCACGTGGCGGCGGGGAGCAAACGAATTTTGCGCCTTCGAGTTCATCCTGATCAAGATCATCGGCCGTCAGCATGAGATATTGCGGGCAGGTTTCGCCAACAACCTTGGAGCCGCGCACGCGGGCGCGTTCGATTTCTTCCATCGCCTGCTGGTTCGACACATGGACAATCACGATCGGGGTATCGACGATTTCGGCCAGTGACAGCGCACGATGGGTGGCTTCGCGTTCTGCGGCAATCGGGCGGGTTGTGGCGTGGGATTTGGCGGAGAATTCACCGGCGGCCTCGTGCTGGCCGATCAGGAAGCGAATGGCGTCCTCGTTCTCGCAATGGACCAGCACCAGCGCGCCGGTATTGCGCGCGGCATCAAGGGTATCGAGGATTTCATCATCGCGCAGACGCAGGTTTTCATAGGTCATGAAAACCTTGAATGAGGTATAGCCGTCCTCGACCAGGGCCGGGAGTTCCTGGCCCAGTACCGACGGTGTCGGGTCGGTGACGATCAGGTGGAAGGCCACATCAATATGGCAATTGCCATCCGCCTTAGCGTGATAGACATCGAGCGAATGACGCAGGCTGTCGCCCTTTTCCTGCATGCAGAAAGCAAGGATCGAGGTATTGCCGCCAATCGCGGCCGAACGCGTGCCACTTTCGAAATCATCGGCCATGACGATGCCATCGCCGGAGGGCTGATCAATATGCACGTGGCTGTCGATGCCGCCGGGCATGACATAAAGCCCGGTTGCATCAATGATGTCGTCCGCCCCGCTCAGGACATCAGCGATGGCGGCAATCTTGCCATCCTTGATGCCAAGATCGGCAACATAGGTGTCGCTGGCGGTAACGATGGTGCCGTTTTTGATGATGCGGTCAAACTGCATGATGTGGCCTGCCCCCTTATTGATCGGTCGCGTCAAGCAGGCGGTCAAACGCCGCTGTCAGACGGTCCACCTGTTCAATCGTGTTGTAGTGCACCATCGACACACGCAAAACGCCAGCATTATCAGACAGGCCCATATATTCGACCAGACGGCGGGAATGAAAATCACCAAAGCGAATGGCGATCTTTTCACGGTCGATGATCTTGCAGACGTCCTCGGCATTGCGGCCATCAAAGCGGAACGCAATGGTCGGGATGCGCGTGCC
>NZ_DCAO01000050.1:36842-50996 GCF_002311515.1 Thalassospira sp. UBA1131
CTCCGTCAGGTAATCGACAATGCCGCAGACCGAATAGGCCATTTCATAGCTGGGGTTGCCGGCCTCGAGCTTTCCGGGGACTTTGTCCTTGCCGTAGAAGTAGTGATAGAGCGTATCAAGCTCGAGCAGCAGGTCATACTTGCCATACATCATCGCCCCATGCGGGCCGTATGTTTTATAGAGGCTGAAGACATAATAGTCGGCGTCAAAGGCCTTTACATCCACTGCGCGGTGCGGCGCATAGGCGACGGCATCAACACAGATTTTTGCACCGTTTTTATGGGCGTAATCGGCGAATTCGCGGATCGGGTTGATTTCGCCAATGATGTTGGAAACGTGCGTGACGCAGACCAGTTTGGTGCGGTCGCTCATCGCAGCCTTGAGGCCATCAAGGCTGAGACGCCCGGTTTTGACATCGGGTTCCCAGAAACGCAGATTAACCCCGAATTCTTCGAGTGCGACCCACGGGCCGATATTGCTTTCATGATCGCCGATGGTAACGACAATCTCGTCGCCCGGTTTGAACTGGCTGCGCATGGCGCGCGCGAGGTTTTGCAGCAAAACCGTGGTCGAGGCGCCGAAAATGATTTCTTCGGGGCGGCTCGCATTGACCAGCTGGGCGGCAGACTTGCGCGCATCCAGAAGGGCTTCGGCCGCCTTTTGCGAGACTTCATAGGAGCCGCCGATCTGCACATTGCGCTCGATCAGGAAGGCATTGATGCGGTCCAATGCCTTGGACAGGATTTGCGATCCGCCGGCATTGTCAAAGAAGGTCCAGCCATTGGAAAGGGCTGGAAACTGGCTGTGGACATAGTCCATATCAAGGGTGCGTTGATCTGCCATTGAAGGCATCCTCCGGTTGATTTGTCTTTTATTTTAATGGTCGAGAACGGCGTGGAGGAAGTTCCTTGTGCGTTCTTCTTTGGGGGCATCGAAAATTTCAGTTGGCGTTCCGGCCTCAATAATCGCGCCGCCATCCATGAACAGGACGCGGTCCGCAACCTGACGGGCAAAGCCCATTTCATGGGTGACCACGACCATGGTAACCCCGGTCCCGGCGAGCTTTTTCATGACATCGAGAACCTCGCCGACCATTTCGGGATCAAGGGCAGAGGTTGGCTCATCAAACAGAAGCACACGCGGTTCCATGGCAAGGGCACGGGCGATGGCGACACGTTGTTGCTGCCCACCGGAAAGCTGGGCCGGGTATTTGTCTGCCTGAACCGAAATGCCGACACGTTCCAGCAGATCGCGGGCGCGTTTTTCAGCATCGGCCTCTGACATTTTGCGGACCCGGATCGGGGCCAGCATGACATTGCGCAGCACGGTCATGTGCGGGAACAGGTTAAACGACTGAAACACCATGCCGACTTCGGCACGGACCTGATCAAGGTCAGGCCCGGGACGCACCGGAATGCCATCAACGGTGATTTCGCTGCCTTGCTCGAACGGTTCGAGATGGTTGATGCAGCGAATAAGCGTTGATTTGCCAGACCCCGACGGGCCGACAACGCACAGCACTTCTCCTTGCGCGATATCAAGATTGATGCCATGCAGGGCGGTGAACTGGCCATAGGTCTTGCGCAGGTTGGAAATTTTGATCAATGGCGCTTTCATCAGCTTCTCCCGCGGCTAAAACGTTTTTCAAGATGCGCGACATAGCGCACCATCGGCAGAAGCAGGATCAGATAGATCACGGCTGCACCGATCAGCGGCGTCGGGTTGGCGGAAAGGGCCTGTGCCTGGGTCGCCTGTTTGAGCAGATCGGGCATGGCGACGACCGATGCCAGCGCGGTGTCCTTGAGCACATTGATGCAGTTATTGGTCAGCGGCGGGATGACGATGCGGATCGCCTGCGGCAGGATGACATCGGTCATAATGTAGCGGTTTGAAAGACCAAGGGCGGCGGACGCTTCAAACTGGCCCTTGGGGATGGCTTCGATCCCGGCACGGAAAATTTCGGCGGTGTAGGCCGCGGAGACCAGTGTGAGTGCGGTGACGGCCGAGAAGAAGGGCGACAGCCTGATGCCGACAAAGGGCAGCGCGTAATACACAATGATCAGCAGAACCAGAAGCGGGATCGAGCGAAACACATCGATATAGGCCCGCACAAGTCCGGTCACCACCGGCCCGGCATAGAGCCGCAGCACGGCCAGAAACAGCCCACCGATCAGACCTGCAATGATGCTGGTTGCGCCAATCCCGATGGTAACAAGCAGGCCGTTCATCAATTGCGGCAGGCTTTGCATCAGGACGGGAATGTTAAAGAAAGTCGAAAATAAATCCATTTTACCACCAGGTCAGGTTGCCCCGCCGACGACACCGGAAACGGATTGGTATCGTCGGCAGGGATGATCAGCGATATGCGCGATTATTTAAGGGTCGGCATATCAAGGACCTGAACGGTCGAGGTGGTGTCTTCTGGCGTTGCGCCGAACCAGGTTTCATGCAGACCGGCGATGAAGCCTTCTTTTTTCAGTTCGGTGATAACGTCGTTAACTTCGGTTGCGAGGGCCGCATCCTTGTTAAACATGATCGAGTATTTTTCACCGGTGGTGATGCGCTCGACCACTTTAAGGGCCGGCTTGTCCTTGACGTAATAGAGCAATGCCGGGATGTCGCTTACATAGCCGTCAATACGACCGGCCTGCAGATCAAGCATGGCTGGCGACAGGCCCTCGTAACGGCGGACATCGGCAATGCCGTATTCGCCGCCATTTGCGGTGACCCACATATCACCCGTCGAGCCGGTATCAACACCAACAACCTTGCCATCCATGGTAGCCAGGCCGGTGACGCCGCCTTCTGCGGTGGCGGTCAGGGACTGGTCACTGTCGTAATAAGGCTGTGCAAATGTCACAGACTCAAGGCGCTTGTCGGTGATGGTGATGGACGAAACCGCCATGTCGATGCGGCCCGACTGGACCGCCGGGAACAGGCCGTTGAACGGGATGTTGACGAACTCGACCGACTTGCCAAGGCGGCTTGCGATTTCGTTGACGAGATCGACTTCGAAACCGACCACGGTGCCGTCAGCTTCTTCGAATTCCCACGGCACATTGCCGATATTGGCACCAACGGTCAGGTCTGCTGCGTTTGCGGATGCCAGTGAGGACACGGCAAGAACGCCGCCAACGACGCTGGACGTCAGAAAGTTGAGAAACTTCATTATGATTTCCTTGTGTTTTTAGCCTACCCTGAGATACTTCTGGTCTAACTGGTCAGACCAGTCAGGCCAGACAAACATATTTGGATGATACGTGCAAGATTGTTTGTGCAAAAATGAGTCAGATTTGCTTTGATACCGACAACTGAGCAAAAAATACGCAAGAAGGACACGAGGGAATGTTCAACCGCACGCCGCTGCCGCAGACGGTCGCACGCCAAATTCAGGACATGATCCAGAACGGGGAACTTACCCCGGGCGACAAGATCCCATCCCAGCGCGAATTCGCGCAGAAATTCGGCATTTCCCGGGCTTCATTGCGCGAAGCACTTCTGACCCTTGAAACCCTTGGCCTGATCAAGACCGAAGCCGGGCGCGGCACCTTTGTTACCGACCCTGCCAGCCGCGCCAAAGCCGACATGGCACCATGGCGCTATTCGGAAAGCCACAGTGTTTTTGACGTGTTCCAGACACGCATGATCCTTGAAAGCGAAATCGCAGCCCTTGCCTGTGGCCGCCTGACCGCGACCCAGCTTGAAGCGATGGAAGACGCCACCAACCGCATGGAAAAATGCTGGGCCGAGCAGGACCTGATCGCCAATGTCGAGGCCGATCTGGAATTCCATGCAACGATTGTTGAGGCATGCTCCAACAGCATGATGCGCGAACTTTATCAGGCCGTGCGCGACAAGATCACCGAAACCCAGCGCCAGCCAATCCCGATCACCGACCCGGAACGCATGCGCGCCTCCATCGGCGAACACCGCAAAATCATCGCCGCCCTGCGTGACAATGACGCCGAACGCGCCCGGCGTGAAATGCAGGCCCATGTCCGCAACACCGCGCGTTGTGCCGGGTTGCAAACCTGACCTCCCCCACCGCCTCCACTAAAGAAACGGCAGCATCTTGGTGATGTGATCGGCAAAGGCATCGATCGCAGGGCTTGGATTTAGTTCCGATGTGATGACGCGCAGACCCAGTTTCGGCAAGGGTGGCAAAGGTGATTTCAGGATGAAAAGATCGCTCGGCACCGCCTTTTGCATCATCACGCTGATCGCCAAGCCCGACCGAGTCACGGCGATCAGGCCCGCCAGACTGTTGCTGGCATAGGCGATTTGATAGGGCAGTTTGGCGCCATCCATCGCATCGCGGGCAGATCGATGATCAAGGGCGTTGGCGGCGGCCAGTGCCAGCGGGATCGGGCTTTGCGGATCGGTGTTCTGATTGAAATCATGGAGTTCCAGCGTCGGTTTACTGCCGACCCAGGCGAGTTGTTCGGTGCGGATAAAGTCACCGCCGGGCGTTATATCCGGGGTGGAGACCAGCGCCATGTCGATCTGGCGGGCATGCAGGAGTTTTTGCAATTCCGGCGTCGGGGCCGACACCACCCGGATTTCAATATCGCGATGGATTGCGCCAAAACTTTTGAGCAAGGCCGGGAAAAAGGCAATCAGGTAATCTTCGGGGCAGCCAAAGGTAATGGCACCGCGCAATCCCTGATCGGAGAAGCTTGAGACCGCTTCATCATGCAGACGGAGAATGCGTTCGGCATAACCAAGAAACCGTTCCCCCGCCCCGGTCAGCCGCACCCCACTGCCCGACCGATGAAACAGACTTTGGCCGAGCGCTTCTTCAAGACGCTGGATCTGCATGGTGACGGTTGATTGGGTGCGACCGACCTGAATGGCCGCGGCACTCAGCGTCCCGGCATGGGCAGCACGGACAAAGGTTGTCAGCAGTTTGAGATCAAGCAGCGCCTGCATGCGGGGCTCCGTCCATTACAGCCATCAATATTTTTGATATCGGAGTGCAAGCATTATCAATTTTACCGCTTTGGCGCCACAAGATAGGCTTTTCCCATCACATGAAGCGATCAGCACAGGGAAAAGATCATGTCACGCAACGACGATGCCGCCTTTTGGGAAGGCGCAAATAACCACCTGATCCGGTATGGCAGCCCGTTTGATCCGGCGATCATTGAACGCGCCAAGGGATCATATGTTTATGACGCGGACGGGCGTGCGATCCTTGATTTTACATCGGGGCAGATGTCAGCGGTTCTGGGCCATGGCCACCCGCGCATTGTCGAGACCGTGCAGCGGCAGGTCGAAACCGTCGCACACCTGTTTAGCAGCATGCTGACCCGGCCGGTGGTGGAGCTGGCCGAACGGCTGGCCGCCCTTGCACCGGGATTGGAAAAGGTTTTGTTCCTGTCGACAGGGGCCGAAAGCAACGAAGCGGCCATTCGCATGGCGAAGCTTGTCACCGGCAAGCATGAAATCGTGGCATTTTCCAAAAGCTGGCACGGCATGACCGGGGTGGCGGCATCGGCGACCTATAGTGCTGGGCGCAAGGGATATGGCCCGGCCGCCGTCGGATCCTTTGCCATTCCGGCACCCAATGCGTTTCGCCCGCGCTTCAAGCATCCTGACGGGTCGCTTGACTGGCAGACGGAGCTTGATGATGCGTTCGAGCTTCTGGATGCGCAATCGACGGGCAATCTGGCGGCGTTTGTCGCCGAGCCGATCTTATCGAGCGGCGGGATCCTTGAACTGCCGAAAGGTTACCTCGCCGCCCTTAAGAAGAAATGCGAAGAGCGCGGGATGCTGTTGATTTTGGATGAGGCGCAAACCGGCATCGGGCGCACCGGCGACATGTTTGCGTTTCAGCGTGACGGCGTCACGCCCGATATCCTGACATTGTCCAAAACCATCGGGGCGGGATTGCCGTTATCGGCGGTAATGACCACGCCGGAGATTGAACAGGCCGCCTATGAAAAGGGCTTCCTGTTTTACACCACCCACGTGTCCGACCCCCTGCCCGCCGCGGTTGGTTTGACGGTGCTTGATGTGGTGCGTGATGAGAAGCTGGTCGCGCGCGCAAGCCAGATGGGCGCGCAGCTTTTTGAGGGGCTGTCCGCGATCAAGGATCAGTATGCGTGCGTCGGTGATGTGCGCGGCCGCGGGTTGCTTTTGGGGATGGAGATCATCAAGGAGACCGGTAATCGCGAACCCGATCACGATATGGGGGCTGCCATCATGGCCGAGGCGTTCAAGCGCGGGCTGAGCATGAATATCGTCAAGATGCCGGGCATGGGTGGCGTGTTCCGCATTGCCCCGCCCCTGACCATCAGTTCAGAGGAACTTGATCAGGGCATTTCGATCATTGGTGATGCCGTGAAGGCGTGCGTTGACGCACGCTAGTTATAACAACAATGCGAGACAGCCCCGGCAACAAAGGCCGGGGCTGTCTTTGTTTAAAAATCAAACGTCTGCGAGTTTTGTCAACTGACCGCCAATCGCCTTGAAGCGTGCGAAATAACGGGTTGGGTCCAAAAGCTGATAGGGGAAATAAAGGCCCGACCCAGTAGGTGGATTGCCATCCAATCCAGCCAAACGTTCCAACACCAGGGCCACCCCCAACCCGGTCAGCGGCATCTGACCTTTGGGGTGACTAACGGCATGACGGGTTTTTAGAGGCTTGCCATTCAAATCGATGCCGGCAAGTTCGATGATGATCTCGGTCGACGGTGCTTTGCCAGTCCGACGCGATGAGCTTTCTCCCAGTGCCAGACGAAAATGGACGTTGGGCGCCCCGGTTGCGTGGCCCAAGGCCAATACATCATTTGGCGAAAAGATATTGGCGGAAATCTCGGTGCCATCCATGGCTCGGAAACAGGTATTGGTATCCTCCCCCACAAACCAGCGCCATTCACCATCGACCCGTGCGAGTGCGGCCGACAGGGTTTGGGTTTGACGATTATAGTCAAGTTCGGCAGCCGGGCCGAAATCATCCTGCTCGTCTAGCAAGGCACCAATCGCGATATCGTCAATCCGGTCGAACTGCCGGGCGATTTCAACGGTCGGAATGGTGGTTGCCCCGACAAGCCATTCGGTGCCGAGAACCACTGGCGATATATCGGGTGACGTTATGTAAGCCGCAACATCCGGACCCAATTCGATAATGCCGGGCGAGATACTGATATGACCTATACCGCGATTTTGCGCGAAACGAAGCGTCGTGCCCATGGTGTCGGTAAATAGCACAGCCATCGCCGAAACAGCTTGATCGCCGAGCCCCAAATCATCGCGCGACAAATCGACCTTTGCTGCCGTGGCATTGCCGAGCTGATCGGCCATTGCTTGCGCCCGATCCAGATTTCGACCGGCAATAAGCAATGGGACATCCGGAAATTGATCGCGCAAATAATGCGCAGTGTGACGACCGACGATTCCGGCACCGCCGAGCAAGAGGATTGGTGCATTTGACATTTTAGACCCTTTCATTTGAGGCAGAAGTCGCTTACTTTTCATAAGCTACTAAACGTAAGTTACCTTAAGTAAGTTACTTATGGTAACTTATGCAAGCCCCTGACTGAAGAATCATGGAAAAATCATGGGAAAACCTGCATTGGACTCAGCATACCGGCCGGAAAACCGCCGTTTATCACGGGAAGACAGACGACGCCAAATGCTTGATGTCGCACGTGATATCATTCGTGAAGAAGGGGCAGATCGGCTAACTTTGGCCTATGTTGCAGAATGTTCGGGGGTATCAAAGCCCATTGCGTACGACCATTTCGGCACGCGGACCGGGTTGCTCGATGCGTTATATCGGCATCTCGACGCGCAACAAAGCACTGCCCTGCGGGCAGCTTTGGCCGAAGGGGAGCGCAATCTGACGCAGACGGCAAAGCTGTTGGCCGAAACTTATATGCATTGTTCCGCCGACAGTAGCGGGGAATGGCATGCCGTTAGCGCAGCACTGGCCGGGAGCGGTGCGCTGGGTCAGGTGCATCAGGAATTACTTGATGACTACACCGCCCTGTTCGCCAGCACGCTTGCCAGCTACAGCCCCATCCCCAATGATGAATTACATCGGCGGTGCGTCGGCCTGATTGGCGCAGGAGAGGCGATTGCCATGACCATGCTGTCGGGCCATTGTGACGAGTCCGAAGCAGCCAAAAGCTTTGCCGCCCTGATCGAGGGCGGCGTGATTTAAGGGTTGGGCACCTGAGATTTGGCGCTTAGCCCTTGCGGAGCGTGATCACGGTCAGTTCACCCGGCACGCCAACCCGGATGGCGAAGCCCGGCCATTGGGCGGTGCCGTTGTTGACGTAAAGCTGCATGTCCTCGATGTCATACATGCCCGATACAAAGCCGCCATTGAGCATCGCAACGATATTGTCAAAGCCCCATACCATGCCGCCATGGGTATGGCCGGAAAGTTGCAGATCGACACCCAGCGGTGCTGCATCGCGGGCCATTTTTGGTTGGTGATCAAGCAGGATCACCGGGGCATTTTCCGGGCTGCCTTCCAGTGCCCTGGCAACATCGGGTTCGGGTCGGTCCGTGTTGCCAGCGCGAAGGTCGGTGACGCCGGCGATGGTCAGTTGATCGCCATCGCGATCGAGCACGATATGGCCGTTTTCAAGGGTGAGCATATTGAGCCCGCCATAATGGCGCATCCAGTTTTCATAGCCGAAATAATATTCGTGATTGCCCGGAATGGTGATGACGCCATCAGGGGCGACAAGATCATGAAGCGGCTGCACATCATCATAGCGCAGCGGCAATTCACCATCGATCAGATCACCGGTGATCACGATCAGATCCGGCTCCAGCGCGTTGGTTTTTTCAACCACCTCTGACACCCAGGGGCGTTCATAGAGCTTGCTGATATGAAGGTCAGTGAGCTGGACAATGCGATAGCCGTCAAACGCATCGGGAAGGTCGCGGATGGTGACATCCATTTCCTTGACGTCGGGCACGCGCATGCCCTCTGCCACGCCAAAGCAGGCCAATGCGATGGCGGCAAACGACATGACGGTCCGCAGGATTTTTGGCGGGTGCTGTTTACGGCGCAGGATCACCCAGCGCAACAAAAGACCGATAAGGTCATAGGCCAGTTGGAACCACACCAGGAAGAAAATCACGCCGAATGCCACGTTGATCGCGACAACAATCAGCTGCGGGAATTCCGGCAAGAACATGCTGCCAAAGGCGATGCGGGAATACAGATGATGCTGGGATCCGATCAGCAAAAGCACGCCAAAACTGATCTTCGCCCATCGCGGCCATGCCAGATAGCGCACGTGACGCACAAGAACATACAAACAGGCAAGAGCGACATTGATGTGAAAAAACAGCACCGGACAGACAATCCTTTGAAAATAAATGAGGCGTCGCGCAATATAGCCGAAACGAGCGGAACAATCGCAACCATTCACTTAAACGTCTGAAACAGGTGATTGGTTTTCAAAAAAGATTGCGCAACATCAAAGCCCGACCAATCTCGATCATCTAGGATCATTCCAGAGAGTGTTGCGTTGCACAATTGCAAGAGCAATACTCGTTGAAATTGTTGACCAAGTCGCGCTGTGCCCTGTCCCTGCGCCCTGCCTTGGTCCGCCCCGTTGTCGGAGAATGGAATGAAAAGCTTGCGTGCCGTGTTGATCGTTCTTGTGGGGGTTGCCGCCGCCGGGGGTGGATATGCCTATTGGCAGTCACAGCAATCAGACCTGCCTGACTATATCGCATCGGGCAATGGCCGGATTGAGGCCGAGGAAATCCGGGTGGCAACCAAATATGCCGGCCGGGTTGAGGAAGTTCTGGTCGAAGAAGGTGATCAGGTCACCGCAGGTCAGGTCATGGCCCGGATGGACACCGCCGAACTGGTTGCCAACCGTGCCCGCGCCCGTGCCGAGCTTGCCAGTGCCGAGCAAGGCATTGCCGAGGCAGAAGCCCTGATTGTTCAGCGCGAAAGCGAGCTTTCTTTTGCCGAGCAGCAGCTTTCGCGTGCCGAGGAACTGGTCAAGAACAACAACATTTCACGCGAACAACTTGATCAGAGACGTGCGGATCGCAATGTCGCAAAAGCAGCCCTTACCGCGGCCCAGGCGCGCCTTGTCAGTGCACGCATGAATGTCTCGGCGGCATCCGCCGCCCTTGAAGGCATTCAGGTGCAAATTGATGATTCGGTCCTGAAAGCCCCGCGCGATGGCCGCGTGCAATATCGCCTTGCCGAACCGGGCGAGGTTCTGGCAGGCGGCGGGCCAGTCATCACCCTGATTGATCTGACCGATGTCTATATGAATGTGTTCCTGCCGACCCGTCAGGCGGGATTGGCCTTTGTTGGCAATGAAGCGCGGATTGTTCTGGATGCCGCCCCCAGCTTTGTCATTCCGGCCAAGGTATCGTTTGTCGCCGATGACGCACAATTCACCCCGCGCGAGGTCGAAACACGGGCCGAGCGCGACAAACTGATGTTTCGCGTCAAGGTGCGGATCGACCCGGAATTGCTGGCCGAGCATATCAAACGGGTGAAAACCGGCCTGCCCGGTGAGGCCTATATCATGTTGGCCGATCATACCGACTGGCCGGAGGCGTTCACCCCGAATGTGCCTGATGACGCCACCCTGCGTCAGAACACGCAATAGAGCGCGCCCAGATGGTGGACAGCACCGATACTTCCCGCGATACATCAGAAGTCGCCGTGCGGCTTGAGGATGTCACGCTGCGATATGGCAAGGTGGCCGCCCTTGACGGGATCAGCCTTGAAATCCCGGCCGGACAGACCGTGGGTTTTATTGGCCCGGACGGGGTTGGGAAATCAAGTGCCCTTGCCCTGATTTCGGGTGCGCGCAAGGTGCAGGACGGCACGGTCGAGACGCTTGGCGGATCGATGAAAGATGCCAAGCATCGCAACGCGATCCTGCCGCGCATTGCCTATATGCCCCAGGGGCTTGGCAAGAACCTTTATATGGACCTGACGGTGCGCGAGAACCTTGAATTTTTCGGCCGCCTGTTTGGTCAGGGAAAGCGGGAGCGCGATGAACGCATAGCACGGCTTGTCGCCGCGACCGGGCTTGATCCGTTTACCGAGCGCCCGGCGGGCAAGCTTTCGGGCGGCATGAAACAGAAACTTGGGCTTTGTTGTGCTCTGATCCATGATCCCGATATCCTGATCCTTGATGAACCGACCACCGGGGTTGATCCCCTGTCGCGGCAGCAATTCTGGCAATTGATCGATGCCATTCGCCAAACCCAAAGCCAGATGACGGTTCTGGTTGCCACCGCCTATATGGATGAGGCGGCGCGCTTTGACCGGTTGATTGCGATGAATGATGGCAAGGTGCTTGCGACCGGCACAGCGGACGAGATTTTGGAGCGCACCGGGACCGATACGCTTGAGGCCGCCTTTATTGCACTGTTGCCCGAGGAAGAACGCCAAGGCCATCATGAGCTGAACATTCCAGAACGCACCATTCATGGCGACACGCCAGCGATTGTTGCCGAACATCTGACCAAGAAGTTTGGTGATTTTACTGCCGTGGATGATGTCAGCTTCCGGATTGAAAAAGGCGAGATTTTCGGATTTCTCGGATCCAACGGCTGTGGCAAGACCACGACCATGAAGATGCTGACCGGGCTTTTGAATGCATCTGAGGGCACGGCCGAGCTTTTTGGCAAGCCGGTCGATGGGCAGGATATCGCGCTGCGTAACCGGGTTGGCTATATGAGCCAGGCCTTTTCGCTGTATTCCGAATTGACCGTGATGCAGAACCTTGAGCTGCATGCGCATCTGTTTCACTTGCCCAAGGACAAGATCACACCAAGGATCGAGGAACTTTCGAAACGGTTCGGGCTGGGCCCCTATCTTGATGATCTGAGTGAACGATTGCCGCTTGGCGTGCGCCAGCGATTGTCGCTGGCGGTTGCGATCATTCACAGCCCGGAAATCCTGATTTTGGATGAGCCGACATCGGGTGTTGATCCGGTGGCGCGTGACGGGTTCTGGGAATCGCTGGTCGAGCTTTCGCGCGATCAGGGGGTGACAATTTTCATCTCCACCCACTTCATGAACGAGGCGGAGCGGTGCGATCGTATCTCGCTGATGCATGCCGGCAAGGTTTTGATCAGCGATACGCCGAGTGCCATCACCAAGGGGCGCGGCTGCGACACCCTTGAAGACGCGTTTATCAGCCATCTGGAAGAAGCGGAAGGCCCGGATGGCGCGGATGGCGCGAATGCAGGCGCGCCAGACGCCCCTGCCGCCGCAGATGCGCTTGCCACAGATGACGATGCAAAGGCCAACTGGAAACCGGCGCGGGCGTCACTGTTCAGCTTCCGGCGCTTATGGGCCTATTCCCTGCGCGAAACGATGGAACTGGTGCGCGATCCGATCCGGTTGATGTTTGCCTTGATTGGCACGGCCATCCTGATGCCGGTTTTTGGCTGGGGGATTACCTTTGACGTTGAAAACCTGACCTATGCAGTACTTGATCGTGACCGCAGTCAGGAAAGCCGAACCTATATCGAGAACCTTTCGGGATCGCGGTATTTCGAGGCGCAGGAACCGTTGCTGAGCAATGATGAGCTTGAGGCACGGTTGCTTTCGGGGGACATTGCGTTGGCGATTGAAATCCCGCCCGGCTTCGGGCGCGATGTTGCGCGCGGTGACAGCCCGGAAATCGGGGCGTTTATTGACGGATCGATGCCATTTCGCGCCGAAACCATTCATGGCTATGTCGAAGGCATTCATAACCAATATCTCGCAGAGCATCGCAAACGCGATGTCGGCACTGCCGATTCAGGGCAGCCGATGCGCATCGAGACGCGCTATCGCTATAATCAGGATTTCAAAAGCATCTATGCCATGGTGCCATCGGTTATTGCGTTGCTTTTGATGTTTATCCCCGCGGTTTTGATGGCGGTCGGGGTTGTGCGCGAAAAGGAACTGGGGTCGATCACCAACCTTTATGTCACCCCGGTTTCCAAGCTTGAGTTTTTGTGGGGCAAACAATTGCCCTATATCGGGCTTGGCCTGATCAACTTTGTTTTGATGACGGCGATGGCGCTGTTCTGGTTTGAGGTGCCGTTGCGCGGCAATGGCCTGACGCTTCTGGTGGGTGCGATCCTGTTTGTTACCGCCACCACCGGATTGGGGCTTTTGATTTCGTCCTTTACCAGTACGCAGATCGCAGCCCTTTTTGGCACAGCAATCGCGACCATGGTGCCATCGGTGATGTTTTCGGGGATGATGCAGCCGGTTTCTTCGCTTGAAGGCGCGCCGGTTGTGCTTTCGACCATTATCCCGACATCGCATTTCATGTCGATCAGTGTCGGCACCTTTACCAAGGCGCTTGGTTTTGCGGAACTTTATCCCGAACTGATCAGCCTTCTGATTTTCTTCCCGGCATTGACCGTGCTTTCGATGCTGCTTCTCAAAAAGCAGGAGGTGTAAGGATATGCTTGGCAGACGGATCAGCAATATCTATCGCCTTGGCATCAAGGAGCTTTTCAGCCTCAGACGTGACATGGTGCTTATGGCGCTGATTGTCTGGGCGTTTTCGTTTGCGATTTATAACGCCGCCACCGGCTTTTCGCATGATTTGCGCCGTGGTTCGATTGCCATTGCCGATCAAGATGGATCGGCCCTTTCGCTGCGCATTTCGGATGCGTTTCTGGCCCCGTACTTTCAGGAACCGGTGCGCATTGCCGAACGCGATATTGATGCGGCAATGAACAGTGGCGAATTTACCTTTGTGCTGGTGATCCCGCCGCGCTTTGAGGCCGATGTGGTTTCGGGTCGCGATCCGGAAGTGCAGCTTAACATCGATGCCACAGCGATGATGCAGGCCGGGATCGGCCAAGGCTATGTCAGTAACATCATCGCCCAGGAAGTCTCGACCTGGTTGGGTGGTAAATCGGCCTGGGCCGGGCAGAACCGAACAGAGGCCGCAACCATCGTGACACGTTATGCCTATAACCAGAATGTGCAAAGCGAATGGTTTACCAGCACGATGGAGATCATCAATGCGATCACCATGCTGTCGATCATTCTTTCAGGCGCGGCCCTGATCCGCGAACGCGAACATGGCACGATCGAGCATCTTCTGGTGATGCCAGTGGATCCCTATGAGATCATGCTGGCAAAGGTCTGGGCCAACGGGCTGGTGATTTTGATTGCCTGCATGCTGTCGCTTG
>NZ_DCAO01000048.1:0-3367 GCF_002311515.1 Thalassospira sp. UBA1131
GCTGGCGTGCCGGTCAAGGAAGTTGCCGATCACACCGGTTTTCCCGAAATCATGGACGGTCGTGTCAAGACTCTTCATCCGAAGATTCACGGCGGCCTTCTGGGCCGCCGTTCTCTTTCCAGCCATATGCAGGCCATGGAAGATAACGACATTTCCCCGATTGATCTGGTTTGTGTGAACCTTTATCCGTTTGAGGAAACTGTTGCCAAGGGTGCCGATTTCGAAACCTGCATCGAAAATATCGATATCGGTGGCCCAAGCATGATCCGCTCTGCGGCCAAGAACCACGAGTCCGTGACTGTGGTTGTTGATCCGTCCGATTATGACCGCGTCGTTGCCGAGATGAATGACAATGGCGGTGCCACCACAGCTGAAACCCGCCGTGTTCTGGCGGCCAAGGCCTTTGCCCGCACCGGTGCGTATGACTCGGCGATTTCAAGCTGGTTTGCCGGTGAACTTGGCGAAACCTTCCCGCAGCGTCTCAATGTTTCTGCCGAACTAAAACAGACGCTGCGTTACGGTGAAAACCCGCATCAGCAGGCCGCGTTCTATACCAACGGCAAAAATCGCCCGGGTGTGGCCACCGCGACCCAGCTTCAGGGTAAGGAACTGTCGTTTAACAACCTGAACGACACCGACGCCGCGTTCGAACTGGTATCCGAGTTCGATGAAAAGCCGGCCGTTGCGATCATCAAGCATGCCAACCCGTGCGGCGTTGCCGAGGGTGACAGCCTGATTGATGCCTATAACAAGGCACTGTCCTGTGATCCGGTATCGGCGTTTGGTGGCATCATCGCTGTCAACCGTACGCTTGATAAACAGACGGCCGAAGAAATCGCCAAACTGTTTGCCGAAGTCGTGATTTGCCCGGATGCCGATGACGCGGCCAAGGAAGTTCTGGCAGCGAAGAAAAACCTGCGTCTTCTGGTCACCGGTGGCATGGCGGATCCGGAAGGTGAAGACATGACCCTGCGTTCGCTGGCAGGCGGTTACCTGCTTCAGAACCGCGATGCTGGTCGTGTGAAACGCGAAGAGCTTAAGGTCGTGACCAAGCGCAAGCCGTCCGAGGCAGAGCTTGATGACCTTCTGTTTGCCTTCCGCGTTGGCAAGCATGTCAAATCAAACGCCATCGTCTATGTCAAAGACGGCAAGACCGTCGGTATCGGTGCTGGTCAGATGAGCCGTGTCGACAGCTCGCGCATTGCCGCGTGGAAAGCCGAAGAAGCTGGCAAGAATGCCGGCGAGAGCGATCTGCGCACACAGGGATCAGTAGTATCGTCGGACGCGTTCTTCCCGTTTGCCGATGGCCTTCTGGCCGCGGTCAAGGCGGGTGCGACCGCAGTGATCCAGCCAGGCGGCTCCATGCGTGACGAAGAAGTCATCGCGGCAGCCGATGAAAATGACATTGCCATGGTCTTTACCGGCATGCGTCATTTCCGCCACTAGGCGTTTCGGACTTTAAAAGCAAAACCCCGCAAGGATACCTTGCGGGGTTTTGTGTTGATTGCATCAGAACGAAACATCAGGCTTGGACGGTTGCCTTGCCATCTTTGGCGCCATCCGAATCTGTATCCTGATCAATAACGACGCCAGTCTGTGTAATCGCAGATGTTTTTGCGGTTTCCGGTTTTGCGTTTTCCTTGGTGGCGTCATCTTGATGAACACGAAGCGGTGCGCGCCAGTCGACACTGCCAAATGAATGACAGGACGGGCAGGAAACAACCCAGCGGTCAGTTTCGGCCCCACAGGCCCCGCAACGCCAATCCGGATCCGGGTTGGCGTGGCTTGCCTTGATCAGCAATTCACGGGCCTTCGCGCCATCCTGATTTTCACGCAGTTCAAGATCGGCCAACAGCCGGTAATGTCGGGCTTCGGCCTTGGTTGCCATGGCCTTTTCAAGGTTGCCGCGCGCAATCCCCCAAAGATCGGCTTCAAGCGCTGCTTCGGCCAGAACAATCTGGCTTTCGACATGACCGGGGTTTGTCGCGACGAGTTTTTCGACCGCTTTGACTTTTGCCAATGGATCGCCGGTCAGCGTTTCACGGAAAATCGCACCTAGTGCTGCCGACGGGGCTGTGCGCCAGCTTTGCATCACGACGTCGCGTGCCTTGCTATCCTGTTTCAGATCACGATAGAGCCCGGCCAGAAGCACAGCCGCACCGGTGAAATCGGGTGCAGAATTCAGCGCCTTGCGCAAAAGCTTGGTGGCTTCTGCGTTTTCGCCTTCGGCAATCGCGTCTTCTGCCTTGGCCGTGATCAAAAGCGCACGGCGATGGGTCAGTTCGGTTTCACTAAAGACGGCGGCCTTTTCTGCATCAACCAACAGGCTAAGCGCCCGATCCCAGCGTCTTGAGGTCAGCAGCAAGTCAAACAGTGTCACGATGACCGCAGGATTGCGTGGACGCAGACGGTGGGCCCGTTCGGCATAATCAAGGGCGGCTTCGCGGTCATTGACTTTCAATGCCAATTGCAAGAGGCCGCGCAGTCCAAAGAATGCGGAGTCGGGTTTTTCCAGCATGGCTTCGAACTGGCGTTTGGCGGCGTCATTGTTGCCGTCCAATTCTGCCGCCTGTGCTGTCAAAAGCCGGGTCAGGGTATCGTCTTCAAGATACCGGTCGACCGCACGGGTATGTTTCAGTGCTTGGCGCACGTCTCCTGACGCCAGTTCCAGCAATCCCATGGTCAGGGCTTGCTGGCCTTTCTTGCGGCGGCGGCTGCCCAGCAGGCGGCCAAGCCAGCCCGGGGAATTGGCAATGATTGTCCAGCCGCGCCACAGCAGGACGAGCACAGCGGTTAGCGCCAAGAGGCCCAGCGCGACCATGCCGATCGATCCGTCAAAGCGATATCCCAGCCAGACAATCGTCATGCGGCCCGGATTATCGGCAAACCAGACGGTGCAGAAAACCAGTGCTGCTGTAATCAGGATAAAGATCAGAAGGCGGATCATTGACGGCCCTCCGAACTGGTACTGGTCAGAATGGTAATCGCGTGTGAACTCAGCGTCGCAATTGCCTGATTAAGGGTCTGACGGTTTTCGGCAGCCTGGAGCCAGTCACTGACGGCGGCTGCGGCGTGGTCACCTTCGACCCCCTGAAGGGCGGCAACGGCGGCATCAAGATCATCCTGTGCCAACGCGTTTTCAGCCAGAACCAGACGACCTTCAAGCGACTCTTCGCCTGCGGCATCAACGCGCCGGATCGGGACCAGCTTTTTGATGTTCGCCCAAGTCGCATCAAGGACACTGCCTGAATGATCATCCGTGGCAGCTGCAACTGCTTCCTGTGCCATCGCCGGGAAGGACTGACGCAGTTTTTCAAGCGTCGGTGCGCCTTGATCTGCCAATGGTTTCAGGGTTGCGATCTGTTCT
>NZ_DCAO01000048.1:3591-12531 GCF_002311515.1 Thalassospira sp. UBA1131
ATCAATGACAACAGATCCATCCGGGATGGGGTTGGAGTTCGCGGTCGAGACGCTTTCATCCGTAGCAGTCGGAAGCATTCCTTCGGTCGCCAACACGCCGTCATCCTTTTCGGCCATGGCGGCATCTTCGTTGGGGGCAGGAGGAGTTGTACCATCAGATGAACCATTGTCTGACGGGGTGTCGGTGACTGTAATCTCGCTGCCATTGCTTGCATGCGGGCCGTAGCCCTCAGGTGCGATTTCGGCAAGAATGTCGCTTGGTACATACTGTGTCAGAACCGGTTCTGCATCGCGCCACCAGATTGCGCGTGTCAGCCAGCCTGCTGCCAGGGCACCGACGATAATGATCACAAACAAAAACAGCGCTTTGCCACCACCGCTTTTTTGTTTTGCGGGCGCGCTCGATTTCGCTGCCGATGCCTTTTTATCGTCACCGGCTTTGGTGTCGGGTTTTGACATGCCGGTTGCTGCGGCATTGGCGCTGCTTGCGGGTTTGTCCGCAGGGCTGCCGTCCTTTTTCGCAGTGGTTTCACCAGATTTGACCGTGCCTGAGTTTGGCACGCTGGATTTGGCAGTTGTGCCGGTATCGGCCGCTTTGGCCGACGATTTCGCATTGCCTTTGCTATCTACGGAAATGGTGTCGGACGACTCTTTGGTGTCGGCCGATTTTGCGGAAGCATTGGTTTTTGGCGTTTCTGGTGTTTTCACGATCAGACCATTGCAGTTTGCGGTTATTCCCAAGACGGCGTCAGGCGCAGGAAGCCATTACGACAGGGACCCTAGCTCGGAAAGAAGGTATTCTTGTGTCGGTTGTGATGCAACGCGTGTTCTATACCATGTAAGATCGGATATCTTCGATTGCACCGCTGGACTTAGGCAAATCGCGCTTGTTCCGGACAAGTCTCTTTCCAGCTTATAGCTGCGGACCAGCTTAACAAAGGTTTCCGCAGTGCGGGGAGAGAAAAATAAAACAGCTTCAATATGATGATTGCGAAGCGCCTCTAAAACGTCTTCTGGGAACGACTTGCTTTCTTGTGCTTCATAAACGGTTTGCCGGTCGACTTCATATCCATCAGTCAAAAGCATTTGGCCAAGATCACCTGCCGTTTTACGCGCGGCCGGATGGAAAAGTGGTCCATGTGCAGGATCAACTTTTTTGCGAATTAACGCTGCCAGATCGTTGATGTCACCATTTGCCGAACAAACATTATCAAAGCCAAATATGGCGCAAGTTCTGGCCGTCGCGTCGCCAACACAATAGGCCGGAAGAGACCGATCCCCGGTCAGTTTGGCAAATGCCCGGACCCCGTTCGCCGATGTGAAAATCACTGCTTGGTATTTCTTGATATCAAGCGGGCTTGTCGGAACTGGAAAGACAATATTCAGCATTGGCGCAGACAGGTGACGATAGCCGCGCTTGTCAAGTGCTGCCAAAAGGTCGGCAGAGTCGGTATCGGGCCGGGTATTTAGCACCAAGGGTCCCATCTGCGTCCCAGTCTGTTACCAAGATCAGGCGGAAATGAAGTCCGGTCCGCCACGTTGCTTGAGTTCTTCACCGGCATCCGTGCCAGTCGCCATCGCTGTTGCGATATCCGGTTTGGCGATCATGCGTTCGGTATCAAGGCGTTCGCTGCCGTCCGGGCGCACAATCGATACACGCAGGCGCAGGCTGCCATCATCCTGAAACTCGGCCAGTGCTGCGATCGGGGTGCGGCATGATCCATCAAGTGCCTTAAGCGCTGCACGTTCTGCTGCCACGCGAATAGCAGAGGTTTCGCAATGAAGCGCAGCAAGCCATTTTTTGCACTGTGCATCATCTTCGCGGATGGTAATGCCAATGGCGCCTTGCGCAACCGCCGGCAACATATCGTCTTCGGAAATCGGGGCTGTGGCGATGTCGGGCTGTCCGAGACGGTTCAGGCCGGCCATTGCCAGAAGTGTGGCATCAACCTGTTCTTCGCTGAGTTTGCGCAAACGGGTTTGCACATTCCCGCGGAACGTCACGACTTTGAGGTCGGGATATTTGTTCAGGATCATGGCCTGACGACGAAGGCTGGCCGACCCGATCACGGACCCGGCGGGCATTTCGGCAAAGCTTTTATATTTCAGCGAAATAAATGCATCGCGTACATCTTCGCGTGGCAGGATGGTTGGCAGGATCATGCCATCGGGCAGAACAGTTGGCACATCCTTCATGCTGTGAACAGCAAGGTCGATCTCGCCACCCAGAAGGGCGTCATCGATTTCCTTGGTAAACAGTCCCTTGCCGCCGATTTCCGACAAGGCACGATCAAGGATCTTGTCTCCGGTTGTTGTGATCACGGTGACGGCAATTGCGCCTTCTTCGGCGAGTTCCGGATGGGCATTTGCCAGTTTGTCACGGACCTCATGCGCTTGTGCCAAAGCCAGGGGCGAACCGCGGGTACCGATGCGAAGTTTTGCTGTATCTGTCATGAGTGAAGTCTTAGTCTTAAAACTGTTTAAAAACAAGGTCTGCGGGCAGCCTATTGCCACCGGCAAAAGGCTGAATTTTCGGTTATTGTAATCGCTCGAAACTGGGCTGCATTGATTTAGGTCGCGGTTCAAAATCTTCGCTGCCTTCGTGAAGCGCGATAACTGCATATGGCACTTGCGCTGCACGGGGGTGGAAAGCGCAGGAACTTTCCGCTACATCATCGTCACACCTGTAATAGGATTCCGATTGCCGTCCGTGTCGGCAGAGTTGGTAAAACGGATCAGGATCATGATCGTTCTGGGTATCGAAACAAGCTGTGATGAAACGGCCGCTGCTGTCGTGAACGACAAGCGCGAAATTATGGCAAACCGTGTGTTGTCCCAGCTTGACGATCATAGACCCTATGGCGGGGTGGTGCCGGAAATTGCCGCACGTGCCCATCTTGAACATCTTGATCGTCTGGTAGCCGAGGCCATGGATGATGCCGGTGTTGATTTTGATGATCTTGATGCCGTGGCGTGCACCGGGGGGCCGGGGCTGATCGGTGGCGTGATGGTTGGTACCATGACGGCCAAGGCGATTGCCTTTGCCGCCCAAAAACCTTTTCTTGCCGTCAATCATCTGGAAGGTCACGCGCTGACTGTGCGTTTGACCGATGACGTCGCATTTCCCTATCTGCTGTTGCTGGTGTCCGGTGGGCATTGTCAGGTCCTGATTGTCGAGGGTGTTGGCAAGTACAAGCGCATTGGCACCACCATTGATGACGCGGTCGGCGAGGCGTTTGACAAAACCGCCAAGATGATGGGGCTTGGTTATCCCGGTGGTCCGGCGCTTGAAAAAATCGCCGCCAAGGGTGATCCGAACCGGTTCGGTTTGCCGCGCCCATTGCGTGGAAGGCCGGGGTGCGATTTCTCCTTCTCGGGCCTCAAGACAGCCGTTCGGACTTATCTGGATGGCTTCCCGGTCGAACAACAGACGGAAGAAGTCAAAGCCGACCTTGCGGCATCTTTCCAGCGCGCGGTGGGTGATACCCTGATTGATCGCGCGCGCAATGCCGTGTTTGAATTCATGCGCGATTACCCCGGCGGCAAAACGCTGGTGCTTGCCGGCGGGGTTGCGGCCAACAAGTATCTGCGTGGACGTCTGGTGGAACTGACCGATCAGGCGGGCATGGAACTGGTCGCACCGCCGCTTCACCTTTGTACCGACAATGCCGCGATGATTGCATGGGCCGGTCTGGAGCGGTTCCGGCTGGGTGAGCGCGATGATCTTGACTTCAAGCCGCGTCCGCGCTGGCCCCTGGATCCTGAGGCCCCCAAACGCCCGGGTGCCGGGATCAAGGCGTAAGGCCCATCTGTCGCGTTTGACGTATTTGCCGATCCTCGAAACAACTTCATTTTTGCCGGACAAACATCATGAAAAAGCGCATTACAGTTGTGGGTGGCGGTGCTTGGGGAACGGCCCTGGCTGTGCAGGCTGTACGGGCCGGTGAAGACGTTGAACTGATTTTGCGCAACGAAGAACTGGCTGATCGGATCAACACCAAAGGTGAGAACGATCTTTACCTGCCTGGTATAGAGCTTCCGGGTGCCTTGCGCGCAACCACACATTACGAAGGTCTGCGCGATTCTGATGCGGTTTTGCTGGTGACACCTGCGCAGCATTTGCGCGAAACCCTGATCAAATTGTCATCGCATTGGCCAGATCAGCTCCCGGCGGTAATTTGCTGCAAGGGGATTGAAAAGGAAACCGGTGCCCTGATGGCACAGGTCGTTTCTGAAACCCTTGGAAACGTGCCGGTGGCAGTCCTTTCGGGACCAACCTTTGCCAAGGAGGTTGCAATCGGCCTGCCAGCCGCAATCACGCTGGCCTGTGAAGATCGTGTCCTGGGCAAACGTCTGGTCGAGTTGATCGGCACGCCGGAATTCCGTCCCTATTTCAGTACCGATGTCGCTGGTGTTGAGGTGGCTGGTGCGATCAAGAACGTTCTGGCGATTGCCAGTGGCGTGGTGGCCGGGTTGAAATTGGGTGACAACGCCCGTGCAGCCCTGATTACCCGTGGTATTGCTGAAATGTCGCGTCTGGCAGTTGCTATGGGCGGCCGGGTTGAAACCATGCTGGGCTTGGCCGGCCTTGGTGACTTGACCCTGACCTGCACCGGCACGTTATCACGCAATTACACCTTTGGTGTCGCGCTGGGCGAAGGTCGCAAGGCACAGGACATTCTGGTCGAACGCCGTTCCGTGACCGAAGGCGTGCATACCGCGGCATCCATCACCGCTGTTGCCAGCAAATATGGTGTTGAAATGCCGATCTGTGCGGCGGTTGATCAGGTCGCCAATCACGATGCGGATCTGCGTAGCACGATCAATGCCCTGTTGCAGCGCCCGTTCCGTGATGAGCTTGAAAACGCCGATTAAATTCCGGCCTTGCGGTTATTGACCGCGCAGTTCGGCTTGAGAATGCGCGGGGCTTCTGTCAATTTATGAATATTGAACCCATAAAGAAGCAGGAAACCGTTCATGCATTTCTACATCCGTTGTGTTGACAAGCCTGGCCACCTTGATGTGCGCAAGGCCAATCGCGAAGACCATCTGGCCTATATCAAAGGCGGTTTTGCTGATCGCATCGTCGCAGCGGGTCCGACCCTTGATCCCGATATGGAAGGCATGAACGGCTCGGTCTTTATCATCGAGTTTGATGCCATCGAAGACGCCCGCGAATTTGCTGCCAATGATCCTTATGCCAAGGCTGGCCTGTTCGAATCTGTTGTTATTCGCCCGTTCAAGAAGGTCTTCTGATCCATGGCGTATTGGCTGGTCAAAACCGAACCGGGAAGCTGGTCGTGGGACGATCAGGTCAAGAAGGGTGTTGAAGGCTGGGATGGTGTGCGTAACCATCAGGCAGCCAAAAACCTGCGAGCGATGAAAATCGGCGACAAGGCGTTCTTTTATCACTCGGTGAATGAAAAACGCATTGTCGGGATTGTTGAAGTGGTGCGCGAATATTACCCGGATCCGACCGATGAAAAGGGCAAGTTTGTTCAGGTGGATTTCGAAACGGTCAAACCGTTGAAAACGCCAGTGACCCTCGCCGATATCAAGGCCGATCCGCGTTTTTCCGATCTTGCCCTGCTCAAACAATCGCGATTGTCGGTCATGCCAATTGATGACGCGTCTTGGGCGGCGATCTGCGAGATGGGCGGGGTCGATCCATGAGCGACCTTCCCGCAGCAGGAACAGTCCTTTGCGCGCTCAGCGATCTCGATGCTACTGGCGCCAAGGGTCTTAACCTTAGTGGTACCGGTATTTTCGTTGTCCGCAGTGGCGACGACGTCTTTGGCTACATCAATAGCTGCCCGCATATCGGTGTGCCGCTGGATATGGAACCAGATGAATTCATCAGCGACTTTGGCGATGAAATCATCTGTTCAACTCATGGCGCACGCTTTCGCATCGAGGACGGCGAATGTGTATCCGGTCCGTGCACGGGTGATATGCTTGAACCGGTCGCGGTGAAAATAAAAGACGATCAGGTCGTTCTGGCCTGATCGTCTGCCGTGCCCGAAATTGATGCAAAGATGGCAATTTACCCTGCCGTCTTTGTGATCACTTCTTCGATATGCTTGGTGATCACGTCAAGCTGATTTGGCTCCGAAAGCCGATGATCGCCGGTCTTGATCAAATCCACGCGGACATCCTCAGATACCAGCGCCTCGGTCAGGCGGATCGCTGTCTGCCATGGCACATCCGGGTCCTGCATGCCCTGAACCAGCCGGACCGGGCATTTCAGATTAATCGGCTTGCGCAGTAAAAGCTGATTGCGGCCATCCTTAATCAGATCGCGGGTGATCGTATAAGGATCATCACCATATTCGGTCGGCTCGATCAGCGCGCCTTTATCAATAATGGTGTTTTTCTGATCTTCGCTGAACTGCGCCCACATCAGGTCTTCGGTAAAGTCAGGAGCAGCAGCAATGCCAACCAATCCGGCAATGCGTTCCGGTCGGGCGAGGGCTGCGAGAAGCATGATCCAGCCGCCCATCGAAGAACCGACAAGAATCTGCGGGCCAGAGGTGATTTCATCAAGAACTGCAATGGCATCACGTGCCCACTGACCGATGGTTCCATCGGCAAATTTGCCCGACGATTGTCCGTGACCAGTGTAATCAAAGCGGGTATAAGCCACCCCCTGTCGAATGCAGTGCGCCTCAAGGTGGGTTGCCTTGGTACCGGTCATGTCTGACATGAACCCGCCGAGAAACATTACACCGGGTGTATTGTGCACCTGTACGTCAGATGGCTTGCCCGGCACGTGATGGTATGCGATTTTTAAGCCATCTGGACGGTTGAGATATTCGGGCTTTGCAGGCTGTGGCGTTGGCAGGTCATGGGTCATCCGGGGCAATTGTCCTTGGGTGTTGATGGTTGGAGTTGCATGAGCGCGTCAGAAGTAATGACAGAAACAGTCTATCGATCAGAGCCCCAAGCGCAAGGTGGGGACTATCGGCCTGCCGTTATTTTACAGGTGCTTCCCGAACTTGATGCCGGTGGTGTGGAGCGCGGAACAGTTGATATCGCGCGCGCAATTGTCGATGGCGGTGGCAAGGCGCTTGTCGCATCCCAAGGCGGTCGGCTCGAACGTGAACTTGATCGGTTTGGGGCGAAGCACATCACCCTGCCGCTTAAATCAAAAAATATTCTGACCATGCGCAAGAATATCGATGCGTTGGTCAAGCTGATCCGTGAAGAGGGTGTCGATATCATTCACGCCCGTTCACGTGCACCGGCCTGGAGTGCGTATTTTGCGGCGCGCAAGACCGGCATTCCGTTTGTGACGACCTTCCACGGCACCTATTCCGGATACAACAACCCGTTCAAGCGTCGCTATAACGCGATCATGACCATGGGTGATCAGGTGATTGCGATTTCCAAGCACATCGCCAATCACATCAACAAATATTACAAGGTCGAACCTGACCGCCTCAATATCGTGCCGCGTGGGACGAATGTGGATCTGTTTAATCCGGAAAATGTCAGTCAAGAACGTCTGATTGCGCTTTCCAACCAATGGCGCCTGAATGGTGAGGAATATGTCATCATGATGCCAGGGCGGATCACGCGCTGGAAAGGGCATGGCTTCCTAATTGGCTCGCTTCCCGCCGTTCTTGAACAACTTGGCCATCGCAAAGTACGATGTCTGATCGTCGGATCGGATCAAGGGCGGACAGGTTATCGCGAAGAGATCTTGAGCCAGACTCGCAAGCTTGGGTTGGAAGACATCGTCCATATTGTGGATCACTGCAACGATATGCCAGCAGCCTATATGCTGGCAGATGTCGTTGCCTGCCCATCAATGGAACCAGAGGCTTTTGGCCGTGTTCCTTCTGAAGCGCAGGCAATGGGGCGACCGGTTGTGTCGACGGCGCATGGTGGTGCAATGGAAACGGTTCTTCCAGGCGAAACAGGTTGGTTGGTCAGTCCAGGCGAGGTTGATCAATTGTCCCGTGCTTTGGTTCAGGTTCTTAGCCTTACACCCGAAAAGCGCGCCAAACTTGCCGTTAAAGGTCGCGATCATGTGATTGCAGAGTTCTCTTTGGAACAAATGGCCGAGCGGACACTAAATGTTTATGCCAAGGCGCTGAAACGGGTCATCAGGAACGCCGCATGACCGACCATAAAACCGAAAGCATGTCCGTGAATCCTGATGATTTTTGGGTTGATGAACAGCCTGTGGAAGGGACGGAAGAGTCCAAGCGCAAGCGCATACTTGTCATCAAACTTTCTGCGCTTGGCGACGTTGTCTTGGCGATGGGACCGTTTGCGGCCATCCGTGCCGCCCATCCAGATGCGCATATCACGGTGTTGACCACACGCCCTTATGTCGATCTGATGAAGGCAAGCGGATTTTTTGACTCGATTGCTATCGATCGGCGCCCGAAGCTGAGCCAATTGCGCGAAGTCTTAGCACTGCGCCGTTTTCTTCGGAACGGTAATTTTGACCGGGTTTATGATCTGCAGACGTCCGACCGGACCGGCTTTTATTATAAACTGTTTTGGCCGGGACCCAAGCCGGAATGGTCAGGGATTGCGAGTGGGTGCTCTCATCCACATGCCAATCCTGAGCGCTCAAATATGCATACGATTGATCGACATGCGGACCAGCTTGCTGATGCCGGTATCAAGGATGTGCCAGCACCATACATTTCAGGGTCCGATATAGACCTAGACCGATTTGGCATTCGAAGCCCGTTTGTTCTGATCTGCCCCGGCGGAGCACCACACCGTCCGGCGAAACGCTGGCCGGCTGAGCGGTTCGGTCTTCTTGCCAAGAAATTGGCCGATTACCGTTTGACCCCGGTTCTGATCGGAACCGATAGCGAAGCAGATGTTTTGAACCGGATTGATCAGATGTGCCCGAAGGCACGCAATTTGATGGGGCGTACCGGGTTTCTTGATATTGCATCGCTTGCAGCGCGTTCGGTT
>NZ_DCAO01000048.1:12668-22723 GCF_002311515.1 Thalassospira sp. UBA1131
CCATCAGTTGTATTGTTTTCGCGTGACTCAGATCCGAAACTCAGTGCGCCACGCGGTCATGGGCCGAATGCAGTCAGTATTGTACGCGAGAGTGATCTGCGCCAACTCACCGTTAACCGGGTGATGGAAGTCATTCGCGAACGTCTCGATTTGACCGACTAAAAATTCAGGTTTCAGTGTAATTTGGCGATCTCGGACAAAGGCGCGGAAAATGGCGCTTTGCGGGCGCTGTAATTGCCTAAAATCATTGCTTTCTGAACGCACGTGGATATGCTAGGTCAGGTTTCAAGGAAAACATCCCTGAACGTCCTTGCGTGTTTTTCTGTTTCTAACCGATTTGTTTGATGACCATAGGAGATTATCCATAGCACGACCACGCAAACCGATGCAGCCGACCAAGGAAGGTCCGCGCGTCAATGAGGATATCAAAGCCCGTTCCATCTGTGTTGTTGACTCTGAAGGCAACATGTCCGACCCGATGACGGTGCGTGAAGGCATTGAAATGGCAGCGGAAGCTGGACTTGATCTTGTCGAAGTCGCTCCGAATGCCGAGCCGCCAGTTTGCAAGCTGATTGATTACGGCAAGTTCAAATACGAACAAAGCAAGAAGCAGAACGAGGCCAAAAAGAAACAGAAGGTTATCGAGGTCAAGGAGATCAAACTCCGTCCGAACATCGATATCCATGACTACAACGTCAAACTGCGTGCTGCGCAGAAGTTTCTTGGCGGTGGAGACAAGGTGAAAGTCACGTTGCGTTTCCGCGGACGTGAGATGGCTCACCAGGACCTCGGTCTTGGCATGCTCCAGCGTTTTTCGGGGGACCTTGAGGATCTCGCAAAACCGGAGATGATGCCAAAGATGGAAGGCCGTGTTATGATTATGGTATTGGCGCCGCGTTAAGACGCGGCGTTTTGCCTTTTTACCCCAAGGTTCAAGCCAAAGAGGGAATGCCATGCCAGTCGGAAATGATCTTTTGATCGTGGGCGTCGATGATGACCCCAAAAGTCTGGTTCTTCTGAAACGAATCGTCGAAAGCGGTGGGTTCACATTTCAGGGTGTTTCCTCTGGCAAGGATCTTCTTAAACTTCTCAAGACCAAACGTCCGCGCATCATTCTGATGGATATCATGATGCCTGACATGAACGGGTTCGAGACCGCGATCAATGTCCGGACCCAGTTTCCCGATCTGGCCTGTGCAATCATTTATGTCACGGCGCGACAAGGTGAAGAAGACCTGCGGGGTGGTGTTGCCGCCGGCGGCAATGATTTCGTGCTGAAACCGATCAATCGTGAAAAGCTTATGAGCCGAATCGAAAAATGGATCGGTCGGGCACATACCATCAAGACCGCAATCTGACCGTTGCCTGAAGCCTAATTGTGTTTTCGGCCATTCTTTCTGATCTCAGGTTGTTGTGCCCCTTTTACTGGCCAAGCCACCCGACAATCGTCTCAATATAGACCGAGAACATAGAGAAGCTGACCACGCCAAGTGCGGTGGTTACCAGCACGATCGAGGAACTTCGTACGATATAGCGGTCATAAGTCGTTGCTATCACGAACACATTTCCCGCTGTCGGAAGAGCTGCCAGTAATAAGACGGCTTTTGTTTCAAGCCCGCTTGCTGAGCCAACAATCCAAAACCCGATAAATACTGCAATGGGGTGCACAATCAGTTTGGCAACCGACATGGTGGCAAGTTCGGCGCGCTTTTCGGCAATCGGTCGCCCAACCAGCGCAACGCCAATGGCAAACAATGCCGCCGGACCTGCACTTTGCCCCAACAAGTCCAGCAAGTAGTCAACGCCGTCGGGCCAATCAAGATTAAGCAAACTTGCAAGCACGCCGATGATGATTGCAAGCACAACCGGGTTGGTCAGGGTGCCTCTTATGATCTTGCCTGTTGGATGGCTGCCCTTTGCGTGCTTTGTCCCTTCCAGCAACAAAAGGGAGAGCGGCAGCATCACAATCAAATCAACTGCAAGCGCTACAATCAGCGGCACAGTCGCCAGTGGGCCAAGCAACCCGATGATCAGCGGAAGCCCCATGAAGCCGACATTGCCCATGGTGCCGGCAAAGGAGAACAGCGTCTGGCTGGCTGGATCAAGATGGAACACGCGCGAGGCGATGAGCCGCGAAATGCCATAAACCACAAGAGTACCGCCGCCATAGGCGAGGATGATGTCAGGCTGCCAAATCTCTGACGGGCTTCGGGTTGCAAGTGCCTTGAACAACAGGGCGGGCAGCGCAAAATAGAACACAAAGCCGTTGATGCCGCGCATCCCGTCGGGTGATACGATCTTGAACTTGCCGCCAATCCAGCCAAGGCCGATCAGTGCAAAGAATGGCAAAATGATTGATGTGATTTGCGACATGTGATCAGTCAGATGGCAAAATGCGCGATGATGGATTGGGTCTGAAAAAGTGGTGCCTGCGCACAATGGCGGCTCAATGTCCCAAAAAGCAAGGGGAAAGGGCTGAATTGGCCCTTGAAAAAGGTTAAGTCGGAGTCTATAACCACCCGTCCCCAAAACAGGTGGTGAGGCTGGAAGGTTTATATAGATCCTTCAGGGCATGCCCAGCCGCCGTAGGGGATTTCGTTTTCATTGCTTTTGCAAGGATAGAAAAATGCCCAAGATGAAGACCAAAGCGAGTGCGAAAAAACGCTTTCGCCTGACCGCCAGCGGAAAAGTCCGTCACAACGTGGCAAACAAGCGCCACCTTCTGACTGCGAAACCGACCAAGATGAAGCGCCAGGCACGTGGCACGGAGATCCTCTGTGACGCAGATGCCCGCATCGTCAAAAAATTCCTGCCGTACGGTTAAGGTTGAAGGAGAGTTAAATGGCTCGTGTAAAAGGGGGCGTGTCTTCACACGCTCGTCACCGCAAGGTTATTAAGGCTGCCAAGGGTTACCGCGGCCGCCGCAACAATACTTTCCGCACCGCCGTTCAGGCTGTGGAAAAAGGTCTGCAGTATGCATACCGCGATCGTCGCGTTAAGAAACGCCAGTTCCGCTCGCTCTGGATTCAGCGTATCAACGCTGGCGCACGTGAGAACGGTCTGAGCTATTCCCAGTTCATGAATGGCCTGAAAAAGGCTGGTGTTGAACTGGACCGTAAGGTTCTTGCCGACATCGCAGTGCGTGAGCCGGAAGCTTTCAAAGCTCTGGTCACCCAGGCGCAGGCTGCACTGGACTGATAAACCTTTGTAAAAAGGTTTCATCGGCACTTGCCTGATTTGATCAGGGGCGGCCATATTGGCCGTCCCTTTTCTTTTTGTGATTTTTAAACCCAAGCCAAAGCGTCGGAAGTTATGGAAAACATCGAAGCATTGCGCGAAGAGGTTCTGGCGGAAGTCGAAAAGGCAGCGGATCTGACCGCGCTTGAAGACGTCCGCATCAGCGCCCTTGGCAAGAAAGGCCGCATTACCGGCCTGATGAAAAACCTTGGCAAGATGGACCCTGACCAGCGTCGTGAATTTGGTCAGACGCTTAATGCCGTCAAGGACCAGGTCGCTGGCGCAATCGAAACCCGTAAAACTGCCCTTGAGGATGCTGCCCTCGAGGCGCGTCTGTCGGGCGAGCGGATTGACGTCACCCTGTCCTCGCGTCCGGATGAAACCGCGGGCCGCATTCATCCGATCAGCCAGACGATTGATGAAATCGTCTCGATCTTTGGCGAAATGGGCTTTGCCCTGGCCGAAGGCCCTGATGTTGAAGACGACTTCCATAACTTTACCGCACTGAACATTCCGCCGGAACATCCCGCGCGTGAAATGCAGGACACCTTCTATCTGCCCGAACAGGAAGATGGTTCGCGCCTTGTGCTGAGAACGCACACCTCGCCGGTGCAGATTCGGACCATGCAGTCGAAACCCCCGCCGATCCGCATCATTGCGCCGGGTCGTACCTATCGCTCTGACAGCGATATGACCCATACGCCGATGTTCCACCAGGTCGAAGGTCTGGTGATCGACAAGAAGACACATATGGGTCACCTCAAGGGCTGTCTGCTTGAGTTCGTCAAAACCTATTTCGAACTTGATGATGTGCCGGTCCGCTATCGTCCAAGCTTCTTCCCGTTCACCGAGCCGAGTGCCGAAATGGATATCGGTTGTTCGCGCAAAGGTGGGGAGCTCAAGATTGGTGAAGGCGACGACTGGCTGGAAATTCTTGGCTGCGGCATGGTTCATCCGCGCGTGCTTAGCGCCTGTGGCCTTGACCCCGAAGAATATCAGGGCTTTGCCTTTGGTATGGGGATCGAACGTATCGCCATGCTGAAATACGGTATTCCTGATCTTCGCACCTTCTTCGATACCGATCTGCGCTGGCTGAAACATTATGGTTTCGTGCCGCTGGATGTACCGAATATGGTAAGGGGCTGAGATAATGAAATTCACACTGAATTGGCTGAAACAGCACCTTGATACCGATGCGTCGATTGAGGTGGTTGCAGAAAAACTGACCGATATCGGTCTTGAAATCGAAGGCGTGACCGACCGTGCGGCAGCCCTTGCCGACATCCGTGTCGCCCACATTGAAGAAGCCGGCCAGCATCCCGATGCTGACCGCCTGAAGCTTTGCCGGGTTAATACCGGTGACAAAATCATTCAGGTCGTTTGTGGTGCGCCTAATGCCCGTACGGGACTTAAGGTCGCACTGGCACAGCCGGGCGCGATCATTCCGATTGATGGCTCAAAACTGAAGCCGGGCAAGATCCGTGGTGTCGAAAGCCAGGGTATGATGTGCTCCACCCGCGAGCTCTGCCTTGGTGAAGACCATGACGGCATCATCGAACTGCCTGAAGATGCCGAAATCGGTGCACCGGTTGCTTCTGTCCTTGGTACGGATGATCCGATCCTTGAAATCGGCCTGACCCCGAACCGTCCGGATTGTACCGGTGTCCGCGGGATCGCCCGCGATCTGGCGGCTGCGGGCATCGGCACACTTAAGGCCGATCCGCGACAAGAGCCGGTCACTGGTGCGTTTGATAGCCCGATTGGCGTTACGATCAGCGGCGATATTGCCACCAATAATGCGGTTCCGGCCTTCTATGGCCGTTACATCCGCGGTGTAAAAAACACCGAAAGCCCGGAATGGCTGAAAGCCCGACTGGAAGCCATCGGGCTGCGTCCGATCTCCGCCCTGGTGGATATCACCAACCTTGTTACCCATGACCTTGGCCGTCCACTGCATGTGTTTGATGCCGACAAACTGTCAGGCGACATCAATGTGCGTTATGCGACCAATGGTGAAAAGATCGCAGCCCTTGATAACAAGGAGTACGAACTTTCCGACTCCATGGTGGTGATTGCTGATCAGGCAAAGGCACTGGGTATTGGTGGCATCATCGGTGGTGAAGAAACTGGCTGCCTTGAAGAAACGACCAATGTGTTTGTCGAATGCGCACTGTTTGATCCGATCAGCATTGCCAAGACCGGTCGTAAGCTTCAGATCAATTCCGATGCGCGCTATCGGTTTGAGCGTGGCGTTGATCCGCAGTCGGTTGCCTGGGGCATGGAAGTTGCCACCCATCTGATCACCGAGATCTGCGGGGGTGAAGTATCCCATGTCGTCAAGGCGGGCGAAGTACCAAATCCGCGCAACGCCTTTGATCTGCGCATTGATCGTATTCGTGAGCTGGGCGGCGTTGCAGTTGAAGCAGATCGTGCGATTGAAATCCTGAAATCTCTGGGCTTCGAGGTTAGTGGTTCTGCGCCTGTCGTTAACGCCGTCTCACCGACCTGGCGTCCGGACATCATCGGTGAAGCCGATCTGGTCGAGGAAGTCCTGCGCATTGTCGGTTATGACAAAATCCCGACTGTCCCGCTGGAACGTGAAACCAGCTTGCCAGTTCCGGCCTTGTCGCCGTTCCAGAAACGCGTTGGTCTGACCCGCCGCGTTCTGGCATCGCGAGGTCTTTATGAAACCGTGACTTGGTCATTTACCGACTCGCGTTGGGCCAAACTGTTTGGTGAACTCAAAGACGGTCTGTATCTGGCGAACCCGATCAGTTCCGACCTTGATATCATGCGCCCGAACGCCCTGATCAATATGATAGCGGCGGCCGGTCGTAACCAGGCCCGTGGTTTCTCAGATCTTGCGCTGTTTGAAGTGGGGCCGGAATTCTTTGGCGATCAGCCGGGCGATCAGCGTCTGGTGGCCGCAGGCTTGCGTTCCGGTGCAACAACCCCGCGCAGCTGGACCGGTTCACGCCGTGATGTCGACGTCTTTGACGTCAAGGCCGATGCCGAAGCCCTGATCGAAGCACTGGGTACCAGTGCCGCCAATGTTCAGGTCAATACCGATGGTGCACCGGAATGGTATCACCCGGGCCGCTCAGCAGCCCTGCAGCTGGGGCCGAAAAATGTTCTGGGCTATTTCGGCGAATTGCATCCAAAAGTGCTTAAGGCGCTTGGCGTCAAAGGCCGCGTTGTGGCGTTTGAACTGTTTGTTGAAAACGTACCGATGCCCAAGAAGAAGGGCACGGCCCGTCCGGCCTTGAACGCATCAAGCTTCCAGTCGGTCGAACGCGACTTTGCCTTCCTGCTTGATGAAGCTGTGAAGGCAGAGGCGATCATTAAGGCCGCCAAAGGTGCCGATCGTAATATGATCACGGATGTGACGATCTTTGACCTTTATGCCGGCAAGGGGATTGAGGATGGCAAGAAATCACTCGCCTTCTCGATCACGCTGCAGCCGACCAAGGCAACCCTGACCGAAGAAGAAATCGAAGCGGTCTGCAAAAAGATTGTCGAAGCGGTTGAGAAAGCCACGGGTGGCTCTCTGCGCGCCTGATCTTTCGCCAAAGATACGAATAAAAACGGGCTGCCCAACATTGGTGCAGCCCGTTTTGTTTGTGGGGTATCGGTCAAATTTACCGACCAGGGCGTTTGCGCAGGATGGCGTATTCGTCCTCATCCAGATCAAGCGCGATCAGATCCGGCCCATTGGTAAAGACATGCCATTCCATATCGGTGTCGTCGCATTCGATGGTCAGCTGATCGACCATGCTGTTCCATTCGCAACGTTCACGATCATCATCGGCTTCCAGTCGACCTGTACCATCGTCATCAAGATGCATGACAAGAATCTGCTCGTCCTCGTCAATTGAATAGACGGCATATGTTTCGTTTGCAAAACGGTAATTGATTTCTGCACCATCCAGCCGGCGCCAACCCCGCGGCAGCGGCTCGCCCGGTTCATGTTCGGCGAAGTAATAAGCCAGTTTCTGCATGTGGCTGTCATTCATGGTGCGCATGTCCGATCCACATGCGCTGAGCGCCAAAAGGGCCAGCATCACCGGAACAGATTTGAATACAGGGCGGGACAGGATCATGGTCTTGAACATCTAACNNGCGGCCGCCATGCTGTTCAACGATTTTGCGGCACATAGACAGGCCAAGTCCCGTTCCAGAAAACTCGTCCTTATGCAGGCGCTGGAACAGGCGGAAAATCCTTTGTGCATGCTCGGGGTGAATGCCAATGCCGTTATCGCGCACCGAAAAACGCCAATGGTCGCGCATCACCGGGTCAGGTTCGACCGTAATGGAAATATGCGGTGATACGCCGGGGCGGCGATACTTGATGGCATTGGATAAAAGGTTCTGGAACAGCCGCGACAGGGCAATCCGGTCACCTTTGACTGTCGGAAGATCGTCATGGGTGATGGTGGCATGTTCACGGCCAATTACGTCCTTGAGGTCCGCCTGCGCCTCGTTTAGCACCTGATTGCAGTCAATCGGTGCGAAATCTTCGCGCGTTCCGGTCTTGGCATATTCAAGCAGATGGCTGATCAGCTTGTGCATGCGCTTGGCACCATCGACGGCAAAGTCGATATATTCGTCGGCTTCCTGATCAAGGCTGCCACTATAACGCTGCTTGAGAAGTTGCGTATAGCTGGCGACCATGCGCAGTGGCTGCTGCAGATCGTGGGATGCCACATAGGCAAATTGTTCGAGGTCTTCGTTGCTGCGTTTGAGCTGATCAAGTGTGTCGCGCAGCTTGTTGGCATTTTCGACAAACTCCGTTACATCCCGCGCACTGCAAAAGATCATCTCGTCAAACGGGCCCACGCAATGCCACGCCAGCCAGCGAACATTGCCCTTGCGGTCGAGTACGCGCAGGATTGATTTGCCATCACTGATCGTCGCAGTGCCGTTTTTCTGGCGCATGGCCGTCATCGCGGTTTGTTGGTCCTCGGGAACGAACAGCATAAAGAAAGGTTTGTTGACGATGTCATGCACCGGCAACCCCATCAGCTCTTCCAGGGCGGGGCTAAACCCCTTAAGGATGCCGTCCTGATTGACCACAATGGCTGGTTCCGGCGTATGGCGCAGGTAGGTTTCAAACGGATGGCACAGTTCCTGTTGTGCCGCAGTTTCCAGAAGCAAAACCGAAATAAATTCCCGATTGTCTTCGCTGTAGCGATGCGCCATCAGATAGAAACGCTGCATCTGGTTTTTGGCTGTGCGGATATCGACCATGGTGCCAATCCGGGCATCCTGCCAGATATTGTCAATCAGCGGTCCGCGAAGCTTTGTGCGGGATTCCGATGACAACCGGTCAAGAAAATCCGTCATGGTCGGTTCGATGTTTTCGGCTGTCGGACCAAGGATTTCCGGCCAGTTCAGTTGTGCTGTCAGTTTTCCGTCGGTGGTCTCCACCGGCCAACTGATCACGGCACAGCCGCATTCCGCCAAGGTATTTTCCGTATCGCTGAAATGTTCGGCAAGATGTGCGGCACGCATGTGCTGCCGTTTAAGGCGATGCCACAACCAAACCGCCAGGCCACAAAGAATGGTCATCGCCATGACAAACATCAGCGCGTGCAGGATAAAAGCATCACGCCAGTTATTCAAAAGCGCGCTGCGCGGCGTATAGGCCACCACGATCCGGTCGATTTGTGGCAGTTTGCTATAGGCCAGAACCATGACTTCGCTGCTGTGAACACAGACAAGGGAATCGCGATCAGTTTGTTGGGTACTGATATAGTCGCCCAGATCGCCGATCAGATGCGGCGGGATAAAGCCCTTGATCTGGTTAAGCTGGTTATCAAGCAGACCAACGGTAATGTCGGAATTGTCCGCCACGATCTTTTGCAGGTCGACGTCATTATGAAGCAACAACATCGATCCCAACCGAAAGGCGGTTGCTTCAAGTTGGGCACTGGCGTGCTCGACCGCGCTGTCATAAAGCGTTTTCTGAATGAAGAAGAAGGAAAACAGCAGGACGAAAACACCCGTCAGCGTCAAGGCGGCAAGCCGTTTGCGCAACTTCACAAGACTGCGCCGGGACAGGGATGGCTCGATTGACATTATGAACATGTTATTGGCGTGCCCCTGCCAGACAGAGTTATGGTTTCCTCAACCTTGAAATTTAAGACCTTTTCGCGCGGTTGAAAAGTATGCAAACAAATGAATGTAAGCGTTAAAGGCCTGTTTTGTGATGCACCCGACATCTCGTGACCAAGACCCTTAACGTGATCACGTTCCGGCATGTGATGGCCGTGCCAGACTGCAGGTTATCCACAGACGCCGTGAACATAACACAACGCTTCTAATTCCGTGCAAAAACCCCTATAAACCCGCTGGTGATTGATCCGGGATATATCAGAACCGATTTCCCGAACGATGCAATGATCACGCAATGCTGGTTTTTCCGATCATGCCCCTTCGCATCCGTGATGCGATAAGGCCTGATGTCGCTGCCGAAATTGGCTGGCTGACGGGGCAGGGGATATTGGAAAGAATGCGATTTGCGCGTTATGTATCAACCGGGTATCTGGTGATCACACCGTTTCGAAACAATGTGCCACGCGGCGAAATGCCAGCCAATTTTAGTGCCAGAAGCAGCCAAAAATGACTGACCTTAAGAACATTCGTAACTTTTCGATCATCGCCCATATCGACCACGGTAAATCAACCCTGGCCGACCGCCTGATCCAGTTGACCGGTGGCCTGACCGAACGTGAAATGGCCGATCAGGTTCTCGATTCGATGGATATCGAACGTGAACGTGGCATCACCATCAAATCCCAGGCCGTGCGGCTGAAATA
>NZ_DCAO01000048.1:22836-23321 GCF_002311515.1 Thalassospira sp. UBA1131
GCACAGGGTGTGGAAGCCCAGACCCTTGCCAACGTCTATCAGGCGATTGAAAACAATCACGAGATCGTCCCGGTCTTGAACAAGGTTGACCTTCCGGCAGCCGAACCCGATCAGGTCAAGGAACAGATCGAAGAAGTGATTGGCATCGATGCCTCTGATGCTGTGATGATCTCGGCCAAAACCGGCCTGGGCGTGCCTGACGTGCTTGAAGCACTGGTAAACCGTCTTCCGGCGCCGACTGGCGATGCGAACGCACCGCTTGAAGTTCTTCTGGTCGATAGCTGGTATGACACTTATCTCGGTGTGATGATTCTGGTGCGCGTGAAGGAAGGCACCCTGAAAAAGGGTCAGAAAGTCCGCTTCATGAACGCCAAGGTCACCCATCAAATCGAACGCGTTGGTGTGTTCACGCCAAAGCCGCTTGCGATTGATGAAATGGGGCCGGGTGAAATCGGCTTTATCAACTGCGGTATGAAAACCGTGGC
>NZ_DCAO01000048.1:23467-25114 GCF_002311515.1 Thalassospira sp. UBA1131
CCGTCCATCCCGGTTGTGTTCTGTGGCATTTTCCCGGTGGATACCAGCGAATATGAAGTGCTGCGCGATGCGCTTGAAAAGCTGCATCTCAATGACGCGTCCTTCCAGTTCGAACCGGAAAACTCGACCGCACTTGGTCTTGGTTTCCGTTGTGGCTTCCTGGGTCTTTTGCATCTGGAAATCATTCAGGAACGTCTGGAACGCGAGTTCGAGCTTGATCTGATCACCACTGCACCGTCGGTGTCCTACAAGATCACGCTGAGCAAGGGCGAAGAAATCCTGTTGCATAACCCGGCCGATTTCCCGGACGTTACCAAGATCAAGGCCATTGAAGAACCATGGATCAAGGCATCGATCATGGTGCCGGACGAATATCTTGGCGGCATCCTGACCCTTTGCACCGAACGCCGTGGTGTTCAGCTTGACCTGACCTATGTCGGCAACCGGGCAATGGCGGTTTACAAACTGCCACTCAACGAAGTGGTATTTGATTTCTATGATCGTCTGAAATCGATTTCGCGCGGCTATGCCAGCTTCGATTACGAAATTGCCGGTTACGACGAAAGTGACCTGGTCAAGGTTTCCATCCTTGTGAACGAAGAACCGGTCGATGCACTGGCTCTGATGGTGCACCGTTCGGCGGCTGAATACCGTGGTCGTGAGATTTGTAAGCGTCTTAAGGACCTGATCCCGCGCCAGATGTTCCGCATCGCCATTCAGGCCGCCATCGGTGGCAAGGTGATTGCCCGTGAAACCGTATCAGCACTACGTAAGGACGTGACGGCGAAATGTTACGGCGGTGACGTTTCGCGTAAACGCAAGCTTCTTGAAAAACAGAAGGCCGGTAAGAAAAAGATGCGTCAGTTCGGCAAGGTCGAAATTCCGCAATCGGCCTTTATCAACGCGCTCAAGATGGGCGACGATAAGTAAGCCGAAATTACGATCTCGAAACAAAGGCTGTATCACATTGGTGGTGCAGCCTTTTTTCTTTGCTGTTTTCAGTTGCCCGACTGCTGCGCTATGGATGGACGCAGCCCAACCAATTGCCCAAGGAGTCCCCGATGGATCTGGAATTGCTCGCCAAGCAGGAAGAAGTTCTGGTGTTTGACCGCTTTGACGAAGACACCGCCTGGTCAATCGGCTCCAAGCTGGTGGGCGTCGCACAGGCCAAAAACGCCCCGGTTGCCATCAATATCCGCACCCCTGACCGGACCCTGTTTCACGCATCTCTTGCCGGTGCCAAGCCGGCCAACGATGCCTGGGCGCGTCGCAAAAGCAATCTGGTGCTACGTGAACATCAAAGCTCGATGCGCTTTGGCGCGGAGCTTAAGGCCAAGGGCAAAACCCTTGCCGATCACGGAATTGATTTTGCCGACTATGCCGATCACGGCGGCAGCTTCCCGATCCGTGTCGCCGGTGTCGGCGTGATTGGTGCGATTACAGTATCCGGCCTCGCATCGCACGAAGATCACGGCATGATCGTCGGGGTTCTGGCAGAGCACCTTGGCGTGTCGGTGAAGCTCTAAGACACAGCCGAACTTCTAGACGCTACATTTGTGAGACACTTGACGTCGAACGGCGAAGCCGCGCAAGAGGCCAAGCTTACTCTTCCAGAATAGCCTCAACCTTGCGGGACACCCATTTTGA
>NZ_DCAO01000048.1:25208-26518 GCF_002311515.1 Thalassospira sp. UBA1131
GAACGTCCATGCATCATCATCTGAAAGGTGGTTTGGAATGTCACCATCATCAGTAACGTGCCAAGCAGAAGCGTACCTGAACCAAACAGCATCAGTTTGCGCATATTCATCTTTCGGCGGCTGTTCGGTTGGTCGTCCTGATTCTGGTCGCTCATTTCGTTCCCCTGATGGTGATATGTGCGAATTCTACTCTTGGTAGAATTTTGCAGCCTGTCATGATTGAGCCCCGAGGGCCAGAGACAAGTTTCGTTTGTCCGGTACCTGTGATGTCACCGGTTTGGCAGGAACAAGCTTCAGTACTTTAAATGGTCCAGGGATCGTCGCACTTAATCGAAATGCTCGATCTCCGGATCAATGCCAGCAAAGCTCGGCAGTGCTGTGCGCATCCAAAGATGCTTTTTAGCCTTGAACAGGCTTGGGTCATCAAAGGTGCCCAATCGGAAATCGATGAAGCTGTCGTCATCGCCCTTGCGCCAAGTGATGCTTGATCCGCATGTCGGGCAAAATCCGCGATATTTTCCGGGCGAACTTTCATATTCGCGCGGCTTGCCATCCCATGTGACGGCATTGGTCGGGAACGCGACAAAGGTCGAAACACCCGAACCGCTATCCTTGCGACACATGCCGCAATGGCAGTGATTGCTGCCAATCGGTTCCCCGGATGCAACAAAGCGCACCGCACCACAAAGACAACCCCCAGGATGTTCGGGATGTTTTGTGGTCATGGTGCGCTTCCTTGAAAACTTTGACCAAAATTCGGGTTATTCGTTCGGAACACCCGTCGTGGTCGAATATTCGAAATGGAATTCCTTGTCCGGGAACATATAGGACCGTGCGGCGTGGATCGCACTCGCACCTTCGGCAAAGCCCGACAGGATCAGTTTCAGCTTGTGCTCGTAGGTTGCGATATCGCCGATGGCAAAGATGCCCGGGACGGATGTTTCCATCGTCGCCTGTTTTACGCCGATATGGTTCTTCTCAAGATTAAGGCCCCAATCGGCAATCGGACCGAGTTCCATGGCAAGGCCAAAGAACGGCAGAAGATGATCGGCTTCAAGCTCGCGCTCTTCGCCCTTGAGCGTTGCGACAACCACGTGTGACAGGATGCCGTTTTCACCCTTAAGCCCTTTAAGCTGATAGGGGATGACCATCTCGATCTTGCCCGCCTCGGCCAAGGCCTGCAGTTTTGCGCTACTGTCGGGGGCGGCACGGAATTTCGGGCGACGATGAACCACCATCACTTTGGCGGCGATATCATGAAGCGACAGCGCCCAGTCGACAGCCGAGTCACCGCCACCGGCAATCACGAC
>NZ_DCAO01000006.1:0-35034 GCF_002311515.1 Thalassospira sp. UBA1131
CCCCGTCTGAAATCTGATGCCCGATCGGGCAACTTCATCAGACGGGGCCGATATGACCAATTCAATCCTCATACAATTTGTTCGCCGTGCTTTTCTGATCGGCGCGATCACCCTGCTTGCGGCCTGTTCGCAGAAGGCCGAGACGCTGAAGCTTTCGGTCACCCAGTTTGGCAGCGCGACCGAGCAGGCGTTTGATCACTATGACGCGGCCTATAGCACGCAATTTGCACCCTTCCCGAAATCCGACACGGCAAAGCGCAGCGCGTTTGTCACCAACATCACCGATTTTACCGGCACGATTACACCGGCCAATATCGATACCTTGCTTGATCCCGATGCGGTGAAGATCGACCCAAACGTCGCGCGCCAGTGGCAGGACACGCTTAAGGGCCTGCGCAGCCAGTATCAGCAGTTCGTCGCGATCTTCGATAATATCGAGGCTGGGTCCGCATTCGGCGCATCGGCGGTCACAGAATCCGGGCCCATCTTGGAAAAACTGCGCGCACAGCTTGCCACCATCAGCGATGAATTCGCGCGCCCCCCGCCGCAATTCCTGACCCGGCGCAGCACCCTGATTGCCGAACTGAACCTGATCCGCACCAAGGACCACAACAACCCCGAGGCCGAAAGCCTTCTGATCGAGGCCTGGTGGCAGCAATGGAACAGCCTGATCGCGGCCGAAAGCGCGATGCAGACCGATACCCTGCGCGCCTTTGTCACGGCATCAGCCCTTGGCAACAGGCTGCAGGGACAGATCGATAACTATGCCAAGCTTGATGTCGGATCGCTGATTACCGCGGTCGAAGACGGCATCAAACTTTCCAGCCAGATCGGCAAGCTGAGCCCAGCCGAACTCGTCACCCAAGGCACCGGCCTGCTTGAAACCGCAACCAACTAGAAAAGAGGGAGATTTCACAATGAGCCAGACACTCGGTGCCCTGATTGCCGACGCACAGGAAGCCTATGCGACTGCGGCTGTGACCTATCAGGGGGCGACGATTGACCAGAAGGTCAAGTCCAAACCGGCCCTTGATAAGGCCGCCAGCCAACTGGTCGCCCTTCAGGCCAAGCAGCTTGATGAAGCCAAGGAAATCGATGCCGAGGACGAAGCGGCGATGAAGCAATTGCGCCAGCAGGTCAACAATGCCGCGACCTTGCAAACCGGGCTGATGACCCTGGTTGCGGTGCTGACGAAATTTATCTGATGGGCCGCTGTCGGGCGGTTACTTCCAGCGGTCGGCATCGGCATCATCGGATGCCTTTGCCGTCACCCACTTGTCGCCACCGTCCGGGGTTTCTTCGCGTTTCCAGAACGGCGCGCGGGTTTTGAGGAAATCCATGATGAAGTCGCAGGCCTCGAACGCGGCACGGCGATGGGCGGACAGCACGATCACCAGAACGATGCGTTCGCCGGGCAACATGCGGCCAAAGCGATGAACGATGCGGATGTCATCCAGCGGCCAGCGATTGGCGGCCTCATCGGCGATCTTTTCAAGTTCGCGTTCGGTCATGCCGGGATAGTGATCAAGCGTCAAGGCTGAGACGTTTTCGCCGCCGTGGATATCACGCACCAGCCCGACAAAACTGACCGCCGCCCCGATATCGGTACGACCATCGGTCAGGGCCGCAAGTTCGGCGCCCGGGTCAAAATCATGTTGCTGAACAGAAACGCGTGACATGGTCGCCGTCCCGGTTTGCCGGATTACAAAAATTAATCGAGGTGTTTAAGGCCGGTACGCAGATAGATATAGCCGGTCTGAACCGTGACGATCCCGGCGATCCACAGCAGGATATCACCAATCAGGATCGAGGGTATCAGATCAGGCGATGCGTCGCCGACCAGAAGGAACCCGATGGCGAGAATCTGGGCCGTGGTTTTCCATTTGGCAAGGACCGTGACCGGCAAGGGCACTTTAATTTCGGCCAAATGTTCGCGCAGGCCCGAAACCATGATTTCCCGGCACATGATGATCACCGCGGGCAATACCGCCAAACCAGAAATGCGTTCAAACGCCACCATCATCATCAATGCGGCAGCCACCAGCAGCTTGTCGGCAATCGGATCAAGGAACCGCCCGAGTGGGGATACCACATTCATCGAGCGCGCCAGATAGCCATCAAAGAAATCGGTCACCCCGGCAAAGGCAAACAGCGCAAAGCCGATCCAGTTGCCAACCGGACCAATAATGTAAAACGACGCGATCAGCGCCGGGATTACGAATATGCGCGACATGGTCAGCAGATTGGGAATCTGGTTCTTCATAAACGGGGCCTGTTTGACGGATTTTACGGCAATGACATCAAGGCCCTGATGCGCAATCGCCCAAGGCCGCGCAATTATTAAAGACTTGAAGCACATACCACAAGGGCCGTGTTGATGACGGATTAACGTCAGAACACGGCCCGTGCGATTTATCATCTCATCGCGTCTGAGCGATTATTCTGCCGCGGCCCCTGCCTCGGCCGGATGGGCGGACTTGCCGCGTCCGATGCTGAGCGCCTGATAGAGGATGATGGCAGCCAAGGTCGCAGTGCCGATCCCGCCCATGGCGAAACCACCGAAATTGACCGTGAAGTCGCCCGCACCAAAAATCAGCGTGATGCCCACCGTAAACAGGTTGCGCGGATCAGAGAAATCAACGCGGTTATCGACCCACAAACGGATCATGGCAGCAGCAATCAGGCCAAAGACCGCAACCCCAAGCCCACCCAGAACCGGGCCCGGAATGGTGTGCAGCAACGCGCCGAATTTCGGCGAGAAACCCAGCAGGATGGCAATCACGGCGGCAATGACAAAGATAAGGGTCGAAAACACGCGGGTTACGGCCATAACACCCATGTTTTCAACATAGGTGGTCACCCCGGTACCGCCGCCCGATCCGGCCAGCATGGTTGCCAGACCATCGCCGACAAAACCACGGCCGATATAACGATCCATGTTCTGTTTGGTCATGCCACCAATCGCCTTGATATGGCCGAGGTTTTCGGCCACCAGAATGAAGGCCACCGGCGCGATCAGGAACATGGCAGAACTTTCAAAGCGCGGCGCGACAAAGGACGGCATGCCAAACCACGCGGCCTCGGAAAGTTCGGCAAAATCAATTGCCGGCATCAGGCCAAAGCCGTTGCCCAAAACCAGAACCAGCACATAGCCCGCCAGGATCCCGACCAGAATGGAAATCCGACGCAGCGCAATCGGCGCATAGACCGAGACAAAGGCCACGGAAAGCAGGGTCAGAAGGGCGACCAGCATATGCATGTTATCGCCCGTGATGCCATTGATCCCGACCGGAGCGAGGTTAAGGCCAATCGCCGCACCAACAGCCCCCGTCACCGCAGGCGGCATCAGTTTTTCGACCCAGCCGGTGCCGGTTGCCATGACGATCAGGCCGATCACGACATAAAGCGCGCCAGCAGCAATGATCCCGCCAAGGGCCCCGCCAATATCGGGGTTTGGTCCCGATCCGGCATAACCGGTGGCGGCAATGACGACGGCGATAAAGGCAAAGGACGAGCCCAGATAACTGGGCACACGGCCCGCCGTGCAGATGAAGAAGATCAGGGTACCGATACCGGAAAACAGGATCGCCAGATTGGGGTCAAACCCCATCAGAAGCGGACCAAGAATGGTCGCACCCGACATGGCAACAAGATGCTGCAAGCCCATCGGGAACATAGCGCCCCAAGGCAGACGTTGATCAGGCATGACTGTGGAAGACCGGGTCACAGACCAGGAAGGAAAATATCGCATTTATGGCAAGCCGATTATTTATGGACGTTTCGCGCGAAAATGCCCCGCCGGGCGGCAGGGCGTACCGGGTATCGCGCCACGGGCAGCAAAAAGCAAGATGCCATCCGATGCTTTTTTAGGCGTTGCTGTGGAAATGATCGTAAATCTCGCGCGAAAGGACCGTAGGCGCGACATCGGCACATTCATTTCCAGCAGTTTCGTACTTTCACGAAGAATCTAAAGACTGCGGCGAATAGTCGACCAATGACTTTACTACTATTTTCAATGTGCGCCGTCAGGACCGGCCGCGATGAATATCAAGAAAGGTCTGTGACGTCGTTCTAAACCGAGCTGTTCGGGGGATTTTTCTTCCCCGTACCCAACGCATCCCCCCGAACAGCTTCCATTTTATTGAGCAATGACCTTTTCATGAGAAATCAGCTCTTTTCTATTCTGCAAGCTTGGAAAACTTCCCAATTCGATACTGAATGGGTTCTGGGCACTGTCTATCGTACGGAAGGATCAGCCTACCGGAAGGCTGGTGCCCAGATGCTTATCAATGGAAAAGGTCAGCAGTTCGGACTTTTAAGCGGCGGCTGTATTGAAGCCGATATTGTCCGTAACGCGCGAAAGGCGATTGTCACAAATAAAATCGTCACGTTAGCTTATGACGGAAATGATGAGGATGACCTGTCTTTCAAGTTAGGCATCGGGTGTGGAGGCGTTGTCCATATTGTCCTGCATCCCATCAATGCCAGTGATGATCTGGGGCTTTCAGACATTTACGCAGCTTTGGTCAAACGCGAAAGTGGTTACCACCATCTGAAAATTGGAGAGAAGATCGGCTATTTCCAGCCTTCTTTCGTCGACTTTCACGATCAGGCATACATCGAAAGCAATACCGACGGGGAATGGCTTGTAACCCCGATCAGACCCGAACCACATATCCTTGTCGTCGGTGGCGGACAAGATGCCCTGCCGGTAAGCAACATTGCCCATAATCTTGGCTGGAAAATCACAATCGCAGACCCCCGCCCAAGCAATGCACGAAGTGATTACTTTCCTCATGCGAGCGCCATTCTTCGTAAGGTAGATCAGTCACTTGCGTACTATGTCCACGACTTCCGTGTTGATGCAGCGATTCTGATGTCGCATAGCATGACAATAGACGCCAGCGCGTTGGCAGCTCTGTTCAGTACACCTATTCGCCATCTCTCAATGCTTGGCCCGAGACATCGATTTATGGATGTTCTCAGTATTTCCGGCCTTTCCGAAGAGAAATTCGAATTCAAGTTGAGTAGCCCAGCAGGTCTCGACATAGGCGGGTCCTTACCAGAAAGCATTGCTCTTTCAATGCTTTCCGAGATTCACGCCACTCTTTATCGCACCCCGTCTCCAAACAGTATCTGATCATACGACAAAAATAACGGACGATTACGAATATAAAGCAGACTTTGCAGCATATCACCCGATTTCAGTTCTTATAAAATAACCAACCAACTAAGAGAACCAAGTTAATCGGTTGAATGACTTCTGCGAGGATTGTCGTGATTTGTACTTTATTGTCCAAAAACTACACTTCGTGTAATCGGCGCTCACTTTTTCATTTAGACCATCGCCGTGTGGCTTCACGGATTTTAACGGCATTCGTGTGCGTCTTTGTGTTCGTTCCGTTTTATGCCGGGGCAGATGAGCCCGATGGAGAGAAACTTTTTCAAAGCCGGTGCGGCTCATGCCACAGCCTGGAAAATGGTCGAAACAAGATTGGCCCTCATCTTTCTGAAATCATCGGCCGCAAAGCGGCAAGCATCAATGAGGCGACATATTCAGGCGCGCTGAAGGATTCAGGGATTGTCTGGGACGCCAGCACGCTCGACACCTTCCTTTCTGCCCCTCAGGACATGGTTCCGGGCTCACGTATGCGCCTCAAAATTTCAAGCCCGACCCAACGTAGCGCAATCATCTCATTTCTCAGCAACCAGTAGGCCCGGTTAGGAAACCTTCATGACCTCATTTACGATAAATGGACGTGTCGTCGAAATCACGGCTGAACCCGATACCCCACTGCTTTGGGCTATCCGCGAGCATTTGAAGCTCACGGGCACGAAATACGGATGCGGCTTAGCACAATGCGGAGCCTGCACTGTTCACGTCGATGGTGAACCGACACGTGCATGTGTCACGTGGCTCGAAGATGTCGCAGGCAAAGAAGTCACCACCATCGAAGGGCTTTCAGAAGATGGCAGCCATCCCCTTCAGAAGTCGTGGGTAGCGGAGCAAGTCCCGCAATGCGGATACTGCCAGTCCGGTCAGATCATGCAGGCGGCTGCCCTTCTCAAGAACAACCCCGCCCCAACACGTGAGGAAATCGTCGATCACATGGATGGCAATATTTGCCGCTGTGCGACCTACGACAGAATTATCAAAGCGATACAACGGGCCGCCCGGGAGAGTTAACCGATGAAAAACGAATTAAATGTTCACACGCGTTCTATTTCGCGCCGCAGTTTTCTGATTACTGCCGGGACAGTTGGTGTCGCAGTCAGCTATGGAAATCTGCCTTCGCAGGCTTTTGCAGCGACAATTGCGACCGAAACCGCAGGCAACTATAACCCGAATGCCTGGGTCACTATTGATCATGACGGCACGGTAACGATCATATCCCCTGCCTCTGAAATGGGTCAGGGTGTTATGACGACCCTGCCATTGTTGATTGCAGACGAAATGGATGCCGAGTGGAGCAAGGTCAAAGTTGTTCAATCGCCGTCGGATGCAGAGAAATATGGAAACCCGGGATTTTACGGCATACAGCTCACCGGGGGGAGTGAAACAGTACGAGGCTATTATGAGCCTCTGCGCCTTGTGGGTGCGCAAACCCGCATGATCCTGCTGCACAGCACGGCTGAAATTCTGGATAAACCGGTTACGGAACTTCATACCGAACCCGGCATGGTTGTCCACACCCCGACACAAACCAGAATAAGCTATGGTGAAATTTCACGCCTTGGAAAAATCTCAGATCCGCTGCCGCAAATTTCCACAGCCGACCTGAAACAGCCTGAACAATGGCATTATATCGGTAAAAAAGACCTTCCACGCATTGATGTTCCATCCAAAGTAGACGGCAGCGCGATATACGGGATCGATGTTCAACTTCCTGATATGCTTTATGGTGCTGTAATCCGCCCTCCTGTCCAAGGCGAGACGCCTGCGACCATTGACGACAGCGAAGCCAAAAACGTTCCGGGTATCACCAAAATCGTACAACTGCCTTATGGTGTGGGCATCATAGGTGAAACGATTGAGGCAACGATCCGCGCCAAGGAGATGCTTTCTATTGAGTGGACAACCGGATCACGGATCAGGAATTACTCAAGCGCCAGTCTTATCGAAGAATACCGAAAAGCCGGAAGCGACCTTTCCCAAACGGGGGTAAACGCAGTTAAAAAGGGTGAGGCGGCACAAGCGATCGCGTCATCTGATATCCTTATTGAAGCAGATTACCTTAGTGATCACGTTTACCACGCCACGATGGAACCAATGAATGCGACAGCCCTTGTTTCAGACGACGGGGTCGAGGTTTGGGCACCGACGCAAGGTCCAACTTTCACGCAAGGGTTTGCGGCACAAACCGCCGGAACAACAACCGACAAGGTAAAAGTTCATACAACGATGCTGGGCGGTGGGTTTGGCCGCCGCGCAGAGAGGGACTTTGTGGATGACGCCGTCTCGCTTGCAAAAGAAGTCAAAGGGCGCCCGGTGAAAGTTGTCTGGAGCCGCGAGGACGATGTCCGTCACGGCAAGTATCGTCCTTTGGTTGCGCAACATGTCAGGGTTGGACTTACGTCGTCTGGCGCCATCAGCGGATGGCAGCACCGTGTTGCAGCGGACTCCATTTTTGCACGCACATTGCCGCCGGTATTCGAAGATGCAGGCGGGCTGGACGACGTTGTCACCGAAGGCGCAGACTTCAATTACGATATGCCCACCCACGAAGTTGAGTATCTTCGACAGGATAATGGTCTTGATATCGGGTATTGGCGCGCGGTTGGCTGTGGATATACCAAGTTTGCCGTGGAATGTGTGATTGATGAAATTGCTGCGACCCGTAACATTGACCCTGCCCAACAGCGCCTGGAGCTGCTTGCCGGGGAGCCAAGGGCACGTAAGGTTATTGAAAACACAGTAAAAATGTCAGACTGGTCACGTCCGCGTGAAGGTCGCGCCCTTGGACTGGCCTATTCAGACAGCTTCGGTGCTCACTGCGCAGCAGTCGCGGAAGTATCGGTTAATCGCGAAAATGGCCAAATCCGCGTTCACAAGGTTTGGACCTCCGTCGATCCGGGCGTTGCCATTCAACCTCAGAATATTGAAGCGCAGATGACAGGCGCAATCACTCATGGCATCAGTCATGCCCTGTATGAGCAAATCAATGTGGTAAATGGGGAAGTCCAAGAAGGAAACTTTGACACCTATCGCGTCATACGCATGTCAGAAATTCCCGAGATTGAGGTTTCCATCCTTGGCGATCCGACACAAAAACCATCCGGTATGGGTGAAGTCGGGCTTCCGCCCATTGGCCCTGCAATTGCGAACGCCTTTGCCCGTTTGACGGACGGTGCACGTCTTCGGCACTATCCATTCTTGCCTGAAAGGGTACTTGAAGCCCTAAACGGGTAGGAGCTTGTCTGCCGATTGAATTTGAAGGGTACTCGTTGGAAAAGCTCGCCAAGCAACAGTTAGCCCACGCGTTCGACGTTTCAACGACGCCCTTCAGATTCAGGTTTTCATTCCTAGCGATAGGCAAATCCGCCAACAGCGAAAGTCCTGTGGTCTGTTGGCGGTATCTTTGCCAGATATCCGACGGTTCGGGAATTTCCTGAAGGTAACCTAGAAAGCGGAACCCTGCCGGTTAAAACTGTATTGCCGTGGCGAGGCCCCCATTACCCGCTTGAACGCTGTGCTGAATGCGCTTTCTGCTTCATATCCCACAGCCAGCGCAATGGACGACACCGGGTCGGTCGAGTTTTCAAGGCGATCCACCGCCAATAACATCCGCCATCGGGTTAAGTATTCGATCGGCGTTTCACCAACTCTTTCTTTAAATCGCTGGGCAAATATTGATCGCGACATCCCTGCGCACGCCGAAAGCTCCTGCAGAGACCATTTTCTGGCAGGATCTGAGTGGATGGCCTGAATTGCCAGCCCCAGCCCGGGGTCGGCAAGTGCAGAGAACCAGCCAAGGTCATGGTTACTGTTCTCTGTCAACTCAATCCGCAGCGCTTGCACCAGAATCATATGTGCCAGATGTTGCGCGATAAGGTCACTGCCCGGTTTCCGCTCGTTCAGTTCCGTAATCATGCGCTGTATTGACCAATGAAGTGCAGCCCGTTCGGAATCCTTACGAATGTGGACGATTTCGGGCAGCATCCTCAGCAGGGATGGTGCTGTTTTCCCGTGAACGGCGAAACGGCTGCCGACGAGGAAGAAGTCTCCACCGCCGTTGCAAGCTACAGTCCCGCCTGGCTGCGGTGGCGGGAACAGTGTACTGGAATCAACAGTCGGCACCGACAAGTCGCTTGCAAGAATAAACGGCTTTCCACTTGGCAAAACAAAACAATCGCCTTCTTTCAAACAGGTTGGCGGCGGCCCATCCTTAACTGCGAGCCAAGCAGTTCCCGATACCACAGAGTAACATTTGATCCGGTCATGTTGTTTGTTGAATTCAATAGCCCACTCGCCCCCGGCGCTAAAACCGGAGGATACGTAGCTCTTGGGCCGCAACAGCGACAATACATCGGAAAGAGGATCCATCTGACAAATCCAAGATAACTGACACAAAAGACGACGTGCATCTGACTGAGCAGATCAAGACAATCTGGGCGTTGGGGGTAGATGCACCTAAACCTGAGTGCAGTTATTGTAAGTAAGTACAAACCACTGGCTTCAACATGCGCGAACGTCCCGATTTCTGTCCTGATCGTCCACGTGTGACGTATATCACCTGCGTTCATCGGACAGATGGGACGGAAGGCCACTCTCTTTGCGCGTTCAGGTAGCGCCGCTGACACAGCCCAAAGCTGCGTGGCCAATATTTCTATTTGTCTTCGTGGAAATGATCGTAAATCTTGCGGGCCAAGGCGGCGCTGATGCCATCGACGGCTTCGAGATCCGATAGGCCAGCATCGGCGACGCCACGGGCGGAACCGAAGTGATGGAGCAGTGCCTTTTTGCGGGCCCCACCGACACCGGGGACTGAGTCGAGCACGCTTTTGCCCATCTGTTTGCCGCGTTTGGCGCGGTGGGTGCCAATCGCCCAGCGGTGGGCTTCGTCGCGCAGGCGCTGAATGAAATAGAGCACCGGATCTTTCATATCGAGACGCACCGGGGCCTTGCCGGGGATGTGCAGCACTTCCTTGCCGGCGTTGCGATCAACACCCTTGGCGACACCGACCAGCATGACGTCCTCGATACCGAGGTCTTCGAGGACTTCACGTGCCACGCCAAGCTGGCCCAAGCCACCGTCAATCAAACACAGGTCTGGCCATGTGCCGTTTTCGCGGTCCGGGTCTTCTTTTTGCGCCCGGGCGAAACGACGGGTCAGGACTTCGCGCATCATGGCAAAGTCATCACCCGGCGCGATATCGCCCTTGATGTTGAATTTGCGATAGGCGTTTTTCATGAAGCCTTCGGGCCCGGCGACAATCATGCCGCCGACCATGTTGGTCCCCTGGGTGTGGGAGTTATCGTAAACCTCGATCCGTTCCGGCGTGCTTTCGAGATCAAGTTTGTCAGCAAGGTCTTCAAGCAGTTTGCGCTGTGTCGCGCTTTCGGCCAGACGACGGCCAAGTGCGTCCTTGGCGTTGGTCAGGGCATGTTCGACCAGTTTGCGTTTGCCGCCGCGCTTGGGCACGAGCAATTCGATCTTGCGGTCGTTATTGATGCCAAGCGCGTTTTCGACCAGTTCCTGGCCTTCGATTTCATGCGACAGGAAGATCTGTTTGGGGGCCGGTTTATCGGCATAGAACTGCCCGACAAAGGCCGAGAGGATTTCAGGGATTTCAGCCGATTGTTCATGGCGCGGAAAATAGGACCGGTTGCCATAGTTCGAGCCCGAGCGGAAGAAGAACACCTGCACACAGCTTTGCCCGCCTTCCTGATGAAGGGCGATGACATCGGCCTCTTCGACGCCTTCGAGGTTGATGTCCTGATGGGAGCGGATCTGGCTGAGCGCACGGATGCGGTCGCGATACATCGCGGCCTGTTCGAATTCCATCTTTTCAGACGCATCCATCATGTCGGCTTCGAGCTGCTTGAGGATTTTCTGGCTGCGCCCGGTCAAAAAGTCGCGGCAGATATCAACAAGCTCGTCATATTCCGGCTTGGAAATGCGATCGACACAGGGGGCGGCACAGCGTTTGATTTGATAAAGCAAACAGGGGCGCGAGCGGTTGGCAAACACCCCGTCGGTGCAAGAGCGCAGCAAGAAGGCGCGTTGCAGATGGTTGATGGTGTTGTTGACCGCCCAGGCCGAGGCAAACGGGCCAAAGCAACTGCCATCCTTGGCGCGTGCGCCGCGATGTTTGACGATGCGCGGATAGTCGTGATCTTCGGTGATCAGGATATAGGGGAAGCTTTTGTCATCGCGCAGCAGGATGTTGTAGCGCGGCTTGAGCTTTTTGATCAGGTTGGATTCAAGAAGGAGCGCCTCGGCCTCGGTATGGGTGGTGATGATTTCCATCCGCACCGTCTGGGCCACCATGCGAGCAATGCGGATCGGCAATTGCATGATGCGGGTATAGGCGACTACGCGTTTCTTGAGGTTCTTGGCCTTGCCGACGTAAAGCACGCGTTCCTTGTCATCGATCATGCGATAGACACCCGCCGAGCCCGGCATGGTTTTCAGCGCATTTTTGATCGCCTCTACCCCGCGTGCTGCCCCGCCGTCGATTTTATCACCATCAAGCGACAAACCGATTTCCCGTTTCGGGGCATCATCCCCGGTCGGGTTTTCGGGGGAAACAGGTGGCTTCATCAAGGCACTCCGAGATCACACGAGGCTGCTGCTGGTCAGGCGAGCTGCAATCGACACTAAAATACATTCAAAGTTGTGACAGCCGTCACTGGCAAACGCGAATTGAAACATAGCTGAAAAGATTAACATCGCAACCGCGCCGAGGGGAATCGCCGTGCCAAAAAAGATGTCCACCAAGACTGTGGATAACTATGTGGGTAATCGGGGGGTGACTTCCTGCACCCCTTGAGAGTCTTAACGTTCTATGAAGTGCACAATTATTGAGCAAAACAGTCAAGTTATTGATTTTAAACAATAAAAATACTGTCAACGTGAAATCATTCGGTAATAGAGTCGTAAAAAATGAATATTTTCCTTTGAATCATATTCGCCAGATGCTTGTGAATAAGCGCCATAGCGATTCGCGCCATAGGAATCAAAGAGTCCCTTGGATTGACCGTCTGGAAAAGTAAATTTTTTCGGGAAATCGCGTATCGATCAGCGCGCGATATTGTGGCGTTCGATTTCCACACCAACCGCAGCGGCATCTTCAAAAACGTCGAGCTTTTCAACCCTGACGATCACCTTGCGGACGCGCGGATCGGCAAGACACATGTCGGCGAGTTTTTCCCCAAGGGTTTCCACAAGGTTGGTGTGACCATCCTGGCAGATGCGACGCGTGCCAACAACCAGATCCTCGTAGCTTAGCACGGTGGTGATATCATCATTCTGGACACCGTCGCCTTCGAGCACGGCAAGGTCGAGATTGATGCGCACACGTTGCGGGGCTTCTTTTTCGTGTTCGTAAACACCGATCGAGGTGTGAATGATCATGTCACGCACGAAGACACGGCGCAGGTTGCCTGCACGATCTGCATGGGGCACATCGGCAAATGGCAATGTCGTAATTTTGGCATCCTGTTTAAGGCCTGCGGTCATATTCCGGTCTTCCTTGTGCTGCTTTCCTGTGCAGTTTGATCAACAGAACCACACATGTCCGGCCCGATGTCTGGCAGCGATTTAATGATCACTGCCGGGCATCATTCGTTGGGCGCATCTTCTTCGCCACTGGGCGCCCAATCGAGGTGCTGCCCGCCGTCAAGCGCTAACATTTGCCCGGTGATGGCCGGCGCGGCAAGGAAAAATCGAACCGCGTCGCAAATCTCTTGCGGGTTTGTCCCTATTTTCAGGGGTGTTTTTTCGCACTGCGCGTCGAAATCTTCCTGTGTTTGTCGGCTACTAGGCAGTGCCGGCCCCGGCCCGATGGCATTGACGCGAATTTTTGGTGCAAGGGCCAATGCCAGCGTCTGGGTCAGGGTCCAAAGCCCGGCTTTGGACAGGGTATAGGTCATGAAATGCGGGGTCAGGTTCCAGACACGCTGATCAATCAGGTTGAGGATCATGCCCTGACAGTTATCTGGCAGATGCTTGGTAAATTGCTGCGAGAGGATAAACGGCGCACGCAAATTGGTTTCCATATGCAAATCCCAGCTTTCGCGAGTTGCCGTTTGCACATCATCAAATTCAAAGGTCGAGGCGTTATTGATCAGAACCCCGATCGGGCCAAGTTGCCTGGTCGCATCGGCAACCAATTGATGGGTTGCATCCTCGTTGGTCAGATCGGCCGAAACCACGCAGGCCTTTTGGCCAAGGTCGCGGACCTCGTTGGCGACGGCTTCGGCGTCTTGTTTCGAGCTGTTGCAATGCAGGGCGATGTCATATCCGTTGCGCGCCAGATCCAGGGTCAATGCACGACCGATGCGTTTTGCCGCACCGGTGATCAGAACGGATTTCGGGAATTGACCTGTCATTGTTGCCTCGATCCTTCGCAAAGTGTGCGGGCCCTCATGAGACGGCCCGCGAACTGATTGAACTGACTATGCTACGACAAGTTGGAAGACATAGACCAGATAGGCAATCACGAATGCAACACCGGTGATGCGCGAAATCTTGCGCATGGCATAGGCAACACCGAGCAAGCCCACGGTTACCGCCAGCATGATCCAGATATCGGAATTCATGATCTGTTCAGGCACCGGGATCGGTGCGATCAGCGACACACCGCCAATGATCACAAGCAGGTTCAGAAGGTTCGAGCCAAACACATTGCCCAGCGCCACATCGGAATGCCCGCGGAAGGCGGCAACCACCGATGCGGCAAGTTCCGGAAGCGACGTGCCAAAGGCAACAAGGGTCAGGCCAATCACGGCTTCGGACACGCCGAACTGTCGGGCAACCGAAACCCCGCCTTCAACCAGCCATTCCGCGCCAAACATCAGCGCGACAATCCCGATGACGGTGGCGATGATCGGCCTGGTCCAGCCTTTGGGTTTTTCGCCGACTTCGTCGACTTCTTCTTCGTGCAGGTGGCTGGCTTCGCTCGGCGAATTTTTGTCGTGCTGATAGGTGAAGTACCAGATGGCTGCCAACACGCAAAGCATCACCGCCCCGGCCCAGCGTTCGATCACGCCAAACATGCAAAAGGCAATAAACAGGACCGTGCCCAGCAACATGGTGCCGCCATCACGGACCACGGTGACCCGCGAGGCCGCCACGGGTTTCAGCAAGGCAACGGCACCGAGAATAAGCAGGATATTGGCAATGTTGGAGCCAACAACGTTGCCCATGGCGATATCGGCCGTGCCCTTGAGCGATGCATTGAGCGAGACGACAAATTCCGGTGCCGACGTCCCGGCGGCAACAATCGTCAGACCGACGATCACCTTGGAAACGCCCAGCAAAAGTGCAAGACCAACCGCCCCCCTTACGATGAATTCACCACCTGCTGTCAGCAATACAAGGCCCGCGATGATCTGAAGATAGGGGATTAGCTGTTCCAAAATATCTGCTCGTTTCAAAAGCGATTAAACCGGCCCGTTGTCGGGCCCGCGGAAGATGGCATTTGGCAGCGCGAATGGCAAGTCATCAGGCGGTGACAATCGCCACAGCCGTTAATAGCGCGATTGGGTCGTGAATTTCGCCAATGCCGCAAATTTACCCACGACTGGCAGGGTTATTTTCGTTATCGTTGTAATCTCGTTATTTTCAGGCATTTAGGTCCTGATACCCATTGATTATTTGACCGCCTTCCGGAACGAATTTCGCCATGCATCACAGCGTCCTGTTTGAGCTGTTTCTTATTCTGACTGCCGCGATCATTGCGGTGCCGATTGCGCACAAGCTGCGTGCGAATTCGATCATCGGCTTTCTGATTGGCGGGTTCTTTATCGGGCCGTTCGGCTTTGGCCTGATTTCCGAACGCGAAGACATTTCCACCGTTGCCGAACTGGGCGTGGTTTTCCTGCTGTTCATGATCGGGCTGGAGCTTTCGCGTGATCGTTTGCGCGTGATTGGCGGGCGGTTTGCCGGTCTGGGCGTTTTGCAAATTCTGGTGTCGATGGCAGCCCTTCTGGGGCTTCTGGTTGTCATGGAATTCCCGCTGCCGACGGCCTTGGTGATTGCAGGGGCGCTTGCACTTTCATCGACCGCGATCATCCTCAAACAGCTTTCCGATGACAAGCAGCTCAATACCCGTTTTGGCCGTGCGGCCCTTGCCATTTTGTTATTGCAGGACGTGGCAGTTGGTCCGTTCCTGATCATGGTGCAGGCTGCGGGCGATGCCGGAACGGAAACCAGCCCGTGGATGAGCATCCTGCTTGGTTTCGGGTCGGTCGCGTTGTTGTTACTCGTCGGGCGGTATGTTTTGCCGCGTCTGTTTCGCTATATCGCGTCGCTCAAGAACCCGGAACTGTTTGCCATCGGCACGCTGTTTGTTGTGCTGGCTGCCAGCACATTGACCGAGGTTTCCGGGCTTTCGATGGCGCTGGGGGCGTTTATCGCCGGGGTGATGCTGGCCGAAACCGAGTTCCGTCACCAGATCGAAGCCGACATTTCACCGTTCCGCGGCGTGTTCCTGTCGCTGTTCTTTATGTCGGTGGGCATGTCCGTTGATGCCGACGTTGTTTATAACGAATTTGGCACCATCGTCATGTGGCTGGTGCTGTTGCTGGTGATCAAGACGGCGGTTTTGTTCGTTCTGGCGCGTGCGATCCGGTTTGAGACCGGCCTTGCCATCCGGGTCGCCATGAGCCTTGCCGCCGGCGGTGAGTTTGCCTTTGTGATGTTTGCCCTGGCCGCCCAGAACGGCGCGGTGCCGCTTGAAATGGCCGCTATGCTGATCCCGGTGGTGGCGATTTCGATGGCGCTGACCCCGACCCTGATCAGCCTTGGTCACAAGATCGAGGAAAAGCTTCATCCCAAGGAAGAAGACCAGCTTGGCAAGATTGCCGAGGAGTCCGAGGGCATTCACCAGCATGTTCTGGTGATCGGAAGCGGCCGCGTTGGCCGGGTTCTGGCCCGGTTGCTCAAGACGCGTAACATTCCGTTTCTGGTGCTTGATAGTGACGCACAGCAGGTTTCGCGTGGGCGGGCGGAAGGCCTTCCGGTTTACTTTGCCGACGGGTCCAGACCGGAAACTTTCCGGGCTGCGCACACGGATGAGGCAAAAATTGCGGTTGTTGCCATGGGGAACCCGCATGCCACCGAGAAGACGGTCGCCCTTTTGCGGCAGCATTACCCGCACCTGAAGATCTTTGCCCGCGCACAGGACATCACCCATATCGGGCCGCTGTCGCGCCACGGGGCGGATGCCGCCATTCCGGAGGTTCTGGAAACCGGGTTGCGGTTATCCGACCACGTTTTGGCGGCGTGCGACGTACCGCAGGAAGATATTGATGCCGAAATCGCCAAATTCCGCCGTGCGGACATGCTTTTGATGAACGAACTGGCGCCGCGCCCGCAGCGCAAACCGTCAGGGTCGGAGAATGCCGACAAACCGGCGAAAGAAAAATCATAAAGCCGTTACGCGGTGAAAACAAAAACCCCCACAGCAAATCGCCGCGGGGGTTTTTTAATTGGATCGGGCTCTAAACCGGCTTAGGCCGCGGTTTCAGAGTCCAGCGCATAGCCCGCGGCACGGACGGTGCGGATGATATCGCGGGTGCCCTTGACGTCATTAAGCGCCTTGCGCAGGCGGCGGATATGAACGTCGACTGTCCGGGTTTCGACATAGATGTTCGGGCCCCAAACCGCGTTAAGCAACTGTTCGCGCGAGAAAACCCGCCCCGGATGTTCGAGGAAATAGCGCAGCAGACGGAACTCGGTCGGGCCAAGATGGATCGATTTTCCATTGCGGCTGACCCGGTGGGCGGCGAGATCCATTTCGATGTCGGAATAGATCAACTGCCCTTGTGGTTGCGCCGGACCGGATCGGCGCAAAAGTGCGCGGATACGGGCCAGAAGCTCGCCAATGGCAAACGGCTTGGTGACATAGTCATCAGCGCCAGTATCAAGACCGCGGATGCGGTCGCCCTCTTCGCCGCGCGCAGTCACCATGATCACCGGCAAATCGCGGCTTTCAGGCTTGCGGCGGATCTGACGGCAGACCTCGATCCCCGACATTACCGGCAGCATCCAGTCGAGCAAAACCAGATCGACATGGGTTTCAGCCAGAATTTTCAACGCTTCGTCACCGTCACCGGCTTCGACAACCTGCATCCCCTCGCGTTCGAGGTTGTAGCGCAACATGGTTACGATTGCTGCCTCGTCCTCGACGATAAGAACCGTTGGGTCCATCTTCCTATGCTCCCGTGTCAGTCATTCGGTTCGACAACAGCGAAGTTCGCTGCGTCGTTTTTTGGCCGGTCAATCCCCGGCAGGTCTTCGCCCTTGATCCGGTAATAGATCGTTTCGGCGATATTGGTTGCGTGATCACCGATACGTTCGATGTTCTTGGCAATGAACAACAGATGGGTCGATGCGGTAATGTTGCGCGGATCTTCCATCATGTAGGTCAGCAATTCGCGGAACAGCGAATTGTACATATCGTCGACTTCCTGATCGCGTTCCCAGACCCGGTGGGCCTTTTCGGCGTCGCTTTCGATATAGGCATCCAGGACATCCTTGATGATTTCCTGGGCCAGCTTGGCCATGTTCGGGATCGCCTGAACCGGGCGGATCGGCGGGATCTGGTTCAGGACCTGCGCGCGTTTGGCGATGTTTTTGGCAAGATCACCAATGCGTTCAAGATCGTTCGACAGCTTGAGAGCCGTCACCACCTGACGCAGGTCATCGGCCATCGGCTGACGCAGGGCCAGAAGACGGACGGCAAAGTCCTGGACTTCCTGTTCGAGCACATCAATGCGCTGATCGGACAGGATGACTTTCTCGGCCAGTTCGGAATCGCGTTTGACGATGGATCTGATCGAGGAAATAAGCTGGCTTTCAGCAAGCCCGCCCATTTGCGAAATGATGTTGTTCAGACGGGTCAGTTCCTCATCGAACGAACTTACGATATGGGTATGTTCATCAGCCATTTATGCGTACTCCTGGCGTCGCTTAACCGAAGCGGCCGGTAATGTAACCCTTGGTGCGTTCGTCCTTCGGGTTGGTAAAGATCTGATCGGTTTCACCGACTTCAACCAGCTTTCCGAGGTGGAAGAACGCGGTGCGCTGCGACACACGGGCGGCCTGCTGCATGGAGTGGGTCACGATCACGATCGTGTAGTTCGAACGCAACTCGTCTATCAGTTCCTCGACCTTGGCGGTCGCAATCGGATCAAGTGCCGAGCACGGCTCATCCATCAGGATGACTTCCGGGCTGACGGCAACCGCGCGTGCAATGCAAAGGCGCTGCTGCTGACCACCGGAAAGACCGGTTGCCGGCGATTGCAGACGATCTTTGACTTCTTTCAGAAGACCTGCACGTTCGAGCGAGGTCATGACGATTTCATCAAGTTCATCACGCGAATTGACCAGACCATGAATACGCGGGCCATAGGCCACGTTGTCATAGATGGTTTTCGGGAACGGGTTCGGTTTCTGGAACACCATGCCGATGCGCGCGCGCAGCTGAACCACGTCGATCCGCTTGTCATAGATGTCGCGACCATCCAGGGTAACGTCACCTTTGATCGTCACACCGTCAATGGTGTCATTCATCCGGTTCAGGCAGCGCAGGAAGGTGGATTTACCACAGCCCGACGGACCAATCAGTGCGGTTACCTGCTGTTCGGGGATATCAAGGTTGACCTCATAGAGGGCCTGATTGTCGCTATAGAAAAGATCGAGCTTGCGCGCGGTCATTTTCGGTTTTTCGACCGACGGCTCCGCCGTCATTGCGCTCTGGGATACAGCAGCCATTTTACCACTTCCGTTCAAATTTTTTGCGCAGATACACAGCCAGTCCATTCATCAGGACAAGGAAGGCGAGCAACACCATAATCGCTGCCGAGGTTTTCTCGACAAAGGCACGTTCCGGGCTGTCTGCCCACAGATAGATCTGGACCGGCAGAACCGTTGCCGGGTCAAGCGCCCCGCCCGGGATATCAACAATAAAGGCCACCATCCCGATCATCAGAAGCGGTGCAGTTTCCCCCAATGCCTGTGCCATACCAATGATCGTGCCGGTCAGAATGCCCGGCATGGCGAGCGGCAAGACATGGTGGGTCACGGTCTGAACCGGTGATGCGCCAAGCCCAAGAGCGGCCTGACGGATCGATGGCGGCACCGCCTTGATCGCCGCACGCGATGCGATGATGATCGTCGGCAAAGTCATCAGCGCCAGCGTCAAACCACCGACAACCGGGGCCGAGCGCGGCAAGTGCATGACATTAAGATAGACCTCAAGACCCAGCAGACCAAACACGATAGACGGGACTGCGGCCAGGTTGTTGATGTTGACTTCAACAATCTGGGTAAAGCGGTTCTTGGGCGCGAATTCTTCGAGATAGATCGCCGCCAGAACACCAATCGGGAAGGACAATGCCAAAGTCACAAGCAGGGTATAGAACGAGCCAACAGCCGCGCCCCAGATACCGGCAAGTTCCGGTTCGCGGGAATCGCCACTGGTAAAGAAGCGGGTGTGGAACTGTTTTTCCACCGCACCGTCAGCCACCAGTTCGTTATACCAAGCGACTTCCTTGTCATTGAGGCGACGGTCGCCTTCATCAACGGTGGGATCGATATACCCCTTGTTGAGCATGTCGAAATCATCACCGGAAATCAGCCAGATGGTGCGCGTTTGGCCAATCAGGCTCGGATTTTCGAGAACCCGTTCGCGCAGATCATAAGATGCGCCGCCTGAAACGATGCCATAGAGGTCACGCTTGTCACTGCGCGAGGTCACATCCGGGAAACGATCACGCAGCGCCTGTTTGATCAGACCATCAAAGTTCGCGCGCCCGATCACGTCAGGATCGCCGGTTCGTTCCGGATCGATCACAGCCGGATCAAAGGTCACTTCGAGCTGGACATAGGTCTGGTAAAAGGCGCTGTAGCCTTTTGAGCCGATCGAGAGTGCCAGCGTGCAAAGCGCCAGCAGCGCCAAACAGATCGCAACCAGACCATAGCTTTTAAAGCGGCGTTCGGCCGCGTAACGTTTCTTGATGTTACGGGTGATTTTCGGGCTGTCCCAGTCAACCGGCTTGCGCAGATTGTCAGAGATCACTTTGGCCGCAGCTCTGTCTTCCATAAGAGATGCCATATCAGTCATATTTCTCGCGATACTTCTGAACAACCTTAAGGGCAAATACGTTCAGCCCCAAGGTGACAAGGAAAAGAACCAGCCCCAACGCGAAGGCCGAGAGGGTTTTTGCACTGTCGAACTCCTGGTCGCCGACCAGAAGCGTCACGATTTGCACGGTAACAGTCGTCACAGCCTGAAGCGGGTTCACCGTCATGTTCGCGGCAAGACCAGCGGCCATCACAACAATCATGGTTTCACCAATCGCCCGCGAAACGGCCAACAGAACCGCCCCGACAATACCGGGCAAGGCGGCCGGGAAAATCACCTGCCGGATGGTTTCCGATTTGGTCGCCCCCAATGCATAGGACCCGTCACGCAGCGATTTCGGCACCTGCGACATCACGTCATCAGACAGCGAGGACACAAACGGAATGATCATGATGCCCATGACGAGACCGGCGGCCAGCGCACTTTCCGAACTGACATCGAGGCCGAGGATCGCGCCATTGTCGCGCAAGAACGGTGCCACGGTGAGCGCGGCAAAGAAGCCATAGACAACCGTTGGCACGCCCGCCAGAATTTCAAGTGCGGGTTTGGCAACAGCGCGAAATTTAGGAGCGGCATATTCGCCCATATAGATGGCCGAAAACAGGCCGACCGGCACCGCGACACACATGGCAATCAGCGTAATCAGCAAGGTACCGACAAACAGCGGAATCATGCCAAACGCCCCCTCGGACGCCACCTGATCGGCACGGATCGCGGTTTGCGGGCTCCATTCCAGACCAAACAGGAAGTCGAGCGGGTTGATCTTGCTAAAGAAATGCAGGGTTTCAAACATCAGTGAAAACACGATTCCGACCGTTGAAAGGATCGCAATCGCCGAACAGACAATCATGATCGCGCGCGAGATGCGTTCAACATTGTTGCGCGCGCGCATATCCGCTTCAATCCGTCGATAGGACAGGACAAGACCGGCAAGCGCAACCGACAGCATGACAACCACCAGCGCCGCATTGGCGATGGTTTGCAAATTGGCAAGTCTGCGCCCGGCATCAACAATTTCCGGCGACACGGTGAGATGTTCACCGCCACCGGCGGCGATCTGGGAAATGCTGTTGAGCGCCAGCGACAGACGACCGGAGTCACCAATTACTTCCTGCGGCAGGTCCGACACGATCAGGGCTTCAATCACCGAGCCCTGGAACATGTACCAGATCAAAAGCAAAAACAGCGCGGGAAGCCCGCACCATGCTGCTGTGTAGGCCCCGTAGTGAACCGGCAAGGAATGAAGATTGCTGTGCCGGCCACCAGAAAGGGCAACAGCCCGCTGGCGTCCAAAATAAAAGGACAGCGCGCAAAGTGCGGCAACCGCGAGCAACAGGAAAGACAGGGACATTATTTGAGATCCGTTCGCCAGATGAGCCTGCAAAGATCAGTTCGTGAGGCCAATAGGACAGAAACAATAAACAAATCAAGTCAGGATATAAAGAAACCGGTGGCAGAAAAGGCTGCCACCGGTTGAAAGATCGCGTTACATGCTCAGCGGCGAAAGGTTCATCGCAGCGTTACGAACAGCTTCACGCTCAGCAGCATCCATCGGGATCAGGCCACGGTCAGCAAGGTAACCTTCTTCACCCCAAGCTTTGTCAGCGGTGAATTCAGCAAGATATTCCTTGATGCCCGGAATGGTGCCAACGTGCGCGTTCTTCACGTAGAAGAAGAGCGAACGGGAAACCGGATAGGAGCCGTCAGAGATTGCTTCGAAGGTCGGAGCAACGCCACCGATCAGCGAGCCCTGAAGCTTGTCGCCGTTCTGGTCAAGGAAGGAGAAGCCGAAGATGCCAAGTGCATCATGGTTGGCTTCGAGTTTCTGAACGATCAGGTTGTCGTTCTCGCCAGCTTCGACATAGGCACCGTCTTCACGAACGCCAGCGCAGACAGCTTTGTGCTGGTCTTTGTTGGTGTCTTTAAGAGCGGCGATTGCCGGGAACTCATCGCAAGCTTCTTCGAGTACCAGCTCGGTGAAGGCATCACGGGTACCGGAGGTCGGCGGCGGGCCGAGAACTTCGATTTTAACGTCCGGAAGGCTCGGATCGATTTCAGCCCAGGTGCTGTACGGGTTGTCGATCAGCGACTGGCCGTCTTTGGACGGAACGGTTTTTGCCAGAGCAAGGAAGATCTGCTCTTTGGTCAGGTCGAGCTGCGGCGCAGCGTTGGAGTTCGACAGAACGATACCGTCGTAACCAACTTTAACTTCGGTAACTTCCGAAATGCCGTTCTTCGCGCAAGTTTCAACTTCGGACTTCTTGATGCGACGCGAAGCGTTGGTGATGTCCGGATGCTGTTCGCCAACACCGGCGCAGAACAGCTTCAGACCACCGCCAGAACCGGTAGATTCGATAACCGGCGTTTTGAAGGAGGTGGTTTTACCGAATTCTTCTGCAACTGCGGTTGCGAACGGGAAGACGGTGGACGAACCAACGATACGAATCTGGTCGCGTGCTTCGGCAGCGCCAGCAAAGGCAACGCTCATAAGCGCCGCAACAGCAAGAGTCTTCTTCATCATAAATTCCCCAATGGTAGTTCCACTTCGGAACGGTGCAACGATCTGCGAGGCGGACTCTACCGCTGGGTGCTTACGGTATTGTGTCGCTTTTGTTAACGTTATGTGACAACGTATCAGAGCAGTAAAAACAGCCACTTATTGCCAATAAAATCAACAATTTAGCATTTCGCGACAACCATCCGAAAACGGTGGTTTTTCACTTCAACATGGCAAAATCGCGATTGATTGCGAAAGGCTGTAACAAAAACTGTCACATTTCGTCCAAAGGTGGCCTTGGGCGCTGGGGAATGGTGTGAATTGACGATAATTGCCACCAAACCCTTTACATGACCCCATTTACACGCAACTGTTGTGCATGGGGTCCAAACTCATTCACATGACCGCCCCGGCAATTGATATGAGAGAAAAAGCAAGGAAAAGCTCGCAGAGCGGAGTATTCTCCGGTCAAGGGGTTTGACGCAGAGGCTTTCTCTCATATCAATTGTCCTTTGGATCACCCGGATTTGCACGGGCTATTTTGTCGCAAAACCTTGAAAGATATAGATCTTCCTGTGGTTTTGCTCCGCATATCCGCACAAATCCGGGGGACCGGGACGATTATGTGAATGAGTTTGGACCCCAAGGGACAAAAAATGCCGCGCGCAAATGTGCGCAGCCATAACAGGAGCACTTGATGAGCACCGCTGCACTCGACGAAATTCAGGAACTGATTCAGAAGCTGTCTGGCGAACTTGGAGATATGTCAGAGGCTGCGTCGCGCCATATTGATGATCTGCATGTTGCGGTCAATAACGTCGCATCGCACGTTCTGGCGATCGAGGCAGTTCTGTCACTGGTGGCCCAGAAGGTCGAGGTTGACGAAGCCGAAGCAATCAAGTGGATTCGTGACAAGACAGCGGCCTATGCCGAAGACAGCAGCGAAAGCTCTGCCGCAGAAGGCATTACAAAAAGCCTGCTTGGCAAGGAAGAGTAAGGCGCCCAGTCGCACGGACTTACGAAATCAAAAGGACGGCAGAGGTTATTCCCTGCCGTCCTTTTTGTTTTCTGATGCGGGTTTGAGAAAACCTAGCCTGCCAGTTCGGTCGCCGTCATCCGGCCCCGCAGCTTTTCCGGCACCGGGCCGCCAGCGGCCCAGTCAAGGAGCTGTACCGTGTGCAGAACTTTAAGATCGTCGGTTTCGATCTGGACCATGCAGCCGATATTCCCTGTCGCCACCAGATCAGGCTGGGTCGCGCGGATATTGCCGCGTTTACGTTCCTGAAGCTGGCCGGCGATTTCGGGCTGCAACAGGTTATAAACCCCGGCAGAACCACAACACAGATGGCCTTCGGCGATTTCAGCCACTTCATACCCGGCCTGTTTGAGAAGATCACGGGGTGGTCGGGTGATCTTTTGACCGTGCTGCATCGAGCAGGCTGAATGATAGGCGACACGGGGATTCCCGTGACTGGCACCGGCAAAGACGGTGGCATCGATATCAAGGCCTGCCAGGTATTCAGTGATGTCCTTGGCAAGACCGGACACCGTCGCTGCCCTTTCGGCATAGGTCGGATCATGGCGGAGCATATGGCCGTAATCCTTGATCGTGGTGCCACAGCCCGATGCGGTGATTACGATGGCGTCAAGGCCTTCGCCCGCAGCCTCAGACGTCCAGGCATCAATGTTGGCCTTGGCCTGCGCATGGGATTGTTCTTCCTTGCCCATGTGATGGACAAGGGATCCGCAACAGCCCGCACCCTTGGCAACAACCACTTCGATGCCAAGGCGGGTGAGTAGACGAACCGTCGATTCGTTGATTTCGGTTTCAAGCACCTGCTGGGCACAGCCGATCAGGATGGCAACCCGGCCTTTGCGTTCGCCAACTGCCGGGATCACCTGGGGTTTATCGACCCAGCTTGGCGGATGCATGGGGCGTGCGCCCATCTTGACCATACCCTTGAGCCGACCGGGCATCAGACGCGCGAAGGGGGCCGCGAATTTCGCCCCGATCAATGACATCCGGAACAGGGTCGGATTGGGTACAACAATCGACAGCAACTTGCGCAGCAACCGGTCCCCCAGCGGACGTTCATAGTTTTGTTCGATATGGGCGCGCGCATTGTCGATCAGGTGCATGTAATCAACACCAGAAGGACATGTGGTTGTACAGGAAAGACATGACAGGCAACGATCAAGGTGTTTGACCACCTTTTCGGTTGCCGGTTTGTCATTTTCCAGCATGTCCTTGATCAGGTAAATGCGGCCACGCGGGCTGTCGAGTTCATCACCAAGGGTGACGAATGTCGGACAGGTCGCGGTACAGAAACCACAATGCACGCATTTGCGCAGGATCTGTTCGCTTTCGGCAATCGCCGGGTTTTCAAGTTGGGCAGCGGTGAAGTTGGTTTGCATTACGCGCCCTCCCCGTTCAGTGACACTGGCGCAATCCGCCCCGGATTGAGAATGCCCTTGGGATCGAGGTTGTCCTTGATCCGGGCATTGATCCGGGCAAGTGCCGGGTCTTCGGGATGGAAGACCGGGGTGGCTTGACGGATTTCATCGGATGCGCGCACCAGATTGGCCTGCCCGCCGACATTGGCGACGATATCGCGGATCGTGCCCGCCATTGCATCAGGTGCACCCGCCGCGTCAGATGCGGCAATCTGCAACCAAATCAGGCCACCGGCCCAATCCATCATCGCACGACCACCGGTTTTTTCGATCAGTTGGGCGCAGATATCACCCCCGCTTGCCGGGGGCACCGATACACGCCACAAAACGCTGCCGGTGTTTTCCGATGCGACGAACGGCGCGACATTGGCGACGACCTTCCAGATGCTGCGGCTGTGACTTTCGGGGACTTCGTGGCATTCACCAAACCCGGCAAGCGCCCGGCACAGGGCATCGGCCCGCCATGCGACAGATGGCTTGGGACCTTCGACCCGCAGGGCCACAAGGCCACTGCCATATTCACCGGCCAATGGCACATCAAGGTGCGGCGCATCTTCGGGGGCGATCCAGGCGGCGGCCGAAACTTCGTTTTCACTGCCCATGGCAATGGTCATCGCCTTGCCCGCCGCACGCGGGTCACTGCAGGCGACAATCACGGTGGCGGATGTTTCGTCATTGGGCATGACCTTAAGCGTTACGGTATGCATGACGCCCAGCGTGCCAAAGGAGCCCGCCATCAGTTTTGACAGATCAAAGCCGGTGACGTTTTTCATCACCCGGCCACCGGATTTAAAATCCTCTGCCCGGCCAGAAACGGCTTCGAACCCCAGAAGGTGATCACGTGCGGCGCCGACCTTGATCCGGCGCGGTCCGGCAAGGTTGCAGGCCACCAGCCCGCCGATGGTTCCGGCATCCGGGCCACTTGATCCATCCAGCAGGGCCGGAAAATTGCCCGGCTCGAAATGGAATTGCTGATTTTTCTCGGCCAATGCCGCCTTGATATCGGCAAGCGGCGTTCCGGCACGCGCAGAGATCACCAGTTCTTCGGGCTGATAAAACAGGATGCCCGACAGTTTGGAGCAATCAAGCACTGCGTTGGTTCGAACAGAATGGCCAAAGGCGCGCTTGCTGCCCGATCCGATAATTTCAAGCGGGGTTTCTGATCCAAGCGCCCAACCAACCGCGTCACGCAGCTGGTCTGGCGTGGTGGGGGAAAGTACGTCCACCATAACTCTCTCTTTTCCTCTCCTGAGCCTAATCAATCGGATTTGCGGGAGCCGATTGGCCGGCCTTTGTTTTATCGTGTTTGTTTGTTGTTTCGTTTGAGCGCGCGTTAGGGGCAGGACCCTAGAAGCGCGGGATATCCGGGAACTTGTCGGCCACCGCCTTGGCATGCAGGGTTTTAAGTTCCCCACAGCCATGCAAGGTCGGGAATACCTTGCCGGGGTTCAGCAACTGGTCCTCGTCAAAGGCCATCTTGATGCGTTCCTGATGCTTCATGTCATCGATCGAGAACATCTCGCCCATCAGGTCGCGTTTTTCGACACCGATGCCGTGTTCACCCGACAGCACCCCGCCAACCGCGACACACAGTCTAAGGATGTCAGCCCCGAATGCCTCGGCCTTTTCAAGGTCGCCGGCCTTATTGGCATCAAACATGATCAGCGGATGCAAATTGCCATCACCGGCATGGAAGACGTTGGCAACACCCAGCCCGTGCTTTTTCGACAGGTCCTGCATGCCGGTCAGCACTTCGGACAGGCGACCGCGCGGGATGGTGCCATCCATGCACATATAATCGGGTGAAATACGGCCAATCGCCGGGAAGGCATTTTTGCGGCCCGACCAGAACAGCAGACGTTCTTCCTCATTCTCGGAAATGCGGGAATAGACCGCCCCGCAATCCTTGGCGATCTTGCCAACCCGGTCGATCAGGTAATCGACTTCGACCTGCGGGCCATCAAGTTCGACCAGAAGAAGCGCCTCGACATCCAGCGGATAACCGGCCTGAACGAATTCCTCGGTCGCCTTGATCGCCGGGGCATCCATCATTTCAAGACCGCCCGGAATGATCCCGGCGGCAATGATGGCGGCAACGCAATTGCCGCCTTCTTCGGATGAATTAAAGCCCAGCAACAGCGCACGGGCGGTTTCGGGTTTGCGCAGGATGCGCACCGTCACCTCGGTCACGATGCCAAGCAACCCTTCTGACCCGGTGATGATGCCGAGCAAATCATAGCCCGCCTGATCAAGGCCCTTGCCACCGACGCGCAGGATTTCTCCTTCGATGGTGACCATTTCAACCCCCAGCACATTGTTGGTGGTAAGCCCGTATTTCAGGCAATGCACCCCGCCGGAATTTTCGGCGATATTGCCGCCAATAGAGCACGCAATTTGGCTGGACGGATCGGGGGCGTAATAGAAGCCCTTATGTTCGACCGCGCGCGTAATGCCAAGGTTGGTGACACCGGGCTGCACGACGGCGGCCCGGTTGTCCCAATCGATGTCGAGCACGCGATTGAATTTCATCATACTAATGGTAATCGCATCGGCCATCGGAAGTGCGCCACCGGACAAACCGGTACCGGCACCGCGCGGAACGACACGGATTTTATTGGTATGACAATATTTCAGGATGGCTGCGACCTGGGCGGTATTTTCCGGCAGGACCACTATCATCGGCAATTGCCGATAGGCCATCAACCCATCGCATTCATAGGGCCTGAGCTGATCATCATCGACAATAACCCCGCCCGGTGACGGGATGATATCGCGCATGGCGGCGATAATGTCCTTGCGGCGTGCAAGTGTGTGTTGATCAGGCTCAGGCATCCTAAGCATCGGTGGGTTACTCCGTTAATTCGACCAGCAGGTCCTTGGCTTCGACCTGTGTCCCGGCCGGGGCGTGGATTTTGGCCACGGTTCCATCCTTTTCGGCGTGAACCGCGGTTTCCATTTTCATGGCTTCGAGCGAGCACATCACATCGCCCGACTTGATCTTCTGGCCTTCGGACACGTGGACTTCGACCACCAGACCCGGCATCGGGGCTGCGACATGCAGCTTGTTGCCATCTTCGGCCTTTGGTTTTGTCTTGCCGGTGCCGGCCAGTGTCTTGTCGGCGACCTTGACGGTGCGGGGCTGACCGTTCAGTTCAAAGAACACGGTACGGTTGCCCTCCTCGTCACCGGCTTCGGACGTGGTCAGATAGCGGATGACAAGGGTTTTGCCCTTTTCAAGATCGACCGAGATTTCATCGTTCTGGTTCATCCCATAGAAGAAGACCGGGGTTGGCAGAACCGAAACATCGGCGTTGTGGCTGCGGTGTTCGGCGTAATCAAGGAACACCTTGGGATACATCACATAAGATGCAACCTCGGCGTCAGAGATATTGCTGCGATGGGTTTTCTTTTCGATTTCCTTGCGGGTCGCTTCGAAATCAATCGGCGGCAATGATTTGCCCGGACGATCTGTCAGGGCCTCGGCACCCTTAAGCACCTTGCGCTGCAGGGCGGGCGGGAAGCCACCGACCGGCTGACCGATTTCACCGCGGAAGAAGGAAATGACGCTGTCGGGGAAGGTAATGTCCTTTTTAGGATCAAGAACGTCTTCCTCAGACAAACCGGATGTCACCATCATCAAAGCCATATCGCCGACAACCTTGGAGCTTGGCGTTACCTTGACGACATCGCCAAACATCTTGTTGACTGCGGCATAGGCCTTGGACACTTCGGGCCAGCGATCCTCGATCCCGAGTGCACGGGCCTGCTGGCGCAGGTTGGTATATTGGCCGCCCGGCATTTCATGGACATAGACGTCCGAGGTGCCGCTTCGGATATCGCTTTCGAAACCGGCGTAATAACGACGGATCTGTTCCCAATAGGTCGAGATTTCCTTGAGTGCCTCGGTCTTGAGGCCCGGATCACGCGGCTGACCGATATAGTTATTGGCGATTGAGCCCAGGTTCGGCTGGGACGTCAGGCCCGACATCGAATCCATCGCTGCATCGACCGCATCGACACCGGCATCGATGGCGGCAATCACTGTGGCGGCCGAGATGCCGCTGGTGTCGTGGGTATGGAAATGGATCGGGATATTGACCGTGTCCTTGAGTGCTGTGATCAGCTCGGTCGCAGCGGCCGGACGCAGCACACCCGCCATATCCTTGAGACCGAGAATATGGGCACCGGCAGATTCAAGTTCGCGGGCCATATTCACATAGTAATCTAGGTTATATTTCGGGCGGTCCTTGTCATAGATATCGCCGGTGTAACAGATGGTCGCTTCGCAGAGTTTGTCGGTCTTAAGCACCGATTCCATCGCGACCTTCATGTTTTCAACCCAGTTGAGGCTATCGAACACGCGGAAGACATCCATGCCGTGTTCGGCCGCCTGCTTGACGAAGTAATCGACCGCATTATCGGGATAGTTGGTATAGCCAACCGCGTTCGAGGCCCGCAAAAGCATTTGCGTCAGGATATTTGGCACACGTTCGCGCAGCTTGACCAGACGATCCCACGGGTCTTCTTTCAGGAAGCGCATGGCAACGTCAAACGTCGCCCCGCCCCAGCATTCGATTGAAAACAGTTCCGGCAGACCATGCGCGTAGTAAGGCGCGATTTCGAGCATGTCATAGGTGCGCATGCGGGTGGCCAGAAGCGACTGATGGGCATCACGCATGGTGGTGTCGGTCATCAGGACGCGTTCCTGATCCTTCATCCAGCGCGAGAAACCTTCTGGCCCCAACTGATCAAGCTTTTGCTTGGTGCCCGGGCGGATTTCACCAAGATCGATTGATTTTGGCATCACCGGGTCATGCAGATTGGTCGGCACCACGCGGCCTTCGACTTCGGGGTTGCCATTGACCGCAACCTCGCCGATGAAGCGCAGCAGGCGGGTGGCACGGTCGCGCCGGCGCACGAACTTGAACAGATCGGGCGTTTCATCAATAAACCGCGTGGTGTATTCACCGGCGCGGAATTTCGGGTGATTGATCAGGTTTTCAAGGAAGGCCAGGTTGGTGGCAACACCGCGAATACGGAATTCGCGAAGTGCGCGGTCCATACGATCCACCGCTTCGCGCGGGGTGCTGCCCCATGCGGTGACCTTTTCCAGCATGCTGTCATAGAACGGTGTGATCACCGCCCCGGAATAGGCCGTGCCGCCATCCAGACGAATGCCAAAGCCGTTGGCCCCACGATACACCTTGATGATCCCGTAATCGGGTACAAAGTTGTTTTCCGGGTTTTCGGTGGTGATACGGCACTGAAGCGCGTGATCGCGCAGCTTGATCTTGTCCTGCCAGGGGATACCGGTTTCGGACGGGAAACCGATGCGCCCACCCTGGGCGATCAGGATCTGTGCCTTGACCAGATCAAAGCCGGTGACACATTCGGTGACGGTGTGTTCGACCTGAATGCGCGGGTTGACTTCGATGAAGTAGAACTTGGATGTATCGACATCCATGAGGAATTCGACCGTACCGGCATTGACGTAATTGGCGGCCTTGCCAAGGCGGATCGCGGCGTCACAAATCTCGGCACGCTGATCATCATCGAGATAAGGGGCCGGGGCGCGTTCAACCACCTTTTGGTTGCGGCGCTGAACCGAACAGTCACGTTCATAAAGATGCACCAAGGTCCCGTGATTATCGCCAAGCAGCTGCACCTCGACATGGCGGGCGCGGCGGATCAGTTTTTCAAAGTAAACCTCGCCATTGCCAAAGGCGGCCTCGGCTTCGCGCCGTGCTGCCAGCACCTGACCAGACAAATCCTTGCCATTTTCAATGACCCGCATGCCACGGCCACCGCCGCCCCAGCTGGCTTTCAGCATCAGCGGATAGCCGATTTTCTCGGCGATGCGGGTGACTTCTGCCATGTCTTCGGGAAGCGCGCTTGAGGCGGGCATGACCGGCACACCGGCACTTTCGGCCAGATTACGCGCAGAAACCTTGTTGCCAAGGGTGCGCATGACTTCTGAATCCGGGCCGATGAACTGAATGCCGGCCTCGGCACAGGCATCGGCGAATTCGGGATTTTCCGACAGGAAGCCATAACCGGGATGGATCGCATCGACATCGGCATCACGTGCGACACGCAGGATGTCTTCGATATCAAGATAGGCGCGAATGGGCTTGTTGCCCTTCCCCACCGTGTAGCTTTCATCCGCCTTGAAACGGTGAAGGGCGAAGCGGTCCTCGTCAGAGAAGATCGCAACTGTGCGAATGCCAAGTTCGTTGGCGGCTCGCAGAACACGAATCGCAATCTCGCCACGGTTGGCGACCAGAAGTTTACGGATACGCTTTGGTGCTGAACGCGTCATGGACACCGGGCTCCTACCACAATTTCCTGGCAGGAACGTGCCTGTGCGCGCCTGCCAAAACCAAGTGAAACGCCACGATATGGTCCCGGAATGCGTTGCGGTGCGGGATGCCTGCAACGCCATATCCATTGTGGCGATACGGGATGCCAGCACGCTGAGATCTTGTGCAATGCATCCAGAGCTTTTGGCGCCCGGTGGGCAGGCGACGGTTCTGGTATATGCGCATTGCCCTCTCCCTGTCAAAGCATGATCTCGTAAATTGGTATTACCAATTATTGGAAATCCCGACCAGTTTCTTTTCACCATGCGGAACAGGTCGCCCAAGCTTTCTCAATCAGGGCGATGGGAAAACCGCGATCTTAGAGCCTGACCGAAAATTCTGACATGGTTTGATTTGAAAAATTTCCTTCAATATCAAGGCTTTGCTCGCAGACAATGCCCGGCGGCCTTTTCAAGAGGAAAGCCGCAGCATAGTGGATGAAATTCTTCAAACCCTTCGGGCGCCTTGATTTTGAGCGCTTTTGTCGTTGCGCACGGACCCCAGGGGCCGACCCTTGCGGACCGTGCACGCCTAAAAATCACTGCAAAATCAAGGCGTCAAACCATGTCAGAATTTTCGGTCAGGCTCTTACAGCGACTTTTGGCGCGGATATGCTATTGTCCGCGATCAGAAAAACGGAAATTCCCGAAACGGTTACGCCCATGCCGAAGCTCAATCTTCGACTAAAGTTTTTGCTGCTCTCGATCCTGCCGCTGGTTCTGGCGGCGTCTGCGATCTCCTGGCTGGTGTTTGCCCAGGCCGAACGCCTGGCCGAGGCCGAGATCAGGACCTTTGAACGCAACATCCTTCAGGCCAGAAAGGACGAGCTGAAAAGCTATCTTGAGCTGGCGATGAAATCGATCGACCACATCTATTCGGTGGCAAGCCCGCTGGATGCGGTTTCAAAGGAACGCGTGAAAGCGATCATCGAAGATCTGTCTTATGGCGAGGATGGATACTTCTTTATCTATGACCGCGATGGCACCGCCCTTGTCGATCCGCCGCAGCCCTGGCGCCTTGGCCGGACCTATTGGAACCTGCGCGATATCAATGGCAACACGGTCATTCAGGGCCTGATTTTCAATGCGGAAAAGGGTGGCGATTTCATGCGCCACGTCTGGGAAAAGCCATCGACCGGGGAGCCGACCGAAAAGATCACCTATTCCCTGATGCTGGATAAATGGGACTGGATGATCGGCACGGGCATTTATATCGACGATATCGCCGAACAGGTCACCGAGATCGAGGCCGAGGTTTCCACCCATATCCGCGAAACCACCATGTCGATCATCGGGGTGACGATCCTTGCGGTGTTGCTGGTGGGCATATCGGGCACGGTGGTCACATTGTCCGAACGCAAACTTGCCGACTCAAAGCTTAAGGAACTGACACATAGGGTGGTTGATGTGCAGGAACAGGAACGCCTGCGCGTGTCGCGCGAGCTGCATGACGGGATCAGTCAGATACTGGTTTCGGTCAAATACGCGGTTGAAACCGCAATTGCGCGCATCACCCAGAAACGCGACAACGCAATCGAACCCATGGAAAAGGCGGCCAACCGATTGCAGGACGCCATCCATGAAGTGCGGCGGATCTCGCGTGATCTGCGCCCGGCGGTGCTTGATGATCTTGGCCTGAAACCCGCGATTGAAAGCATGTGTGCAGAACTTCAGGACCGGTCCGGTATCCTGATTGAGGTGAAATGCGACAATGTCGACGGGCAGCTTGATATCGACAAGAAGACAACGCTGTATCGCGTATTGCAGGAGACGCTGACCAATATCGAACGCCATGCCGATGCGACGGTAGTGAAAATTTCGATCAAACGCGAAGGCAGCAGCATCATCATGCGCATTGCCGATAACGGGGTCGGGTTTGAAACCAACCGATATATCCGCAACCGCGATCCGCGGGCGGGCATTGGTTTGCGCAACATGCGCGAACGCATGGAATTCCATGGCGGCGGGCTTTCGGTACGCTCCGAACCGGACGACGGGACGAAAATCACTGCATTTATTCCCGCCAACAGCCAGAATGCCCTACCCCATGACGCTATCAGCGGTTAATCTGATGACGCACAACCCGACAGTCACGCGACAGGAACTCGTTTGATCCATGACCAATGCCACCATTGCCAACGAAGTTTATTCCACCCATCGGCCATTGCGGATTTTGCTTTGCGACGATCACGCGCTTGTCATGGATGGTATCCGATCGCGACTGGAATGTTTTGAGCATATCAATATCGTCGGCGAGGCCGGCAACGGGGCCGAGGCATTGACCATGGCCGGTGACTTGCATCCTGATATTGTCCTGATGGACATTTCGATGCCGGTGATGAACGGGTTGGAAGCAGCCGAAAAGTTCCGGGAAACCCTGCCTGATACCAAGGTTGTCATCCTGTCGATGCATGAAAACCCGGAATATCTGCGCACGGCCCAGCAGGCGGGCGCAAAGGGCTTTATCCTGAAAGATGTGTCATCAAATGACATGGTGCGTGCGATTGAAACCATCGCCAATGGCGGTGAGGCGTATAGTTCCACATTCGATCGCATCAGTGATGGCGAAGACAGCAACAATGACGGCGTGCCGTTGACATCGCGCGAACGTACGGTTTTGCGCCTGTTGGCCAAGGGGGCGAGTAACAAGCACGTCGCCCGCGAACTCGATATCAGTGTGCGGACCGTGGAAACGCATCGCCGCAACATCAAGCGCAAACTTGATATCGACAGTTCGGCCGGTCTTGTCCGCTATGCCATTGAAAAGGGTCTGGTGACCCTTGATTCCGCAAGCTAGGAGCACAATCTGGGTAACACATGTGACCAAACCAGCACGACTATGCATTGATTTCACATTCTGGTACGGTAGAGTAGCTCGGAAGTTGGACTCATTATATTGTCGATACCTGCGCAACCGGGATTGACCCGCCATCGGGATCGCCCCGTCGTCATGGGTGGAACGCGTGAACCATACAACAAGCTACACATTCCGACCCGAACTTGCGCATTGCCGCGAATGCGGTGTGCGGAAATTTGCCCTGTTTAACAACCTGACGGACGAGGATTTCAAACTTGTCCATATGCCGGTTGAAGACATCACCCTGCCCAAACGCAATACGCTTTATAATGCCGGTGATCAGGCGCAATCGATTTTCACGCTGCGCAGTGGTTTGATCAAACTTGTGCATTACCTGCCGGATGGCAATCAGCGGGTGGTGCGCCTTGTCAAACCCGGCGGCACCATCGGACTTGAGTCCCTGGTCAGCGAGTGTTTCACCCACCACGCCGAAGCCCTTCAGGACAGCAAGCTGTGCCGCATTCCGATTGCGGTGATTGAAAGGCTTGATAATGAAAGCCCGCGTTTGCACAAGCAGGTGCTTAATCGCTGGCATCAGGCGGTGATGGAATC
>NZ_DCAO01000006.1:35113-49256 GCF_002311515.1 Thalassospira sp. UBA1131
ACCGTTCCGGGGCGCGAAGATATTGGTGCGATGCTTGGCATTACCACCGAAACGGCCAGCCGGATCATCGCCGATTTCAGACGTCATGATCTGCTGGAATTCAAGTCACGCAATGTCTTTAACCTTAATCTTGTGGGACTGCGTGAAGTTGCGGGAATGGACGCCCCGGATGACGACAATTACGCCGACTGATCCCCGACAAATCCTATCTTGCGGCATCCTGCAAGACGGTTTGAAAGGCCGAGTTCGGCCCACAGGCCAGTGACAGCTTTTCGTATTGTTGCGGCGTATCGATCCGTTTGTGTTTTTCCGCACTCCGCCTGCGAATATCGTTCAGCCGTCTTTTGAAATCCCGGCCATATTCTGAAATCAGCCGCCGCATGGCGCGCTGTGCATTGTCCGCTGGCATCGGGAACATGGCACCAACCTGTCTGACGACATCATTGACCAGATCATCAAGGGCGGCACGAATGTCGGCCTCCATGCCCTGATTGATCTTCACATGTTCGCCTTCGTGGGCGTAAACCACATCATATTCGCACGTGCCGCGTTCAAGCTCGGACGCGATATAGACCAAGTGTTTGACGACATCGACCTTGGGATTGACCCGCACCGGATCAAGGCAATAACGGCCAAAGCCGACTTGACGCGGTTCAAAGCGCATATCGAACGATGCCTGAACTTCATATTCGGTGAGGCCCGTCACGAGAAAACGCGGACTGCCCCCCGCACGGCTGTTGAGCCAGCGCACCGAGCGGTGCCGATCAAGCATCGGATCCATGTGATTGAATTCAAGGAAGGCTTCGGGCGCGCTGATCGGCGCACATGTGCCTTGGGCACGGGCAAGCTTGGGGAGAGACACCAGCGCAGCCAGAACGATCAAAAGCGCGCACAAGACGCGGCCTTTTCCAATCTGATCATTGCGTTGCCCGAAAGCCGGCAAAACGTTTCTCCTGCCTGTAAAGAAAACGCCGCGCACAGAAACACCCGCACGCAGCGTTTGCGATATTCCCTTTACGCGCAACGATCAGCCATGGCTCACATGATCGGCGCAATCGACGCAAAGCGGTGTGGTCGGATCGAATTCGAGGCGCTTGGCCGCGATCGGTTCGCCGCAATTGTGGCAGTGACCGTATTGGTCGTCATCCATGCGCTTGAGGGTTTTTTCAATCTGCTCCAGCTCGACCACGCGGCGGCGTTCCTGTTCAAGATGCATTTCCTGATTTTGCAGGGCATCCATCCTTGATAAACGACCGACCGCCTGCTGATCCAGTTCGACCGGCTTGCGGTAGTCTTCCGAGTGGGTTGAATGTGCCAGAATCTCGGCGCGTCTTTCCTCCAGCCGGGTGCGCAATTTCGCAAGATCAATGTCTGTTCGATCCGTCATCCGAAACCTCATTATACGTTGTTGTTCTTAGCTATTAGTATGGGTGCAGTGATCCCTCTTTCGCCAATGCATAGATCAAATTATTCAAAGATTTTGCCGATCACCTGCAATTGCCGCAGGCATCGACGAGTTTTTCAAGCGCTGCCTTGGCTTCGTCATCATCGAGGCCTTCGGCTTTGATCTTTTTCTGGATTTTGCAGCAAAGGGCTGGCCCGTTCGGGAACGGCTTGTCGGTCCAGAACGGCGCGGTTGTGCCGAAATATCCCGCCTGATCAAGGAACGAGACGCCGTAGTAATAGGCGGCCCCGACCGAATTATAGAAGGTCGGGTCATCGATAAAACCGCCATCGGGCGTCATCGATTTGGTCAGACACCAATCAAGCACCAAGGCGATGTCCTTGGATGCTGCATTTTGTGTCGCGCCATCAACCTTTGCCCAGCCAAGATCAAAAATCTTGGTGACGTCATAATTGTTGTGATTGTTGAAATCCCCATTGTGCTTCCAGCCGAACGGATAGGCATCATCGCGGATCGCAAGGGTGGTGTTGAAGATCTGCGTCCACAGATCGACCTTGCCATGCTGGTAGGAGATATTGTGGAACGTCAGGCTGAGATCGCTGCTTTTGAGAACGCCCTGATCGGTCGTATCAAACCAACCGCCCCAATAACCGCTTTGACCATCCTGCCAGTCATCAAGCCATGATTTGTAGGCCGAGATGTAATCATCGGTCAGATCAAAACCCTTTACGTTGGTTTTGAAATAATCGCGGATTTCGCTTTTAAAGCACATCTGTGAAAGGGCTGCCGTAACCGCCCCAAGGGCATCGCGGCGATCCAGACCATCGGCGAAAATCCGCGATGTCTTTTGACCATCGAGCCAGGCTGTCATCTTGTCGGGTGTTGAAATCGGTTCCAGAAAACTGAGCGGGTATTCCGGCGCCTTGCCTTCATCGGCCAGCGTATTGACAGCATCAATCATCGCATCGACTTTGAGGAACCATTGATCGTAACACGGCCCCCAGGAGCCATCGCTTGCGACCTGTTTTTCCGCCCAGGCCTGATCGGGATTGTTCAGCGAACTGGCAAAGCCATCGAGCTTCTGATCAAGCGCCTTCCAGTCGGCGGTATATTGCAGCAGCCATTTGCATTCGATCATCTGTTGATCGGAGGCCACCATGCTGTTGCCGGTTTGCTGGGCGGCGATCAGTTTATCCTGAAGCGGGGCCAGCTTTGCGGCATATGTTTTTTGCTGCGCGACATAGTCGGGATCAAAAACGCAGAACTGCGCCGTGATCAGTTTACTAAAATCCGTCAAACCCCTGCCCCCGATGTTTCAAAAGATATCTATCATGTAAAACCATGACAAATACCCGTGCAGATCCAAAGCATTATCGACAAGCGGCGTAAAACAGCCGAAGGGATGGCATGGGATGGTAGGCGGGGTGGATGTGTGCTGGAGACTAGTTGCCCAGCAGCCAGTTGCGGATCACCCGCAATGCCTGTTCGGGGTCGGTATCGACGATCCTGGCGGCGACATTGGCCTTTTTGCGATCAATCATGCCGTCAATACCCGCCAGATTGAACCGGTCCTGATCGTCGGATCCGGAAACAGGCGAGACGCCCGCCGTTGTTGCGCGCAATCTTTCACGCAAACGCGAATCCGAACCCGATTCGTATCGGGGGATCGGTGCCGCGGGCTTTGGACCGGGTAAAAATGACGGTCCATTACCTGTTTTATCGCTGTTATCTGATTGCGTCATTGGCACAACTTTCGGTTCGCATTGTGACACAGTCATCATATTGGGCTGTCCCGACAGAGTGCAAATCCAATCACATCTTGCAAGGCGCTCTCTGCCGCTGCAGATCGTTATATTAGTTTAAAAGAAACTTTGATTTCCGGGCGTTTCGGATGCTAGGGTCGAATTAAAATAAGAAGAAAAAAGATGGGTACGACGCTGAATTTTTCCCAATCGAGCGGACGGTTTGATCATTTGATCACCGATGAAAATGCGTTTGAAAACCGAAACGCATTTCACATATAGCAATTTCACCGCGCAATGAATCGATACAAAAAAACGCGCGATTGCAAATTTTGTACTTCCACAACTCGATCACTCTATCTAGTTTGGGAGGATCAACATACCACCACTTTAGGGTAGTTGTCGCAATACTTTAGACCAGAGCACACAAATCCAAAAGGGGGGCCAGGTTTTTGTGAGGCACCATACTCTTATCCTGATTGTTGCACTGACCACAATGCTGACTGGCGTTGCCAAAACGCACGCCTTTGAATTTGGTGAAGCACCCGAACTTGCCAAACTGGTTGAGGACGGAAATCTGCCGCCGGTCAAGGATCGCCTGCCGACTGCACCGATGATCGTCACCCCCAATGAACGGGTCGGAACCTATGGCGGTACATGGAAAATGGCGCAGCGTAACAGCCGCGACCATGCCCTGCTGATCAGGACGATTGGATATGAGCCACTGCTGCGCTGGACCCCGCAATGGTCTTCGACCATCCCCAATGTCGCCCTGTCGTTCCAGCCCAGCAGCGATGCAACCGAGTTCTTTTTCCGTCTGCGGCAAGGCATGCGTTGGTCGGATGGCACCCCGTTCACGGCCGATGACATCGTTTTCTGGTACGAGGATATCCTGAACAATCCGGCCTTTGCCGATGCGGTGCCGGAATGGCTGACATCGGGCGGCAATACCGTGCAAGTCGACGAGATCGACCCCTATACCGTCGCGTTTCGTTTCAGCAAGCCATACGGACTTTTCCCGACCGCCCTTGCCCGCCCCGAAGGCGTTGAGCCGGTAAGCTATCCGGCGCATTTTCTGAAGCCGCTTTTGCCGAAATATAATGCCAATGCCGATGCCGACGCCCAGAAGATGGGTTATTCGGGTTGGAAAGAACGCTTTATCGACGTATTTGGGCAGCCCGGTACGATTGACGACCCGACGCGCTGGAACAATCCCGGTGTGCCGACCCTGAATGCCTGGGTGCTTACCGGGGTATATGGCAAGGACGATCCGCTGATCGCCAAGCGCAATCCCTATTACTGGAAAATTGATCCGACCGGCCGTCAACTTCCCTATATCGACACGGTTTCCATGACACTGGTGCCGTCAAAAAGTGCGGCTGGGGATGCGGCAATTGCCGGCAAGGTCAATATGCAGGAACGCCATATCGGCACGCACGCCAACGAAGTTCTGGCCCAAAACAAGGATCTTCAGGCCTTCACGCTGATTGAGAGCGATATGAATATCATGACCTTGTCGCTTAATCTTAATGACAAGGACCCGGTGCTGCGCGACATCTTCCAGAACAAGGATTTTCGCGTTGCCCTGTCATATGCGATTGATCGCGAGACCATCATTGATCGCTTTGTCCCCGGTGCCTTGCCCCATCAAGCGGCACCAAGACCGGAAAGCCCGCAATATCACACGGTGCTGGCGCGACAGTTCATGGCATACAATGTCGAACTGGCGCGGAGCTATATTGCCAAAGCGGGACTGACCACCATCAATGATGACGGCATCCTGTTGCGTCCGGACGGCAAGCCGCTTTCATTCACGATTGATACCGAGGGTGCGGAACGCTTTCAGATGCTGGACGCGGTCATGGGGTATTGGCGCGAACTTGGCATTGATGTCAGGGCCCGGAACCTTGCGCGTGACGAGTTTGTCGCGTTGCGCGAACGCAATGAACACAATGCCAGTGCGTGGGGCGGCGATGGCGGCCTTGATGCGATGCTCATCCCGATCAATTACCTGCCGATGTCTTCTGAATCGTCCTGGTATGCAACCGGATGGGCCAACTGGTACCTGAACCCGGAAAGCCCCGATGCCATCACCCCGCCCCAGGATGTTCGCGATCAGCTTGCGCTTTATGACCAGCTGAAAGCGACAGCAAATGCGGAAAAACAAAATCAACTGATGCGCGATATTCTCGACATCAGTGCAAATCAGTTTTACCTTATGGGAATTGCATTACCGCCAAACAGAAAAGGCGTGGTGGCACGGGACTTCCACAACGTTCCCAAGGTCATGCCTGCCGCCTGGAGTTATGCGACACCTGCACCGACCAATCCAAGTCAGTATTTTATTCAGCCCGAGTAAAATCCACGACAAACACGCATCATTCTGAATGGGGGCAGAATTAACTTGAGGACGCTGTTTGACCGACTGATCGGCAGTCTGGTTTTCAAGATCGCATTTGCGATCATTGTCGTGGAAACCATCCTTTTTGGTCTGTTTGGCGGTTATTATGTGAACTATTTCGGGGCCGAAATTGACCGCAGGATTGCGGAACAGATCAGCACACCCGGACGGCTTATCCAGCAGGAACAACTCAAGGTCTCTATTCTGAGCGACCCCGAGCAGATGGAACTTCTTCTCGGACGGCATTTGCAGCAAGCGCTGGCTGTCGGTTTTGACGGCACCATCTATCATTCAACCGACCCGTTGATGATCGGTGCGTCGATCAGCTCGTTACCCGACTTCCCGACCGAACAGCTTCGCGCCGACATGAGAGAGCAGACCCTGTTCACGGTTGATGACGATACCGGGTCAAGCATGGTCAGCATCACGCCGATCTTTGCGCTAAATGCCAATCAGCCCTTCATGTATGTCTATCTCAAGGTATCCACCAAGGGCCTTGAAGAAAGCCAGCGCCAGATGCAATCGGTGCTTGTGATCGGTTCCATCCTTTGTGTGTTGCTGACCTCTGCACTGATTTTCCTGTTTACCCAGCACACGGTGCTTAAGCGACTGATCACGGCGGCACAGTTTGTTAACAAGATCCAGGTCGGCAAGCTGAGTTCACGGCTGACACCGATGGGACGTGACGAAATCGGCATTCTGGAGCGTGGCCTGAACGCCATGGCCGAAAGTCTGGAACGCCGCACCCAGCAACATCAGGCAGCCCAGAATGCCTTGCGCGACAGCGAAGAGCGTTTCCGCGACTTTACCCTGTCTTCCGCCGACTGGTACTGGGAGATGGGCAGCGATTTCAAAATCGCCTTTGCGTCATACAAGTTTTATCAGCTGATCGAGGAAATCAATGGCTCTCCGCAGGGGCAGTCGTTTGACAAACTTGGGCTTCATCCGGAACATCCGGAAGGATGGCACTATCTGCAACGCCATCTTGATGAACATACCGCATTCTATAACGTCGAATTTTCCTGGACATCGCGGGATGGTGAAAAGCAGTTCGGGCGGATCAATGGCGTTCCGGTCTTTGCGCTGGATGGCAGTTTCAACGGCTACCGCGGGACGGGCAGCAACATTACCGAACAGCATCGCGCCGCCGAGGAACAACAAGCCTTGCAGCGCCAGCTTGCCACATCGCAAAAGCTTGAGGCGGTTGGCCAGATGGCCGGTGGTGTTGCCCATGAATTCAACAATTGCCTTGCCGGTATCCTGAGTTTCGCCGAAGTGGCACGTGCCAAGATTGATGATCCTGAACGGGTGAAGGAATATATCGATCACGTCATCTCGCTTGGCGAGCGGGCGACCGGTGTTGCCGACCAGCTTTTGATGTTTTCGCGCCGCAGGATTGATCAACCGAAAAATGTCCGGGTTGAAAGCATCTTTGCGGAGATGGAAAAACTGCTGGTGACCTTGCTAGAGCACCGGATTGATCTCCAAATCTGGGCCGACGAGGCCGACCTTCATACCCGGGTTGATCCGACGCAATTGTCGGCCTGTATCCTCAACCTTGCGATCAATGCGCGCGATGCGATGCCAGATGGTGGCACGCTTCAGATTTCATGTAGCAGTGCCGATATTCCGCCACTGGCACAGCGCGATGCCGATGAAGACGAGGATATCTATCCGCCAGAGGTCGAAGGCCAGTTTGTTGTCATCACCGTGCAGGATACCGGCACCGGGATTCCCGAAGACGTGATCGATCATATTTTCGAGCCCTTCTTCTCGACCAAGGAGCCGGGCAAGGGTACCGGACTTGGGCTTTCGATTGTTCATAGCTGGGTCGAAGAGGCCCACGGCTTTATCAATATTGAAAGTGTCGAGGGCGAAGGCACGACGTTCTCGATCTATCTGCCGCGTTCGGAACCGGGTGCGGAGCCAGAGGACGAAGTTGACGAGATCGGCGTGTTCCCCGGCAATGGCGAGCGTGTTCTGATTGTCGATGATGAACAGGCCCTGCGCACCACTGCCCAAATCATCCTCGAAGAGGCCGGTTATCGCACCGAGATCGCGAAAAGCACCGAAGAAGCGTTGGTGATCCTGCAAACGAGCACGGGTGATGCGGCATTTGATGTGATTGTGACCGACGTCGTCTTGCCCGGGCGCAGCGGCCCGCAACTGATCATCGAAGCATTGCGCCAAAACCCGCGCTATGGCGTGGTGTTCATGTCGGGTTACCCGGCACGATCGCGCAAGGAACTGGATAATCTTTTGGGCAATTACGTGTTTGTCAAAAAGCCGTTCCGCCCCGGCAAGTTGCAGAAAGCGGTTCATGATGCGCTCAAACTCGCATCCGAACGGGCGCAGTCGAGCTGACATCGCTTCTCAACGGGTCGAGTCCCCAACCCTGACCATCGCGAAATCGCGGAATTTTCGCCGAATGGTTAAAAAAATCTTACCCGCCTATATTAGTTAAAATGCTTGCAAACCAAGCAATTGGCAGGGTTTGGATTACGACAGCACTGGATAGTGTGACAACCATCACTTATATCAACCTAACAAGCCCATACCGTGAACTTCAGACAGATTTGAAGAACCCGGTAAAGATTGATGGGCATCGCCCACCCGGACAGATAAAGAGGTCAGGATGATCGGCTCAGTTCAAGGTTCAGGACTTGGTTCAGCGGCACAGGCCGTGAATGATGCAATTACGCCCAAAGGTGGTGCAGACCCGTCTTTGCCTTTCGCAGCCGCAGAAGGTGCGATCAATAAGGCGACCGGTCTTGCCAAGGTGATCGGCTCCATCGTCACCGAACACCAGCCGCTTGAAACCAGCGGCAATCGTGGCACCAAGGTTAATATCCTAACGTGATTTTTCCCTCTCGTTAGCTTCCTCCGGGGTGGTCTTTTATGGCCACCCTTCTTTCTGTCTGGACCACGGATTGCGCTTTGATGCCGCCCGTCACGCGATCATGACAAACGTCTGACCACGTGCTAGGGTAAGCCCAACATCAATCGTGGACGATCAGATGACCACCAACAGAATTGGCACAGGCTCCTCCCAGACAGGCCTTCAGGATGCGCGCGCGCGTCCGCAGGGCGGTATGGTTTCGCGGGGTCGCGTTGGCGCCAATTCCGATCAGCCGTCCTCTGACAGTTTCATCGCATCCCAGCTTGCCCGCCTGCGCAACCTGATCGCAACCGATCAGATTGACCATAATGCGCGGCGCGGGACCTACCTGAACATCGTGCTTTAACCAGCAATACCGTATCATTGCGTCGTGACGTTCCCGTCAGGAACGCACGCATTTGACGTGCCTTCGTGGGTTCAAGCAAAGCAACTCCCCCAAAAGAAAAAAGCCCCGTACCGAAGTACGGGGCGAGTTCGTTTGTCCAGGTGTGTTGGACAAGGGAGCTTGCGCAAAAGCGTGAGGGATCACGCAGTTGCCTGGTTTTCGCTCTCGGAGCGAATGGGGTGTTCCAGCTTGTCGACGATTTCCTTCGGCACGATCTGCCAGAAGTTGCCGCGTTCACGGTCCCAGTTATCGAGGATTGTGCGGGCGAAACCACTTTCGGTTTCGGCCACATGCTCTTCGATCAGAGAACGGCAATGTTCGTCCCAATGCTGGGTTTCAATGCGCTGATACAGGATAGAGCCATCATTAACGACATCGGCAAAGGTATTGTCGCGGTCATAGATGAACGCCATGCCACCGGTCATGCCGGCACCGAAGTTTTCACCAACGGAGCCCAAAATGACAGCCGTGCCGCCGGTCATGTATTCACAACCGTTCGAACCACAGCCTTCGACCACGACGGTCGCACCGGAGTTACGCACACAGAAACGTTCACCGGCCTGACCAGCGGCAAACAGCTTGCCGGCGGTCGCACCATACAAAATGGTGTTGCCGATGATGGTGTTTTCGTTGGTCTTAAGCGAGCTGCTTGGGCGCGGACGCAGAACGATCGTTCCGCCCGAAAGGCCCTTGCCGACATAGTCGTTGGCATCGCCCTGAACTTCGATCTTGAGCCCCTGCACGGCAAAGGCACCAAGCGACTGACCAGCCGAGCCCCGCAAACGGACATGGAGATGGCCCGGTTTCAGGCCGGTCATGCCGTATTTCTGCGTGATCAGTGACGACATCCGGGTCCCAATCGCACGCTGGGTGTTCTGGATGTTGTACTGCAGCTGCATCTTTTCGCCGTCTTCCAGAAGCGGACGGGCATCCTTGATCATCTGAGCATCAAGGGTGTCTGGCACTTCGTTACGGCCTTCGATGGTGCAGAAGCGGGCATGATCGCCAGCATCTGCCTGTGCCAGAAGCGGGTTAAGGTCAAGGTCAACAAGGTCCTTGGCGCCACGATGAACCTGCTGAAGCAGGTCTGATCGGCCAATAACTTCTTCGAGGCGGGTGTAGCCAAGCTCGGCCAGAACGTCTTTGACTTCCTCGGCCATAAAGGTGAACAGGTTAACCAGCTTGTCTGCGGTACCGACGAACTTGGCACGCAGTGCCGGATCCTGGGTACAGACACCAACCGGGCAAGTGTTCGAATGGCACTGACGCACCATGATGCAACCAAGTGCGATCAGGGATGCGGTACCGATACCGAATTCCTCGGCACCGAGCATAGCACCGATCACCACGTCACGGCCGGTTTTGAAACCACCGTCAACGCGCAGCTTGACCTTGTCACGCAGGTTGTTGAGCGTGAGCACCTGGTTGACTTCCGACAGGCCCATTTCCCACGGAACGCCGGCATATTTGATTGAGGTCTGCGGGCTTGCACCCGTACCACCGTCATAACCGGAAATCAGGATCACGTCGGCTTTTGCCTTGGCAACACCGGCGGCAATCGTCCCGACACCCGAACGCGACACCAGCTTGACGCAGACGCGGCAGCGCGGGTTGATCTGTTTGAGGTCATAGATCAGCTGTGCCAGATCTTCGATCGAGTAGATGTCATGGTGCGGCGGCGGCGAAATCAGCGTCACACCCGGCGTTGCATGACGCAGCTGGGCGATTTCCACAGTGACCTTGAAGCCCGGCAACTGACCACCTTCGCCCGGTTTTGCACCCTGGGCGACCTTGATCTGGATTTCTTCGCAGTTGTTGAGGTATTCGGCCGTCACACCGAAACGACCCGATGCGACCTGCTTGATCGAGGAACGCGCATTGTCACCGTTCGCACGCGGACGGAAACGTTCACGCGATTCACCACCTTCACCGGAGTTCGATTTCGCACCGATGCGGTTCATGGCAATCGCCAGAGCTTCGTGCGCCTCGGTCGAGAGTGCGCCGTGGGACATGCCCGGGGTTACGAAACGCTTGCGAATTTCGGTGATGCTTTCGACCTTGTCCTGATGAACAGGGCTATGGTCACTGCGGAAATCAAGAAGATCACGCAGATGAAGCGGTTCACGCGACCGCAGACCTTCGGAGAACTTGCGGAAGGTGTTGTAGCTGCCAGACGTCACAGCGGACTGCAAGGTGTGGATCAGCGGACCGGTCCAGACGTGACGTTCACCACTGCGACGGTATTTATACAGACCACCCACCGGAAGCGTCACGACATTGCCGTTAAAGGCTTCTTTGTGCTGGGCGATGGTGCGGCGCTGAATACCCTGAAGGCCGATCCCCGAAATGCGCGACGGCATGCCCGGGAAGAATTCAGCCACAAGCGACCGCGACAGACCGATGCTTTCGAAGTTATAGCCACCACGATAGGAGCTGATGATCGAGATGCCCATTTTCGACATGATCTTGAGCAAACCGGCATCAATTGCGGCCTTGAAGCGCTGCATGACTTCGGCGGTGCTGTTCACATTCGGGAACAGGCCACGCGCATAACGATCCAGCAGACCTTCCTGTGCGAGATAGGCGTTGACCGTCGTCGCACCGACACCGATCAGAACGGCGAAGTAATGCACATCCATGCATTCGGCCGAGCGAACGTTAAGCGAGATATAGGTGCGCAGCGACGTCTTGACGAGGTAGCTGTGTACACCACCGGTCGCAAGGATCATCGGGATCGCGGCACGGGTTTCGGAAATGCCTTCGTCGGTCAGGATGATGTGCAGGGCACCGCCGCGCACAGCTTCCTCGGCTTCGCGCTGAATGCGGGTGATCGCATCACGCAGGGCCGTCTGCCCACCACCAATGTCAAAGGTGGTGTCGATTTCAACAGCACTTTCGCCCATATAGCCGCGCATGGCGTCATACTCGGCGTTGGTCAGAACCGGGCTTTCGAGCTGCAGCAGATCGCACTGGCTTTCATCCTCATCCAAGATGTTGCCAAGGTTGCCCAGACGGGTTTTAAGGCTCATGACGCGCGCTTCACGAAGACTGTCGATCGGCGGGTTGGTGACCTGCGAGAAGTTCTGACGGAAGAAGTGATGCAAACCGCGATAACGATCCGACAGGATCGCAAGCGGGGTGTCATCACCCATCGAGCCGATGGCTTCCTTGCCGTCCTCACCCATCGGGTGGAGGATCAGTTCAAGGTCTTCGTGGGAAAGGCCCATCGCCTTTTGCATGCGCAGCAGGCGTTCTTTTTCGAAATGTGCCGGTTCGGCATGTTCCGGTGAAATCAGATCATCAAGCACCTTGGTGCGGCCAACCCATTTCGACCAGTCGCGACGTGCTGCCAGCTGATCTTTCAGCTCGGCATCATGCAGCAATTTGCCTTCTGCGAGGTTGACGGCAATCATCTGGCCCGGGCCGAGGCGGCCTTTTTCAACGCAGGCTTCCTCGTCGATATGAACCATACCGGCCTCGGAACCGGCGATCAGAAGACCATTGCCCGTCACTGCATAACGCAGCGGACGCAGACCGTTACGGTCGGTGCCACCCATCAGCCATTTGCCGCCATAGGCCGCAAGGGCGGCCGGGCCGTCCCACGGTTCCATCACAGCGTTGCAATAGGCATAGAGGTTTTTATAGCTGTCTGGCGTGGAGGCCTTTTTCGACCAGGCTTCGGGGACCATCATGGTTTTGACCATCGGAAGGTCACGCCCCGAACGCACCATCAGTTCGAACACGGCATCAAGGGCGGCCGAGTCAGATGAGCCCGGCTGGATCACCGGCTTGAGGTCATCGATGCTGTCGGCATAGGCATCATGTGCCATGCGTGCTTCGTGGCTTTTCATCCAGTTGACGTTGCCGCGCAGCGTGTTGATTTCGCCGTTATGGGCGAGAACACGGAACGGCTGTGCCAACGGCCAGCTCGGGAAGGTGTTGGTCGAATAGCGCTGATGATAGACGCAGAAGTTCGAAATGAAGCGATCATCGCGCAGGTCGGGATAGAAGGTATCGACGTCTTCGGCCAGGAACATGCCCTTGTAGATCACCGAACGGCACGACATCGAGCAGATGTAGAAATCCTTGATCGCCTCGGAAAGCACGGCCTTCTCGATGCGGCGACGGATGGCATAAAGGTCGATCTCGAACTTTTCTTCGTCGACGTCATCACGGACACCGATCAGAACCTGTTCGATTTCCGGGCGGGTCTGGTTGGCTTTTTCACCGATGACCGAGACATCAACCGGGACCTGACGCCAGCCGAGAATGCCGTAACCCTGTTTGAGGATTTCGGTTTCAACAATCGCACGGCAACGTTCCTGTGCGGCCATGTCGATACGCGGCAGGAAGACCTGACCGACAGCGATCAGGCTGTCCGGGGCTTCCTGGTTGATGACCTTAAGATATGCCTTGAAGAAATCCTGCGGGATCTGAAGGTGGATACCCGCGCCATCACCGGTCTTGCCGTCGGCATCAACAGCACCACGGTGCCAGATGGCTTTCAGCGCCTCGATACCGGCTTCGACAACTTCGCGACGCGGTTTGCCGTCAATCGCACCAACCAGACCCACACCACAGTTGGCGTGTTCTTCGGCCGGGTCATACATGCCACTGGCTTCAAGATGTGCTGCGTTCTTTTCAAAACGGGCGATGTCGGCAGCGCCACGGTTCTGATCCATTTTATCCTGAACGATCTTGTTCATATCGTCTCTCTCCTAATGCGGCAGCGGGCTTAAGCAGCAGCTTCTTTGCGCGCCAGCAAATACTCATCAATCCGGTCAGCCGCATCACGGCCATCGCGAATTGCCCAGACCACAAGCGAGGCACCACGGGCAATATCACCCGCAGCAAACACGCCATCGAGATTGGTCATCATGGTGCGGAAGTCGATCTTGACCGTCCCCCAGCGCGACACACCCAGTTCCGGTGCATCAAACAGGGTCGGCAAGTCTTCGGGTTCGAAACCAAGCGCCAGGATGACCATGTCGGCATCCATGGTGTAGCTGGAACCTTCGATGATTTCCGGGCTCTGACGGCCACCGGCATCCGGGGCACCAAGGCGCATCTTGACGGCACGTACACCGGTTACCTTGTCATCGCCGACAAAGGCTTCGGGGTTGGTCAGCCAGACAAACTCGACACCCTCTTCCTCGGCATTGGCGACTTCGCGCTGCGAGCCCGGCATGTTTGCGCGGTCACGGCGATAGAGACACTTAACCGATTTGGCACCCTGACGGATCGCGGTACGGACACAGTCCATGGCGGTATCACCACCACCGATCACGACAACATTCTTGTCCTTGGCATT
>NZ_DCAO01000014.1 GCF_002311515.1 Thalassospira sp. UBA1131
ATCGAATGCTTGATCACTTCGTCTTGCTGTTTGGCAAAATAGTGATCGGCACCGTCAATCGCGCACATGTCAACTTCAATGCCTTTCTGGGCATTCAGCTTGTCGGCAAGCTTGTTGACCGAGGCGACCGGAATGTTGGTGTCCTGCGTGCCGTGGATCAGAATGCCGGATGACGGGCAGGGGGCAAGGAAGGTGAAGTCATGTTCACTTGCCGGGGCTGCGACCGAAATAAATCCGTCAATTTCCGGACGGCGCATCAAAAGCTGCATGCCGATCCAGGAACCGAATGAATAACCGGCAACCCAGGTTGCGCGCGCATTGGCGTTATAGGTCTGCATCCAGTCAAGCGCGGATGCCGCATCAGACAGTTCGCCGATCCCCTGATCGAATACGCCTTGCGAGCGGCCGACGCCACGGAAGTTGAACCGCATGACGGAATAGCCACGATCCTTGAACATGTTGAACATGTTAAAGCACAACTTGTTATTCATTGTGCCACCCTGTTGCGGGTTCGGATGGAGGATAAGTGCGATGGGCGAATCGTCAGCGCCGTTATGGTGGTAGCGACCTTCAAGGCGACCTTCGGGGCCGTTAAAAATGACCTCAGGCATGGATCAGACTGCTCCTGTCCACGAATGGAAAGATGTGTGTAACAAAAATATCCGAGTGTTTTTGTAAGTTTTTTCGTGTTTGCGCATAAATTGCTTTGGGCAAATACTTGACCAAGTTACTCGGTTATCCTATATTCCGGCTAACCCGATGGTGCCTGTCGAACCCGACAATTGCTTATGTGCAAGGACGGGGCTGGGCGTGGCTGCCGGGAATCGAAGGTACTAATTACACAGTGGACCGCCCCATGTTCAAGCTAATTCGTCAGGAAATTGACGCGATGATCGCCCGTGACCCTGCGGCGCGATCCCGTTGGGAAGTCGTGATCAGCTATCCGGCGTTTCATGCGATCATGGGCTATCGCGGGACACATTGGCTGTGGCAGCGCGGTTTTCGCCTGACGGCACGCTTCCTGTCGCAGATTTTGCGCTGGTTGACCGGGATCGAAATTCACCCGGGTGCGACGATTGGCAAGCGCTTCTTTATTGACCATGGCATGGGTGTCGTGATCGGCGAAACCGCCGAGATCGGCGATGATGTCACACTGTATCAAGGCGTTACCCTTGGCGGGACATCGCCAAGCGTGAACAGCGACGGCCAGCGTGGCCTGAAACGTCACCCGACCCTCGAGGACGGTGTGATTGTCGGGTCCGGCGCGCAAATCCTTGGACCATTTACCGTGCGCAAGAATGCACGTGTTGGCGGCAACGCCGTGGTCCTGGGTGAAGTGCCCGAGGGTGCGACCGTTGTAGGTATCCCAGCCAAGATCGTCCGCCGCGAACAGGATGATCGGTTCTGTGCCTATGGTACGCCGCTTGGCGATCTGCCCGATCCGGTTGCCCGTGCGCTTGAAGAACTTGGCCGTGAGGTCGAAACGCTGCGCAACAAGGTGGTCGCCCTTGAGGGTGAAAAGGCTGCATCTGACGCCACACCGGAAAAGCCGCGTATCGTCGCATCATCGGAATAGAATACGCGCCACCGCGCAACATGAATGAAAAGCCCGCTCGGGGTTAACCCCAAAGCAAGGCAGGAGGACGCACCGTGAAGCTGAGTACCAAAGGCCGCTATGCCGTTATGGCGATGGTCGATCTCGCTGAAAGCAGCAAGGACCGACCGGTCGCGCTTGCAGATATTGCGGACCGCCAGGAAATTTCGCTTTCTTATCTTGAACAGCTGTTTGGCAAATTGCGCAAGGGCGGTCTGGTCCGTTCGGTGCGCGGCCCGGGTGGTGGATATTTGCTTGCACGCAATGCCACTGAAACCCGTGTTGCCGATGTCATTCTGGCGGTTGATGAACCAATCCGTGCAACCCGTTGCAAGTCCGGCTCTCCCAAGGGCTGCAAGACCAACAAGGGCCGTTGTCTGACCCACGAACTTTGGGAAGAACTCGGCAACCAGATTTATCTTTATCTGGCCTCTGTCAGTCTTGCCGATGTGGTGGATCGCAACGTGGCGGGGACGCTTCGGACTTTCCCGGGTAAAACGACCCAGATCGAAGAGCCGTCACAGGTTGCGGCACAGTAGTTGGTCCTCTATATCGAGGGCAGATGCGAATAAGGATGATTTTAAACTGATGACCGACCAGGTTTATCTCGACTACAACGCCAGCGCGCCGCTTTGCGAAGATGCAAAGCAGGCCATGATCGCTGCGATGGATGTTGCAGGTAATCCGTCTTCGGTTCATGCCAGTGGCCGTGCGGCCCGCAAGATCGTTGATCATGCAAGACGCACCATTGCCGATTTGCTGGGCGGTGATTCAGAACGGATCATCTTCACCAGCGGCGGTACTGAGGCCAACAATCTGGCGCTGAACGGGTTGGAAGATGTCACCGTATTTACCAGTGCGGTCGAACATCCTTCGGTCATCGAAGCAAGACCGGACGCCAAACGCATCCCGGTGGATGAAAA
>NZ_DCAO01000040.1 GCF_002311515.1 Thalassospira sp. UBA1131
ATCAATTATGCCCCGGCCCTTTCAAAGACCATCGGCGGGACAGAGGCGATGTATCTGATGATGAAGCGCGCCTTTGATGAGCTGGGCTATCGCCGCTATGAATGGAAATGCGACGATCAAAATGCCCCGTCGCGTGCCGCCGCCGCACGGTATGGCTTCACCTATGAAGGCACGTTTCGCAATCACATGGTTTATAAGGGTCGCAACCGCGACACTGCATGGTTTTCCGTCATCATTGAAGAATGGCCCGCCGTCAAGGCCGCATTCGAGGCGTGGCTGGCACCCGATAACTTTGACGAAGCAGGAAAACAGCGCAAACGTCTTGAAGATTTTCGCCGCTAAACCCCAAAGCATGGTAGCATTCTGATCCTGCACCGATGTCAGGTCAGATCAGCGAGGCACACCATGTTTAAACGTGTCCTGATACGCACATTTTCCGTTCTGGCGGTTGCCACCCTTGGGATGGCCGCGGGTCTCCATCCCGCTGCACGGGCGGATATCCTTCTGCCAACGCCCGACCAAAGCGACGTTATCCGCATTGAACTGAATGGTTATGAACAGCTTGAAAAGCTGTTTGAGGATCTTGGCTATACCGCAGAACGCTGGAACGCGGGGGAACGCATCGTTCCCCGGCTTTTCCTGCAAACCATCCCGACAAGATGGCGCGACGAACTTGCCGATCAACTGACGGTCACGGCCAAGAAACGCACTTTTTTCCGGACACTTGGCCCGTTGACCCTGCTTGCGAACGAGGAAATAGCCCTGCAAAGCAGTGTCCTTCGCGATGCAATCCGCACCAACGATCTTTCGATCATTGCTGAGCTGGCCGAACAATACCGTGTTGAAACAGCCCCCGAAGACCCGGCAACCATCGCGGAACTTGAAAAACGCATCGCACCGGTTCCCCCGTCCCTTGCCATGGCGCAAATGGCCATCGAAAGCGGCTGGGGCACATCGCGCTTTGCCGCCCTTGGCAATGCATTGTTTGGTCAATGGACCTATGGCGGTGATGGCATCACGCCCGAAGAACAGCGAAAGCACCTTGGTGATTACAAGATCGCGGCTTTCAAGACACCGTTCGGTTCGGTCCGGGCCTATATGATGAACCTCAATACCGGGTCGGCCTACACGGAATTTCGCGATTTGCGCGCCAGAATGATCGCCGCTCAGGAACCCCTTTCGGGATCTGTTCTGGCCGAAACACTGACCCGATATTCCGAACGCGGCAATGTCTATATCGAAGAAATCCAGGCCGTCATTCGACAAAACAAACTCAGCCCTGTCGATGACGCCGTGCTTGAAGAAAGCCCTTATTACCAACTGGTCCCGTCCGGGGAATAGCCATCTTACCTGCAATCAACAAACTGGTGATTTTCATTCCATCAAACTTGCGCTTATAGTCGCTGTTTCAACGAGATAACCGGAAACACCAGATGTTTGATGCCCGCCTGCGCCCGCTGATTGATGTGCCGTTAAATGCGATTGCACGTACGCTTTCGGGCACGGGCATTACGCCCAACTTCATCACCGGCGTTGGCTTTTTCCTTGGCCTGCTGGCGGCAGGCTGTTTTGTGCTGAAACTTGATTACGCAGCACTTGTTTTTATCCTTGGCTCACGGTTCATGGACGGGCTTGATGGCGCGGTTGCGCGCCATGCCGCCCCACGGTCGCGCCATCCCAATGCAAAAACTCAGGAAAGCGATCTTGGCGGTTACTACGATATCGTGTCCGACTTTCTGTTTTATTCGGGCATCATTCTGGCCTTTGCCATTGGTCGACCGGAATATGCCCTGATGGCGGCGTTTCTGATTTTCTGTTTTGTCGGCACAGGGTCGAGTTTTCTGGCCTATGCGATCATTGCCGCCAAGCAGGGGCGCACGGATGGCGACGCCCAAGGCAAGAAAAGCTTTTTCTATCTGACCGGCATCACCGAAGGCAGCGAGACCATACTGGTCTTATGTCTTATTTGTATCTTCCCGGCCTCGTTTAACATGATCGCCGCCATTTTCGGCGCCTTGTGCCTGATGACGACAATGGGACGGGTGCTTCAGGCCAGACGCGACTTTGGCTAGGACTTAGGTTAGGGTTGGTGCGGCAAATATCGCAATATCAACCGCTTGAAACGCATTCGGGGAACTGCCATATCGGATTTGTCGCCTTGTCGCTGACGATCATGACAGGATAAGGCAATAACAAAGGGCCAGCCTATCGGGCCGATCAAGAAAAACAGCAAGGAATAAAATGCGGTCCATCAGGTTTCTGTGCTCTGTCTTTTTCGGATGCTTCTTGCTGGTTGCCTGTGATCAATCAGGCCCGATCAAAATCGGTTTCATTGCCGGCCTGTCCGGCCCCGGATCCGATGCCGGAACGGACGCGCTTGATGCGTTGAAACTGGCCGCCCAACAGGTCAATACCGATGGCGGCATCAATGGTCGCATGGTGGAAATCATTCCGCGTGATGATCTGAAAACCCCGGAAGTCGCCCAAAATCACGTGCGCGAGCTCAAGCGCCTTGGCGTTGATGCGATTGTCGGCCCGATCATCAGTTCGATCGGCATGGCGATGCTGCCGGTGATCAATGAATTGGGTGTCGTGACCATTTCACCAACGGTCTCTGCGGCCGACTTTGCCGGTTTTCGTGACAACCTGTTTCGCATGAACACGACGACGCGTGAAAATGCGCGCGCCTATGCCCGTCGCTATATCGATCAGGGCTATGAACGGGTCGCCCTTGCCCTTGATGGCCAGAACCAGGCATTTACCGACAGCTGGTATCGCGAGTTCCTTTTGGAACTTGATGCCCTTGACGGGCGGGTCATCTCCAAAATCTGGATCAATACCGACAATATCACCCACGCCGAAGCAGCAGCCCAACTGTTGGCCGACGATCCCGACGCGATCGTTCTGATCACCAACAGCACAGACAGTGCGATGATGGCCCAAGAAATCCGCAAGCTGTCATCAAGCGTTCCGCTGGCTGTCTCAGAATGGGCGGGGTCACAGGCCCTGATCGAGGTCGGTGGCGAGGCGGTCGAGGGCGCGGAACTGGCACAGGCCTATGACCGCTATGACACCAATCCGCGCTTCCAGAAATTTGTCGCGGCGTTCAACGAAATGTTCGGTCGTCAGCCCGGCTATACCGCGGTCCTGGGCTATGACGCAGCGACCGTTTTGTTTGCCGCACTCCGCACCAAGCACCCGGATCAATCGCTTGCTGATGCGCTGACCAATCTGCCGCCGCAACAGGGGTTGCATCAGGAACTGGTGTTTGATGCCTTTGGCGATGGCAACCGCAACATCTATTTCGTGGCCATCCAGGACGGAAAATTCATCCGGGTCGACTAAAAAACGCCCATCATTGCCAAAACAAAAGCCCTGCACATGCAGGGCTTTTTCGTCTCAGGTTGGTATCGCTATCAACCGATCCTAGTGATCGCTTTCCTCAAGGAAATGATCGCCAAGCCCGGTATCATATTCCATGCCTTCCTTGGTCAGAACGATACTGGCCGGATAGCCTTCCTTGACCAGCCCCTTGCGGGCAAGTGCGACCCAGACAGCCGGGTTATCGAACCCGCTGGCATCCCGGGCGGCCACGGTGAATTTGCCAACATGAACGTGGTCGCCATGGGCATGGGGGACACGCAGAAGCGTTGCTTCGCCGGTGGCCTCGTCAATCTTGCCCGAATTGGGATCCTTGGCAATCACCTGTGCCAGCACAAGGGTGCGCAGCTGCAGATTGTTGAGTTTCAGTGGATTTTTGCGAACGAATGCCATGATCGATGGTACCCCGGTTTAAATGCGTTATTTGCTAGAGCCTGTTGCGATTAGCTTGTACCGCTTTTGCCGAGGGCTGAGGAATGTCCCGGCCCGAAGGGTTCGCGAAACGCGAACGAAAGTTATGCAAGCTAATCGTAACAGGCTCTGGGACATATCTGTCACTTGGCGCAATGATGCAAGTCCTGATTTGTGTCCAAATCAACCAGCCTATCCACCCGCCAGCATCTTGCGCAGCTTGCGATCGCGCTTAAGATGCCATTCCCGGCTCATCGCCTGCCCGAAGGTGCGGAACCGTTCGACATACACCAGTTCCCACTGCCGCCCGCGCGTCGTCTTGGCCCCCTTGCCGCTATTATGCGTGGCAAGCCTGGCCTCGACATCGGTCGACCAGCCAACATAGGTCCGGGGCAAAGCGGCCTTGCCCTGCCCCGGCCTGAAATCACATTCGCGCAGCACATAAACAAAGGTGAATGACGCCATGCTAGCACCACCCTTTGGGCTGGGCACTTGGTGATATGTTGGATTTCGTCACAGGGCGTGTCGAAAATGCCTGTTTGCGAGAACCGGCGCGCAGCGTACTTGACGTACGTGAGCACCGGAAGCGCAGCAAATGGGTGTTTGCAGACCGTCCTGTGACGAAAGGCGACATATCAGCCCATGGTGGAGTTGAAGGCTCCGCCATCAAGCAGGATGTTCTGCCCAACCATAAATTTCGCATGCTCGCTGCACATAAAGGCACAGGTCGCCCCGAAATCAAGCGGATCACCAAACCGGCCCGTGGGAAGACCCGCCTGGGTTTTGATGCGTGCCTCTTCAAGCGAAATGCCCTCGGCCTTGGATTTGTTGGTCATCAGCGCATTGATACGGTCCGTATCGTGCTGGCCCGGCAAAAGATTGTTCATAATCACCCCATCCTTGGCCACCTGACGCGAAGTCCCCGCGACAAAGCCGGTCAAACCGGCACGCGCACCGTTCGAAAGCCCCAGATGCGGGATTGGCGACTTAACAGAACCCGACGTAATATTCACAATCCGGCCCCACTGGCGCGAAATCATGCCCGGCAGAACCGCGGTCGCCAGCAGGATCGGTGTCAGCATATTGGACTGAACGGCGGCTTCCCATTCCTTCTGACCCCAGTCGGACCACACCCCCGGGGGCGGACCACCGGCATTGTTGACAAGAATGTCCGGCGCATCGACAGCCGCCAGAACCTTGTTACGGCCTTCTTCGGTGGTGATGTCGCAGGCGACCGTGGTGACATTCACACCATAGGTATCACGGATATATTCCGCAGTTTCATTCAGCGGCCCTTCGGAACGCGCATTGAGCACAAGATCAACACCGGCTTCGGCCAGTTTGATCGCGCAGCCACGACCAAGCCCCTTGGATGACGCACAAACGATGGCCTTGCGGCCCTTGATTCCAAGATCCAATGGATCCTCCCATGTTCAGGAATTCAGACAATGGCAGGAATTTAGCCCGCACGCCCCCAAGGGTCAAACGCACTTCCATAATTTGGAATTATTTCAAAACCGAATATTCCGGAACGGGCCCTTCAGCCAAACACCGCATCATGCGCGCGGACATAGGCAATCGCCGCCTTCGAGACATCGCCCGCCGTCATGCCGGGCTTATAGATGCCCGAACCAAGGCCAAAGCCATCACAGCCCGCCTTGGCATAAACGCTAAAATCATCCGGGCCGACGCCACCAACAGCATAAACCGGCACATCTTTTGGCAGGACAGCGCGCATTGCCTTGATGCCCTCTGCGCCGATGATGCTGGCCGGGAAAATCTTAAGCCCATCGGCCCCGGCCTTGATCGCGGCAAAGCATTCGGTGGGCGTCAGAACACCGGGCCATGACCCCATGCCAGCTTCCTTGGTTTTGGCGATCACCTCGATATCGCAGTTGGGCGATACGACAAATTCACCGTTCGCCGCCTTTACATTGGCAACATCATCCGTGGTCAAAACCGTGCCCGCCCCGATCATCGCGGCATTCCCGACCGCCTCTTTCATCGCGGTGATGCTTTTAAGCGGTTCAGGGGAATTGAGCGGCACCTCGATCATCGTGATCCCGGCATCGACCAGTGCGCGCACCATATCAACGGCCTCGTGGGGCTGCACGCCGCGCAGGATCGCGATCAATTTGCGGTGTCCGGCGCCTGAAACGCTATCGGTGATCTGATCATTGACGGATGTCGGATAAGCCATAACTGTCTTCCTGTTTGTTAAGCCCGCTTGCATGTCATGCATCCGGGGCCGAATAGATCGGGAATTAAATGCAACATGCTTTAGCCCGTCACAACGTCATAAGCACGCGACAGCCCGGCAAGCGTAATCGCAGCCCCGTCCTGCGGCGTTGCCTTGTGGTTATGAACCGCCAAGGCCGCCTGATAAAGCGATGCCAGCTTGCCTGCTCCGATCAGGGCAATGTCATCCCCCGGTGCAAGGCGACTTAACACATCGGCAATTTCGGCCCCGATGACCGTACCCGATAAAACCGCCGCCCCCGGCGCAACAGATGCATCCCCCTTTGCCACCAATGCCCCTGCCCGCACGGTAAACAAACTGTGCAGGAAGGCGGTTGGCTGTTCGGATGCCTTGCGCACCGCATCGGCAAAGGCAGCATTGTCCCAGGCATCATCGACCGAATGGCGCAGGATGGATTGCTGTGACAGCAACGCAAACACCTCGCCACTCATATAGGTGCGAAACGCCTTGATCACGCCATCGGCGACATGTGCCCATTTCGAATGGGTGCCGGGCAAACAGACCCAGCCGGAAAAGTCCGGGTTCTGCGCCATAAAGCCAACAAGCTGGGTTTCCTCGCCGCGCATGACATCAGGGTCACCGCGCTGACAAAGCCCCGGCAGGATAAAAACAGAAATGCGAGGATCACTCACATTTGGCGTTACCGCCCCCTTGGCCAGATCGGATGGCCGTGCCGGCACATCGCAATAAGGCGCCTCGATCCAGCCCTGCTTGGCGCCAGCCATGCCGCAAATCACCACCGGCAGCTTTGCCGGGTTACCGCCCAGCCAATCTTCGATCAAACCAATCAGGACCGCCTCAAACGAAAGTTTGGGGTCGCCGGCAATCGCATTCATACCCAGCGGACTTTCCGCCGAACCACGGATGTTCGCGGTATCATCCATCGCCCAAAGGCGCAGGTTTGACGTCCCCCAATCAACCGCGATCCAGCTCGGGAAGATCTTTTTAGTCATGTTCGAACGCATCCCTTCCCGTGAAATTCCTTGTTGGTTTTATTCCTCATACTATTTCGCGCACGCCAGTTCAACTGCAACCAGCGCACACGCCAATAGCACCGAAGCTTTAGGCCGGGTGGGTTAAGGGGGCGGCATCGGGGTTGCTGCCCAATTCATCAAGAAGCTTCTGATGGGCGCGCCAGTTCTGTGCTTCGATAAACACTTTCGATACTTCGGGAATTTCGGCGCGAATATCGCTTTCAAGCCGTGATACGGCGGCCTCCAATGCAACCGATGTGACCGTATCTTCAAAATCAACACTGACACACACAATCAGGCTTTGCGGCCCGTGATGCAGGGTAATGATTTCGTTGACCTTAAGGATGCCGGGAATGGCGGCAACCATATCATTGATCTTCTTGCGACTTTGGCTGTTAGCACTTTCACCGATCAAAAGCCCCTTGCACTCAACCGCCAGCATAAAGGCCGTCACCGCCAGAATAAGCCCGATCATCACTGATGCCAGCCCATCAAGAACCGGCATTTCAAGCAAATAGGCCGCCGCAATGCCGACACATGCGACAACAAGCCCCAAAAGCGCAGCTGAATCCTCAAACAGGATGACGAACACGGTCGGGTCCTTGCTGCTGCGCACCGCCTTGATCAGCGGCACATTCGGATGCTGTGCGCGGAAGGTGATATAGGCCGTGCGAAACGCCAGGCCCTCAAGCACAATCGCGATGACCAGGATCGAAAACACCACGTGATAGGTGCGGATATCAAAACCGCCAAGGGTTGCCACCACATGCACATCAAGCGCATGCGGATGAATAACCTTGTCCACCCCTTCCCAGATCGAAACGCCTGCACCAAGGCCAAAAATCATCACCGCCACCAGAAACGACCAGAAATAGGTTTCCTTGCCATAGCCCAGCGGGTGTCGTTCATCGGGTTCACGGGTCGAAAGCTTCAAGCCCAAAAGCAAAAGCCCCTGATTGCCGGTATCGACAAGCGAATGAATGCCTTCTGACATCATCGCGGCTGATCCGGTAATCGCCGCCCCGCCAAACTTGGCGACAGCAATCAGCAAATTTGCCGCTGCCGCCATATAGATGGCACCTTTTGAAGAATGAGACATATGGGGATTTCCGCTTTCTGTGGGGCGATGATTTGGCCTGGCAACATCCGGGATCAGGAAAACCCCGCATGTTTAAGGCTTTAAGACTGTGAACTCGAACACAGTCTACCCGACTGATTGCAAATGTCACGGCCCCAACCGCCCCCCGGCCAAAACCGGCACTTTCACCACCCCAAATCAATTCATCGATAAAAACTATCGAAAACACATGAAATAACTATTTCCCCTATCACCTGTATCGTTGTTAGCCTTCTCAAAGCGATGGGAAACCCGTTGCGCAAAATTGATTACCCCGTGTCGCATTGCGATCCCTGAGTTGATGATTACCTTCAACATGAAACCGTCACGCATAACTTCTGGTTTCATGGTGCTGGTTTTGGTTAAACTAGGTCAGGGAGAAACAACAAACGGACGCAACACACCAACGCGTCCCACGACCGCGCGATACACGCGATACGGGTCCAGGAGCTGTTTAAAACATCTCAGCCACGACGGAGAGAGAAAAAATGGACGGAAAACATACCGCAGGGAAATGTCCGGTAATGCATGGTGGCATGACCGAGACGGGCAAATCAGTAAGCGACTGGTGGCCAAAGACGCTTAATCTCGACATTCTTCACCAGCACGACACCAAGGTGAACCCCTATGGTGAAGACTTCAACTATGCCGAAGAATTCAAAAAGCTCGACCTTGAAGCGGTCAAGACCGACATCAAAAATCTCATGACCGACAGCCAGGACTGGTGGCCGGCCGACTGGGGCCATTATGGCGGGCTGATGATCCGTATGGCTTGGCACTCTGCAGGGTCGTACCGCTTGGCCGACGGCCGTGGTGGCGGCGGCAAGGGCAACCTTCGTTTCGCCCCGCTGAACTCCTGGCCTGATAACACCAACCTTGATAAGGCGCGCCGTCTTCTCTGGCCGATCAAAAAGAAATACGGCAACAAGCTTTCCTGGGCTGACCTGATCATTCTGGCCGGCACCATGGCTTATGAGTCGATGGGTCTTAAGGTCTTTGGCTTTGCCGGTGGCCGCGAAGATATCTGGCACCCGGAAAAGGACACCTATTGGGGGGCTGAGCGCGAATGGCTGGCCCCATCTGACAATCGTTATGACGATGTCTCCAAGCCAGACACCATGGAAAACCCGCTGGCCGCAGTCCAGATGGGCCTGATCTATGTGAACCCGGAAGGGGTGAATGGTCAGCCAGACCCGCTCAAGACCGCAGCCCAGGTGCGTGAAACCTTTGCCCGCATGGCAATGGATGACGAAGAAACCGCTGCCCTCACCGTTGGTGGTCATACGGTTGGTAAAACGCATGGCAATGGCGATGCATCCCTGCTTGAAGCCGAACCCGAAGCCGCCGATGTCCATGAACAGGGCTTTGGCTGGATGAACCACACCAAGCGTGGCATTGGCCGCGATACCGTGACCTCAGGCATCGAAGGGGCCTGGACCACCCACCCGACCAAGTGGGATAACGGCTATTGCAAGCTTTTGCTGGGGTATGAGTGGGAGCTCAAGAAAAGCCCGGCCGGTGCCAACCAGTGGGAACCGATCGGTATTAAAGAAGAAGACATGCCGGTTGACGTTGAAGACCCGTCGATCCGCCGCATGCCGATCATGACCGATGCCGACATGGCCATGAAGATGGACCCGACCTATCGCGCCATCATCGAGAAATTCAATAATGACTTTGAATACTTCTCCGATTGCTTTGCCCGTGCATGGTTCAAACTGACCCACCGTGATATGGGCCCGAAGGCCTGCTATCTCGGCCCGGATGTGCCCTCTGAAGACCTGATCTGGCAGGACCCGATCCCCTCAGTCGATTATACGCTCAGCGATACCGAAATCGCCGATCTCAAATCCAAGCTGTTGGGTCTTGGCGTTTCCGCAACCGATCTGATCAACACCGCGTGGGACAGTGCGCGCACCTTCCGCGGTTCGGACCGTCGCGGTGGTGCCAATGGCGCACGCATCCGTCTTGCCCCGCAGAAGGACTGGGAAGGCAACGAACCCGCACGCCTTGCCAAGGTTCTCAAAGCACTCGAAGACTTCCAGGCAGACCTTGCCAAGAAAGTCTCGATTGCCGACCTCATCGTTCTGGCCGGTACGGCCGCGGTTGAAAAGGCCGCGAAAGATGCCGGGGTTAACATCACCGTCCCGTTCGCACCGGGCCGCGGGGATGCTACCGATGAAATGACCGACGCCGACAGCTTCGATGTCCTCGAACCGCTGGCGGACGGCTTCCGCAACTGGTCGAAAAAGGACTATGTCGTCTCACCGGAAGAAATGCTGCTTGATCGCGCACAGCTCATGGGCCTGACCGCCCATGAAATGACCTGCCTGATCGGTGGTATGCGGGCCCTTGGCACCAACCATGGCGGCACCAAGCACGGTGTCTTCACGGATCGCGAAGGTGTTCTGTCGAATGACTTCTTCGTCAACCTGACCGACATGGGCTACAGCTGGAAACCGGCTGGCGACAACCTCTATAACATCGTTGATCGCAAGTCCGGCGAAACCAAATACACCGCCACCCGCGTGGATCTGGTGTTTGGCTCCAACTCGATCCTGCGCGCCTATGCCGAGGTCTACGCCCAGGACGACAACCACGAGAAGTTCGTCAAGGACTTCGTCGCCGCCTGGACCAAAGTCATGAACGCCGATCGCTTTGATCTGGCGTGAGGAGCGAATAGCCTGATGTGATTTGGAGCTTTAGGGCTCTGGAAAGAGAACACCCCCGGTCGTGAGACCGGGGGTGTTTTTTTATCAATGCTCCGCACTTGAGCTTTGATCAAAAACTGGGGCCAAAACCCTTTCTGTTGCTTTCATATATATCGTGGGACCAACTTCCTCACCGTACAAATCTACGAAGTGCTCGTAGGCCTCGTACATCCAAGCGGGCAAACTGAATTCAAAGTTGCCATTCGGTAGCTCTCGCCAACCATCCAACAATGAAAAGGTAACCGAGCCATTTTGCGCATTCTTAGCGATTATAGCGATTACAGCAGCCATGTCGGCTTCCTGGGTCGGCCAAGGAGCACCTAATTCACTTGTATAGGCTTTAAAGTCGACTTCTCTGAGCTTCGCAAGCTTCTTACTAACATCTCCATAGTGAACCGAATTCTCTGCATCCGAATACTCTGGAGAATGGTAGAAGAGGTCACCTTGAACCATGAACTGATCGTATAAAAAGTCTCGATATAGCTTCGTGAGCATCGGGTTTAAACTGACGATGTAAGCTTTCTTTTTTAACGATGCTTTTGCTCGTCTTGGCTCAACCTCTCTAAAATATTGAATCAGGGGCCCAAAGAAATTTATGTCAGGTATTTCTATCCTGCAGTCACGCATACGCCGCATTGAGGCTTCAAAGCTAACAATAGCAATATTCCTTCCTTGCAGTTTTTCAACATCTTCCTGAGTCAAAAAGAACTCTCTTCCAATCGGCGTCTCATTTGGATGCAAGCTTAGAAGCGCGTAGAAAACCAACTGATCGTACATATTGAGCCGTTCGCCTGTGTATAGGATCTTGTCCAAGGACGAGTTACCGGAATCATCCCACATTCTAATTCTTTTACGCAGGCAGTTCTTTTGCCTCTTCCGATCACAACTAAATATGTTGGAATTTACGAACGCGCTAGAAACCAATACTTCGCCATCATCATGTTGAGGCAATGTATTAAATCGAGGAGTATAGGTGGAAGGCCAACTGACCTCACTGACAAGCAACTCCGCTTCATTGGCTTGCAGTTCGCAACCAAGTTCATCTCGAAGTACTTGACTGATTAAATGGCCCCTCAGACGATAATCTGTGTGTGGTCGAGGCCTCGCTTGATAGCTGCGAACTAAAGCTTCCCAACTCCTTTCGCCAAGCATTTTTGCGAATAGGTCCAAGTGCTTAGAAATTGGCAACTTTATGCCATTTCTTGCCAACTTGGAGCGCAGAAGTTTGGATTTACTTTTGAGAAGTTCCAAGGTGTTTGTCATGGTCATTTCCCTACAGGCGTCATCCCATGCTCAATCCTACCCCCTTATGTGAGCATTAGATGACCGGAAACGGTCGAAAACAACTTGGTTCATCGTTCATAGCTTACGAGCTGCGGTCGAAATGGGTAGGCAACCTAGACCAGAACGCGGGTCCAGAAAAATAATCTGTACAAATAGAAAATTTGTCAAGAAGGTTTTAAAGGAGAACAACGATACACCTAAGCCGGATGCTGAATACTATGCTTCGTCGATGCTTCTGATACTATGTTAGAAGCAAATCACCACTGTTGTTTGCTCTGCCGATCTGCAAATAACTCGCAACTTTACGTGCAATTCTCTAACAGGTTTGGGCCATAAGCTTCTAAGGAGAGAAATTTCTTGGGCTATATCCGGGATCACTGGCAAGGAAAGCACGCGCTGTTATTCGCGCTGTGCGTCAACCTGATCCTGATCCGTGCCCTGATCCTGTTTGCCGATCGCTACACGCTGCCACCCTATATCCCTGATCGCATCCCGGCCCTGATCGCGACGATTGTTTTTATTCTTCTATTTCATGGCGTTGTTTTTATCTGGCAGGTGGTTGGCGTGCTGCGCGCCACCCAACATCAATCGAGCATTCTTGCCAATATCTGGACCGTTGTGGCCTATGGGGTGATCGGGCTGTGTCTGGTCTTTACCGTACTCAGCATCGCGGCCTCTTTCCGTGCGCTTGCCCCGGAGCGGTTTATACCGGTCAACATGACCGAGCTTGAAGATGCCCGCGCCAGCCAGTATGCGCTCACCCTCAGTCCCGATAACACCCGCATTCATATCACCGGCATCTTTGCCCTTGGCATGGCGCAGCGATTGGTCGCCCTGCTCGATCAAAATCCGGGTGTGACCGGCATCGTTTTGCACAGTGATGGCGGGCATGTCTATGAAGGGCGCGGTGTCGGCTTCCTGATCCGCGATCGGGGCTTGGACACCTATGTGTTTGCGGATTGCAGCTCCGCCTGCACGACCGCCTTTATTGGCGGTGCCAAACGTTACCTTGGCCCCAATGCCCGGCTGGGCTTTCATCAATACAAGATCAATCTCGACTACCCCGTCCCGCTTTATAACATCAAGGGCCAGCAGGAAAAGGAAATCACCTTCTATCGCAGCCAGGGCATTGCCGAGAGCTTCCTTAAGCAAGTCTTCCTCGCCCCGCATTCCGGGATCTGGTTCCCGGAGGTGGCGGAGTTGATGGAGGCTGGTGTTGTCGATGGGGTGGTTCAGGGGGAGTGAGTAAGTTTGAGTTTGCAACCGAACGACCGGATGTGAAGCACTGGACGCCACAATCAACCTGCTAACGCTAGAAGTTACTGCAGTTTGATTTGTGGCAAGAGTGAACTTTATGATCCCCCCTACAGCACTCCGTTTTGCCGGTAATGCGGTGTCGGGAACGCCCCCGGATGATGCCGGCATGCGAACCATACAGCGCCGAAGAAAACGTATTCTTCGGCTTGGTGTTGTGGTTCTTCTGGTACTCGTTGCCGGATCTCGGTCCTTGACCGATCGGCAGAGCCCGCTTCACGACATGATCGAAGCCGTTGGGCTATTTGCGATTTACGTATGCATCTTCGGACGTGGCTGGTGCTCCCTTTATATCGGCGGGCGCAAGAACACAGAGCTTGTCACCACCGGGCCTTATTCAAGCTGCCGTAATCCACTTTATCTTTTCAGCATAATCGGGGCGTTTGGTGTCGGAGCCCAGACCGGCAGCATCGTGCTCGCCAGTTTGTTTGCGGGCGTGTGCTGGATGGTGTTTCGCAATGTGGTCTTGCAAGAAGAGGTGCTGTTATCAGAACGTTTTGGCAAGGCCTTCCTGCGCTATAGCAATACTGTGCCGCGTTTTCGGCCGACTTGGTTTCGCTGGCGGGATAAAGAAACACTGCTGTGCAAGCCGTCACTGTTTTTAACCACGACGCGCGATGCGATGTGGTTTCTGGCTGCTGGACCGGCATTGGAAGGCATCAAAGTGATGCAGGAAAAGGGGTGGCTGACACCTGTGCTCTATCTGCCCTAAGTGCCAAACCTAAATAGGGTGTCCCGGTTTAGCCCGAAGCGCTTGAGCGGCTGATAGACAGCTTGTCCTTTATCCCGCGCGACGATTTTGCGATCTGCCCCACCCCCAGCAATACCAGGCTTTTTGCCGATTGATCCGATATTTGCCCAGACGTGGACGCGCATAAGTCCATCCACACAGGGCCGTCTGAATGAAGCGCCTGCCCTTTCCATTGGTTCTACGTCTACCGGGCTGCCGTCACAAATGTTCGACCCCAAGAACGATGATGACGAAAGCCCCCCGAACTGCACAACGTAATAGCGGAGTAGAAATTGATATGAAACCGACCGAAAATCCCCAAGGGAACCTCGCAATAGGACGCCGCAGCTTTCTAAGTGGTGCTGCGGCACTTGGTGTTGGTGCCGGATTGGCCGCACCCGCCAATGCCGCCAACACCACTGCGGCAGATAAATCGAGCATTGCCTTGCGAGACCAGGACCTGCCCTTTATCGCCACCGAAGAGACCTATACCACCGACGAACTGATCGCGCTGAATGCGATTAACGATGATCACGTGGAATACCTCAGGGAAACCGGCCTTGCCGAACTTGGCCCCGGCCGCATCGGTGACATGGATCAGGCCGGGATCAATGTTCAGATCCTCTCGGCACATACACCCGGTGTGCAGGATCTCGCGGGTCAGGAAGGCATCGATTTTGCCTATCGCCTCAACAAGATGATTGCCACAGGCCCAATGGTCACCTATCCGGGGCGGTTCCAGGCCTATGCAACCCTGCCGCTACAGGACCCGGCGGCATCAGCCGACGAACTGGAACGCGCCGTTCGCGAAGATGGCTTTGTCGGCGCCATGACCAATGGCTTCATTGGCAAAAAGTTTCTCGACCATCCCGATTTTGAACCCCTTCTGGCGCGGGCCGAGGCACTTGATGTCCCGATATACCTGCATCCGGGCTTCCCGCCCAAGGAAGTCTTCGACATTTACTACCGCATCATGCGGCCAGGATATAATGACGAATATCAGGACTATATTCTCAGTGGCTCCGGATATGGTTGGCACCAGGAGGTGCTTACGCAATGTCTTCGGCTGATCATGACAGGAACGTTCGACAGATTCCCCAAACTGCAAATGATCATCGGCCATATGGGAGAAGGCCTTCCATTCTTCTTTGAGCGTATCGCCGAAGATTTGGGCGATGTGACCGAAGGCTCCCTAAACAAGCCCATCGGCCAGTACTTCAATGACAATTTCTGGTACACAACCAGCGCATTTTTCCAGGATGAACTGCTTCATCTTTTGTTGAAATACATCAGTGTGGATCGCGTGATGTTTGGAACCGATTATCCGTTTGCAGACATGAAGCAGGGAACCGACTGGTTTCGGGCAGTGGATCTGCCCCGTGAAGCCAAGGAAAAAATTGCTTTCCGGAATGCGCAAAAACTGTTCGGTATAAAGGTCTGATACCTCTTCCCAAACCCACACGCCTTTACGAACAACGAGTTGTATGACGCCTGAAACAAACAAGGCTACAGCAAAGACAAACACCCCGCTCGGGTTCGCCAAGCGGGGTGTTTTGATTTAGGGCGTTGTTATATCTCGCAAAGAAGCGATTTATAACAGAAGTGGTTGCGGGGGCACTCATTGTTGCCCAATTCTGTTGATCGAGAGACAGACGCTGTCTGCACCTTCGACACAGAATTGAGACCATACATTTCCGATCCTTGTCAAGTGGTTAACACCTACGACAAGGAATGCAGTAATGGCCGGAACTTGGGGTCAGGCAAGAATAGAATTACTCGCCCTGCAAGATGAAATTCTTGCAGAACTGGAGAAGGGCATTTCCGCCCGTCAGATCTTTGATCAGTTATTTGCAGATGGTCGGATTACCATTTCGCGACGGTCGTTTTATCGCCGCGTAAAGCTCCTGCGCGCAGAGCACAAAACACTCAAAAGCCCATTACCCGCAAAAACGGGTCGCCAGTCCTCTGTCACTACCCCCACCCTACAGCCAAGCAACACTCAAGCCGCCAGTTATTTGCCAACGCTGAAAGCGAAAGAACAGGCCGCGCTGGATCGCCTGTGGGGCGGTGATGACCCAGAAGACGATGCCTCAGACGAGGCGGAGGCTTCGCAATGAGCTCTTGGCAATCAGACTACCTCATCCTTCACACCCGCCTGCGGCAAGCCCGCGAGAGCCAACACCTCACCCAAGCTGGTGCAGGTGAATGTATCGGCGTGTGCGAACGCACTTATCGGGATTTTGAGGCTGGCAGGACGGATCTGTCTGCTGCTCACGTGTTCCGCCTCGCCACTGTGCTGGGCATCAAAATTATCATTTCAGATGGAGTTATCGCCGATGGCGTTGATTAATCTTACCCTTCAGGGCAAGGGCGGGGTCGGCAAGTCGTTTGTCGCAAGCCTGCTCGCGCAGCATTACCTCAAACGCGACACCCCGGTTCATTGCTATGACACCGATCCGGTCAACCAGACCTTTGCAGGATACAAGGCTTTTCCCGTCGAGACCATTCGCCTGGGCGAACGTCCTGACGAAATCAACCCGCGCTATTTCGACGCCCTGATCGAACAGATCATGACCGGCCCTGAAGACGGCGTTGTCGTGATCGATAATGGTGCCAGCACCTTCTTGCCGTTGCTTGGCTATATGGTCGAAGCACAGGCGCTGCAGATGCTCGCCGATGCCGGTCATGAAGTCCGGCTTCATACGGTGCTTACCGGTGGCCAGGCGCTTAATGACACCATGCAGGGGCTGCATCAGGTCTTACAGAGCGTTCCCGATATTCCGGTTGTCGTCTGGCTTAATGAGTATTTCGGGCGGATCGAACGCAAGAATGCTTCCGGCGAAGTCGAGAGCTTCGAGCATTCAGGGCTTTACAAGAAAAACAAGAACCGCATTCACGCGCTGGTGCGCCTGCCCGAGGTCCGCAAAGAAACCTTTGGCCATGACATCGAACAGATGATGCGTGCCCGCCTGACCTTCGATGAAGCAGGCAAACATGCCGACTTTCCCCTGATGTCGCGCCAACGTCTGATGATGACCTGGCGCAGCATTGGGGCCTCAATGGAACAGGCGGTGCTGTAATGGCCAGTGTTCTTGATGAAGCTCCGCCGCCGCCCCTGACCATGGACAGCATCGAAGAGCTGCGCACCCATTTGTGGAAAGTTCATCAGGTCACCGTTGAGGACGGTGACCCGGTGCTCATGATCTACACCATCCACAAGGTCGTGCTCGACGAGCATCGCCGCCTGATCGATCAGCATAACCGAACCCTGTCCGGGATCATCCAGGCACAGGCAGAAACCTTCACCAACGATGTCACTGCCGCCATCGAGGACTTCAAGAATGAAGCTCTGACCGATGCCGTGCGTGAACGCCTGTCTGCCATGCAGGAAGCCGCCCGTCTTGCCGATACGGCTCAGGACCGTTTTCGCAAGATGGTCAAGCTGATCTCCCTCCTCACCGCTCTCAATCTGGTCGCCGTCGTCTTCACGCTGGGCGTCCTCACCGTTTTGACGATCTGACGACAAGGAAAACACACCATGGATAAACGCAACCTTCTCAAAATCGCTGTCATCGCTGGCCTTGCCACATTGGCCATGACCGAACCGGCTTTTGCACAAGACACTACAGGCGGCAACTGGTGGGATCCGGTTGTCTCCTTCCTTGAACTTTTGGCCGAGGGATTTGGCAAGATCTTCGCCATCGCGCTTGGTCTTGGTTTGGTCGTCTATGGTGGTTGGGGCGCTTTCACCGGCAGGCTCGATCCGCAACGCGGCATCATGATGGTGATTGGCGGCATCCTTGTCACAGCAGGACCAGCCATTGCCTCGGGTCTTCTGGGGGTTCTCAAATGAAAGCCGCCAGTGCTGTTCTCATTCAGGTCCAGCGCCAGATGACGCTGATCGGTCTGCCGATCTCACTTCTGCTTGTTGCCGGTCTTGCTGGCGTTCTGGGTTTTGTCCTGCCCGTCGTGTTCGATTTTCCTGCCCTGGTTATTCCGGGCGGGATCGTGGGCTTTGTCGGTGCTTGGATCTATCTCGTCAAACATCAGCGGATCAATCCGAACTATGACCGCGACCTGCTGGTGACCCCGATGTTTTGGGGCAGCCGCAAAGCCGAGCGCCTCCTGACCACGGGAGGGCGCAAATGATTTGGACTGATGTGATCACCACCGGTCTTGTGACCGGCATGGCAGGCGGACTGGTCGTTCCGGCAGGGCGTCGCCTTCTGCTTGGCGATATTGAGCAAGACTGGCTGCAGGACGAACTTGAACTCGACGGGATTGATCCGGTCGATGGCGTCACGGTGCGTGGCAAGGACGGGTCGCTGTCACGTATCTGGCACCTGCAAGGCACTAGCTATGACGCCCGTATCGAAAGCGAGCAACAAACCTTATTGCTCGGTCGCCAGTCTCTTTTGCAAGAGCTTGGCAAACGGTCCGTCACTGTTCGGTTGTTCGCAATCAAACGCCAGCGTGAGATTGCCGCTCATGCGAAGTGGCCCAATAGCGTGCTTGATGAGATCGGCACCGCAGAAGCACGACAATATAAATCAAGCTACTTCATCGACTGGTATCTGATGGCAACAGCTCAGGCCATGCAGCCCTTGCTGGATGCCGAAGAGAAGATCCCGGCCATTCTTTCGGAATATCGTCCAGAGCTTCTTGTGCGCTCTGATGACGATCAGCCTTGTTTGCTTTCCGGGTTTCTCAATGGATTGGTCAGTGGCGATTATCGCCGTGACCTTCCGGCGACCAGTCATAATCTGTCTGCTAACCTTCCGGCATCTGACCTTCATTGCGACAAGGTGACCGGTACCATCACAACCCATGTCCCAGCCCGCCAGTTCCACAAGGTCATTACCGTCACACTCTGGCCCGAAACAGTCTCCGGCCATCTGATAGGCGAGATTCTTGCCCTGCAGGGTGATATCGAGATTTGCCAGATCTGTGATCCCTGGGGCAGCGATCAGGCAATGCTGGTCAATAAGCGCCGTATGGCCGGGGAGTCCAATTCATGGTTTGGCAATCCAGCGGCAGCGGCGGAGGTATCAACGCTTCTGGATCTTCTGGCCGAAGGGAAAACGGCCCTCTTTGCCACGCAGTTTCAGATCATTCCCCGCGCCGAAACCGAGGAAAAACTCAACAGCCTTATCCGCGAGATCACAGAAATCCTTGGCAACAAACGGATCGGCTATGCCGTGCAAACCAAGGGCGCACCAGTCTGCTGGTTTAACCGCCTGCCTGTCGTCTCCAAACGCAAGATCAGATTGCCGGGCAGTCAGTTTATGGCCCCGCTGGATCTGCGCGATCAGAACATCGCCGCCCTGTGGGCTTTGCCGCATTCCGCAACCGGCATGTTGGCCAGCCAGTTCGGCCCAGCACCGGTGCGCTGGTTTAAAACGCCAACCGGGCAGTCCTACGCATTCCAGTTTCAGGTGGTCAACAAGCCGTTCTCGCTTGGCAACTTTCTGGTCTTCGCACCCTCCGGGGTCGGTAAATCCACCCTGATCATGCATCTCATGGGCGGCCTTGCGAAGTTTGAGAATGTGCGTTCCTACATCTTTGATTCCAAGGAAGGCACGCGTTTCATGGTCGAAGCCATGGGTGGTCTTTATCAAGCCTATGACGGCCTATCGCTTAACCCGCTGGATGTTGGGAACGACACGCCAAAGAACCGCGAACGTGTCTATGCGATCCTCAAATCGCTGGCCGGTATTGATCTCGAAGATGGCGACATCGATGCGCTTAATCATGCCGTCGATCTGGCATTCCAGATTGAACCTCCACACCGCACGCTTAATGCGATCTATCCCTTTGCCTTTGCCCGTCGCTCTGCCCTTCGGCGTGCATTCGCGCAGTGGGTGACTGACGACAAGGGAAACACCGGCCTTCGAAGCCACATCTTCAATGCACAACATGACAGCCTTGGCGGTCTTCTGAACCAGTCGCACATGGTCGGCATCAACATGAACGAAGCGCTGGCCGATCCGGCACTCGGTGGGCCAGTGGTTGGTCATATCTCGGAGGCGATCAGCAAATCTGTTGCCGGGCGTAATGGCGGATTTGTCATCTTCATTGATGAAGCGGCCAAGCTGCTTTCCAACCCCGGCTTCCGCGATCTCGGTGCTGAGATGTATCGCGAATACCGCAAACTTGGCGGTGCGGTCGGTATGGCGTTTCAGGATCCGGCAGGTCTTGGCAAAACCGGAGCCGCTGAAGCGATCATCGAGAACACCGCCACCATGATCTTCTTCCCGAACTCCAAGGTCACGGAAGAGAGCCTCAAGCCGTTCAATCTCAATGAAGAGCAAAAGCTGTTTGTCCAGGGCCGCACGCGATCACGCAAGAAGAATGACCGGCGGGTTTTGATTATCAAGCGAGACGAGGCAAGCGGCTTTGAGGAAAGCGCCATTCTCGATGTCGATCTGACACCGCTTGGCGATGCTGCGCGGTTCTACCGTTCCGGG
>NZ_DCAO01000032.1:0-184 GCF_002311515.1 Thalassospira sp. UBA1131
CTGTTCCGTTTTGCGCCGGAGTTCCGGATCAAACAATATGATCGCATCAACCGCCAATGCACCGTTCTTTGTCGCGCCAAAGCTCAGAACATCAACACCGGCTTTCCATGTGATTTCAGATGGGTGGCAATCAAGGGCGGCGACCGCATTGGCAAAACGCGCCCCATCCATGAAAAGCCGCATA
>NZ_DCAO01000032.1:418-14656 GCF_002311515.1 Thalassospira sp. UBA1131
GGCAAGGCAATGCTGTTTGGTGGTTGGCCAAGATTGTGTGGATTTTGCGTGCTTGGCAAGTCAGCTATTTGCTGGTCGCGACAAACACCCCATCCCAATCGGCCGGTGGGGGTGTTTCTTTGAATAAAGCGATGCGGCTGGTGTAAAGATCATAAAGGTCGCAAAGCTTCGCAAAATCGCTTGATGCCTGCTGGCATTTTGCGATCAAATTTTCGGCCTCATCCCAGTTTCGGGCGCGATAGGCCGAAAGCATGGCAGCGTGCAGATCGGCGAAGTTTTTGAACTGCGCTGATGCCGCCATGTCCTTATCGCCCAGAAGGGCAAAGATATGCAGCGCTTCGCTTTTGCCCTTAACGGTGATCAGGTCGAGTTCGATCAGTGCGAAATCATCACCAACCCGTTTGGCAACATCTTCGCCCAGAACGACATCGACGCCATAGTTCTTTGATTGTCCCTCAAGCCGGGATGCAAGGTTGACCGCATCGCCCAGCACCGAATAGTCAAAGCGTTGATCCGATCCCATGTTACCAACGAGACAATCGCCGCAATTGATCCCGATGCCGACATTGAGCGGCAGGAAGGCTTCATTTGCCTGTTCTGCTTCCTGTTTGCGTTCGTCATTAAGCTTTCTAAGCGCATGTCGCATCGCAAGCGCGCTGTCACAGGCATTCTGGGCATGGTTTTCAACATCAAGTGGCGCATTCCAGAACGCCATGATGCAGTCGCCCATGTATTTATCAATCGTGCCCTCACGGTTCAGGATGCAGTCGCTCAGCGGTGTGAGAAGCCGGTTGATCAGGCGTGTTAGGCCTTGCGGATTGGATTTGAAACCTTCGGATATGGCGGTAAATCCGCGGACATCACAGAACATCAGGGTCATGTCACGGGTTTCTCCGCCCAGTTTCAGACGCTCGGGATGTTCGGCCAGTTGCGCCACCAATGCCGGTGACAGATAGTTGGCAAAGGCTGCGCGCACCTGACGGCGTTCGCCCTCGGTCCGCATGAAACCAAGTGAGCTGGTTGCAAGATAGACGGCTGCCAAACCGACAATCGGATAAAGCGGATCGATGAGTACGAGTTTATGTGAGTAGGCCCACCAGGAAATGCCAATTGCGCTGGTGGCAATCGCCAGACCAATCACCGCCGGCCAGACCGCACCAAGCCGTGGGACTGCCAGAATGAAGAACATGCCGATGATCAGAAGGACCAGCATTTCGACTTCCGCCGCCCAATAGGGACGGGTCAGGAAATGCTCGAGCAACATCTGTTCAAGCATCTCGGCATGGACTTCGACCCCCGGGATCACGCGATCAAGCGGGGTGGAGCGCAAATCAAGCAACCCGGCCGCGCTCGTCCCCAGCAACACCATTTTATTTTGCAGGATGTCGGTTCCGACCGTTCCGTTTAGGATATCGGTCGCCGAAAGATACCTGTCTTTCTGATGGCCGGTAAAATGTACCCACATATACCCCGCGTGATCCGTCGGGATTGTCAGGGCACCAACACGAACGGACGCAATGCCTTCCGAGTTGGTCCAGCGTGTACTGCCGCTCGCCCCGGACATCCGCACCAGCATGGTCTTGGGGGCATTCTGTAAAACGCGCAACATCTCAAGGCTGAGCGTCGGGTAAACTGGCTTGCCAATCCCTGGCTGATCATGGTCGATGGCAGCCATCAACGGTACGCGCCGTACAATCCCGTCCTGACCTGGCGAGACGTTGACCAGCGCATTGCCGGTCGCAGCCGCTTCAATAATATCAAGGTTTCTGGCTGCACTTGGCAAGACCGGAACGAAATCTGAAAGCGTGCGACCTGCTTCGCCAGCTGCACTGAAATTCCCGACTTGGCGGGGAAGGGCATCAAACTCACCATTGCGCAGCTGAACCGCGGTGACCACGTTGCCAGTACCCGTAATGAATTGGGCAAATAGCTGATCGTGATCGGGCAAGGCATTTGCCATTTCCGCGATACGGTCACGTTCGGTGCTTTGCGGCCAATCGTCAATCACACGGGATGGGGATGTGCGATCAGGCTCGGCAAAAACCATATCAAAGCCAACGACACTTGCCCCATTGGCGCGCAGGCGATAAAGCAACTCCGAGAGTTTCGTACGCGGCCATGGCCATTGGCCCTCGCTTGCCAAGCTGCGCTCATCAATATCGACAATCCGAACCCCGACATCTTCGTAAGCGCGCGGTGCAATTTGTTGATAAAGATCGAAAACCGTTAAACGCAGCTGATCAATCACCGGCACATTCTGCCAGCGCAAAACGATGCAGGTGAAGAGTATGGCCAGCGGAACGATATATTGCAGTCCGGTCATAAGACCGAATTTTCTCAGACCCATGATTGTGCCTTTGATCGAAGGATCAAGAGGATCAATTCAATGTCCCGGATGATGCATTTCCATTCGGAACGTTCGTGGTCTTCACATTGAAATCGACATGTGTCGCGTCGGTAAACGTCGCCGACGGATTACAGGTCATCCTATTGCAGGCGGGGTTGTAACTACTAAAATCGTTATTGTCGAAAGTAACGCTGCCGGAGCTTGATTCGTAATGGTAGTTAGAAAATGATGCTGATCCACCTGTTTCCACGCCATCATTTACGTTCGTAAATGACATATCTATCGTTCTGTTGGCGTAATCAACCGTCGTAGAGAAGTCGTAAGAAATTCCACCGCCACTAACGTTCGACACGCTGAATGAGGCGCTGCCGCTTGTTACTTGACGAAGGCCGTCATAGGTAAACGAACCAGAAGAGCCTCCCGAACTGCTAGTGTTGTCGACCAGATTATTGTTCAGGATCGACGTGGTTTCAGCGACGTTTGCGGCGCTATTGACCGTTCCAATTTGCGCCATGGCGACGTCAACAGCCTGCGCGCTGGTTGCGCCGGTCTGGTTTTGCGCCTGTCCGGTTTGCTGGCTCGTGACAACAGGCTGCTGCGTGGTGGATGAGGTCGAGCTTGCACCTGACCCGGAATCCGAGCCACCACCAAGTGATGCGGTACGCACAACATTCGCCGAAAAATCAAACGTAGCGGCACTGGTCGGGAAACGTGTGGGCGTGGTGACATTGCTGTCTGAAACAAAGACGCCAAAGTTTTCGCCGGTCACACTTTGTGAGCCGCCATTCTGGTTAAAGGCGGCAAAGGCGCCGGGGCGCGATGTTGTGTCATTGCGCGAAAGGCCGGGTCCTTGGTTCACCGCCATAAACACCAGCTGGTTTGCGGTGTTTGCGTCGGTGGTATCAAAACTGCCTGGCACGATTTCGTTTGCCTGTTCGGCGGTCATGGAGCGGATCAGGCCAATGGTGCCGCGAATACCGATCGAGCCGACCGGCAGGTTCACATCCATGCTCGATGGATTGTTGAGCGGGATTTTACCGGTGACAAAGCGCATCACGCCCTTGGCCATATCGGCAACAATGCGTCCGTCGCCAGTGGCCGGGTCATAGACGAACTCGTCAATCGCAACGTCGCTGTTTGGTCCGATGGTAAACACCGTTTCGTCAAGCAGCAGCACCTGCATGCCCGAGTTGGCTGACGTAACGATCCGATCCCCCAGATAAACGGGCATGCCACTTTCAACCAGAATACCGACTTCACCGGTGACCTTGGAAAGCGTGATTTCACCGGTCACAGCGGCCGAGACGCCCGCCATTTCGGCTTCAAGTTCTGCACTGGCGGGTTTTGGCGCCATAAAGACTGTTGCGGCAATCAAAGGTGCGCAAAGCAACGTTGCGCCAGCAAACCGACGAATTGTCGCAGTCGATTTCAGGGGCGAGTATTTGGCCATTTGCATCACTAGAACTCCCAGCGGCGTGTCAGAAATACCTGTGCACGTGCGTTATGGTATTCGTAGTTGGGAATGTTTGATTTTGTGTTCAGATACTCACCGGTGACCGACCAGTTGATCGGTGCCAGAAAGCCAAGTATCTGATTTGCCGTTTCGCTATCCCCAAACAAGTCGGTCGGCAATATGGTCGAAAGCGGTGCACCATATGTCAGGCGGGTCCGAGTGCTGCGATCCGTGCGATGTTGCGGCGAATTGCCGGTCGTCAGAAAATCCGGATCCCGGTACTGGTCCATGCCATAGCGGATGCTTCCGCTGATGTAACTTCCCCCACCAAACAGATAAGCATGGATCAGCTCGCCGCTCAAGCTATTGTAACTGTAATAGTTTCTGGCAGCATCCTTCATCCCGGCCGCAAAATTCAGCGTCGTGCGATGATTTGGCGACCAATTGTAGTTGCCCCCGATCCGTGCGCCATAGCGCTGACCTGAATGCAGGCGAAGCGCACTGGATTCAGATGTGTTCTGGTATCGCTCGTCAGAATAGCTGACATCGCCGTTGAGGTTAAAGAACGGGCGCACGTTCCAGTCCAGCCGCAGGCGGCCGGTCCTGGCGGTCAGGTACTTCTCGCGCGAGAGCGACTGAGCGGTCTGGCTGAGTGTCGGGGTCAGCATCCAGTATCCGCCGCGAATACGTGTGCCGATTTCTGCCGAAAAGGATCCAAGGTCCAGCGCGTCAAGCTGAACCTGGTCACTGCCATAGCCGGTTAAACTTGCAAAAACCTCGTGACCTTCCTGATAGCCAAGGTCATAGCTGACGTCATAGCGAAGCGCCCCGATATAGGCGATGTCGTTATTGGGTTTGTCGCCGCTTGCGGTGATAGTTGTCGGCGTGCCGGTCAGAAGCTGAACCTTGTCGTTCGGGGCCGCATTGCGGTTGCTGTCGATCTGGCTTCCCAGTGTCAGGGTCAGGCTTTGTGACAGGCGCTTGCGGCGGCGCTCGATGGCGCTGACATACTGACGGATATTGGCTTCGACATCTGGTGAAATATCCATTTGCAACAGGCGATCAAACTGGCTGCGGGCCTCGTCCAGGCTATCAAGGCGATAAAGAACAATCGCGTAATACAGGCGTACCGGTGCCAGATCCGGGTCCAGAACAAGAATGCGTTCAAGGGTTGCCGATGCCCCGCGGACGTCGCCACGCGCCAGCTGGGCCTTGGCCCAGCGGAAGTTGAGGACGATGTCATCGGGATTTGCAAGGATGTCGGCATAGGTGATGTCGCCGCCATCATCGGTACTCAGCAGAAAGTTAGCCCGTGCGGTTACGTCGGTGAGTCGCTCGAAATCTTCGGAAAACTGGCGTGCTTCGTCTGTGCGCACATCAATGCTTTGCTGTGCGCTTACCCCGGTTGTTCCGATTGCAAGCGACGTTAGACCCGCTGCAATCAGCGCGGTAACGTACTGCCATCTGCCTGTCGTCAAACTGCTTTCCTACCATTGGCAGGTCAGGACCGTCATCGGGTACACGTAATGTCAGCAGAAAGTTTGGCGACGAAACCCGAATGGCGACCATAACCTGTTTGGAAACGATCAAATCAGATTATGGTCTTTGAAAAGACAGGGATAGCCATTCGGCAGGTTGGTGTTGCCATGTGTGGATGGATAGTATTTCGCACCTTGCGTATAGTAAATTTATCGAAAGGTGGTTTTGCTCCTATCCATAGGTCACTAAGGGTTATACTGCGGTCCCGCCGACGGTCAGACCATCAATGCGGAGCGTCGGTTGCCCGACACCAACAGGAACACCTTGCCCGTCCTTGCCACAGGTACCGATACCATCATCAAGTGCCATGTCATTGCCGATCATGGACACCTTGGTCAGGCTGTCCGGGCCGTTACCGATCAGGGTCGCGCCCTTGACAGGTGCGCCAAGTTTGCCGTCCTCGATGAGATAGGCTTCGGAGGCCGAGAACACGAATTTGCCCGATGTAATATCGACCTGACCGCCGCCAAAGTTGACGGCATAGATACCCTTTTTGACCGAGGCCAGAATTTCTTCCGGCTCCTTGTCGCCACCAAGCATATAAGTGTTGGTCATGCGTGGCATCGGGGCGTGGGCATAGGACTGACGACGTCCGTTACCGGTGGATTTGACACCGGTCAGGCGCGCGTTCAGGCGATCCTGCATAAAGCCCTTGAGGATGCCATCCTCGATCAGGACGGTTTTCTGGGTTGGCGTGCCTTCATCATCAATCGAAAGCGACCCGCGACGGTCATGGATGGTGCCATCATCAACCACCGTCACACCCGGCGATGCAATCCGCTGACCCAGAAGCCCCGCAAAGGCAGAGGTACCCTTGCGGTTAAAATCACCTTCAAGGCCGTGACCGATGGCTTCGTGCAGCAAAATGCCCGGCCAACCCGGGCCAAGCACCACGGTCATTTCACCAGCCGGTGCGGCGACTGAATCAAGGTTCACAACTGCCTGACGGAGCGATTCATCAACCGCCTTTTTCCAGGTTTTTTCATCAAAGAACCCGTCATAACCAATACGGCCACCTTCGCCGTGCGATCCGGTTTCCATGCGATCGCCCTGTTTGACAACCACCGAGACGTTAAAACGCACAAGCGGGCGAATATCGCCAATACGCTGTCCGCCGGAACGCCAGATTTGCACGGCTTGCCAGTTGCCTGAGATTGAGGCCGAAACCTGCACCACACGCGGGTCACGCGACCGTGCATAGGCATCAATCTGGGCCAAAAGATCGACCTTGGCTTCAAATGTGGCCTCACCCAGCGGGTTCACGTCGGAATAAAGCGATACGTTCGTACCGATTGATCCCAGATCAACCTTGCCCGAGCGGCCCGATCCAACCGCCTTGACTGTTTCGGCGGCACGCGCAACCGCGTCGTTGGACAGTTCATTGGAATGCGAAAAGGCGGTCGCCTCGTCGGCAACAGCGCGCAGGCCAAAGCCCTGTGCGGTATCAAAGTTCGCACTGCGCAGGCGGCCATCATCCCAGACAAGGCTTTCGGATTGGCGATATTCAAGGAAGAGTTCCCCGTCTTCGGCAGCGCTGAGTGCATCATTGACCTGTGTTTCAAGCCGGTCGCGATCAAGATCACCCTTGGCGAAAAACAGATTGTCGGTGGTGCGAAGATCGGTCATGGAACCTCCTTGGGGCCGCGATAACACGGCCAGAGAAAATGTCTTTCCCTGTACGATAATTCAGTTGAGGCAGTATTATCCCTTACTCAATTTAGGGTTTCTGATGCCTTCGACTTTCATCTATACAGGTACTTGTTCGGGCAAAGGACAAAGCCATGGCCCGAGTGGTTTATATAGACTGCAATAACCAATTATGAAAGCCCGTGGCAATGTTTGTCGAACATCCCCAGCGTGTCGCCCTTCATAATGAAATCCATGCCCGACCGTTTGGCGGCGTGACCAGCCCGGCGCGGTGTTCCTGCCTTGCCTTTCAAACGGGTGAAGACCTTGATGACGCGGTGCGCGATCATTTCACCGCCTTTTGCCACCGCTACAGCCTGACGCCGCCGGCCGCAGACCAAAAATATTTCGAAGCCGCCTGTGACGGATTTTCCGTCATCTGGGAACGGCACGCGGAATTCACGGTCTATGTCTTCAAACGCACAGAACCATTCGATAACCCGTTCGAAGACCCGGTGATCAATCTTGTGCCGCGTGATTGGCTTGATGAAACACCGGGACAATTGCTGGTGGGCTTGCACATCGTCGTCGACAAGGCTGAGCGGAGTGAAGATGAGCTTTCCCGGCTGTTTGATCATAATGGCCTGACCGGCAGCCGCATATTGGGCGGCACCGCACAGGTCTGGACGGATTTTCGCCTGCATGGTGACGGGTTTGGGCGCATCCTGATCAAGGATTGCGGCCTCGAACACCTTCAGGCCGGCCGTCTGGTGCAGCGGCTTAAGGAAATTGAGGTCTATCGCATGATGGCCTTGCTGGCCTTTCCGTTGGCACATACGGCAACCCCCAAGGTATCAGAAATCGATACGCGCCTGTCGGAAATCACCGCCGAAATGGCCAGCAAGACACAAACCAATGACGAAGAGACCCTTGCCAAACTAACCGACCTTGCTGCCCAGACCGAGGAAATGGCTGCCTCGCTCAATTACCGGTTCAGTGCAGCGCGGGCCTATTATCGCATCGTGCAGGCGCGCCTTGGTGAACTGCGCGAGGAACGTATTGAAGGCATGCAAACCATTGCCGAATTCCTTGAACGTCGCTTGGCCCCGGCAATGCGGACTTGTCAGAATATTGGCGATCGGTTGGAGGTTTTGTCAAAGCGTGTGGCACGGGCTAACAACCTGCTGCGCACCCGTGTTGACATCCTGCTTGAAGCGCAAAACCGTGACCTTCTGGCCAGCATGGACCGACGTGTGAAATTGCAACTGCGCCTGCAACAAACCGTCGAAGGTTTGTCGGTGGCCGCCATCACCTATTATGCGGTCGGGCTTCTGGGTTACCTGTTCAAGGCAATCAAGGATACCGGCGTTCCGATCAATGACCGGGTTGCCACGGGGGTTGCCGTACCAGTGGTGCTGGGCGCGATCTGGTTTTCGATGCACCGCATCCGCAAGGCGCTGCATCGTGCCGATGACTAACTAAAGATACGTCCGCGACTTAGGCCGCATCGCGCAGTTTGTAGGCGGCATAGGTCGTCGCCCCAACCAGAACAACCGCACCGGCCTGATGGGCAACACCCAGCGGCAGCCACACGACAGTCAGAAGGGTTGTGATGCCAAGCGTGACCTGCAGGCAGGCTGCAAGCAGAACCAGATGGGTGGCAAAGCGTTGATTGGGGTTAAGGTCCCATTTGCCAGCACGCCACCAGAACACCAGCACCATCAAAAATGTCAGTTTCGCCAGCCAGCGGTGATCCCACTGTACCGTCATATGGTCCTCAAATGGCGCCAGCCAGGCCGGATCAAACACGAACAGGCCATCGGGGATCAGTTGCCCGTCCATGAGCGGGAAGGTGTTGTATATGTGCCCGGCATTAAGGCCGGCAACAAAGCCGCCGGACAGGGCGGTAAACACAATCAGACACAGCAACTGCAAGGCGCGCTTTGACGATGCGGTGGTTGTCACGCGCGGGCTCAGCTGTTGCAGGGCAACCCAGAGCAGGGCGATGAAAATAACCAGTGCCAAGCCAAAGTGCGCGGTCAGGCGGTACTGGCTGACATCAGGGCGATCGACCAGACCGCTCATCACCATGTACCAGCCCATCAGGCCCTGCAGACCGCCAAGGATGAAAAGCCCCCAGAGCTTCCACTTGGTTGCGCGATCAATCGATTTCTTGGCCAGAAACCAGACGAACGGGATGAAGAACACGATCCCGATCAACCGTCCCCACAGGCGATGGATGAATTCGAGCCAGAAGATCGATTTGAAATCCTCAACCGACATCCAGGCGTTGATTTTCTGGAACTCGGGATACTGGCTGTATTTTTGATAAAGCGTCTGCCAGTCGGCTTCATTCATCGGCGGGATGATGCCGGTGAAGGGCCGCCATTCCACAATCGAAAGCCCGGATTCAGTCAGGCGGGTCAACCCGCCGATCACCACCATGATGAAAACCATCGCCGCACAGGAAAACAGCCAGATGGCGACGTTTTTGTTGGCTTGTGGTTGTGCAAGGCTGACTTCGGACAGGGCGGGGGAGGCACTGCTTGACATCTGGACGCTCTCTTGACGGTATCTTCTGGCGGACGGGTTTTGAAATTTGGCCCAATATAGGGCGGTTTTGCAAGAATTGCAGGAAAAGCTTTACGGAAAAATCGGGGCCGGTGGATCAGTCAGTCCGCAACTATTAAATACCAATATTTAGTGTTATTTGTATATAAAACACATAAAAAATGTATTGAATAATTTGCTATCCACACTCATAGTCATGGGCAATAGAGAGAAACCCGCATTAGAGGATCGACGATGTTTCCCATCAATCTGGACCTGACGCGACTTTCGGTCGCATTGGTCGGCAACGGTCAGGCCACCCTGAACCGTTTGCGCCAGTTTGACGGTGATGGGGCAAAATACGTTACCGTCTATTCTGAAGACCCGATACCCGAATTGGCCGAACAGGCCGGTGACCGGTTGCAGCGCTATTTGCCAAACTCGGCGGATGTGAATGCTGCTTCCATCATGTTTATCATCGACCTTGATCTTAAAAAGGCAGCCGAGCTGGCCTCCATTGCCAAGGCCGTTGGCACGATTGCCAATGTCGAGGACGTCAAACAATATTGTGATTTTTCGTCTCCCGCGCGTATTCAGCGCGGTGATCTGATGATCACGGTCTCGACCAATGGGCACAGCCCGCGGCTTGCCGGTCGTATTCGCCGCGCGCTTGAAAAATGGCTGGTGCCAAGTTGGGAACAGCGCCTGCGCGAACTATCCAAACAGCGCGAAAAATGGAAGGCCGACGGGGCCGACATGCAGACCCTGTTGCGCAAGACCGATGAATATATCGATCAGCGGAGGTGGCTACCATGAATGTCATGCGCGAAGAAGACATCGTCACCGGTGGCTCCATGTCTGTTGAGGAGGCCACGGATCGTGCCGCCCGTTTGATGGGGCAATATGGGCACCTTCAGGGTGTGTCATTGATCGAGCCGATGGTGCATGAAGAATTCAACGGCCGCATCACCATGACCTCATCCTTCGGGACAGAGGCCGCCGCCCTTCTGGCGCTGGTGGCCGAGGTCGACCGTGATTTGCCGGTGATCTTCCTTGATACCCGCAAGCTGTTTGGCGAAACGCATACCTATCGCGAAAAGCTGGTTGATCATTTGGGCCTGACCAATATCAAGATCATGCGCCCGGACGAGGAAAAGCTGAAGGCCGAGGACCCCAACGGCATGCTGTTCGCCTCGGACGTGGCGAAATGCTGCTACCTGCGCAAGGTGGAGCCGCTTCAGCGTGCGCTGGAAGGCTATGACGCCTGGCTGACCGGTCGCAAACGCTTCCACGGTGGCGAACGTGATGCGCTTCCGGTGATTGAACCGGCGGGGTCGCGGATCAAGATCAATCCGCTGGCGGGGTATAAGCGCGAAGATATCGAAGACATCTTTGAACATCGCGCCTTGCCGCGTCATCCGCTTGAGGCCGAAGGTTTCCTGTCAATCGGTTGCATGCCTTGCACCGAACGTGTTGACCCCAACACGACCGATGTCCGTGCCGGACGCTGGGCCGGACAGGACAAGACCGAGTGCGGCATTCACTACATCATCTAGGCCTGATCAGGCTTTCATGAAAAACCCGGCCAGATGGCCGGGTTTTTTGTTAGATGGTGATGCCCTGAAGCTTCCTGAACAGTGTCACCGCATAACGATCCGTCATGCCGGAAATGTAATCCATCACCCGCATCAGGCGGCTATAGAGGTCGGGGGCTGCCATCAGCTTGCCCGACAGAAGCTTGTCGATGCGGTCGGCCTGCGGCGGCAGGCGTTTGCCATGGTTTTTATGCTCGTCAATGTCGATGGCGGCCCGAACAAAGCTATCCAGCAGGCCATTGATGACTTCAAACCCGGCCATTTCAATCGGCAGGACATGCGGTGCGTTATAAATCTTTTGCACCGCTAGTTTTTTGCACGCCTTGGCATAGGGGCCAAGCGGGGTGTTGGCCAAAAGATCACCTTCAATGGTGCCGGCAAGCAATGCGTCTTCATGTTCGATGAAGGCATCAACTGCCGCCTTGACCAGATTGCCAATCGCCTTGCCGCGCAGGAAACCAATCCGGTCATCTTCGGATTTTTCGGCATACCAGCCTTCCGAACGCAGGTCTTTCCAGCGTTGTTCGGCATCGCCGTCATATTTTTCCGGATGGCGGGCAATCGGGGCAAGGGCACGTTCGACTTCCTCGAAACTGACACAGCCCAGTTCCCAGCCATCTTCAAGATCGACCACGGAATAACAAATGTCATCGGCCGCCTCGACCAGATAGACCAGCGGATGACGCCGCCATGCGCCATCAAATCCTTCAAGCGGGGACAGGCCGCAAACCTTTGCAATTGCCTGCGCAATGTCGCGTTCTGCCTGATAATAGCCGGGCTTTTTAAGGCCGGTATATTCCTTGCGGCGGGCGTCAGGGACCGACGTGCTGCGCGGATATTTGATGAAACTGCCCAGCGTGCCGTAAGTCAGGTTAAGCCCACCGTCAAAGCGCTTCATTTCAAGCTGGCTGATGATGCGCAAGCCTTGGGCGTTGCCCTCAAAATGGCGCAGATCTTCAAGCTCCGGCCCGGAAAGGCGCGATGTCAGTTCATCCTTGGCAAGGCGCGATGTGGTGAACCATTCATTGATGGCGTCCTCGCCGGAATGCCCGAATGGCGGGTTGCCGATATCATGGGCCAGGCACGCGGCCTGCACCATATACCCGATATCGGCCACTGTGGTTTCCGATCCCTTGGGCAGGTTTTTGACGATATGTGCGCCCGCCATCAGTCCCAATGATTGCCCGACCGAGCCGACCTCGATCGTGTGGGTCAGGCGGGTATGGACATGATCGTTTTCGGAAAGGGGGTGAACCTGCGTCTTGTTTTGCAGACGACGGAACGAGGATGAGAAGATTACCCGATCAACATCGATCTGAAACGGGCTTCGGCCATCCGGTGTCGGATAGGGGGCACCTTCGGGCAGGCGAATTTTGCCATCCTTGAATTCAAGCCGATGAGAAGAAAGAAGATCTTCCCAGCGCATTTTATCGCCGGAACCCTGTACAGACGACGCCACTTTGTACCCCTGTCCAAATCAAATGTTATTATCGGGCAACTTTAACGGGCCGGGGAGTCCGGTGCAATCGGACAAACAGTCTTTGACCCGATTGCACCGCGTTTATGGGCGATCAGCCAAAGAACCAGCTTTGCGGGTTATCAATCGGGCGGCCATTCAGTGCACGCAGAAGGCCGATCACATTACGCCCGATAAACCAGGCGGTGGTGTAAAGCGCCATCAACCCGACGACAGCCCAACCCAGAAGCGGGATCCAGCCAATCACGAAGGTGAAGAAGCCAAGAATGATGGCATAAAGGATGCTGATCCAGAATGTCCGGATGACAAACGTGTAGTGGCTGTTGGTCCAGTGATTGTCGTCTTCGCGCGCGACATAGGACACAATCAGCGCAATCAAACCGGTGGCAAAGGCCGTAAACAGGGTTGCGATCATCAGCCCGTAACAGACAGCGGCCGTATTCCCGCCGCGCTCGTCAGTATAGCGCGGTGCATTGTCAAAAGACGCATCCTGACCGTGGATATGGTCGTTCATGGATAAAATCCTGTCAAAGTTGTCGCAATCCCCATCGCGTCTGTCTGATCATATAGCGCTAAATTCACAAAGCGCAAAGACCCGCGCATTTGCCGATTGTTAATTTGGGAGTTCGGAATAAACCAGTCCATAAATCATGTGACCTTGGCGAGTTGCTGTTGGTGATTCAGCCGGGCCAAAGTTATGGGCGGATACTATCTGCGATCAGTTTGCCACCAAGACCGGCAAGCACAAAACCAGCCGTGCGATCAATCCAGGTTTTTGACCGCAAATAGGTCAACTTGGCTCTGCGTCGAGAAAATAGTTGGGCGACCAACGCGTACCATCCGGCTTCTATTGCAAAGACCAATGGTGGTAGGGAATAAAGCATCCAGAACGAAGGGTCTGCGGGCATCAAGCTGGCAAAGATGCTGGCATAGACGATGGCGGTTTTCGGGTTGCTGACTTGCGTCACCAATCCCAGTGCGAACGCCTTGGTACGCGGGTGAGAGCGCGCGGCAGGTAAAGTGTTGAAGGTATTGGTGCGGTTCTGCTGTGCTGGGGCGTCAAACGGTTGTTTCGCTGCGATCCAGATACACCACCCCAGGTAGATGAGATAGCCACCACCGATAATTCTGAGGCCAAGATAAAGCCAAGGTACTTCGTTTAGCAATGTGGCCAGACCAAGTAAGGCCATGCACGCAAACAGTGCACCACCAACACCCATGCCAAGTGAAGCAAGCAACGCTTCATTTCGCGATGATGCTACAGCAATACGCGATACCAAGACAAAACTCGGGCCGGGGCTTATGGCACCGATCAAAAGGGCTCCCAAAATACCAGTCAGCGCCAAAATCTCAGCCATCTTTACCCCCGTTTTTCCAGCAATTACTTTCGTGCGGTAGTGTTGTAGCTGGTACGACGAAACTATCACTTTCTATTGAAGGTGGGAATCGACTCTTTTGCCTCGACTCTTGGCAAATTCGCCCTACATTTGGCGCCATGTTGTCAATTGACCAAAAACAGGAATTTCCGCATGTCGGACTATGATTTTGATTTGTTTGTTGTTGGTGCCGGTTCGGGTGGTGTGCGCGCCGCCCGCGTGGCATCGGGATATGGTGCCAAGGTCGCCATCGCCGAAGAAAGCCAGGTCGGTGG
>NZ_DCAO01000032.1:14825-23612 GCF_002311515.1 Thalassospira sp. UBA1131
ACCCTGATCGAAAACAAGGATACCGAGATCAATCGTCTCAATGGCATCTATAAAAGCCTTCTGAAGGGATCGAATGTCGAGCTGTTTGAAAGCCGTGCGGTCCTGAAAGATGCCCACACCCTTGAGGTCGGCGACAAGACGGTGACCGCCGAACGCATTCTGATTGCTGTCGGTGGGACGCCGGTGATGCCTGACATTCCGGGTATCGAACATGCCATTTCATCCAATCAGGCCTTCCACCTTGAAGACCTGCCCGAACGCATCGCCGTTGTTGGCGGCGGTTACATTGCCGTTGAATTTGCCGGTATCTTTGCCGGACTTGGCGCAAAGGTGACCCAGTTCTATCGCGGCGATCAGATCCTGCGTGGCTTTGATAACGATATCCGCAACCATCTGGCCGCCGAAATCGTCAAAAAGGGCATCGATCTGCGTCTGGAGACCAATGTCACAGCGATTGAAAAGAATGATGACGGCTCTCTCAGCCTGACACTGACCGGTGGTGGGCATCAGGAAGTCGATGCCATCATGTTTGCCACGGGGCGTGAACCGAAAACCCATGGTCTGGGCCTTGAGCAGGCCGGGGTGGAATTGAACGACCGCGGGGCGATCAAAACCAATGCCGGTTTGCAGACCAGCGTTCCAAACATCTATGCCGTTGGCGATGTCCGCGATCACGTGCAACTGACCCCGGTTGCGATCAAGGAAGGTATGTCATTCGCTGATACGGTTTATGGCGGCAAGCCTTGGTCGATGTCCTATCAGGCCATCCCGACTGCTGTTTTCAGCCAGCCACCGGTTGGCACCGTCGGGCTTTCCGAGGAAGAAGCGCGCGACAAGGGCAAGGACATCGAAATTTATAAATCGACCTTCAAGCCGATGCGCCACACCCTGTCGGGGCGTGATGAAAGAACGCTGATGAAGCTGGTGGTTGATAAAACCACCGATGTGGTGCTTGGGGCTCATATGGTCGGCCCGGATGCGGCTGAAATCATTCAGGGCATCGGCATTGCGGTCCGCATGGGCGCAACCAAGGCCCAGTTCGATCAGACTGTTGCTGTTCACCCTTCTGCGGCGGAAGAATTCGTCACCATGCGTTCGCCGGTAAGTTAACTGCTGCGCTGCGTGCAAAAAAAAGACCCTAAAACAAAGGCGATATCTGTTGGATATCGCCTTTGTCATATGTTTTGGCAAATGCCGTCAGAACGGCAGTGGCGCGTTATCGACCACTTCCTTCATGACAAAGAAAGTACGGGTTTGGCGCACACCGGGCAGGGCGATCAGTTGATCACCGTGCAGACGGTTGAAGTCGGCCATATCGCGCACCCGGATTTTCAGGAAATAGTCGAAATCGCCCGCCACGAGGTGACAATCGAGAATGAAGGGCATGGTGCGACAGTTTGCCTCGAACTCGGCGAAGCTTTCGGGTGTTGAGCGATCAAGCACCACGCCGACAATCACCAGGGCACCGCGGTCGACTTTTTCCGGCGCGATCTGAGCACGGATGCTTTTGACATAGCCTTCCTCAATCAGCTTTTGTGTCCGACGGTGGCAGGTGGCAGCACTTACATTGACCTGTTTGGCAATTTCGGCATTGCCCATGCGGCCATCTTGCTGCAACAGGCGCAAAATCTTGAAGTCGATCTTATCAGGCTCAAAATGCATGAAAGAACCTTCCGTAAATTTACCAATTAATGGAATAAATGGTGATTTGATCAAAGTGTGATGGTCTGAGCCGGGAAAATCAATCCGAACTACGAGAGCACCTTTCAAACGTGTCGCGCTAGCCTGAAGACGGTTTCAATCAGTTTTCAGGAGTGTCCGATGAATTTGCATAAGTTCGAAAAATATCCGCTGACCTTTGGCCCGACCCCGATTGAGTCTTTACCGCGCCTGTCCGCCCATCTTGGTGGCGATGTTGAACTTTACGCCAAGCGCGAAGACTGCAATTCCGGTTTGGCCTTCGGCGGGAACAAGGTCCGCAAGATGGAATATATCATTCCCGATGCGATCAAATCCGGGGCCGATACGCTGGTGACCATCGGTGGCGTGCAATCCAACCATACCCGGCAGGTCGCAGCGATTGCCGCCAAGATCGGGATGAAATGCCGGTTGGTGCAGGAAAGCTGGGTGCCATTCAATGATGCGGTCTATGACCGTGTGGGCAACATCCTGATGAGCCGGGTGATGGGTGCGCAGATCGAACTGGTCGATGAAGGATTTGACATCGGTATTCGCGAAAGCTGGGAAGCTGCCCTTGAGGACGTAAAGGCCAAGGGTGGTGTGCCCTATGCCATTCCTGCCGGGGCATCGGTTCATAAATATGGCGGTCTTGGCTTTGTTGGCTTTGCCGAGGAAGTTCGCGCGCAGGAAGCCGAACTTGGCTTCAAGTTTGATTATGTCGTCGTCTGTACCGTGACCGGCTCAACCCATGCCGGGATGGCAGTCGGCTTTGCCGCAGATGGTCGGGCTGACAAGGTGGTCGGTATTGATGCGTCGGCAACACCGGATCAGACCCGTGCACAGGTGCTTGCGATTGCAGAGAACACTGCCAATCTGGTGGAGCTGGAAGGCGGCATTTCGGACCGGGATATCACCCTGATCGAAGATTACGCCTATCCACTCTATGGTGTGCCGTCTGAGGAAACCAACGAAGCCATCCGTCTTTGTGGACGCCTCGAAGGCATGATGACTGATCCGGTTTATGAGGGGAAATCGATGCAGGGCATGATTGATCTGGTGCGCAAGGGATACTTCCCCAAGGGATCGAAAGTCCTTTATGCCCATCTTGGTGGCGTGCCTGCGATCAATGCATACAGCTATATCTATCGCAACGGCTAACGGGCGTGGGAAATGCAAAAAGGGCGGAGCCAACTGGCTCCGCCCTTCGTTTTTAGCCCCCGGCAAGGCCCGGGAAGATGATCAGAAGTGCGACGGCCAAAATCTGAAGGCAGATAAACGGCAGAAGCGACTTGAAGATATCGCCAAGCGATATGTCGGGTGGCGCAACCGATTTCAGGTAAAAGGCCGCAGGCCCGAATGGCGGGGACAGGAAGCTTACCTGCATGTTCATCGCAAACAGCACGCCAAACCAGACTGGGTCATAGCCGAGCTCTTTTACGATCGGCACAAAGATCGGCATGGTCAGAAGCGCAATGCCGACCCAGTCAAGGAACATGCCCAGCACGAACAGGATCAGCATCATGAACAGGATGATGATTGTCGGATCATCGGAAATGCCGGTGATCAGGGTTGAGACAAACTTGATCCCGCCCATCAGGTTGAATACCCCGACAAGGGCAGATGCGCCGATGCCGATCCAGACAATCATGCCGCAGGTCGAAAGCGTTTGAAGTGCTGCCGCCTTAAGCATCGGAAGCGAAAATTCACGCCGCAGAACAGTCGAGGCGATCACACCGGCCACACCGACGGCCGAAGCCTCGGTCACGGATGCGATGCCACCATAGATCGACCCCAGAACGCAGAACACGACCAGAATGGGCAGGAAAAGGCCCTTGAGCAGGCGGATCTTTTCTTCGCGGGGGATTTTTTCGGTCTGCGGCGGCGGGGCGATGTTGTTGCCGGTGTAAGAGCGGAACAGCACATAGGCGACATAGAAGCCCGCCAGCATGAAGCCCGGCAAAAAGGCCGAGGTGAACAGATCTCCAATCGATACGTTCGCGGTCAGGCCATAAATGATCAAAACAATCGAAGGCGGCACCATGGTGCCCAGTGAGCCACCGGCACAGACAACCCCGATGGCGAGGTTTTTGTCATAGCCCTGACGCAGCATCTGGGGCAGGGCGATCAGGCCGAGCAGAACAATTTCGCCACCGATGATGCCGCTCATGGCAGCCAGGATCACAGCAACAAAGATCGTCTGAACCGCAACGCCGCCTTTAAGGCGTCCGCCAAACAGGCGCATGGCATCAAACAGGTCGCGCGCAATACCGGATCGGTCAAGGATCGCCGCCATCAGGACAAACATCGGCACCGAGACGAAAACAAAGGATGAAACGAATGAATAGACCCGGCTTGTGATCAGCGGCACCGCCATCGGGCCAAACCAGCCAAGGGTAAAGATCAAGGCAATCAACAGCGTGACAAATGCCAACGGCATGCCGGTCACAAGGAAACCAAGCAGCATGACAAACATGGCAAGTGTGCCGAATTCGATGCCAAGGGACTGTAAATCAAACATTTAAATGTATCCTGTTGCGCTGCTTGGCATGGCCGTGCGGAGACGCATCAATTGATTGGGCACGAGGCGCAGATTATTCGGTCGAAGTGTGGGATGCAGGCATGATTGGTGCCTTGCGGGCATAATTGAAGGCCTGAACCAGGAACTGAACCATCAATACAATCAGGACCACCAACAAAAATACCTTAAGCACGCCCGGATAAGGCGCATTGAACGCACTGCCGGTCGTTTCAAGGTGGATGTCACCAGTGGGCGTAAAGACGGCACGTTCGACCATCAGCCAGGCGGCCCAGGCAAAGAAGCCCGATGCGATCATGCAGACCAGCGAAATACAGATATCAAGCGTCTTGCGCATTTTCGGTCCGGCAATGTCATAAAGCAGGACAACACGAATATGCTTGTCGCGCGCGGCGCAATAAAGGCCGCCAAACACAAAGCCGACGGCACAGATAAAGGTCGTGGTTTCATGCGCCCACAAGGTCGGGCTGCCAAAAACGTGACGAGCCACGATCTCATAAATCAACGTCGCCATGGAAAGCAGAAATCCAATGGCGAACACGCTGGAAACCTTCGTAATCATCTGGCCCAAAAGACCGGACACCTCAGTTGCCTGATCGGTGCTTTCTTCAAGTTCGGGAAGTTCGGGCAACGGTGAGTGTTGCGGGGTGTCAGACATTTCTGCGTTCCTTGCATCAACAGGAAATACAATCCGGCAAGGAGGGAGGCCTTCAGTCCCGATACGTCTCGGATCACGGAACCAGCCGGATTGTATCCCAGCAGTTTGCCGGCAGCAACACGGTGCGTTGCTGCCGGCGAAAAAGCTGTTCTGTCTTAGATCATACCCTGTGACTTAAGGTAGTCTACAAGGGTGTCGTATACACGCTGTGCATCTTCGGAACGTGCCGCGACTTTTTCCCACTGGCTGGTGGCAATCTGACGGAATTTCGCACGCTCTTCAGCCGACCAGTTGTGGATGGTGACGCCACCTTCCGAACGGGCCTTGGCAACAGCTTCCATGTCTTTCATCGCCAGACGTGCATCCATGTCATGGGCCAGATCACGGACCGACATTTCAAGGATCGCCTGGATATCAGCCGGCATGGAATCCCACTTGGTTTTGTTGATCGAGACTTCAAGCATCGGCATGGAGTGGAAGCCCGGATAGACCGGATGTTTTGCAACATCATGCAGACCCATGGCCTGGTTGGTCGAGAACACGGTCGCATCCGCAGCATCGATCACTTTTTTATCAAGCGAGGTGAATACTTCGGACTGCGGGATGTTCACCGGCGATGCGCCGGCTGCTGCGAAGACCTGCTGAACCATGCCTTCCGGGGCACGCATTTTCAGGCCTTTAAGATCGGCAACGCCATCAAGCGGGACAGAGGAAACAAATGCTTCCAGGCCCGGGGTAACGGCACCGACGAACTGCAAACCACGCGGGTTCAGAAGGCTGTTCATCAGTTCCTTGCCGCCGCCATATTCAACAAAGCGCAGCATTTCGGACGGTGCTGACCATGCGCCAACCGGGTTGGCGATCAGGCCGAATGCCGGATCTTTACCGGTGAAATAGCTGGTGTCGGTGATGTGACCGTCAAGAATGCCTGCGGCAATTGCGTCCTGGGTTTCGGCATGTTCGACAATCGAGTTAACAGGCAGCATTTCCACGGAAACACGGCCACCGGTCATGACGCCGACACGTTCGGCCCATTCCTGTTCCAGCTCAAAGTTAGGCACGCCAGCAGCATCGCTCGACTGCATCTTGAGGGTAAATTCCTGTGCATTGGCGGCAAACGGCGCCGTTGCAATCAGGGTTGCGATAAAGCCTGCACCTGCAAGCGATTTAAGAGTCTTGGTCATTCGTCTTCTCCCTAAAATGCCTTATTTTCCGGCAGTATTCTCTTTGACAAAGGAAAAACTGCCGTCTTCACGCTCCGCCAGTCGGTCAAGGACCGTGGCAACAACAGTTTCAAGCGGGGCATCGATAAAGACAGTCACGCAATTCTCGTCCGGCCCCGGCGGCTCGAGAGCTGTAAACTGGCTGTCTAAAAGTGCGGATGGCATGAAATGACCGACGCGGCGTTCAAGCCGGGTCTGGATCACTTCGCGCGTGCCATCCAGAAAAACAAAGGTGATCGGGTCGAGGTGCGTGCGCAACACGTCGCGATAGCGACGTTTAAGCGCAGAACAGGCGATGAAAATGGCCTGACCGGACTTTGCGCTTCCCTCTGAACTGGCAACTGAACCTGCCTGCGTGCGGGCCGCTTCTGCGACCGCATCAAGCCAGGGCCAACGCATGTCGTCATTGAGCGGAAGACCACGACGCATGTGTTCGACATTCGTGCTTGGATGGTGATCGTCGGCGTCCAGATACATGGTATCTGTCATGCTTGCCAGACGACGCGCGACCTCGGTCTTGCCCGATCCGCTCACACCCATGACAACGACATACTGCGTTTGCCGGTTCATTGAATTCGATGCACTCACTGATTTTCAGGGCGGGTTTTACTCTTGGACTGCCCTGTTGTGTTATAATGTTAGCGCTAACATAATGTTAGCGCTAACATTGAGTCAACAGCCGAATTTCCGGTGTTTGCTTTACCGTCACAAGGTGCTTGTCGGTTTGGAAAAGACGTAATAAATGTAAGGTTATGAGGAAGCGCAAAGGGGCCGGACGGCCAACAATATCCGATGTTGCCGAACGGGCTGGCGTCAGCACCATTACGGTCTCACGCGCGTTGCGCGATCCGTCAAAGGTGTCTGATCACCTGCGACGAAAAATCAACGACGCGGTGCGCAAGCTTAATTATGTGCCCCATTCGCATGCCAGCGCGCTGGCCTCGACCCGATCAAATGTGATCGGTGTGATTGTTCCCTCGCTGACCAACAACGTGTTCGCCGACACGCTGCGTGCCATTTATGACGAGCTCTATCAGGGACCGTTTCAGGTGCAGCTTGGCAACTCGCGCTATGTCGCCAAGGACGAGGAACGCCTTGTGCGTACCTTCCTTGGCCAGGGCCCGTCAGCCATGATTGTGGCCGGGGTTGATCAGACCGACGCAACCCGCGAACTTCTTGAAAATGCCGAATGTCCGGTGGTTCAGGTCATGGATATCAGTGATGACCCGATCGACATGATGGTCGGGTTTTCGCATTTTGAAGGCGGGCGGGCCGCCGGGGTACATCTGGTGCAAAAGGGTTACAAACGCATCGGTTTTCTCGGCGCACGCATGGACCCGCGCTCGCACCGCCGTATGGAAGGTTTCAAGGAGGCCTTGCGATCAGGCGGGCGATATGACCCGGACCTGATGATGACGACGACCGATTCTTCAAGTGTTTCGCTTGGCGGGCATTTGATCGAACAGTTGCGCAAACGCCGTCCTGACCTTGATGCCGTATTCTGCAACAATGATGACATGGCGCTTGGCGCGCTGTTTGGCTGTCAAAAGGCGGGTATCTCGGTCCCCGATGAAATGGGGATCATCGGCTTTAACGATCTTGAAATGATGGCGGCAAGCTATCCGTCACTGACGTCCATCCGAACCGACCGTTACCAGATCGGCAAGCGGGCCGTGCAAATGATCAAGAGCGTGCTGGACGGCGAAGCCCCGGAACAGAAAATCATCGATCTTGGTTTCGAACTTCAGTGCCGTGAAAGCACCATGCGCCCGAAGTCAAAGGCGCGCTAATAACTCTCACTCAGGCATTGGAAACTGAACGCCAAGCTCTGCCAGGCGTTCACGTGGTCCGGTGATTTTGATGCGCGTTCCGTCGGTATCGAACTGACGATCAAGAATGGTGATGCCGTCCTCTGCGCAGGCTTGCTCCAGCGTTCCGGCATCGGAAAATCCGGCAAATAGTTCTGCCTCGCCCTGCGGGATGTATTCGATGATTTCGGCAACATCGCAAACCGCATTGGCCGCCCCGCTATAGGCGCGCACCAACCCGCCGGTGCCAAGCTTCGTGCCGCCGAAATAGCGCGTCACAATCACCGCAACATTGATCAGATCCCGTCCCTGAAGGACCTTAAGGCACGGAATGCCCGATGTGCCTGACGGCTCCCCGTCATCCTTGCCATGTTCAATCAGCTGGCCTTCGTCATTAAGATAGCGATAGGCGTTCACATGATGATTGGCCTTGGGGTGAAGGCTGCGCAATTCATCAATCCGCTTGGCCAGATCATCGTGAAAAACGAGTTCGGCCAGAAAGCGGGATTTCTTTTCTTCGGTTTCGGCAAAGGCAGGGCGGGCGATGGTGTTCATGGCGATGTGCTATCAGAAATGCCCGGGTTGTGCCAGATGACATCTCCGACCCGCACTGGCGTTCGACCGTTAGGACGCAAACAGTTTTCCAACCAGAATGACGCCAAAAATGATCAGCATGATCAAAACAACCTTGCGGAAGGTTTCCGCATCCATCCGGTCACGTACCCGCGTGCCCAGCTTGGTGCCCAAATAAACCGGCACCAACCCGGCCAGCGATATCCACAGCGTTTCAATCGTCATCAGCCCCAATCGCGCAAGGCCAAGTGCCATGACGATGCTTGAAAGACTGAACGAGATATTGATGGCCGTCAGGAAGCGTTTGGG
>NZ_DCAO01000032.1:23713-30773 GCF_002311515.1 Thalassospira sp. UBA1131
AGACCCGTGGCAAAGCCGGATATCGGCGCCAGTCGCCGTGCAAGCTTGTCAGATAGCGGCTTGCCATGACGAAACAGGGTAATCGCCCCGTAATTCATCAACACCAACCCCAAAGCCGCCCCGGCCAGAATGCTGTCGACCATTTCAAGCACAGCAAGCCCGATCAGAATGCCCGGAATGGTCGCCAGAAACATCGGCCAGAACCGGTTGATCGTTTCGCGAAAGTGACCCGCCTGCGCCATGATGATGGAATTGCTGACAAGCGATGGAATGATCACAAGCGGCATGCCCGCCTTAAGCCCCAGCCCAAGCGCCAGGATCGGGAGAGCTGAGGTCGAAAAGCCAAGCCCGGTTGCCCCTTTGACGAAGGCGGCAACGAAATAGGCACAGGCAATGACAGCAATTGTTTCAGGAGTCATGGAATGTCCATGTGAAGGTCGACGGAGGCGGCAGTGTGGGGCTAAAGTGTTGATGGTGCAAGCACTTGACGGCGTTTGCGCGCAAAAGTCGCAATTGAACATTTTCTGCCGGAGGGGGATATGAGCCTGACAACCCAAAACCAAACCCAAACCCGGCCAATAGCAGGCGGGTGCCAGTGCGGCGCCGTGCGATATGAACTGATCAAAGCACCTTCACAGGTCTATGTCTGTCATTGCCGCGAATGCCAGAAACAATCGGCATCAGCATTTGGTATTTCCGCCATTGTTGCACCGGAAGATATCCGTATCGCACAAGGCATTATCAAAACAGCGTCTCGCCCGACATCCGGCGGCGGCCCAATGGATTACCATTTTTGCGATGCCTGTGGGACGCGCCTTTTTCACGGTGACTTGCACGGGCGCGAGCCTGTCAGTGTCAAGGGTGGGTCGCTTGATGTGCCGCCGGATCTGAGCACTGCGATGCATATCTGGGTCAGGCGCAAGCTTACCGGGGTTATTATTCCGGAAGGCGTTCAGGTTTTCGAAGAAGATCCTGAATTCTGAAAATGGGCGCTTCTTGCGACCGGATTCGCAAACACCTATTTGACTTGCATTGTGCTGCCATGTTCTCCGTCTTTTTTGAATGCACGGTTCGGGTGGAATTTTGCGCCGAATTTTGCTGGTTTGGTAAAAAATTGCGGAAAAATGACCCGCGCATGACGAGAAGGGGTGGAAATGCGTTTGCAAAACCCGTATCAAGTCTGGCCCGGTCATTTGACAGGGCAAGCAGGCGGAATTCCGCCATATACCCGGATATGTGCTATAATGGCGGCATGATGATGAACATGCCGGATTGAGAGGAAGCAAATGAGCAAGAGCTGGAGCATTGAAAGCTGGCGTAACCTGCCGATCAAGCAGGTGCCGACTTATCCTGATGCACAGGCCGTAAAGGCCGTAGAGCAAGAGCTCGGCAGCTATCCTCCTTTGGTGTTTGCTGGCGAGGCGCGTGCGCTTAAGGAAAAGCTTGGTGACGTTGCAGAAGGCAATGCCTTCCTGCTGCAGGGCGGCGACTGTGCCGAAAGCTTTAAGGAATTCCACCCGAACAACATTCGCGACACCTTCAAGGTGATGCTGCAGATGGCGGTGGTTCTGACCTATGGCGCGGCATGCCCGGTGGTCAAGGTTGGCCGTATGGCTGGCCAGTTCGCCAAGCCGCGCTCATCTGACACCGAAACCATCAATGGCGTCGAACTGCCAAGCTATCGCGGTGACGTGGTCAACGGGATCGAGTTCACCGAAGAAGCCCGCATTCCGGACCCGCAGCGCCAGATCCGCGCCTATAACCAGTCGGCAGCGACGCTGAACCTGCTGCGTGCCTTTGCGCAGGGCGGTTTTGCCGACCTGACCAAGATCCATCGCTGGAACCTGTCATTTGTTGATGGCAGCCCGGCTGGTGAGCGTTACAGCAAGCTGACCACCCAGATCGATGAGGCGGTTGCCTTCATGGAAGCATGCGGCATCACGGCTGAAAGCGCGCCGCAGCTACGTGAAACCGATTTCTATACCTCGCACGAAGCACTTTTGCTGGGCTATGAGCAGGCACTGACCCGTCAGGACAGTCTGACCGGTGAATGGTATGATTGTTCGGCCCACATGCTGTGGATCGGGGACCGTACCCGTCAGGCCGATCATGCCCATGTTGAATTCCTGCGCGGGGTGAAAAACCCGATCGGCATGAAATGCGGTCCGACCATGGATGAGGATGACCTGATCCGTCTGATCGATATCCTTAACCCGCAAAACGAAGCCGGGCGTCTGACCCTGATCGCACGTATGGGTGCGGACAATGTGTTTGATAACCTGCCGCGTCTGGTCAAACGTGTTAAGGCCGAAGGCCGCAAGGTCGTTTGGTCCTGCGATCCGATGCATGGCAACACGATCAAGGCATCAAGCGGATATAAAACCCGTCCGTTCGACGCGATCCTGTCGGAAGTCAAAAACTTCTTTGATGTGCACAAGGCCGAAGGCACCCATGCCGGTGGCGTTCATTTCGAAATGACCGGTACGGATGTTACCGAATGCATCGGTGGTGCACGCGAAGTGACCGAAGACGCGCTTTCGGATCGTTACCACACCCATTGCGACCCGCGCCTCAATGGCGGACAGGCGCTTGAGCTTGCCTTCCTGATGGCGGAAATGATCAAAAAAGAACGCGATAGCGTGCGCGCAGAACAGATGGCTGCTTCTGCTTGATTTGATCTTTCGCGATATATCTTGATGACAAAGGTGCCCGGCGATCTGTCGGGCACCTTTTATTTATCCGGTTATTTGCCCGGAATGTTCGCAGAATGCGTTTCCTAAATTAGATTTCAGAAAATTTTGTTGCGCAATCGGCATGAATTCATAAAAAACATCTACCAATGGCCAGTAAATATTCTTAAGTATGGGTAATTGCAGGGTGTTCCTGATAGACGATTAAGGGCGAGGGGTCGCAACGGGTATGATGGACGACGCTGAATTCAGCGCATGGCAAAAGAAGGTAGAGGGAACCAACATTTCCTCGACCACGCTTTTGGCGACCGACTATCTGAACCATTTCAACGAGATCGTCATGCTGCTCGAAATGGTGCCTGACATGCCTGACATGATCGAGGACTGCAAGGAATGGGCGCCGAAAAGCTATCAGGAGCATTTCCGCGATAGTGCCTTTTCCGACAAGGAACTGGCGATTGAGGCCTATGAACACGTCCCGCCAAGGTTCCGTCGTCCGTTTGAAGAAACCATCGAGCACCTCAATACAATCGTTGCACACGCGGTTTCGCAGCTTGAAACCATCATCGAGACGGGTGATGAAGACCTGCTGCGTGTGACGGCCAGCGCAGTGACGACGTCGCTTCAGAAATTCATGGATGTCGCCAGTGGCATTATCCATGGTTCCGCCAAAACCATGAGCCAGGACGAAATTGACGCGGCCCTGGCACTGTAATCCTTGCCAACACTTTCCTGTATGCGGATACAAAAAACCGGGACTGCGAACAGCCCCGGTTTTGTTTTTTGTCTGGTCGACACGTTAATCGCGATCAGTCCGTCATTTTGGTGAGTTCACCATCAAGACGCTGAATTTCGGACTGCAACAGCGGCAAGACATCGGCGCGTGCGGTGGCGACAATTTCCTGCATATTTTCAAGGGCATGTTTTGCCATGCCGTTGGCATTTTGCTGCATGAACATGATCGTCATCTGGGCTTCGATATCGGAATAAAACCGACGTACACCGGTGATAATTGCCGGATCGACTTCAAAGGTACGCTGGGAATAGCGCATGGTTTCCCAAACCATATCGTCAAGCTTGTGGCGTTCGCGCGGGGCGAGATTTGCCGCATGCCATGTCATCGGGCCTTCCGGATAGTCGGTAATCCAGGTTTCGACCTTTTCGATGTTATCGACAAACTCCGCCTCAAGCGATCGTTCGAGGTTATAGACATCAGACGTGCTTTGATAACGGTCGAAATCGACAGCAATTTCAAAACCGGCAAAGCTTGCCAGATACACACCCAGAACGGTTGATGCCAGAATGATGCACTGGGTAAGCCAGAACTCGGTATTGGGCTGGCCACTGACGCTCAGAAAGCGAAACGGGGCGAAAAGTCCGCGCATGGGCTAGTGTCCTGTATTGGTAAGATTGAATTGGTGGCGGTCTTCAAGCGCGCTTGCAGGGATTTCACCCGTGCGTACAAGGAAATTCTCAAATGCGATTTGAAGATCAACCGGTTCGCCGATCGGAAGACCCTGTTCGCGTGCCATATCCTCAAGCCGTTCCACCCGGTCACGTGGATGGGGATGGGTTGAAAGATAATCCAGCAAACTGCGGTCGCCTTGAAGCTGTCCCAGCTTTGCAAAGGTGGTGGATGCTTCTGCGACATGGCCGTATTTGGCCATGAGGATGCGCAGGCTCCAGTCATCGGCATCAAGTTCCTGACTTCGGGAATAGTCCCGATCAGCCAGAAGTTTCGGCCAGCTTGCCGCCCAGGTGGTCAGAACCGCATCGGTCTGAAACATCATGGCCGAAAGAGCGACACCAACGACCTCGCGGCCAATACCTTCAAGGTGATCGCGCCCGTTATAATGACCGATTTCATGGCCAAGGATCGACAGCAGCTCGTTCTCGGTATCGACCAGTTCAAGCATTCCGGTATGAACAAGCATCAGGCCACCGGGCAATGCCGCGGCATTCGGGCTGTCATCGGGGATGATCAGAACGTCAAAGTCATAATCCTTTGCCGGGCCAATGGCCTCCTTGGGGATGGAATTGACCAGATCGAGAAGATAGCGTTCCGGCAGGCTGCGTTCATAATCTTCACGATGTTCTGCGATCAGTCCGGGTTCAAGCTCCGACCAGATGGCAACTTCTTCCTGAACCGAAATGCTGTTGGCCGCCCATTTAACCGCGAGGCCACTTGCCGTATAAATCCCCCAGCAAATCAGAAGGAAAGCGATACTGCCCGACGCAAATTCGGCCAGAAGATTGCGGTGCGAAATATTAACCCCGTCATCGGGAAGCGCGGATGGCTTGCCGCCGGTCGGGCGATGATCGGTATAAAGGGCGGTGCCCGAAACGATCACCTCGATCATGCCGCGTCCAAGTTCGGCAGAATCAAAGCGCAGACCGATAATGTGGCTTGCGCCCTTGGCATTGGTGCGAAGCCGCAAGATCGCCTCGCGCTTGGCCCTAGTGACGGTGGCTTCGTGTGCGGCCAGTCGACCGCCGACAAAAATGCGCAGTCGGGCCAACAGGTTGCGAAAACGGTCTTCGGCAATGACGACCTTGCCGGTGACCAATTTGCTGTCATGCAACGTGATGTCATCGGGAACTGCATCCCCGGAATCAAGATATTGATGGGGCAACAATGCTTCGTCGCGTCTGAGCGCGCGTTCATGTGCCCCATCGGCCAAGCGGCCGGTTATATAAGCGATTCCGATCAGGATGGTCAGGGCAATTCCCGGAAGAAACAGATCTTCCATGGTGTTGTGCCTGCCCTGTTATTTCAGTCGTACGGCTGTGCCGTATGCGAAAATCTCAGCCGCCTTGTAGGCCACCTGTGACGTTGCGAAATGGACATCCACAACGGCGTCGGCATCCAATTTTTTGGCTTGGGCAATCAGGCGGCTGGTGGCTTCCTGCTGGGCGTCTTCCAAAAGCCGGGTGTAGGAACGCACTTCACCCCCGAACAGGTTTTTCAGCATCGCAAAAATATCGAAAAGGAAGTTGCGGCTGCGCACGGAACTGCCAAAGACAATGCCAAGGTTTTCACTGATTTCGCGGCCTGGAATATGGGAAATGGTTACCGCCGCCATTTCGGCGGCCGCATTGGGGCTGTGGGTCATGTTGTTTGCTCGTATTTTAATTTGTGTTTATTGCCGTGTTTTCACGGTCGCCTGCAATAGATCGGGATGAAGCCGATTTTGCAAGTCATTATCAACACGCTAAGTCGTTGATAAGAATAAAATCACGCTGAAAACCAACGTACTTGCAGGTTTCAAGGCTTTGCATTTCTGCCATGCAAGAATGGTGATCTTGTCTGAAACATGGGATATTGCGCATTCCGCAATTGACAGCGCGCAGGGGCGATCCTATTCCAACATCATGACAAAGAAGCTTGCCATTGCGATTGCCCAACTCAACCCGATTGTCGGTGATGTCACCGGGAACCGGGACAAGGTTGTGGCTGCCTGGGAAACTGCGGCCGAACAGGCTGCGGACGTGGTTCTGTATTCTGAACTGGTCCTGTCGGGCTATCCGCCCGAGGACCTTGTGATGAAGCCGGCCTTCATGCGCCATCTGCATGACGCGGTCGAATTCATCTGCGAACACACGGCCAAACGCAAAGATGGTCCGGCCTTGCTGTTGACCACGCCGTGGGAAGTCGATGGCACGCGCCATAATGCGGTGTTACTGATTGATCAGGGCAAGATCGTTGATGTGCGCGCCAAGAATGATTTGCCCAATTATGGCGTGTTTGATGAAAAACGCGTCTTTGCCGCAGGTCCGATGCCGACCCCGATATCCTTCAAGGGTGTCAAGCTGGGTGTGCCGATCTGTGAAGATGTCTGGACACCGAACGTCGTTGCCCATCTGGCCGATGCGGGGGCTGAAATCTTCCTTGTGCCGAACGGGTCACCGTTTGAAGCCGACAAGGATGATTTGCGCCGTAAGCTGATCGAGGACCGGGTGCGCGAAAGCGGCAAGCCGATGATTTACTGCAACGAAGTCGGCGGTCAGGACGAGCTGGTGTTTGACGGCGGATCTTTCGGTCTGAACGGCGATGGATCGCTTGCGGTGGCTCTGCCGGCCTTTGCCGAGGAAGTGGTGCTGACCACCTGGCAACAGGATGAAAACGGTCAATGGCGTTGCGCCGATGACGCGCCGAAGGTTGGCTATCCCACGGGGCTTGATGCGATCTATCAGGCGCTGGTTCTGGGTCTGCGCGATTATGTGAATAAAAACGGTTTTCCCGGTGTTGTGATCGGCATGTCGGGCGGGATCGATAGTGCGCTTTCGGCCGCGGTTGCTGTGGATGCGCTGGGTTCTGATCGTGTGCGTCTGGTGATGATGCCATCGCCTTATACCTCGGCCGAGAGCCT
>NZ_DCAO01000032.1:30976-43184 GCF_002311515.1 Thalassospira sp. UBA1131
TTCGAAGGCCGCGATGCCGACATTACCGAAGAAAACATTCAGGCTCGTTCGCGCGGGATTATCCTGATGGGGCTTTCAAACAAGTTTGGCCACATGGTCCTGACCACGGGCAATAAATCCGAAATGTCGGTTGGCTATGCCACGCTTTATGGCGATATGTGTGGTGGCTATTCGGTTCTGAAAGACCTTTATAAAACGACCGTGTTTAACTTGTGCCACTGGCGCAATGAACACAAACCGGTTGGGGCTGTTGGCCCGGATGGCATGGTGATCCCGGAACGGATTATCACCAAGCCGCCATCGGCCGAGCTTCGCCCGGATCAGAAAGACGAAGATAGTCTGCCGCCTTATGATGTTTTGGATGATATCCTGCATCAGATGATTGAAGGTGAGCGGTCTGTTCGCGATATCGTGGATAGCGGTCACGATGAGGCAACAGTACGCCGGGTCTGGCGGTTGCTGGATCGGGCGGAATATAAACGACGCCAGGCACCCCCGGGGGTCAAGATTACCCCGCGTGCCTTTGGCCGTGACCGTCGCTATCCGATTACCAATGGTTTCACGAACCTTGTTACGTGATTGAAAAGTTTGAAATGACAAAACCTGTTCTGCGATTTGCCCCCAGCCCGACCGGGCTTCTTCACGTCGGTAACGCCCGTGTGGCGCTGATGAACTGGCTTTATGCCCGTAAATCAGGCGGGAAATTCATCCTGCGCTTTGACGATACCGATCCGGTACGCTCCAAAGACGAATATGTCGATGCGATCCGTGAAGACCTTGCCTGGCTTGGCATCGACTGGGATCAGGAAGAACGTCAAAGCCTGCGTCAGGATAAATATGACGCGGCGATTGATGACCTGAAAAAGCGTGAATTGCTTTATCCGTGCTACGAAACTGAAGGTGAGCTCAACTGGAAGCGCAAGGCTGCCCGCCAGCGTCACCAGCCCTTCATCTATGACCGGAAGGCATTGACGCTGTCTGATGAAGAAATTGCCGCCCTTGAGGCCGAAGGCCGCAAGCCGCATTGGCGTTTCCTTCTGACCGACGGCATGGTCGAATGGGATGACCTGACGCGCGGGATTTGCTCGTTTGATACCGAACATGTGTCTGACCCGGTCCTGATCCGGGAAGATGGGTCGTTGCTTTATATGCTGGGCTCGGTGGTGGATGACCTTGAAATGGGTGTTACCCACATCATTCGCGGCGAAGACCATGTGACCAATACCGTGTCGCAGATCCTGTTGTATCTGGCGCTTGGCGGAAAGCCGGGTGCGCTTGAATTTGCCCATATGCCGCTTTTGGCGGGGCCGGGTGGCTCGCAGCTTTCAAAACGTTTGGGCAGTCTTTCACTGCGTGAATTGCGTAATGACGGGTTTGAGGTCGAGGCGCTTGTTGGCCTTTTGACCGGCCTTGGCGCATCGGACAAGATTGAACCAGCAGACCTTTCGCAGGTGCTTGAGAAATTCGATCTGGATCATTACGGCCGTTCCACGCCGAAATTTGATCCGGCCGAACTGGCAAGTCTCAATGAAAAAGTCATTCACGAAATGTCGTTTGAGGCCGCCAAGCCGAAGCTTGAAGCGGCTGGCATGGCAGATGCCGATGAGATGTTCTGGAATGCGGTGCGCGGCAATTGCTGGCGCGTGGCAGAGGCCTTGGAATGGTGGGATGTGATCCACAAAAACGTCATTCCGGAAATCGATGCCGAGGATGCCGAGTTCCTGAAAAAGGCCGCCGATATGCTGCCCGAAGGTGAGCTTGATGGCACCAGCTGGAAAACCTGGACCACAGCACTTAAGGATGAAACCGGCCGCAAGGGCAAACAGCTTTTCATGCCGCTGCGCAAGGCGTTGACCGCGCGTGAACATGGTCCGGAAATGTCGACGATGCTGGTTTTGATCGGGTCTGAAAAGGCGCGTGACCGGTTGTGTGGGAAGGCGGTCTAAGCATCTGCTTTGACCGCCGGAAAATGCACGCATTTGACCCGATAACACAGCCAAACGGACGTTTGAAATGACCAAAACCCTTCGCATCTTTGATACGCTCACCCGCGAAAAGACGGTGTTTAAGCCGATTGATCCCGATCACGTGCGCCTCTATGTCTGCGGCCCGACGGTCTATGACTATGCCCATGTCGGTAATGCCCGCCCGGTGGTGGTGTTTGATACGCTGGTGCGCGTGCTGCGCCATATCTATCCCAAGGTGACCTATGTGCGGAACGTCACGGACGTTGATGACAAGATCAACGCACGTGCCAAGGAAAGCGGCGAGCCGATTTCCGAAATCACCAAACGCACCCATCAGGCCTATTTGGAAGATATGGGCGCGCTTAATGCCGCCAAGCCCGATATCGAACCGCGCGCGACCGAACATATTGCTGAAATGATCGCCATGTGCGAAAGCCTGATCGAACAGGGCTTTGCCTATGCCGCCGAAGGCCATGTGCTGTTCTCGGTCGAGGCGTTTGATGACTATGGCAAGCTGTCGCGCCGTGACCGCAAGGAAATGATCGCTGGCGCTCGCGTGGAAGTCGCCCCCTATAAAAAGGACCCGGCGGATTTTGTTCTGTGGAAACCGTCTAGTGATGACATTCCGGGATGGGATAGCCCATGGGGCCGGGGGCGTCCGGGCTGGCATATTGAATGCTCTGCCATGTCGACGCGGTATCTCGGTGAAAACTTTGACATCCATGGCGGTGGTTCGGATCTGGTGTTCCCGCACCATGAAAACGAACTGGCGCAAAGCTGCTGCGCCAATAAGGGTTCAAGCTACGCCAAATACTGGATGCATAACGGCCATCTGATGGTCGAGGGCGAAAAGATGTCCAAGTCATTGGGCAACTTCGTCACCGTGCATGAGCTGCTTGAAAAATGGCCGGGTGAGGCGATCCGTCTGGCGATGATGGGAACCCATTATCATCAGCCGATCAACTGGACCGAAGAAAACCTGCGTCAGGCCAAAGAGGCGCTTGATCGGTTCTATACAGCACTTCGTCAGAGTGCCGACGTGACGCCGGAAACCATGCCGGTCCCGCGTGCGGTGCTTGATGCGCTGTGTGATGACCTTAATACGCCGCTTGCGATTTCGGAATTCCATAACCTTGTGACCAAGTTCAACAAGGCGGAAAAGAAGTTCGAACGGGCTGAGGCCAAGGGTGAAATCCTTGCCGCGGCCAAGCTTCTGGGCATTCTTGAAGCGGATCCCGAAGCCTGGTTCACCGGATCAGCCGATGAAGACGAGGCGGCCGAGATCGACGGGCTGATTGCCCAACGTGCGGATGCCAAGAAGAACAAGGATTTCGCAACGGCGGACAAAATCCGTGATGACCTTCTGGCACGCGGCATCATTCTTGAAGACTTCAAGGAAGGCACAAGCTGGAAGCGCGTTTAACGTCCAGCCGCCACGAAAATGATAAAAGGCCGCAGGTATCGCTGCGGCCTTTTTCGTTGATAGTCGGATAATCAGGCGGCCTGATCCATTTCATCAAACAGTTCTTGTGCCGCATTCAGGCCATTGATTGCGGCTGGAAGGCCGCCATAAACAGCCATTTGCCAGATGGCCTCAACAACTTCCGTGCGGGTGGCTCCTGCTGCCAGGGTGTGGCGAATATTTATCTTGAGCTGCGGGGCGGTTTGACCACCGAGCACGGTCAGGGCCGAAATCGTGCAAAGCTGCCGGGTTTTAAGATCAAGTCCCGGGCGTGCATAATGACGCCCATAGCCCCATTCAACCAGTGTTTCTGCAAAGTCAGATACCAGACCGTCGTATTTTTCTGACAGTTGGCCTTCAAGGTCCGGGTTCAGAATGGCCACGATTTTGCGACCAGCTTCCAGGGCGGATTTGGTTTCGGTCATTTTTTAGGGTCCTTTAATGGCGCACCCGTCGTGTCGTAACTGGCAATTTTGGCATCCAGGACATCAAGCGTTTCGGTCAGACTTGCGATACGGGTTGCAAGCTCGTCGCGATAGGTTTGAAGCAAGGACCTGCGGGCTTCGATCGTACTGTCACCCTCGGCGCGCAGCCGGGCATATAGCACCCGGTCGCGAATTGGCATCCCGAGATCCCTGAGCCGACCAAGAAAGTCGAGCCAGCGCAAAATATCGCGGTCATAGAACCTACGTCCGCCGGGGTCGCGGTCTGCATTTGGTAGAAGGCCGATCTTTTCGTAATATCGAAGGGTGTCGATGGAAAAACCGCTTTTTTCTGCCACTTCGCCAATCATCATGACGGGCACCTTTGTGTTGAAGTCATTCAATGCTGCATCAGGCTAAGAGCTGGAGTGCACTCCAGGTCAAGCAGTATTTTGCGAAGCCGTGTGATTTGGCGAGAAAGGCTTGGAAGTACCTAAGGTTGCGGTAGGGCAGAATTCTGCCCAAATCTTGATGGATCATGTTTGACGATTGGTCCGAAGCAACGAAAAGGTGCTCTAAGCCATGTCTGAATTTGACCGCCGAGGGTTTTTGAAGGCTTCTGCCTCATTAGGCGCGCTTGGCCTGTTGGCGTCGGGTATGCCTGCGTGGGCGCAGGGAAGCTCCGATGCGCGCGCATCGGAAGTATTGCAAAAGCAAATCCCCTCAACCGGTGAAGAAATCCCCGCTGTCGGGCTCGGAAGCTGGATCACATTTAATGTCGGCCGAGACATTGAACTGCGCAATCAGTGCGCGGATGTGATGTCGGCGTTTTTCGATGCCGGTGGCCGGATGATTGACAGCTCGCCAATGTATGGCTCTGCTCAGGATGTGATTGGCTACGGGCTTGATAAACTTGGTGCGCGCGATCGGGTGTTTTCGACCGACAAGGTCTGGACCGCAGGAGATGGTGCCGAACAGATCGCCGAGACATCAGATCGATGGAAGGTCGAGCAGTTTGACCTTTTGCAGGTCCATAATCTGTTGGGCATCAGTGAAAACCTGCCGCTTCTGTTTCGCATGAAGGACGAAGGGCAGTTGCGCCATGTCGGTGTCACGACTTCGCACGGGCGACGTACCGAAGACCTGATCGCGGTGATGAAGAACGAACGGCTTGATTTCGTGCAGGTGACCTATAATCCGATTGACCGCAAGGTTGAGGACTACCTGTTGCCACTGGCATATGACCGCGGCATTGCGGTGATTGTGAACCGGCCATTTCGTGGCGGCAGCCTGACGGAGCGTCTGGAAGGTCAGCCCCTGCCGGAATTTGCCGCCGAACTTGAAGCCAAAAGCTGGGCGCAGCTGATTTTGAAATATCTGATCGCCCATCCGGCGGTGACGTGCCCGATCCCGGCCACCACCAAACCGGCCCATGCGGCGGAAAACATGGCAGCCGCAACCGGGCCTTTGCCCGATGAAAAAATGCGCGAACAGATCGCCGCCGTCATTGGCGTTCTGGTGTGATCAAGGCAATCGGGGGCAGACAGCATGACTGAATGGTGGGATTACGGACTGGCGGACCTGTTGTTGTTTTCGCCGCGTGTCTATTACCGGCTGTTTGAAACCATGAACACCACCTGGTGGCTGGTGGTTGCCAGTGCGCTGATTGCCGGGTTGATCGCATCCGGCCTTGCCCTGCGTCACGGGTTTCGCGGCAACCGGGTTATTCTGGTGTTGTTGGCACTGGTTTGGGCCTGGTCGGGTTATGGCTTCCTTTGGCAATATTATCAGCCGATCAACTGGGCGGTGCCCTATCTGCTGCCGGCCTTTGCCCTGCAGGTGGTTTTGTTTGCCATCTTTGCTGCGCGTCCGTTGCCGCTTCGTTTTGGCTGGCGCGGGGATTTGTCCTGTTATGTCGGGGCGTCCCTGGTTGCCTTTGCGCTGATTGTCTATCCGTTTATTGGCCTGATTGAAGGGCGCGACTTGGTACAGGCCGAAATTTTTGGCAGTGCAGCCGATCCAACCGCCCTTGGCACCCTGGGCTTTGTTTTGCTGTCACGCGGCACCTGGCGGTGGGTATTGTTGCCGGTTCCGCTGGCGTGGTGCGTGATATCCGCAGGCACGCTTTGGGTGATGGATCAGTATGTCGCGTACTTGATGCTAGCCGCTGTCTGGGTGACTGTTTTTTGCGGCTGGCTTGATCTTAAAAACGGGGTCACCACCAAACGCCTGACCGAGGCAGAGATCAGAGACCCGGCTGCTTAGGCCAAAAAATCCCCTTCATACCGAAAAAAGTCTGGAAACTGAATGTGATCAGTGGTTTCGTACTTTCCGCTGAGACTTGTCATTTGTCTGAACCAACACGACATCAGACCAAGGCGCGCTGAGCTCACAGACAGTCCGGTAATCCCCAAAGTGCGAAAGGGCGATTCATGATCCAGGTTTTAACCAGTGTCTGGGCACTTCTTATTGGAGTTGTCCTGATCATGCTGGGCAATGGCATGCATTTCACCCTGATCGGTTTGCGCGGCGGGATTGAGGGTTTTTCCTCGGCCGAACTGGCGATTGTCACATCGGGTTACTTTGCCGGTTTCCTATCAGGCGCGCGCATTACACCGCGCATGATCAAGCGGGTTGGCCATGTGCGCGTCTTTGCCGCACTCGGAAGCTTTACCTCCGCCGGGCTGATTGCCTTTCCGCTGATTGCCGAGCCATGGGCATGGACGGCGTTGCGCGTGATCTTGGGCTTTTGCATGTCGGGGATCTATGTGACGGCGGAAAGCTGGCTTAATGATGCCTCAACCAACGAAACCCGCGGCAAGGTTCTTTCGGCTTATATGATTGCCCAGACGCTTGGTATTATCGGTGCGCAGGGACTTTTGACGCTTGGCGATGCCGCGAACTCAGCCCTGTTTATTGTTGCGTCCATTCTGGTCTCGATTTCCTTTGCGCCGATCCTGCTGTCGGCCTCGTCCGTGCCAGTGACCGAGGCGGCCCGCCCGATGGGGCTTAAGGAACTGTTTGCGGGATTGCCGCTCAGTACCGTGGGCATCTTCCTGTTGGGTTGTGTGTATGCCACCCAGACCGGTATGGCGGCCGTTTATGGCACCCAGATCGAAATGACGACCGTGCAGATCGCGACCTTTGTCGCTATGCTGTTTGCCGGTGCGTTGGTATTCCAATACCCGATTGGCTGGTTGTCGGACCGCATGGATCGCCGCAAGCTGATTTTTGGTGCGGCCGCAGTTGCCATGTCAGCCTGCATGCTTGGCTGGCTTTCGGGTAACCAGTTGGTCTTTATGATGTGCGCGGCCTTCGTCGCAGGCGGCATGACCACACCGCTTTATGCGCTGTTTCTGGCCTACACCAACGATTTCCTATCACTCGAAGAAATGCCGGCGGCATCAGGTGGTCTGGTCCTGACCTTCGGGGTGGGCGCAATTCTTGGCCCGTTGATTGCCGGTTGGTCGATGGAACATCTTGGCCCGCAGTCGTTCTGGCTGGTGCTTGCCGGGACCTTTGCGGTGATTGCGGTTTATGCGCTTTATCGCATGACGCGCCGTGAAGCCCTGCCGGTTGAAGAAACCGAAAGCTATGTCAGCGTTCTGCCGACGGCCTCCCCCATGGCGGTTGAAACCGCCGGGGTTTGGGCGGCTGAGCAGGCCGAGGCCGCCGCAGAAGAAGCCGCTGCTGAGGAAGCAGCTGTCGAGGAGGCCGAAGCCAAGGCTGAAGCTGAAGCAGAAAAGGCCGAGGCAGTTGAAGGCAAGGCCCCCAAGGCATAGCTTTTCGCTGACAGGTTAGCGGTTGAACAACAACCGCAGCCCGACGGCGGCAAAGAACACACCAAGCAACCCGTTGATCCATCCGGCTGCGCGGCGATAAATCGAAATCGCCGGGGCGGTGGAAAAGGCGGTGGCATAAAGCAAATGAATGCTGGTGGAAATCAGACCACAGCCAATCACAATCGCCGCCCCAACCCAAAGCGGGGCGCCTTCGTGAAAGCCGATTGAAATGATGGCGATCCAGGTCAGGATGGCTTTGGGATTGGTCAGGTGAAGTCCCAATCCGCGGAAGTAATAGCCGCGTCCGGATATCTTTCGGACATCAACAGCGTCGGCAATGTCTGATGTGGTGGGTGGTTTGCGAAATGCCGTACGAAACGCCCGATAGGACATCCACAGCAAATAAAGCCCGCCAAAAATCCGGATGGCGGTCATCGCATCGGCATAGGTGGCAAGGACGGCGGACAGCCCAGTCAGGGTCAGAAGGCCGATCGAAAACGATCCGGTTCCAATGCCAAGGGCAAAATGTTGACCAGCACGGCGGCCCTGATCAAGCGACACCCCCATCAAGCCCAAAAGGGCAGGGCCGGGGCTAATCAGGCCGACAAGCAGGGCTGCATAAGACAGCAATATTCCAGGCAGATATTGCCCAAATTCGGCAAGGCTGATCATGGGGCGTTTCCTTGTGTGGTGGCAAGATCAGCCTAGATCGGTATTTGAGTTCTGTCGAGGGCCACGAAAAAGCCCGATCCAATGGACCGGGCTTTGTTCATCTGTCTGCACTGGGGGCTAATCAGGCGTCGTTCTGCGCTTCGGCAAGGATTTCATCACCCTGACGCGCGATTTCCGAAAGAGCCTGTTCGAATACTTCTGGCGGGTGGCCACCGGAAATGGCGAATTTGCCATTCACGACATAGGTCGGTACCGAGCTGATGCCGGCATCGCCGAACTCATCTTCCTCGGCGCGGACTTCCTTGGCGAATTCGTCGCTGGCAAGGATTTCGGCGGCGCGTTCCGGTGAAAGGCCAACTTCCTCGACCGCGCGTTTCAAAACACCATGGTCGGCGGTGTTGTCACCGCCCTGGAAGTAGGCGGCAAACAGGTTGAGCTTAAGCGCTGTCTGCTGGCCGTATTCGCCTTCCTTGCCCGCCCAGTATAGCAGGCGATGCGCGTCAAAGGTGTTATAGATACGTGCATCTGACCCGAAATGGATCGGGAAGCCGACATTTTCCCCCATCATGGTGATGCGCGCGCGGTTATCGGCACTTTGATCGGCGGTCAGGCCGTATTTTTCGCTGATATGTTCCGAAAGGTCCTGGCCCTCGGGCGGCATATCGCGGTTCAGTTCGAACGGGTGCCAGCGGAGGGTGACGTCAATTTCGCCGTCCAGACGGCTGATGGCATCTTCAAGGTTCTTGTAACCGATGATGCACCACGGACAGACAACGTCCGAAACAATGTCGATCTGCATGGGAATGGCTTTGGTCATTGGATTAGGCTTGCCTTGGATTATGTAACGTTGTGCTACCCCAACACATAATCGACATGGCGTCAAACGCAAGGAAAAGCCGGGGTGGACGCGTATTTGAGGGGCGATTTATTAGTTTTATCTAATTTTTTTTGGGGCTTGGTTACCCGCCGATCATCAGGACGATTGCCGCCGGGCGTTATCGACCATGTATTCGGCAAACGTTTCAAGGATCGGGCAAGACCAGTCCGCACGGGTCAGTTCCCCGTCCCGTTCCCAGTCGCCATACCAACGTTCATCGATGTCACGGAATATGATGTAGCGGGCAAAACGGTCTGATGCAGTCCAGCAATTGCGACCGGTACGTTCCCACGTCAGGCCGGCAAGCATCATGATATCAACGCTGGTGGGGGCGTCATTTGCCATTTTTATTGTCCTTGGACGTCGCGCGATCATTAGCTTTGTTCTACATGTGCGGGGTTTTGATCAAGCGTACTACAACCTAGGATAAAGGTAATCATCGCATAGTGGTGGTTGCAACCATTCAAGGGGACAGGTCAGCTATCCTAAAGATGGGTAATTTGTTGAAATAGAGCAGAAATTGTCGTCGGGATGGCAATTTGAGTAATGCTGTTGCGCTGTTGTCTGTTTTGCGGCAATTTGCCAGACCCGCAAAAGACATGAAATCATGAGCCTTGCGAACAGAATAGCGGCGGCCAAAAAAGCGGCCGCGGCACCCGAGACGATCGATCAGTTGGAATGAAAATGTCAGACAAGCGCGTCTATCTCTATGACAGTACCTTGCGCGATGGGCAGCAGACCCAGGGCGTGGATTTTTCGGCCGCGGACAAGACCGCGATTGCCAAGGCACTGGACGAACTGTCGATTGACTATATTGAAGGCGGCTGGCCGGGGGCAAACCCGACCGATGATGCATTCTTTGCCAATCCGCCCAAACTCAAGAATTCCAAACTGACCGCCTTTGGCATGACCCGCCGTGCGGGGCGTTCGGCATCAAACGATCCGGGGCTGACCAGCCTGGCGCAGAATGCGCCGATTGTTTGCATGGTTGGTAAAAGCTGGGACTTTCAGGTGACCGAGGCGCTCGGGATCGAGCTTGATGAAAATCTGGCGATGATCTCGGACTCAATTGCCCATCTGAAAACCAAGGTTTCCGAAGTGATGTTCGATGCCGAGCATTTCTTTGATGGTTACAAGGCCAACCGGGACTATGCGCTTGCCGCAATCAAATCGGCCTATGAAGCCGGTGCGCGCTGGGTTGTTTTGTGTGACACCAATGGCGGTACACTACCCGACGAGATTTTTGACATTGTCACCGATGTCTGCAGCCAGATCCCCGGCAGCAATGTCGGTATTCATTGCCACAACGATACGGAAAACGCGGTTGCGAACTCTTTGGCCGCGGTGCGCGCCGGTGCGCGACAGGTGCAGGGGACGTTGAATGGTTTGGGTGAGCGGTGCGGCAATGCCAACCTGATTTCGATCATTCCGACGCTCATGCTCAAGATGGGTTATGACGTTGGCATTTCCCATGACCAGCTGACCCATCTGCGGCGCATTTCGCACATCCTTGATGAGCGGCTGAACCGTGAACCGCTGCGGCAGGCGGCCTATGTCGGCGACAGTGCCTTTGCCCACAAGGGCGGCTTGCATGTTTCAGCGGTTGAAAAGAACCCGACCTGCTACGAACATATCGAACCGCATCTGGTCGGCAACCAGCGCCATATCCTTGTTTCGGATCAGGCGGGGCGGTCGAACATCCTTGCCCGTTTCCGCGAGATCGGCGTTGAGGTTGATCCCAAATCCGAGGCCGTCGGCAAACTGGTTGAAACCGTCAAGCGCCGTGAGTTCGACGGTTATGCCTATGACGGGGCCGAGGCCAGCTTTGAACTGCTGGCGCGCAAGGCCATGGGCGAGCTTGATCGTTATTTCCGGGTGACGTCTTTCCGTGTGATTGACGAACGCCGCTGGGTTGATGAGCAGGACGAACAGGTCATCACCATGAGTGAGGCCACCGTCAAGGTCGTGGTCGGTGATGATCAGTTCATGTCAGTGGCCGAAGGTAACGGCCCGGTCAACGCGCTTGATGCGGCGCTTCGTAAGGTCCTTTTGACCGTGCCGGAATACCGCGATGCGGTCGAACAGATCGAACTGATCGACTATAAGGTCCGCATCATAACCCGCGGCGATGGTACGCGTGCAGTCACCCGCGTTATGATCGAAAGCCGGGATGCCGAAGGCAATAACTGGGCAACGGTGGGCGTTTCGACCAACATTATCGAGGCGTCCTATAACGCGCTGCGTGATTCCATCACTTATAAACTGTTCAAATCCGGTGTGCGTAGCCAGCATGCCTGATGATGTGATCGGATATCAGCCAAATATATGCAGCCGGGCCATATCAAGGTCCGGCTGTTTTCGTTTCAATCCGGAGGCTTAAATCTGGAGACTGGCGCGAACGGTTGGCTTTTGCTAAGTAAGCGCCAATATGGACGGGGACGCCCGAAAAACAGCTTCTATGCCTTCCTTTGACGACCGGAGAATACCGCGATGAGCGAGCCCATCGGCAGTGCCAAGCCTGAAACAGGCGGGATTGCCAATCCGCCCGTAATCATTCTGATTGAGCCGCAGCTTGGCGATAATATCGGCAAGGCCGCGCGCGCGATGCTCAATTGTGGTCTGGTGGATTTGCGTTTGGTGCGGCCGCGCGATGGTTGGCCAAATGAACGGGCAACCGCCAATGCATCGGGTGCCGATATCGTCATCGACAACACCAAGGTGTTTGAGCGCGAAGAAGATGCGTTGGCCGATCTGAACCGGGTTTACGTCACAACGGCGCGCACCCGTGATGCCATCAAGCCGGTCTTTACGCCCAAGGGGCTGGCACCGGAAATGCGCGCTGTGATCGGGCGCGGTGAAAAGGTCGGTGTGATGTTTGGCCCGGAACGCACCGGCGTTCGCAATGAACATATTGCCATGGGCGATGCGGTTGTGACCGTGCCGCTTAATCCCGGTTTTACGTCGCTTAACCTGGCCCAGGCGGTTTTGTTGATTGGCTATGAATGGTGGCAGGCGGGCGTTGATGT
>NZ_DCAO01000032.1:43281-47457 GCF_002311515.1 Thalassospira sp. UBA1131
CGGGTGGCGGAAAAGCGCCCCGGCATGGCGCGCAATATTCGCAACATCTTTAACCGCGCCAATCTGACCCATCAGGAAGTCCAGACGCTGCGCGGGATGATCGTTGCCATGCGCGGCGGCAAGCACAAGCCAAAGGACTGATTTTCCACCCGATTGCCAAGTGCGGTGCAGGCGGGGTGCTATTCAAGCGGAACTCGGCAGAAATGCAGGGCTTCCATGCGGGATGGCGGGCGCGATTAATGTTTGACTCTTGATCAATCATCTCTATATTGCGCCTCACTTCCGAGAAAGTGGGTCGAAACATGTGGTTTCGTCCCCGTTCCGCATGCTCAGGTGTTGGGCGGCTGGAAACTATCGGGACAATAAGTGATCTTTAAAAAAAGAGAGTTACAAAATGTCGAAACGTATTGCTGCAAAGCATAAGATTGACCGCCGCCTTGGTGTGAACCTTTGGGGCCGTGCAAAATCGCCGCTGAACAAGCGCGAATATGCACCGGGCATGCACGGCGCAACCCGCCGTAAGAAGCCGACCGACTATGGTACCCAGCTGTTTGCGAAACAGCAGCTCAAAGGCTACTACGGCTCGATCTCTGAAAAACAGTTCCTGCGCTACTACAAAGAAGCATCCCGTCGTCCGGGTGATACCTCCGAAACCCTCGTTGGTATTCTTGAGCAGCGCCTCGATGCGGTTATCTACCGCATGAAATTCGTTCCGACCGTGTTTGCTGCACGTCAGTTCGTGAACCACGGCCACATTCTTGTTAACGGCAAGAAAGTAACCATCCCGTCCTACCTGGTACAGGAAGGTGACGTTGTCGAAGTGAAACCTGCTTCGCGCGAAATCCCGATGGTTATGGAAGCTGCCAACCTGAACGAACGTGACGTTCCGGAATATCTCGACGTTGACGCGAAGGCCTTCAAAGGTACCTTCGTTCGCGTTCCGAAATTCGCAGAAATTCCGTACCCGGTTCAGATGCAGCCGAACCTGGTCATCGAATTCTACTCGCGTTAATCCTTACGGATTTCGCGACGAACCGATACGAAGACGCCCGCTGGAAACAGCGGGCGTTTTTGTTTGTCTGCGTTCTGGGCAACGTCCTCAGGCGGGTGGTTTGTTCAGTTGCTCGGACGCCTGTTGGGCGGCGGCGGCAACCGCTTCCTGTTTTTGTTCAGCTGTGGCATCTGGCGGCACATCGACCTTGACGTTGCGCGAGGCCATCTGGATGCCGTTTTCCTTGAACATCGCCAGAACCCGCTGATAGACGGTTTTGCGGATAGTGAATTGTTCGCCGGGTTTTGATGTGTATTTCAGCCCGATCACCATGTTGAATTCTTCCATCCGGCGCACGCCCTGGGATTTCAGCGGTTCGATGAAGCTGTCGCCAATCAGCGGATCTTCCAGAAGTTCTGCCGCCAGTTTCTTGACCAGTTTCTTGATCTTGTTGACGTCGGTTTCAAACGGCACACGGAATTCGAGTTTGACGATCACCCAATCGCGGCTGTGGTTGACGATGGATTTGATCTCGCCAAACGGGACGGTCTGAAGCGGGCCACGGTGATGGCGCAGCTGCATGGACCGGATGGAGATGTTTTCGACCCGCCCGCGCAGATTGTCGACTTCGATATATTCGCCAAGCCGAAATGCATCATCAAGCAGGAAGAACACACCGGCCACCACATCGCGCACCAGCGCCTGACTGCCAAAGCCAAGGGCAAGGCCGACAACACCGGCACCCGCAATCAGCGGGCCGATATCAACGCCCAATGATGACAGGGTCACCATCGCGACCATGATGACAATCACGGTCAGCGCGAAGTTTTTCAAAAGTGGCAAAAGGGTTTCGACCCTCGAAAGCCCGGTGCCACCGCCCTCATCACCGGCATTGCCCGTTACTGATGCGCTCATGCGTTCATCAAGGAACGTCTTGATCAGCGACCAGATCAGATCGGCGATCAGAAGGATCATGATGATTTCGGTTGAGCTATCAATGATCCGGGCAATGATCCCGGCATCATCAGCTTGGGCCAACCGGTCGAAGCCCCAGATGCGCCAGATACTTGCCAGCACAAACACCAGTGCCAGAAGCCGCACACCACGTTTGAGCACCTTGGTAAAAACAGGTACCTTGGGTTTTACCGGTTCAAACACTTCGTCATGTTCATGGGCAGCCGCCTCTGCCCGGGCATTGTGTTCGGCGGCTTCCTGTTCGGCGACTTGCAGTTTCTTGCGATGCTGGCTTTCGATGATGTTGCGAAACACCACGTCAAACAAACAGGCAAGCCCGATGGCAAGCAGTGCCTTAAGGATGCGTTCGGCACCAATGATCGCTACTCCGCCTACCAGAATGAACCAGCCACAGACAATCATCGGCCACAGACGGGCGATGGATGTTGGCAGGGCCATCTTCTCGACCTCGGCACTTGCCGCATGGCTGGCAAAGAACCGGCCAATTGAAAGCGTGACCGCGCAAAAAGCGACGACTGAAATCACCACGGCCGCATCAAACAGGATGATATGGCCCGCAACCATGGTCGGTGCGGCACCAAACACATTGGCCAAGGCAAAGGCAAACAACGAAATCCCCGCCGCCCAGGTCAGGCGTTTGGTTAGAACGCTGGCGGCCTGTGGATCGACATTGATCATGCGAAGGCCTTCGGCCTTGGGCGCAAACAGGAATTGCAACACGATGATCAGGACACGCAGGGCAAAGAACGCCATCAGAAGCGACATCACGGCCGATTTCATGATGGGTGGCCAGTCAAACATCATAAACGCGCCAAGCGATCCGATGGCAAAGACAAGCAGCGAAAACAGCGAAAGCACACAAAGCCCGACCATGTGTTTAAGGCGTTCCGAAAACTTCCGGGGGCTTTGCGATTCAAGATAGGCACATGCCGGTGCCGAAAGACGGCGATAGATCACCTCGGCCAGGATACCGACACCAACGAAAATGACGGTAAACAGCAAAATGCGCATCAGGCCGGTCTGGCCAAAATCGGTTGATAGCAAGGCCCGCGTGGCATCGAGTTCTTCTGGAAAGGCATCAAGGCCGGACATGGTTTCGGCAATGCGGGCCTGGGTGCGGGTGACACCTTCTTCAAGGAAGCTATAATAGCTGAAGGTTTCGGCAATCACGCCGTCTTCGGGAAGTTCTGTGGCGGGTTCTGATCCGTCTTCTGAGCCGCCCTCTGAGCCACTTAGGGCAGTAACGGCCGCCATCTGTGCTGCTGTGGGCGGGATGGGCAAGGCAAACCAGATTGCAAACAGCCAGATCGCAAAACATGCCATTGTTTTGATTGCCGGTTTCATGCCTGTGACTTCCCCTGTGGCGCAAATTTCAGCGTGCCCTAAAGATGGGGAATGGCGATCAAACCATCAAGAAATAGTTTTATCCAGAACGGGATATGATCGCATTTGGCGAGTTTTGCGATGGTCCGGGCACAAAAAACGCGCTGGCAGATAACCTGCACAGCGCGTTTTGATTGGACTTGTTTGTCGCGCCTTAGGCGGCAACGGCAACGCCCTTGTCTTTAAGGTGCTGGGACAGCTCGCCGCTGGCGGCCATTTCACGCACGATGTCACAACCACCAAGGAACTCGCCCTTGACGTAAAGCTGCGGAATGGTCGGCCAGTTGGAGAAGTCCTTGATGCCCTGACGGATCGCCGGGTCGACCAGCACGTTGATATCCTTGAACTGAACGCCAAGCTCGGCCAGGACCTGAACAACAGCGGCAGAGAAGCCGCACTGCGGGAACATTGCGGTACCCTTCATGAACAGGACGACGTCATTGTCATTGACGTCTTTCTGGATGCGTTCGAATACCGGATTGTCGGTCATGATGATTGTCCTTGGCTTGGGGGCCCTGTTCGGGCCGCGAATTCAGGTTAAACTTTTATGGGCGAAGATATGGCTGGAACCTGCGGTTCTGTCAACTCTTGGCGCGATTTTGCCGCGCGGTACGCAGGTTATCCCAGGTGAAAATACCCAGACCGAACCACACCAGCGCATAGGTGATCATGTGGGCCTCGGTAAAGATCTCGCCGAAAATCAGAACCGCGACAAAGAACTGGATGGTCGGATTGAGATATTGCATCAATCCAAGGGCCGAGAATTTCATGTTGCGCGCCGCAAAGGCAAACAACACAAGCGGGGCTGTCGTGCAAACGCCAAGCCC
>NZ_DCAO01000032.1:47586-48376 GCF_002311515.1 Thalassospira sp. UBA1131
GCCGGGACGAATTTGCGAATCACACCGTAAAAGCCAAACAAGGTCGAAAGGCCGACGGCGACCCAGGGCATATTGCCATAAAAAACCAGAAGGTTCAGAACCCCGGCCGCGCAGATCAGAACGGAGATGATCTGAATGCGGTTGAGTTTTTCGGCAAAGAAAATGCGGCCCAGGATCAGCATGATCAGCGGCATGATGTAATAGCCAAGGCTTGCTTCCAGGGCATGGGCATTATTGACAGCCCAGATGTAAAGCAACCAGTTCCCGGCGACCAGAAGGCTAGAAAGAAACAAAAGCCCGACGGTGCGTGCTGATGAAATCAGCTCAAGCAGTTTCTTGCGCCGACCCAGAACAAACACCAGCAGAAGGGTGAGAAGTGCTGACCACACAATGCGGTGCGACAGGATTTCAAGCGGGGTGGCAAAGGCGACCTGTTTGAAATACAGGCCGAAAAACCCCCAGAAGATGAAGGCGCCAAGCCCGGCGAGGGGGCCGGGGCCGATCAGTGCCGGTTTTTCTTGAGAAGACATAATTTCAAGCCGTGGTCAGTGAATGGGGCTGTGACCGGCCGCTTAAGTCTTCGGACCAGCTCAGTTCGATCGGAAAGGCAACAGGGGCCGAAGGCAAACGGCCCCTGAGTTTGGTTTGGCGAAGCGGTTCGTGGTGGCGAGGTGCTTTGCCAAAGTTTTATCTTGAATGACCTTATTCCGGCGCAGAGGTCTGCAGGGCCAGCGCATGCAGGTCGCCGCCCATTTTGCCCTTAAGGGCGGAATAGACCATCTGGTGCTGA
>NZ_DCAO01000131.1:0-5504 GCF_002311515.1 Thalassospira sp. UBA1131
CGCGCCATTTCACCCGAATCACTCATGATTTCACAAATGACACCCGACGGGTTCAGGCCCGCAAGCCGTGCGATATCAACAGACGCCTCTGTGTGACCGGCCCGCACCAAAACCCCACCCGGACGTGCACGGAGCGGGAATACATGGCCCGGTGTCACGATGTCGTGGCGACCGGCAGTCGGATCAATCGCAACGGCCACAGTCCGCGCGCGGTCAGGGGCGGAAATACCGGTGGTCACGCCAGTCTTGGCTTCGATCGATACGGTAAAGGCTGTTTCGTGTCGCGTGCCGTTATGCGCACTCATCATGGTCAGGCCAAGCTCGTCGCAGCGCTCAGATTCAAGCGTCAGGCAAATCAGGCCGCGGCCATGGGTTGCCATGAAATTGATGGCATCGGGCGTTGCCATCTGGGCCGGAATAACCAGATCGCCCTCGTTTTCGCGGTCCTCGTCATCGACAAGAATGAACATCCGGCCATTGCGGGCCTCTTCGATGACGTCTTCGATTGGCGAAAGATAATTATGCGGCATTGTTGATCAATCCTTGCCCAGCATGCGTGCGACGTAGCGTGCCAGCATATCAATTTCAAAGTTGATCCGGTCGCCCGGTTGCTTTGAACCCAATGTGGTTTCGTTTTGGGTATGCGGTATCAGATTGATACCAAATGTGTTTCCGTCAACCTCGTTGACAGTCAATGACACACCTTCAAGTGTCACCGATCCCTTGGAGGCGATATATTTTGCAAAGGATTCGGGCACTTCGAATGTCAGGCGCAATGAATCACCCTCTGGCACGCGTTTGGTCAGCGTTGCGACCCCGTCGACATGGCCAGATACGATGTGACCACCCAACTCATCGCCGACACGCGTCGCCTGCTCGAGATTGACCTTGGATCCGACAACAAGATCACCCAGCGTTGTCCGCGAAAGGCTTTCTGCCGATGCCTCGATGGCAAACCAGTCACCGCCGGTTTCGATCACGGTCATGCAGGCACCATTACACGCGATTGATGCCCCCAGAACGATCTTTGAGGTATCAAACGATGTGGTGAACTCAAACCGGGTGTCGCCGGTTTTCTTGATTGCACGAACGGTTGCGATATCGGTGATGATGCCAGTGAACATTCATTTATTCCGTTATTTTATCGTAGGTTAGCGCAATATCTGCACCTACTTCACGAACTGAAGTACGTTTGAAATGCGGTGCGTCTGCAAGCTGTTTCAAACCAAGATCTGCAATCATTGCCTTGCCGTCACCACCGATCACCGATGGCGCGACGAAATGAATGATACGATCGACAACACCCGCCCTGATCAAACCGGCGGCAAGATTTCCGCCACTTTCAACAAGGACACGCGTCAGACCTTCATCTGCCAGCTTACGCAGGACATCATGTAGGTCCAAATGATCGCCTGCGCATCCGGCAGAAATCACTTTTACCGCAGTTTTTTCAAATTTTTCCGATAGTTCGGCGAAATTCTTGTTGGCTGTCACCAGCCATGTCGGCACGTCGTCGGCCGTCTGGACAAGCCTGGCAGCAAACGGCACGTCACCTGCGCGGTCCAGAATGACACGCACCGGCGACTGGTGATCGCGCCCGGAAAGGCGACAGGTCAAACTTGGATCATCGGCGATGACCGTCTTGGCACCGACCAGAATGGCGTCATGATTGGCACGCAGCATGTGACCGGCTTCGCGTGCGCAAGCACCCGTAATCCACTGGCTTTCGCCACTGGCCGTCGCAGATCGCGCATCAAGGGTCGATGCCAGTTTAAGAGTGACAAACGGACGGGAACGCTCGGCCTTGCACAGAAACCCTTCATTCACACGGCGGGCCTCATCGGCATAAAGCCCGACATCAACCTGAATGCCGGCATCACCCAGCATTTTGTGCCCCCTGCCCGACACGCGCGGATCCGGATCGGTCAGCGCGCTGACAACGCGCGACACCCCGGCTTCAATCAGGCCGGTTGCACAGGGCGGCGTTTTGCCAACATGGCTGCACGGTTCAAGGGTGACATAGGCAGTTGCACCACGGGCCAAGGGACCGGCCATATCAAGGGCAACACGTTCGGCATGCGGGCGGCCACCGGGTTGTGTGTGACCACGACCAACGATGGTGCCATCAGAAGAAACAAGGACACAGCCAACCGACGGGTTCGGCCAGACATTTCCCAAACCGCGTTTTGACAGGCTCAATGCGACCTGCATGAAATGCCGGTCGTCTTCGCTAAACGCGGGGGCTGTCATTACTCTGCGTCCGCCTCTTCTTCCCCATCATGCATTTTTTCAACGAATTGTTCGAAATCGCGGGCTTCACGGAAATTCTTGTACACCGAAGCGTAGCGTACATAAGCCACCTGATCGAGGGCATTCAGCGCCTCCATCACCATTTCGCCAATGGTATCGGTGGAAATATCGCTTTCGCCACTGCTTTCAAGACGACGCTGAATGCCATTAAGGGCCTTTTCAACACGCTCGTCTTCAATCGGGCGTTTGCGACACGCAAGAAAGATCGACCGCGCCAGTTTGTCGCGGTCGAACAATTCGCGTTGCCCGTCTGTCTTCACAACCATCAATTCACGCAACTGGACACGTTCAAATGTCGTGAAGCGTGAACCACAGGCAGGACAGAACCGGCGACGGCGAATGGCATGATGCTCTTCGGTCGGACGGGAGTCCTTAACCTGGGTATCGGTATGTCCGCAAAACGGGCAACGCATATTTTTATCTAAGCCTCAAATCGATCAGGAATAGATCGGGAAACGCTTGCAGAGGTCTTCAACCTTCGCACGGACGGCGGCCTCGACTTCGGCATTGCCTTCCGGGTTGTCGACCATGGCATCCAGAACGTCACCGATCAGTTCACCGATCTGCTGGAATTCGGCAACACCGAAACCACGTGTGGTACCAGCCGGCGTACCAAGACGCACACCAGACGTAATGGTCGGCTTTTCGGTGTCAAACGGAATACCGTTTTTGTTGCACGTAATGCCTGCACGTTCCAGTGCGACTTCCGCCGTGTTGCCTTTCAGGCCCTTCGGACGCAAGTCCACCAGCATCAGGTGCGTATCGGTACCGCCAGTCACGATGTCAAAGCCACGTTTGACGAGGACTTCGGCCAGTGCCTTGGCGTTATCAACAACCTGCTGTGCATATGCCTTGAATTCCGGACGCAGGGCTTCGCCAAAGGCAACAGCCTTGGCCGCAATCACATGCATCAGCGGACCACCCTGCAGACCCGGGAAGACGGCGGAATTGATCTTTTTGCCGATCTCGAGGTTGTTTGACAGGATCATGCCGCCACGCGGACCACGAAGGGTTTTATGCGTGGTAGTGGTTACGACATCTGCATAAGGAAGCGGGCTCGGATGAACGCCACCGGCAACCAGGCCTGCAAAGTGCGCCATATCAACCATCAGCAAAGCGCCAACCTTGTCAGCGATTTCGCGGAAACGTTTGAAATCGATCTGACGCGGAATGGCCGAACCACCGGCAATGATCAGCGCCGGTTTGTGTTCAACCGCAAGGGCTTCGACCTGATCGTAATCAAGGGTCAGGTCGTCTTCACGAACGCCATACTGAACCGCATTGAACCACTTGCCCGACAGTGCAGGACGCGCGCCGTGCGTCAGGTGGCCACCAGCATCAAGCGACATACCCAGAATGGTATCGCCCGGCTTGCAAAGGGCCAGCATCACCGCACCGTTTGCCTGCGCACCGGAATGGGGCTGAACGTTGACAAACTCGCAGCCGAAGATTTCCTTGGCGCGATCAATTGCCAGCTGTTCGGCAACGTCAACATATTCACAACCACCATAATAACGGCGCGAAGGATAACCTTCGGCGTATTTGTTGGTCAGGACAGTGCCCTGTGCCTCGATAACCGCTTTGGAAACGATGTTTTCCGAAGCAATCATCTCGATCTGGTTCTGCTGACGATCAAGCTCGTCGGTGACAGATTTGTACAGTGCCGGATCAGCTTCGGCCAAGCTGGTGGTGAAAAAGCCTTTGAACGACATGCGGGGGCCTCTTTCGATGCGATGTGACGGGTAACGCGATCCCTATGGAACCGCCTGCCCGTTCCGGTTGATGCCAGATGGCGAGAAAATCAGACGGAGCAGGACATTTTTGCGACGCGACCTTCATGACGACCGCCTTCGAATTCGGTCGACAGGAAGGTATCAACGCAATCAAGTGCCGTGGCTTCGCCAATAAGGCGGGCACCAAGGCAGAGAACATTTGCGTTGTTATGTTGACGGCAAAGTTCCGTGGAAAGACGGTCATGAACCAGCGCTGCGCGGATTTGCGGATAACGGTTGGCTGCCATGCTCATACCGATGCCAGATCCACAGACGAGAATACCCGCCTCGGCCTTGCCATCGATAAGGGCCTTGGCCACTGCCTGCGCATAATCCGGGTAATCAACCGAAGCCGAACCATCTGTGCCCAGATCAAGCACTTCAATCCCGCGCTTTTTCAAGGTTTCAGCAATGGTTGATTTCAGTTCCACACCACCGTGGTCGGAGGCAATCGCAAGGGTTTTGACGGTCATAGGCGTGCCTTTATTCAAAAGCAAAAGTTAAAATTTGAGCGCCTTGTAGCATATAGCGTCGGGACTGCCAACGCGCAGCTCATGCAAAACAGCAAGTTTTCCAAACAGAACTGACGCAGTAAAACCGTTATGGTTCAAACGCTCCGTATATTGAACACATATGTCAGCTTTAACGCCGTCAACAAGGTCCAAGCAGGTATCAGAATGCCTCCATGGCCGTAAAGTACGATCCAGCCATATAAACAGTATTATTGCGCAATATGTTTGGTTGTATTTCCCGTACGATCTGAAATTTAAGAGGGTTTAATCATCGCCGCCAAAGCATAAACTTTAATATAACATCCCTATAAACCAAAACAGGGTCTATTAAACAAATAACCTTGTGTTTTTCTGTGGTTTGACTATACCGATTGAATAGTGCATTAAGTTTAATGTGATTTATCAAATGAAGGATTACTTCAATTATGGCTGAAACCGAGAACAGCGTGCTTGATCGCGACGAACTTTTACAGATGACCGTCGACATTGTATCTGCCTATGTCAGCAACAATGCGCTTGCCGCGGCACAGATTCCGGAACTGATTTCGACTGTCTTTGCTTCTCTTGATGATATACACGGTGTTGAAAAAGAACCGGAACAGGAACCGTTGAAACCGGCTGTTCCGATCAAAAAATCTATTGGCGATGATTATATTGTCTGCCTTGAAGACGGCAAAAAGCTGAAAATGCTGAAACGTCACCTGCGCACGACCTATAACCTCACCCCGGAAGAATACCGTGCGAAATGGGGCCTGCCGGCAGATTACCCGATGGTCGCACCGAATTACGCCAAGCAGCGTTCGCAGTTTGCCAAGAAAATCGGTTTGGGTCGCAAGGCGAAATAACGCCTTCCCCAGTCAAATACCGAAAGAAAAAACGCCGCCCTCATTCAGGGCGGCGTTTTTCGTAT
>NZ_DCAO01000131.1:5602-16977 GCF_002311515.1 Thalassospira sp. UBA1131
GGATTCTGGATAGCACCGTCGGTGTACTGACCGTCTTTCCAGGTGTAGATCCAGTAACCCGGAGCATCGACGTCGCCTTTGGCGTCAAACGAGATTTCGCCAAGAACGGTGTCGAATTTCTCGGAATGCAGGGCATCTACAACCGGCTCGAAGTCGGTCGAACCAGCTTTGTTGGCAGCCTGTGCCCAAGCCTGGATCGCACCATAGGTGAACAGGGTGTAACCTTCCGGCTTGTAACCGATTTCGTCGAAGTATTTGACGAGGTCGGCGTTGCGCGGATCGGTTTCAATTGCAGGCGATGCGGTGAAGATCGTGCCTTCGCCGGAATCACCGGTAATTGCCCAATATTCAAGGGTGTTGATCGCGTCACCAGACATGACCATGGTGTCCATGCCCTGTGCGCGCATCTGACGAACGATCAGACCGAGTTCTGTGTGGTAACCACCATAATACAGAACTTCGATGCCTTCGGACTTCAGCTTGGTCACCAGAGCCGAGTAGTCTTTCTCAGCCGGGGTGATTGCTTCGTAAAGGGCTTCGGTTACGCCGTTCGCATTGAGGTTTTTCTTGGTTTCGTCAGCCAGACCTTTGGAATAAGCCTGTTTGTCATGAACGATGGCGATTTTCTTGTCGCCATAGTTTGCAGCCAGGTATTTACCAGCAACTTCACCCTGCTGATCGTCACGACCGCAAACACGGAACACGTTGTCCATGTCACGTTCGGTCAGCTGCGGGTTGGTCGAAGCCGGGGAAATCTGGATGATGCCCTCTTCGAAGTAAACTTCCGAAGCCGGGATCGAGGAACCAGAGCAGAAGTGACCAGCAACAAGTGCAACATCTTTGCTAACCAACTGGTTGGCAACAGCAACAGCCTGTTTCGGATCGCAAGCGTCATCGCCGATTTCGAGGACGAGCATTTCGCCGTTCACGCCACCAGCTGCGTTGATATCAGCAACTGCTTTCTCTGCACCCTGGGTCATCTGTTCGCCAAATGCAGCATACGGACCGGTCATCGGACCAACGGTCGCGACAACGATGTCAGCTTTTGCTACACCCATTGAAAGAACAAGCGCGGAAGCAGTGGCAAGAAGGCCGAGCTTGGTTTTCGACATAAGAGAAGTCTCCCTGTTCCAAAGGTTGATTCCATCACCATGACAGAATCATCTTTTTGGATCTGAAACCGGCCCGTGTTTATCGCCGATTACCGGTTTCAGTTCCCTCGCACCATAGCGCTCCGTATTCGGGACGCATAAGTACAAACCAGATGATTGCCCGTTATCGGGCAACCATGCGGGGACCCGTAACGTCCCCGCAAATATCAGCGAACATCAGCACCTTCGCGGGCGCGATACGCAAACGGACCAACCCGTTCATACAGCCACGGATATTGCGACAGCATCTTGTTCACCTGCGTCAGGCGGAACGCCGCGAAGGTGATTGCAAACAGGATTACCGTATCAAAAATGTAGCCGGAAAGTGAAAGAAGCTCACCTTCAAACAGGGCAAAAACCATGAAGCGGTCAACGCAGCCAAGCAACAGTGCATAAGGCACAAGCTGCCAGGCAGGACGCCAGGTGTTTGCGATGGCCTGACCGGTCATAAAACCGCAGAACCCCATCAGGATGATGGTCATTCCGATTGTGACACCAATGCTGGTACCCGTAATCGCTTCCATCTCAGAACTCCCTAGTGGCCACCCTCGAGGTAGGCTGCGCGGACTTCCGGGTTTGCCAGAAGTTCCGCACCCGTCCCCGAGAGCGTGATATTGCCATTGACCATCACATATCCACGATGAGCCAGTTTGAGCGCATGGAATGCGTTCTGCTCAACGAGGAAGACCGTCATCTTTTTCTCGCGGTTGATCTTCTCAACCGTTTCGAAAATCTGCTTCACGATCAGTGGCGCCAGACCAAGTGACGGCTCATCAAGCAGAAGAAGACGCGGACGGCCCATCAGGGCACGGCCAATCGCCAACATCTGCTGTTCACCACCAGACATCGTGCCGGCACGCTGGTTGATGCGTTCCTTCAGACGCGGGAACAGATCAAACACCATTTCGATATCCGAATTGAAATATTTCGGATCCTGGGTGATTGCGCCCATCTGAAGGTTTTCATAAACCGACATGCGCGGGAAAATACGACGCCCTTCCGGCGACTGCTGAATACCAAGCTGGCAGATCTCATGCATTGGCATGCGACTGATATCCTGGCCTTCAAACAGAATGCGCCCCTTGCTGGCCTGCGGCGAACCGCAGCAGGTCATAAGCAACGTGGTTTTGCCGGCACCGTTGGCACCGATCAGGGTGACGATTTCACCTTCATTGACTTCCATATCAATGCCCTTGAGGGCTTCGATATTGCCATAGAAGGTATGAACACCTTCGATTTTAAGCATGGACATATCGATGGACTCCCTCACTGCGCTTTCGGATCAAGATGAAGGTCGGCAGCAACTTCCGGCGGAAGCTCGTCATCCTCTTCTTCGCCAAGATAGGCGCGGATAACAGCCGGATCATTCTTGACGGCCTCTGGATTGCCATCAGCAATCTTCTTACCGTAGTCAAGAACGATCACATGGTCGGAAATCTGCATGACAACGCTCATATCATGCTCGATCAGAAGGCAGCCAACGCCCTGATCATCACGGATGCTCTGCAACAGAACGTTCAGTTCCGCCGACTCACGCGGGTTAAGGCCCGCAGCCGGCTCGTCCAGACAAAGCAGTGACGGGTCGGTGCACATGGCACGTGCGATTTCCAAGCGACGCTGGGAACCATATGGCAGGTTACCGGCATTCCAGTCAGCCTGCGCATAAAGGCCGACCTTCTCCAGCCAGAACTCCGCCTTTTCGACCGCTTCCTTTTCCGCCTTGGCATATTTGCCAAGGTTGAACAAACCGGCAAGAGAGAACGCAGAGGCCTCCATCAGTCGGTTATGCTGGGCAACGATCAGGTTTTCCAGAACCGTCATCCCGGTAAACAGGCGGATGTTCTGGAACGTGCGGGCAACACCTTTGTTGCGTGGAATGCGGAACCCTTCGGTCCGTTCCAGCAACCGCGGGCCATCGTCGGCATGAAGGGTCAGGCGACCCTCGGTCGGAACGTAGAACCCGGTCAGGCAGTTAAACACAGTGGTTTTCCCTGCCCCGTTCGGGCCGATGATGGCTGTGATTTCACGCTTGTTGGCATTGAAAGAAAGATCATCAATCGCGACCAGTCCGCCGAAACGCATGGTCAGATGTTCGACTTCAAGCAGTTTGTTGTCGGTCATTTGACTTCTCCGGCAACTTTTTCTTTCTGGCTCATATTGAGCAGAATGGTCGGATCACGGAAGGACAATAGACCGCGCGGACGCCAGAGCATGATGGCAACAATACCTGCCCCGAAGATCAGCATGCGATATTCGGCGAGTTCACGGAACATTTCCGGGAAACCGATCATCACAATTGCCGCCAACACGACGCCGATCTGGCTGCCCATGCCGCCCAGAACCACAATCGCAAGAATCACAGCTGATTCAAGGAAGGTGAAGCTTTCCGGGCTGATAAAGCCCTGACGGGTTGCAAAGAACGCACCGGCAAAGCCACCAAACATCGCGCCGATGGCAAATGCCGACAGCTTGGTGTTGGTCGGGTTGATGCCAAGGGAACGGCAGGCGATCTCGTCTTCGCGCAACGCTTCCCAGGCACGCCCGATCGGCAATTTGCGCAGACGCAGGGTCACGAAGTTCGTCACCAGTGCCAGCACAAGGATCAGGTAGTACAGGAAGATCAGGCGATGCATGGACGAGTATTCCATGCCAAACAGCTCGTTAAAGCCAATCGCACCGTCCGGAACACGCCGCGAGAAATCGGCCATACCAAAGAAGCTCGGACGTTCAATTGACGAAATCCCGTCCGGACCACCGGTAAGGTCATACCAGTTGATCAAAACAACGCGGATAATCTCACCGAAACCAAGGGTCACGATCGCAAGATAGTCACCGCGCAGACGCAGAACCGGGAAGCCAAGGATAATCCCGAAGCTTGCCGCAAAGATACCGGCCAGCGGCAGGCACAGCCAGAAGCTCAGATCGAAGTTCTGTGACAGCAATGCATAGGAGTACGCCCCGACCGCATAGAACGCCACATAGCCCAGATCCAGAAGACCGGCCAGACCAACCACGATGTTCAGGCCCCACCCCAGCATGATGTAAATCATCACAAGGGTCGCAAGGTCGATCGCGGAACGGTCTTCGCCAAAGATGAACGGGAAAATGATAAAGAAGATAATCCCGATCAGACCGATTTTCTTGGTGTTCGAACGATACGCCAACTGGATTTTGGACGACAGTTTGGCGCTTTCATCGACATCAGCCGCGGTCTTGTCTTTCATCGTGAAATAGGCCGTGGCAAAAATGATCGCCACAAACGCGATACCGACGATGGTGCTGACCACACTGCCAAACGCCATATCAAGAACCACCGGCGAAACCCAACGGTCGTCAAGTTCGCGGAAACGTACGAACATTTCAAAAACGGCAACGGCAGAAAGCGTAATCAGAACGGCCTGGCCGAGACGTGAAATGTTCTCGCGGCGGAAAATCAGGCCAAGACGCCCGATCACAGTCGCCCCGATTGCAATCAGGACAAGATCCCAACGCACAGCCAGTTCCAGACCGGTCGGACGGTCAACCGTCTCGACACCAAGGAGCATGACCGACATCAACAGCGCGATCACGGCAAAGAACGCAAGTTCCTTGACCACTTCCGAGCCATTGGTACGAGAAGAAGCAAATGCAGCAGACATCAGACTTTCTCCACCTCCGGCTTGCCGAGCAGACCCCACGGACGGAAGATCAGCACAAGAACCAGAATGCCAAACGTTGCGACATCCTTGTATTCAATCGTGAGATAGCCCGACCAGAAAGCCTCGATCAGACCGATCAGAAGACCACCAAGCATTGCGCCCGGCAAAGATCCGATACCGCCAAGAACCGCTGCGGTGAACGCCTTAACACCGGCAAGGAAGCCGATATAGAAGTCGATCACGCCGTAATACAACGTCACCATCATCCCCGCGACCGATGCCAGGGCAGCACCCATGACAAACGTGGTCGAGATGGTGCGGTCAACGTTAACACCCAGAAGGCCTGCCATTGTACGATCCTGCTCACAGGCACGCTGTGCGCGGCCCAGGGAGGTTTTGGCAATCAGCAGCGAGAAGACAACCATCAGCACAAATGTCAGAACGATAATCACGATCTGCATATAGCTGAGCTGAACGTCGAAATTCGCGCTTTCCATCAGGGTAATTCCGCCCTCAACAAGCGGCTGCATCGGTTTCACGCGCGCACCCTGCGAAATCTGAACGAAGTTCTGCAGGAAAATGGACATGCCGATGGCAGAAATCAAAGCTGCCAGACGGAATGAGCCGCGCAGCGGCCGATATGCAACCCGTTCCACGCCCCAACCATAGACAGAGGTCAGAACCATTGAAACGAACAGCATCAAAAGAAGGGTAAGAGGTAGAATTCCGCTGATACCGGCAGCCTGACAGATCAGGAAGGTAATCAGGGAATGGAACGCACCGATCATATAGATCTCACCGTGCGCAAAGTTGATCATGCCAATAATGCCATAAACCATCGTGTAACCGATGGCGATCAGACCATAAATGGCCCCCAGCGTCAGACCATTGATCAATTGTTGTAGGAAATAAGCCCAATCCATTGCACAACCTTAGATTTGGCACAGACATACAAGGACTTCGCCAGATCAGCAGAAGGTATCAATTCACACACAGATGTAATGATTGGATGAGACACTGTCTCCCCATAGCCCCCTGGCAAACCCGCAAAGCCTCCGTCTTATTGTTATCGGGTAACCCCCGGTTTTAACCCTCTATGCCGGTCATTCTTTTTTGCGACCATTACATAAAGAGCGCGATTAGAGCGAGGACATTAGACACACGATTTCAAACCCTGCAAGCCGCTTTGACATTTTAGTGAAAATCACCAAAACAGGATTTGAAATTGGCATAAAACACTGACTTCGAAAGTCACCTACGCTTTATATTGTATAAATTATCCCTTTTTGAGAACGTATTCAAGTTTTTGTGCAGCAACGCGCTTCAGTTGTTCCGGATTCCGGCTGACAGGTCCGGCAACAGTCACTTCCACGCCTGTTTTGCCGTCAATGGCCGTACACCGCAGATAGGTGCCTACTTGCCGAAGCTCAAAATAAATCTCGTTCGAGGTGTTATAGCGTGAGGTCATTGATGCACTGCTGTTATCAAAAATGGACTTGTCTATTGTGCTCCCATTTTCAGACAACGCAACATATAACAAAACGGGCCCGGAAATCCGGACCCGCTCGTTTGCTACCGCTTCTGGGTACTTCTATTTCTCGCCATCAAGCATTTTAACGATGGCCGAAAAGTCCATGCCACCGTTGCCGCCATTGGAATAAAGCGCATACAGGCTTTCGGCCAACGCTCCCATCGGGGTTGTTGCACCAGATGCCGCTGATGCCTGCTGGGCAAGCTTCAAGTCTTTCAGCATCATATCCACCGCAAATCCCGGCTGATAATCGCGGTTGGCCGGGGACGTCGGAACCGGCCCCGGGACCGGGCAATAACTTGTCAAAGCCCAGCACTGACCTGATGCCTTTGAAGACACCTCAAACAGTTTCTGGGCATCCAGGCCAAGGCGCTTTGCCAGCATGAAGGCCTCGGAAACTGCGATCATGCTGACACCAAGCACCATGTTGTTGCAAATCTTTGCCGCCTGCCCGGCACCGCTGTCACCGGCATGGATGATATTGCTGCCCATGCCCGCCAAAATAGGCTGCGCACTGGCAAAGTCCGCTTCAGATCCACCAACCATGAATGTCAGCGTCCCTGCCGCCGCACCGGCCGTCCCGCCAGAGATCGGGGCATCAACAACGCCAAGACCTGCCGCACGGGCCAGTTCGGCTGCCTTGCGGGCCGAGTCCACATCAATTGTCGAACTGTCGATCAGAACCGTGCCCGGCTTGGCATGCGCAATGATACCGTCCGGTCCATCATAAACGCCCAGCACGTGCTTGCCTGCGGGCAGAACAGTGACAACAAATTCGACATCGCTGGCCGCTGCGCCGACCGATGCCGCCTTTGAGGCACCGGCCTCCACGGCCTTTGCCACCGCATCTGTCGACAGATCAAATACCTTGACCGCATGTCCGGCCTTCACAAGGTTGGCCGCCATCGGGCCGCCCATATTGCCCAGACCGATAAAACCGATATTCGCCATTTGAAGTCTCCTCTGACACCCTATCTGGGTGTTTTGTTCTAATTTATGGTGATCTGGCAGGGTGATGTTCCCTGCCCAGCATTCTAAAGATTAAGCTCTTTGTCTTTTGGCAGTTTTTCGAAATATTCCGCCACTTCGCGTGGATCGACCTGACCGATATCGCCATGCTGCCATTTCGGCGCGTGATCCTTATCGACAATTACCGCCCGCACACCTTCAAACAGGTCCGGCTTGCATACCATGCGCTGTGACAGGCGATATTCCATGTTCAGGACCTCTGCCAGCGACATATCGCCACCCTGACGGATTTGCTCGAAACTGACGCAAAGGGATGTCGGCGATTTGCCGAGCAACGTCTCAAGGGTCTCTGTGCCAAAGGCACTGGCCGCAGTCCGCAAGGCTTCAAAGATCGCCGCGACACTGTCACCTGCAAAGCAATGATCGATCTCGCTGCGAATTTCTGAAAGTGGTGCTGAACCGAACGGCGTTTCATGCTTATTGAGGATATCCTCGGCAATCGCAAAGCCATCACCGTCCCAAGCCGCACTTGCCAGTGTACTCTTGATGGCATCCAGTTTCGCACTTTCCGCCCCATGGGTTGCAAGTTCAGCATAAAGGCAATCTGCGGCCTTGATCCGCACCCCGGTCAATCCAAGATACATCCCGATTTTGCCAGGACACCGCGGCAGGAAATAGCCCCCGCCCACATCCGGGAAAAAGCCAATGCCGGTCTCGGGCATGGCAAACAACGTGCGTTCTGTTACGACCCGGAACCGGCCATGGATTGAAACCCCGACACCACCGCCCATGGTGATCCCGTCCATCAGTGCGATATAGGGCTTTGGATAGGTCGCGATATAATGGTTCAGGTGATATTCCCGACGATAAAACGCATCAAGCATCTCTTCGTCATCAACCTTGCGGGCATCATAAAGGCCGCGGATATCACCACCGGCGCAGAATGCCTTCTCCCCCATCCCTTCAATAATGACGACCTTCACCGATGGATCCTGTTCCCAGGATTTCAGCTGCGCCATCATCATATCGACCATCACCAGATCAAGCGCGTTTAGCGCCTTGGGACGGTTCAACAGGATACGCCCAACCGGCCCGTCCTGCGAAAACAGAACCGGTGCGTCTGCGGTCTCAGTCGGCGAATTTGAAACTGTGCTCATAACCTAGTCTTTCAGGGCTGCACGCGCGATGATCAGGCGCATGATTTCATTGGTACCTTCAAGGATCTGGTGCACGCGCAAGTCACGCAAAAGCCGCTCGATGGGGTATTCACGAATATAACCATATCCGCCATGAAGCTGCAGCGCTTCGTTACAGACATTAAAGCCGACATCGGTGGCAAACCGTTTGGCCATCGCACAGAACTGCGTGGCATCATCGGTCTTGTGATCCAGCTTCCATGCCCCTTTATGAAGCATCAGCCGGGCGGCTTCGAGTTCGGTCACCATATCAGCAAATTTGAACTGCAATGCCTGAAACTGATCCAGGCTTTTGCCAAACTGCTTGCGGACTTTCATGTGTTCGCGGGCATTTTCCATTGCCGCACGCGCACCACCGATCGAACAGGCCGCGATATTTAACCGCCCGCCATCGAGGCCCTTCATGGCGAATTTGAAACCTTCGCCCTCTTCGCCCAGACGGTTTTCGACCGGCACCTTGCAATTACTAAAGATAACGGCTGCGGTCGGCTGACTGTTCCAGCCCATTTTTTCTTCAAGCTTGCCAAAGGATAGCCCCTCGGCATCCTTTGGCACGATAAAGGTCGAAATGCCTTTCGGGCTGTCATCACCCGTGCGCGCCATGACGACATAGATATCGCTGCGCGAACCGCCGGAAATAAACGCCTTCTCGCCATTCAGGATATAATGATCGCCATCGCGCTCGGCCCGGGTGCGAAGCGACCCGGCATCCGATCCTGCCCCCGGCTCGGTCAGGCAATAGCTCGCGAAATGCTCCATCGTGACGAGTTTCGGCAGATATTTCGCACGTTGCGCATCATTGCCAAACGTATCAATCATCCAGCAGGCCATATTATGGATCGAAATATAAGCCGCTGTTGACGGGCACGCTGCCGCAAGCTCTTCGAAAATGACCGCAGCATCAAGGCGTCCAAGCCCCGTGCCGCCATGTTCTTCGCCGGTGTAGATCGCGGCAAAACCAAGTTCGGCTGCCTTGCGCAGGGTTTCTTCGGGAAATGTGTGATTGGCATCCCAGTCGCCTGCATATGGCGCCATTTCATTCTGCGCGAAATCACGCGCAGCTTGGGCAAATGCCTGCTGATCTTCAGACAGGTTGAATTCCATTGGATCGCCGCCTCTTTTAATTTTCTATTTTCCCTTTACGTAAACGTGAAATCTGCTGCTTGTCAATTCATTCGGTATAATCGTACCGAATTATCACAATTCTCATCCTGAACGCCCATCACGTGCATAGCACTCTGGCATTTCGCCAAATCTTCCTTGCGAATACAGGGCCGCTGCGCATACCCTCCTCGCCTCAGGAATCACAATAAATCAGGGAAACAGTCATCATGTCTTCGACCAAGCCGGAAACAATTGTCCTTCATGCAGGCTATCGCGCCGAACCGACAACCGGTTCTGTCGCCGTCCCGCTCTATCAAACCACCAGCTATCAGTTCCGCGACACCCAGCATGCCGCAGACCTTTTTGCGCTTAAGGAACTGGGCAACATCTATACCCGCCTGATGAACCCGACCAATGATGTGCTTGAACAGCGCGTGGCGGCCCTTGATGGCGGTGCTGCGGCGGTTGCACTGGCATCAGGCCAGGCGGCATCGACCTTTGCGGTGCTGAACATTGCGCAGGCAGGCGACAACATCGTCAGTTCCACCGACCTTTATGGTGGCACCTGGAACCTGTTTGCCAACACCTTCAAACAGATGGGCATCGAAGTCCGCTTTGCCGATCCGGCCGATCCGGAAAACTTCCGTCGCCTTGCCGATGACAAGACGCGTGCCTTCTATGCCGAAACCCTGCCCAACCCGAAACTGCAAGTCTTCCCGATCCGCGAGGTTGCCGATATCGGCGATGATCTGGGCATTCCGTTGATCGTCGATAACACCGCCGCCCCGGTGATCTGTAAACCGATCGACCACGGTGCCAGCATCGTGATGTATTCGACCACCAAATTCATTGCCGGTCACGGCACCTCGGTTGGCGGCATCGTTGTTGATTCGGGCAAGTTTGATTGGGAAAAACACGCCAAACGCTTCCCGCTTCTGAACGAACCGGATCCCAGCTATCACGGGGCCGTCTGGACCGAGGCCGTCAAACCGATTGGCCCGGTGGCATACGCAATCAAACTGCGCTGCACGTTGCTGCGCGATGTTGGTGCCGCGGCATCGCCGTTCAATTCCTTCCAGACCATTCAGGGAATGGAAACCTTGCCGCTTCGGATGGAACGCCATTGCGAAAACGCGCTCAAGGTTGCCGACTTCCTGGCATCCCACCCGAAAGTCACCAAGGTCATCCATCCCAGCAAACAGGATGGCGAAGCCCGCCGTCGTGCGGACAAATACCTCAAGGGTGGTTTGGGCTCTTTGATGGGCTTTGAACTGGCCGGCGGCAAAGATGCCGGCGAGAAATTCATCAACTCGCTGGAGCTGTTCTACCACGTGGCCAATATTGGCGACACGCGCTCGCTCGCTATTCATCCGGCCACCACGACTCACAGCCAGCTCTCAGAGGAAGATCGCCTGTCATCTGGTGTGACCGATGGCTATGTCCGTCTGTCGATTGGCATCGAACATATTGATGACATTCTGGCGGATTTGACCCAGGCACTTGATAAAGCCTAATAAACCGCCAAAGACTGCTTTTCCGCAAAACCGGTCAGATCCTCGTCTGGCCGGTTTTTCTATTGACGCTTTTGCATGTCCGGGCTAACCAATATCGGCAATACATGCACAACATGCAAAACAGGCATATCGATGTCGAGTGTTTCAAGCCGTCAGGAAGAAATCCAGAAACTTCTGCGCAGCCAGGGCACGGTTCATATCCACGATCTGGCCGCCCTGTTTCACGCATCCCTTGATACCATCCGCCGCGATCTGCGCCAGATGGAGGAAGA
>NZ_DCAO01000131.1:17136-18555 GCF_002311515.1 Thalassospira sp. UBA1131
GCCCAAAAGGCCGCACGCGAACTGATCCCCGATGATTGCGTGGCGTTTTTCGATAGCGGCACCACCGTGTGTGAAGTTGCACGCAACCTCAAACCATCCTTTCGCGGCACGGTGATTACGGTCAATCCGATGATCGCAGTCGAGCTCGCCAGTCATCCGAATGCCGAGGTCATCATCTTGGGCGGCACGCTTCGCAAAACAGACATGGTGGTGTGCGGCCCGACGACCCTTGATCAACTCAGAAACTTTAATGCCGATATCGCACTCCTTGGCACCTGCGCACTTCACCCCGAGGCAGGCCTGTCGACCAGCAGCACCGAAGAACGCGCCACCAAGGCAGCCATGATCGCCCAATCTGCCGAAGTCATTGCCATCACCACCGCCGATAAACTTGAAACCAGTCTGCCGCACCGGGTCTGCGACATTGATGCGATTTCCCATCTCGTCACCGGGCGTAAACTTTCAAACGGCTATCTTGCCAATTACACCCGGCGTGGTTTGAACGTCATTCAGGCCTGATCGCCTTCCCTCGCCTTGCGGAGAAACTTGTTAAATGCAAACCCACGCCACTGCCCATAACCGGGTGCGCGCCATCTTCTTTTTGCATGGTGCCGCATTTTCAAGTTGGGTGCCGCATATACCGCTGGTGCAGGAACGCCTTGGCCTTGGCCATGACGAACTTGGCGGCATTTTGCTGGCGGCGGCCATCGGTGTGCTTGCCGTGATGCCGGTCGCCGGAAGACTGGCAGACCGGTTTGGCAGCGAACGCGTGGTGCGTTATTCGGGGCTGTTTTATTTCATCGCGGTCGGCGTGCCCGCGTTCATGCCCGATTATCTCAGCATTTCGATCGCGATGTTCGCCCTTGGCTTTTCCGGTGCCTTTCTGGATGTCGCGATGAATGCCAATGGCCTGCAGGTCGAACGCGTCAAGGGCCGCAGCATCATGTCCGGGTTACATGGTTTCTGGAGTCTCGGCGGTTTCGTCGGCGCAGGCATTGCCGCCGCATGGTTCGCCCTGCCCATTGGCAATGAATTCCATCTGCCAATCGTGCTTTCTATTTTCCTGATCGCGCACATCATCGCACAAGCGGGACTTCTTTCGGATCACGCCGCATCTGAACATCTGGCTGGCCCTAAGGATGCCAGCCAAACCACGGTTGCAAAGACCAAGGATCGCAATCTGTTCCTGATGCTGTTGCCATTCGGGGTTTGCGCCTTTATCGGCCAGTTCGGTGAAGGTGTCCTGACCGACTGGGCGACGGTATTCATGAATTCCGAACTGTCATCGGGGCCGACCTTGGCCGCAGTCGGCTTTGCCATCTATTCCTTTGCCATGGCCGCCACCCGCCTTTCCGGTGATGCACTGGTCACCCGGTATGGTCGCGTGCCGGTATTGCTGACAAGTTCGGTACTGGCATC
>NZ_DCAO01000131.1:18712-26411 GCF_002311515.1 Thalassospira sp. UBA1131
GTTGTTTCGATCATTGCCGCAACCGGCTACTCCGCCATCATGGCCGGACCACCGGTGATCGGTGCGATTGGTGAAGCCCTCGGACTGGTCACGGCCTTTGCCCTGACATCAGCATTCCTGGCCATGATTATTCCGGTTTACCTGTTAACCATGCGCAGGCGTTTGCAAATTGCGGCCAATGGTTGATCAACGGCGCAATCTGTCCCATAAATTGCCCAGCCTCACATTATAGAGAACAGATCATGGTCAACAAATTCGCCTATGGCACCTTCCCCAGCACCCGGCAGCGCCGCAACCGAATGACCGACTGGTCGCGCCGCATGGTCGCGGAAACGCGGTTGACCTCCCATGACCTGATCCTGCCTGTCTTTGTCATTGATGGCAAAAACGAACGCACACCGATCCCGTCCATGCCCGGCGTTGAACGCCAGTCGGTCGATGTTCTGGTTGAAACCGCCAAACATGCCGAAAAGCTTGGCATTCCGGCCCTTGCCCTGTTCCCCTATATCGATGCCAGCCTGAAAACCAAGGACGCCCGCGAAGCCTATAACCCCGACAACGTCGTGTGCCGCGCGGTCAAGGCGATCAAGGATGCCTGCCCCAATCTGGGCGTCATCACCGATGTCGCGCTGGATCCTTTCAATGCCGACGGACAGGACGGCATTGTTGTCGATGGTCAGATCCTAAATGACGAAACGACCGAGGCCCTTGTCCGTCAGGCCCTTGTTCAGGCGCAGGCAGGTTGTGATGTGGTTGCACCGTCGGACATGATGGATGGCCGCATCGGTGCGATCCGCAAGATCCTTGAGGAAGCAAACCTCAAAAACGTTCAGATCATGGCCTATTCGGCCAAATACGCATCCGCCTTCTATGGCCCGTTCCGTGATGCGATCGGCTCGGCCAGTGCACTTGGCAAGGCTGACAAGAAAACCTATCAACTCGATCCTGCAAACAGCGATGAGGCCATGCGCGAAGTCGCCTATGACCTTGATGAAGGCGCAGACTCGGTCATCGTCAAACCGGGCCTGCCCTATCTTGATGTGCTTTATCGCGTCAAACAGGAATTCGGCGTGCCGGTCTTCGCCTATCAGGTATCTGGCGAATACGCGATGATGCGTGCGGCTGGTCAGAATGGCTGGCTTGATTATATCGGCTGTGCGATTGAAACCCTGTCGTGTTTCAAGCGTGCCGGGGCATCCGGTGTTCTGACCTATAGCGCGATTGAAGTCGCCGAGGCACTGGAAGGCTGATTTCTGCGCCGCTACGACAAGCAATAAAAAAGGGCCTCAATCGAGGCCCTTTTGTTTTGGGAGGCGAACATCAAATCATGCGGACTTCGCCGCAATGCCATCCGCATCATCTTCAATGCCATGGCCAATCGCCCGCGCGCAAAAATGCGGACGCAGACCGGATCGGGCAAATACGCCTTCAATATCCTGTCCATCAAGGAACCCGCCCTGATGGACCAAAAGGGTTTTGATGCCTGACGCCAATCCACCCAGCACATCGGTATGCACCGTATCGCCGACCATCAGCACACGGCTGCGATCAACACCGGGATGGCGTTTCAGGACTTCCTCAAACACATGGTGATACGGTTTGCCAACGCATTGCGGCATCACACCGGATGCATCCCCCGCCAGATGCGCGAAATACCCCGACTCAACCGACAGGAAATCACCCATCGGCGCACAGATATCGGGATTACCGACCAGAACCGGCCGCGGATTATCCTTAAGGCTCTTCTCCAGAAGGGCTTGCTGGGTATCGGTCCAACTATCAGAATCAATCAACAGGAAGCCACCAACGCCGTCATAAAGCGCAGGGTCACTGCCAAGCGGCTCTACCCGACCGGGCAGAATGTTAAATGGCCAGTCGGTCGGCGCCATTGCCCCCCAATGGGAGATGTCGGCATATTCGCCCATCAGCGGGGCGACAAACTGCTGGCTGCTGATCAGGCTGTTATTGTCAAAATCAAAGCCGCGCTTGCGATGACGCGCCAGAATAGCCTCGCCGGAGCTTGAGGCATCATTGGTGACAACCGCAATCTTCTTGCCCATTTTCTGCAAGGTCGCGACCGTCTTGACCGCACCGGGAATCGCACTTTGTCCGCTATTGAGCACGCCAAAGGCATCAAACACGATCAGATCAAACTGATCGGCAATCGCCAGAAGATTATCGACATAATCGGTTGCTGCGGGCACGGCATCGGGCGCGACCTGTGGCAGACGCGGTGCATAGCGCAAATAGGCATCCAGGGCCTGCGCAAAATCCAGTTGCAACCGATTGGCACTCATCGTCATTTCTCCCACACGAACGGCACGTTATTAAAATTCCGGCGTATTCAAACCGATTAGCGCGCTAATTACACCCAAAATTATTCGCAACACCACAAACGCGGATAATCAACCAGAACACATCACGCAACTTCATTACCCATGCACCACACGCATGGCAATAAAAAGCATTAAATCTGCATCAGCCATCCACTTTAGAACAGTTAACGAGAGATTTCAGGGATTTCTGCGCTTTTCAATCCGCAGACATGCAAAAAACGCATTGGATTATATCCGCAATCACCCTTAGATTGCCTTCACGAAATGAATAGGACGTATCGACTGATGAATGCGCCACCAAGCAGTTGATCATTCGATACATCCCATGCAAACCGACACGTCAAACCAGCTAACTATTCCTGTGCGGAATATCTCGGTGAGAACATGCCGGTTAACTGAACAGACGCCGAATAATCGGCCGGTTTGAAATAGGTGATGAAATGATCGTAACCAAGATTTTTGCTTTCCTTCGCGCTCTGCGCGTTCAGTACCAGACCCAGACTGCGCTGCGTAAGCTTGACCCGCGCGAACTGGCAGACATCGGTCTGAACCGCGACATGATCGACGATGTAGCACACCGTGTTGCTTTCGGTCGCTAAGCCACGACCGTAGCGTCCATGAGGAAGACCCCGACAGTATCTGTCGGGGTTTTTCTTTGTCCGGATTTTGGAATCGCCGCTAAAAGGTCCGCTTTGCCTGCTTTGTCTTAGTTGGCAAACAGGGCCTTGTGCTCTTCACGCAGGACATTCTTCTGCACCTTGCCCATCGCATTGCGCGGCAATTCATCGACAAAGAACACGCGCTTGGGCACCTTGAAGTTGGCAAGCTCGGACTTGATCGCGGCAATCACGCCCTCTTCGCTTAAGCCGCCTTTTTCTTCTGGTACGATCACAGCCACAACCGCCTCACCAAAATCGGGATGTTGAACGCCGATCACGGCACTTTCAACAACACCTTCCATCTTGTCGATCAGGGTTTCGATTTCCTTGGGATAAACGTTAAACCCGCCGGAAATGACCAGATCCTTGGCGCGCCCGACAATATGGACATAGCCCTTGGCATCGATCTTGGCGATATCACCGGTGATAAAGAACCCGTCTTTACGGAATTCCTCGGCGTTTTTTTCGGGCATCTGCCAGTAACCGGCAAAAACGTTCGGCCCGCGTGCTTCCAGCACACCAATCTCATCCGTACCCAGGACATTGCCGTCTTCATCACACACGCGCACTTCGACATTTGGCAATGCCGGGCCAACGGTATGAACGATGCGTTCGCCATCCAGCGGATTGGATGTCGCCATGCCCATTTCCGTCATGCCATAGCGCTCCAAAAGCGCCTTGCCTGTCCGCTCCTTGAAGGCTGTAAAAGTCTCGGGCAGAAGCGGCGCAGACCCGGAAATGAACAGGCGCATGTTTGCGGTCACGTCCTTGGTGAAATCATCGCCCGACAACAGACGCACATAAAACGTCGGAACCCCCATCATCACTGTACTGCGCGGCAAAAGCGCCATCACCTGGTCACGATCAAATTTCGGCAGGAAGAACATCTTCGATCCCGACAGCATCACACAATGACAGGCAATGAAAAGCCCGTGGGTATGGAAGATCGGCAAGGCATGCAGCAGGGTATCGTCGGCCTTAAAGCCCCAAAGCTTTTCAAGCGTTGATGCATTGGACCACAGGTTCATCTGGGTCATCATCGCACCCTTGGGCTTGCCCGTTGTGCCCGACGTATAAAGAATGGCTGCCAATTCATCGTCTTCGCACGCGACCGGCGCAAAGTCCGATGCTTGCGATGCCGCCCCATCCATCAGGCTGCCCTCAGACTGCATGCCCAGTGTCAGAACATAGGCAACGCCCTGCTCATCCGCGATTGCCTTGACCTCATCTTCACGATGGGGCTGACCAACAAAGATCACCGGCGATGCGTTATCCATGAAATAGGCAAGCTCGCCCGCCTGATAAGCGGTATTCAGCGGCAAATAAACAAGGCCCGCACGAATGCAGCCAAGATAAAGAAACAGTGCTTCGGGGGATTTATCGACCTGAACGGCAATCCTGTCGCCCTTTTTCGCACCAAGCGACGTCAGAAGACCGGCAATCTGGGCCGATGCTGTGTCCGCATCGCCATATCTATAAGTCTTGCCATCAGGCGTCTCAATCAGAACTGATGACAGATCGGCCGGAAACCGATCACGGATGCGCATAAAAAGGCTGTTGGTCACTGTACTGCTTCCCCGAGAATTCGTTTTGACCGGCAGGTTTCCCCTGCCGGTCTTTTCTGCGGGCAGCATAGTGCAACCAACCATTATAGGTAAACAAGTACCTTTTTACCGCAATGACCGATTTTGTCTGTCAGTCAGACTGTTTTTGCCTTGCGGCGCTAGTCCAGCGCAACCGACGGGAACTCCCCGTCAATATAGGGGAACGCTTCACTGACCGTCACCTGCACCTCGGGGTGGAAACCGTTGAAATGGGTGGCCAGCGCATTACTATATGCCCCGATGTGACCAAACTCGATCCAGTCGCCTTCGCGGATATCGGCAGGCAAGGTCACGGTCGCCGGCAAGACATCCATATTGTCGCAGGTCGGCCCATAGATGGTGAATTCCAGCGTTTCTTCCGGATCGAAATCACCTTCAATGCGCAATGGGCGCACCGGATAACGCAATTGTCCGGTCACGGTTTCCGACAGGCTGCCGTAAACACCGTCATTGATAAACAGCGTATCTTCCTTGCGCAGATGCACCTGCGTGATCAGGGAAATACCACTCGATACCAGCGCCCTGCCCGGTTCGCACATATAGGTGGTATCAGGCATATCAAGCCAGCGGATACAATCCTTGATCTCGTCCATGAACTCTTCAAGGCTGGCACCGCGCTGGTTCATATACTGGCCGGGGAAACCGCCACCAACGTCGATATGCTTGACCTTCACACCGGAAAAATCAACGACCTGACGGATAAGCTCGACCGCGATCCGATACCCGGTCGGTGTCGTGCATTGCGACCCGACATGGAAACACAAGCCCGCATGGTAACCGTATTCATCAACCTTCTTCAAAAGCTCGGCCGCCACCATCGGACGCGCACCAAACTTTGCTGACAGGTTATAGGTCGCACCGGCAGGCGGCGTTGCAAGACGCACATGGATCACCAGGTTCGTGTCACCCTCGGTTTCCTCGCGAATTTTCTCAAGCTCTTCGGCGGTATCAATCACATAGTGATCAATCCCGAATACCCGATAGGCATTGCGGATGGCATCGCGGCTTTTGACCGGATGCATGAAATAGGCCTTCATCCCCGGGAATTGCCGCCGCACGATCGAGATTTCCTCTGGCGAAGCGGTGTCAAAATGACGCACTCCGCCTTCGTGAAGATATCGCATGACCTCCGGATGCGGATTGCATTTCACCGCATACAGGACGTCTCCCGGGAACATTTCGACAAAGCGCTGCGCTGTTTCTCGAAGAATATTGGGTCTAAGGCAATACACCGGATAGGAAGGCTTGAGTTCCTTAACAACATCGAACGTCGTATCGAAATGACGTGGCACAATATACTCCATCGTTTACCAATATCAGGCGCCCAGACACGTACCGCCGCCGGGCTGGCCTTTGAGTTAGGGTAACAGCCCTCTTGCCGCCTGTCATGCGACTTGCATGTGCACGACACCGATTATGGTACTAATTGCGCTTGATATTGCATCGCCCTGTCGATAATTTGGTAAACCAATACCAAATAACCAATATCGTGCGCCCCGCGCGGTTTACCGCAGATGCACGCCAACCCACAGGGAGCCTGAAATGCCCATCGATCCGATCCTTGATCCATCCGTTCTGGCCAAGGAGCTGTCCGGTTATCATCTGATCAACGGTAAACTTGTCGCCCCGAAAAACGGCAAGACCTTTGATGTTCTTAATCCTGCCACGGGCAAGGTCATCGGTCAGGCAGCCGACGGTGACGCCGATGACGTCGCGATTGCAGTCGCCGCCGCCAAGGCCGCCCAGAAGGACTGGGCCGAACGCCCGGCGCGTGAGCGCGGCAAGCTGTTGGCCGAATGCGGTCGTATCCTGATGTCACATGCCGAGGAACTTGGCCGTCTGGTCGCCCTTGAATCGGGCAAGGCCCTTCGCACCGAAAGCCGGGTTGAGGCATCGGTTCTGGCCGATATGTTCGTCTTTTTCGGCGGGCTTGCGTCCGAGCTGAAAGGTGAAACGGTTCCGTTCAACCCGAACATGATGACCCTGACCACGCGTGAGGCCGTTGGCGTTGTCGGTGCGATCATTCCGTGGAACGTGCCGATGATGTTGATGGCGATCAAGGTTGCCCCGGCACTGGTTGCCGGTAACGCAGTCGTCGTCAAATCCGCCGAAGATACCCCGCTTGCGGTTCTGCGCGTGTGTCAGATCATGCAGGAAGTTCTCCCGGCTGGCGTCTTTAACATCCTGTCGGGCTTTGGCCCGTCTTGTGGTGGCCCGCTGGTTGAACACAAGGATGTCAAAAAGGTTTCCTTCACAGGATCGGTTGAAACCGGCCGCACGGTCTATCGCGCCGCTGCCGAAAAACTCATTCCGGTCACCCTTGAACTGGGTGGCAAATCCCCGATGATCGTCATGGGTGATGCCGACCTTGATAAGGCGATTGCCGGTGCGATTGGCGGCATGCGTTTTACCCGTCAGGGACAAAGCTGCACGGCGGCGTCGCGCATGCTGGTGCATGAAAGCCTGCATGACGAATTCGTCAAACGCCTGATTGATAAGGTCAACACCCTTAAAATGGGTGATCCGCTGGATGAAGAAACCGACATCGGCACAATCATCAACCGCAAACAGTTCGACAAGGTTTGTGGCTATATCGAAGTCGGCGAAAAGGAAGGCGCGACAAAGAATGAACTAAGCGCCCTTCCCACCGACAGCGCCCTTTCCGATGGCCTGTTTGTCCGTCCGGTGATCTTTACCAATGTCGATCCGAACGCGCGGATTGCCCGCGAGGAAATCTTTGGCCCTGTTGCCTGCGTGTTCAAGTTCAAAACCTTTGAAGAGGCCCTTGAACTTGCCAATGACAGCGACTTTGGCCTGGCTGCCACCGTCTGGACGACGGACCTTAAAACCGCACTTGTTGCTACCAAGCGCCTCGAAGCGGGCTTTGTTCAGGTCAACCAGAACCTTGTTGTCCAGCCGAACCTGTCTTATGGCGGGATCAAGCTTTCCGGTCTTGGCAAGGAAGCATCGCTTGAAAGCATGCTTGAACACTTCACCTACAAGAAGACCATTATCCTCAATATGGAATAACGTGTCTGTTTCTTGACACGATTGACTTCAAGAAACCGGGTTGCACGTGACGCAACCCGGTTTTTCTTTT
>NZ_DCAO01000031.1:0-6882 GCF_002311515.1 Thalassospira sp. UBA1131
TGGAGGCGGCAAATGTCTGAGACGTCTGACGTCGTTTTGCAAACCAGCGATCTTGTTCGCACCTTTGGCGGTGGCCGTACGCTTTTGGGCGGGCGCAAGCCGACTGTCTATGCTGTGCGCGGCATTGATGTTGCCGTGCGCAAGGGAGAGACACTGGGTATTGTCGGGGAGTCAGGCTGTGGCAAGTCCACGCTGGCGCGCATGCTGGTCGGGCTTGATCGTCCGACAGAGGGCAATATTACCCTGACCGGATCGGATATGAATGATCTGATCGCCCAGGATCGCCATGCCCTGTCCAAGCGCATTCAATATGTCTTTCAGGACCCGATCAGTTCGCTTAATCCGCGCAAGCTGATCCGAGAAACGCTGGCGGCCCCACTACGTCATTTGCGCGGTCTTTCGGGCGATGCGCTTGACAAGCGGATGAAGGAATTGATGGATGCGGTCAATCTGCGTCCGGAATTTCTTGATCGTTATCCGCATGAATTTTCCGGCGGGCAGGCACAGCGCATCGGCATTGCGCGCGCTCTTGCGGCAGAACCGGAAATCATTGTGCTTGATGAACCGGTCTCGGCCCTTGATGTGTCTGTGCAGGCGCAGGTTTTGAACCTTCTGGCGGAACTCAAGGCGCAATTTGGCCTGACCTATGTGTTTATCAGTCACGACCTTTCCGTGGTCGAAGCGGTCAGTGACCGGGTGGCCGTGATGTATTTCGGCCGGGTCGTTGAACAGGCGCCGGGACGGGCATTGTTTGAAAAGCCGCAGCATCCCTATACCCGGTTGTTGCTTGATAGTGCGCCAGTACCGGGTAAACGCGGCCTTACGGTCGAAGATGCCAGTGCCGAACTGCCCGATCCGCTGGCCCCGCCGCCGGGCTGTGCCTTTGCGCCGCGCTGCCCGCGGGCCCAGGATGATTGTGTTGCCACCGTCCCGGAGACACAATACGGGTTGGATAACCACGATGCGGCATGTCTGCATCCGCTCAATCCGGTGACAAGGTCCTGAAAAAGGTTAGAATAGGGGGCGGAATGCGTTTGGGCGCGACAGGGAAAAACAAATGACAAAGAACCCGATCAAGGGGCCGAAACAGGACTTGGAACTGACCACACGCCCGCGCAAGCGAGAGCGAAAACGTTCCGATATCATTGCCGACGCGCTGAAAGATTATATCGCGCAAACCGGGCTGCGTCCGGGCGAGCGTCTGCCACAGGAAGCGGAACTGATTACACTGTTGGGCGCATCCAAGGGGACCGTGCGCGAAGCTCTGAAATCCATGGAAACGCAGGGGATTATCGCAACCCGGACCGGACCGGGCGGCGGGGCGTTTATTGATACCGTGTCCGAGGGACGCGCGGTCGAACTTCTGGCCAATTACTTCTTTTTCAAGGACCTTACGATCCGCGACATTTACGAGCTTCGTATCTTGCTGGAACCGGAAATGGCCGCGGCCTGTATCGGTCATCTGGAAGAAGACGATTTCGAACGACTTGAAGAGGTCATGACATGGTATGCGAGCCATCCGACCTCGATCGAGGAGGCGCGACGCCAACGCATCAAGGAACTGGAATTCCATCTGGTTCTGGTGGAGCTTTGCCCCAATCCGCTGCTGTCATTTATCTGTCGTTTCATGATCGATTTACTGATGAATTTGACGGTCTGCAAAAAGATTTATGATCAGCCCAACACAGAACTGCGCGAAACGGGGCGCAACTATCAGTTCCGCCTGATCGAAGCGCTTCGCAAGGGGGATGGTGAAACGGCGCGTGCGGTTACCTATCAACACATGTGTGCCGCCCAACGTTTGATGGAAGAACAGGAAGCGGTGGTCGAAAACCGCTTTTTCCGGTCGGGCAATATCGATCTGCCGCGTGACTTGTCACCCAGTGCCGAATTGCGAGCACTTTCGGGTATCGCAACCAAACACTGATCTTTGAGCCGACATTATACAAGAATTTAAGGACGGGTATCATGTCTGAAACCCATATTGATCGACAATATCTCAGTGCGGTTCTGGCAAGGCTTCTGACGATTGACAGCCCGACGGGCATGACCGAGCGCGCCGTGGACTTCGTCTGTGACGAGTTGCGCGATATGGGAATATCGTTTGAACTAACCCGGCGGGGTGCGATCCGGGCTGTCATTCCGGGCCAGACCAAGGGATCCGACCGTGCGGTCGCAGCCCATCTTGATACGCTCGGCGCGATGGTCAAACAGATCAAGGATAATGGCCGACTGGAAGTCGCCATGATCGGGCATTGGTCTTCGCGCTTTGCCGAAGGGGCGCGCGTGACGGTCTATTCCGATAACGGCAAAACAACACGCGGGACGATCCTGACGATCAAGGCATCAGGCCATACCTATAACACCGAAATCGAAAGCCAGCCGGTTACATGGGAACAGCTTGAGCTGCGTCTGGATGCGCGGGTTGCCAATCGTGATGATGTGGTGGCCCTTGGCATCAATGTCGGGGATATGGTTGCGATTGATACCAATGCCGAATTTACCGACAGCGGCTTTGTCGTGTCGCGCCATCTTGATGACAAGGCGGGTGTGGCGGCTGTTCTGGCGGCTGTCCGTGCGCTTGTGACGGGAAAGGTATCCTTGCCGGTCGATTGCAAAATCCTGTTTACCATTGCCGAAGAAGTCGGTCATGGCGCGCCGCACATCCTTGATGATGATATTGCCGAACTGGTCGCGGTTGATAACGGCACCTTCGCGCCGGGGCAGAACACCAGCGAATATGGCGTGACCATTGCGATGAAGGACATGTCCGGCCCGTTTGATCGCAAGCTTAATCGCCATTTGCTTGATCTGTGCGAAGCAAACGGCATCGAGCATTCCCGCGATGTGTTCAAGTTTTACCGAAGCGACGTGGCCGCCGGGATTGAAGCCGGCTATGACGCGCGCGGATCACTGATCTGTTTCGGGCTGGATGCATCGCACGGGCATGAACGTGCTCACATCGACAGCTTCGTCGCGGTCGGAGAATTGCTTGTGGCGTATCTGCAAAGTCCGTTGCTTGGCTCGGATGTTTGACCCGGATACTTGATCAGGCCTCGGACAAGGCGTCTTCCGGATCGGGATCAAGCGGGCGGGGGCGGCCGGCCTCATCGAGCGCGACAAAGGTAAAGATACCTTCGGTGACCTTATCGGATGTTTCTTCAAAGCGGGTCTGGCGCCAGGCCTGGACATGGATGCGAAGGGATGTGCGCCCGACATGGATGATTTCGGTGAAGAACGACACTTCATCGCCGACATGGACCGGGCGCAGGAACGACATGCTGTCGACAAAGACGGTTGCGGTTCGGCCCTTGGCCCGGCGTGCGGCGGCGGTTCCGGCGGCAAGGTCCATTTGCGACATCAACCAGCCGCCAAAGATATCCCCGGTCGGGTTGGTATCGGACGGCATGGCAACGGCACGCACCGACGGTTGACGGTCGGGAAGGGTGTCGGTGGCATCGTTTACAAGGGTCATCGAAGGCTTTCCGAAGTGGGTTTGTCCGATGACGTTACTTTAGTTTGTCTAAATAAAGCCAGCACAAAATGTTGCCAAATCAGGGACATATCGGATGTCCAAGGGGCTGCAACCCGATGCGGATATGGTGATGCCGGACCCCGGTTTTTCAGCGCGGATGCAGGTGTTTTGCGACCCAACCAAGAATTCGGATTTTTAATCTTGACCAAATGATCAGGATTGGACATGCTGTATCCGTCAGAGAGAGGCATCTGCACGTGTATCAACCGGGGATAACCCCGAAACTATAACCACACGGCAGATCAAATACTGGGAAACAGTTCAGCATTGTCTGAACGGATACGCCAAGAATGTCAGTACGAGAGACCCTGAGTTGGTCGGGCCCGCCCGTCCACGTAACGCCATAATTGCATTCTGATCGCGCAATAGCTGCGATCATTTTTGGCCCGCGGTCGATTGTAATGTCATTCTTGTTTTGTCTCTCGATGACGTCAGGAGAGGACGCCTTTTTGGCAGGGAGACAAACAAATGACCACCTTGCAGGCCAAGCAAGCTTCAAATTCCGGTGCCGTTCATGGCGGTGCTGGTCACAATGACGCAGATGACGGCTTTTCCGATCTGCATCCGGCCTATTCCACGCTTCAGGCCATGGCGGAAAGCAACCGCTGCCTGTATTGCTATGACGCGCCATGCGTAACCGCATGCCCGACATCAATTGATATTCCATCCTTCATTCGCAAAATCAGCACCGGCAACCCGGATGGTGCGGCAAAGACCATTTTGTCGGCCAACATCATGGGCGGCACCTGTGCACGCGCCTGCCCGACCGAAGTGCTGTGTGAAGAGGCCTGCGTTCGTAGCGTCGCCGAAGATACCGCCGTTGAGATCGGCAGCCTGCAACGATACGCGGTTGACCATCTGATGGCGCGCGATCTGCCCCATCCGTTCAAACGTGCGCCGAAAACCGGCAAAACCATTGCCGTTGTCGGTGCCGGTCCGGCGGGCCTTTCCTGTGCGCACCGTGCGGCGATGCTCGGCCATGACGTTGTCGTGTTCGAAGCCAAGCCGAAACCGGGCGGGCTTAATGAATATGGTCTGGCCGCCTATAAGATGACCAACGATTTCGCCCAGCGCGAAGTCGAATTCCTTTTGGGCATTGGCGGGATTGAAATCGAATATAACAAGGCGCTTGGCAAGGACATCAACCTTGCCGACCTCAAAGCCAAATACGACGCCGTGTTTGTTGGTGTCGGCCTTGGCTCGACCAATGATCTTGGTCTTAAGGGCGAAGATTTCCCAGGCGTTGATGATGCAATCAATTTCATTGAAAAACTGCGTCAGACCGAACCGAAATCCGACATGCCGGTTGGCAACAACGTGATCGTCATTGGTGGTGGTAACACTGCAATTGATGCCGCGGTTCAGGCCAAACGCCTTGGGGCTGAGGAAGTCACCCTTGTTTACCGCCGGGGTGCGGAAAACATGTCCGCCACTGAGTTCGAACAGGATTTGGCCAAAACCAACGGCGTTGTTGTGCGCTATTGGGCAAAGCCGGTTGCGATCAAGGCCAATGGCAAGCTGATGGGTATGGAGTTCGAAAAGACCGAACTTGATGCCAATGGCAAACTTGTTGGCACAGGCGAAACCTTTGAAGTGCGTGCAGACCAGATTTTGAAGGCCATCGGACAAAAAATCAAAACCGATGACCTTGCCGGGATGGAGATCACCGGCGGCAAGATCGTGGTCGATAAAAACTATCAGACAACCGCCCCGGGCGTGTTCGCCGGTGGGGACTGCATCAAGAGTGGCGAAGACCTGACTGTTCAGTCGGTCGAAGACGGCAAACAGGCCGCCATCGCCATTGATGCATTCCTGAAATCCGCGTGAAACGCTAACCAAAGGGAGAGAGAAAATGGCTGATCTAAGCTGCAAAATCGCCGGTATTGATTCGCTAAACCCGTTCTGGCTGGCCTCCGCGCCGCCGACGGACAAGAAATACAACGTCGTTCGTGCCTTTGAAGCAGGCTGGGGCGGGGTTGTCTGGAAGACGCTGGGCATTGATCCGCCCGTGGTTAACGTCTCATCACGCTACGGCGCGCACCATGACCAGAACCGGCGTCTGCTTGGTATCAACAATATCGAGCTGATTTCCGACCGTCCGCTTGCCACCAACCTTCAGGAAATTCGCGAATGCCGGAAAGAGTATCCTGATCACGTCATCATCGGATCGATGATGGCCCCGATCGAGGAACGCGCCTGGAAGGACCTGGCCCAGCAGATCGCCGAAAGCGGTGTGCATGGTCTGGAACTCAACCTTGGTTGCCCGCACGGCATGTGCGAACGCGGCATGGGATCGGCCATCGGTCAGGTGCCGGAAATGGTCGAACAGGTCACCCGGTGGGTGAAGGATGCGGTCGATATTCCGGTCTTTACCAAGCTGACCCCGAACATCACCAACATCCTGTGGTCGGCCGAAGCCGCGCTTAAGGGCGGGGCGGATGCCGTATCGCTGATTAACACCGTTAACTCCATCGTTTCGGTCGATATCGACAACATGATCCCGGAGCCGGTTGTTGACGGCAAGGGCACGCATGGCGGCTATTGCGGATCGGCGGTCAAGCCGATTGCGCTGAACATGGTGGCTGAAATCGCCCGCACACCCGAAACCCGCGATCTTGAGATTTCCGGTATCGGGGGCATCACCACCTGGAAAGATGCCGTTGAATTCATGGCACTTGGATCGAACGCCGTTCAGGTTTGCACGGCTGCGATGATCTATGGCTTCCGTGTGGTCGATGACCTGATTGATGGTATGAGCCAGTGGATGGATGACAAGGGTTATACCAGTGTCGAACAGTTCACCCGTGCTGCCGTTCCGCAGGTTTCCGACTGGAACGAGCTTAACATGAACTTCGACACCAAGGCGGTGATCAACCCGGATAACTGCATCGAGTGCGGTCGTTGCCATATTGCGTGTGAAGATACCTCGCACCAGGCAATCACCATGACCGACAAGCCCGAAGGCGGCCGTCTGTTTGAAGTGGTCGATGAGGAATGCGTGGGTTGTAACCTTTGCTATCACATCTGCCCGGTCCCGGATTGCATCACCATGGAACCGGTCAAGACCGACAAGCCGCCGATGACCTGGCCCGAACATCCGCTTAATCCCATGCGCGTGGCTGCTGAATAAGCCATCCGTGCAAACGCCACCAAAACCAAAAGGACTGACGAATGACTGCTCAACCCAGTGTACGTAACCTGTCAATTGATGGTGACCGCCTTTGGGATAGCCTGATGGAAATGGCCAAGATCGGCAAAACCGCAAAGGACGGCGTTTGCCGTCTGGCGCTGACCGATCTTGACCGTGAAAGCCGTGATCTGTTCATCGACTGGTGCAAGGCAGAGGG
>NZ_DCAO01000031.1:7160-26649 GCF_002311515.1 Thalassospira sp. UBA1131
GCCACCATTGATGCCCATCCGATGGGGGCCTATTTCGAAGCCCATATCGAACAGGGCCCGATCCTTGAAGATGAAGGCAAGGATATCGGCATTGTCACCGATGCCCAGGGCCAGCGTTGGTATGAAATCAAGTTCACCGGTGTCGAAGCCCATGCCGGCCCGACCCCGATGAAGACGCGTAAGGATGCATTGCTTGGTGCGGCGCGCGTGGTTGATCTGGTCAACAAGATCGGTCTGGATCGCTCCCCGCTTGCCTGTGCGACGGTCGGTATGATGCAAATCCATCCGAACTCGCGCAACGTCATCCCGGGCGAGGTGTTCTTTACGGTTGATTTCCGCCATCCCGATGATGCGGTTCTGGCCGATATGGACAAGGCATTGCGCGAAGGTGTGGAAAAGATTGCCAAGGATATCGGCCTTCAGATCGAGCTTGAGCAAATCTTCTATTATGCACCGGTGCCGTTCGATAAATCCTGTGTTGATGCGGTGCGCATGGGGGCCGAACTTGGCGGGTTCTCTGCGCGTGAAATCGTTTCGGGTGCTGGGCATGATGCCTGCTATCTGGCGCAAGTGTGCCCGACCGCGATGATCTTTATCCCGTGTGTTGATGGCATTTCCCATAATGAAATCGAAGAAGTGCATAAACACTGGTCGGATGCCGGTGGGCAGGTTCTGCTGCATGCGGTTCTGGCCAAGGCCGATGAAACGGTGATGCAAAAATAGGTCCCGCCATTTCAAGGTGACCAAATACAAAGCAGGGCGTTATATGCGCCCTGCTTTTTTATTGTGGCAGCACGCCGCCGTTAACTCGCCCCTTCGGAAACATCAAGAAGATGGTTCTCTGTCCACTGATCAAGCGTTCCGTCTTCGGCAAGCTGTTCGATCAGGATATTCAGGTTTCTGACATGGCCCATGCAGGGGCTTTTGCGTGAAAACATGAAATGGACCTTGTTGCTGTCAATCGGTGGTTCGACCACGATGACCTCGTCGATCAGATTGTCGCGATAGATATTGGTCAGCCCGTCAAAGCGCCCCAGCATCACATAATCGACCCGCCCATTCATCAGAACGTCAAAGATGCGATTGCCGGTGGGGGAGAAAATCATGTTCAGTCGTTGTTCGGCGAAGCGGTCGATATAATCGCCGTAACTGCCGCCTTGCGGACGCGCACCGTCATACCCGATCAGGTCGCTTAGTTCGACAACCGGAAAGCGATTGTCGTTGCGTTGAAAGACCATGATGTCGTCATTGGCGAACGGCGCACTGTAAAAGTGGACCTGATCGCGTTCGTGGGTGAAATAGGCGCCGGCAATCACATCCAGTTCACCCTTGCTGAGCATCTGAATGGCACGTGTCCAGGGAATGTCGAGATTGAGATCAAGCTTCAAATCGTGACGGTTGGCATAGTCCTGCAAAATGTCGATCGCAAGTCCTGTCTGTTGGCCATCATCACGGATATAGGTGATCGGCTCCCAGCCATCTGCGCCGCCAACAGACAGCTTCCTGCAATTGCTGGCAGGCGGGGTGTTCTGCGTCTGGGCTAAAATTGCGTTTTCGGCGTCTGCCGGGAATGTCATCAGGGACGCAGATCCGCTGATCAGGACAGCGGAGATACAACCACAAACAGCGCGAAGTGATGGTCCGATACACACCATTATTGTCTGCAAACATCGTGATTATCAGGAATAACTAAAATTGGTCCCCGGATAATCCGATACAACTATACAGAAGTGGTGACGTCGGCCGCAGTCACGTCCCCAAACGGGGGATCAGGCGAGGCCAACACCCTTCAATATGATGCGCACGACATTTTCCTTGGCCTCGGCAAATTGTGCGTCGGTCAGTGGCTTGTCATTGTTGAAAATCTCGATCTGGCGGCCAAAGTCGGCATAGTGCTGGGTGGTGGCAAAGATCATGTACATCAGGGTGTAGGGTTCGACATCATCCATCTTGCCCTCGTCAATCCAGCCCCGAATGACCTCCACACGGCTATCAAGCCAGTTTTTCACCGTGGTCGAGATATATTCCGACGAGAATTTGGCGCCACGGATGATTTCATGTGCCCAAAGCCGTGAGCCGTATGGACGCACGCGCGACAAATCCATCTTGGCCTCGATATAACCGCGCAGAATGAAGGCGGGGTCGGCACTGTTATCGAACGTCATTGCCGCTTCGAGCCAGTGGTCGCAAACATCTTCCATGATGCGGCGATACAGGGCCTCTTTGGTGCTGAAATAGTAATGCACATTGGCCTTGGGGACATTGGCGATTTCGGCAATCCGCGCGGTGGTTGCCCCCTTGAACCCGAAATCGGCAAAGACCCGTTCGGCAGCGGCCAGAATCTGTTCTTCGTTTTCCTGTCGGATCGCGGCCTTGTGTGCGCCGTTTACTGCGGGTTTTGTGCTCATTTTTGTGTCCCGTTTCGCGCCGATTTTGATGGATCTCAATCGTGCTGTCTAAATCGCGTCATTTATCTTGACCGTTTGGTCAGGTTAAAATAACCTCTACTGCAAATATCAAAAAGAAACTTTTTATGCGCGTCGTGCCTAGGGTCCAAACTTATCCAAATGACCGTTCCGGTCTCCCGGATTTGTGCGGATATGCGAAGCAAAATTGCAGGAAGATGCACATCTTTCAAGATTTTGCGACAACGTAGCCCGTGCAAATCCGGGTGATCCGAAGGACAACTGATATGAGAGAAAGCCTCTGCGTCAAATCCCTTGATTGGGGATGCCCCCAATCTGCGGGCTTTTCCTTGCTTTTTCTCTCATATCAATTGCCGGATCGATCATTTGGATAAGTTTGGACCCTGGCCATGGTCAAGAGTCGGTTTTGTCCGAAATATCGAACAGTACCGATGAAAGATAAACACAAAATAGACGCCGTAAATAAAAATCAGGGTCGCCGAAATGGTGTTTGACAGTCGAATATTCGAAACAGTTCCGCGGTGGTATTAAAGCGCTAGTGCGTGGGCATGTCTCATGCTAACGACGTTTGTGTGCCCGCAACAGGTCGGGCCGTCCCGGAAAACGAATGTGCGACATTTTGGTCATCAGGCCAGATACCTTTTCGCGAAAACGGGATGAAGAATATCAGATGCCGGTGCACGGTGGCCCGCCACCGAACCGGTCGAGGGAAGAACTTGAAAAGGTACGGGAGACCTTTTGATGACAGCCACCACGAAAATTAGCCGTCCGAACGATCTTTCGGCGTTCTGGATGCCCTTTACTGCCAACCGTCAGTTCAAGCAGACCCCGCGTATGCTGGTCTCGGCCGATGGCATGTATTACAAAACCGACGATAACCGCGACATCCTTGATGGCACCGCAGGCCTTTGGTGTTGCAACGCCGGTCACAAGCGTCCGAAAATCGTCGAAGCGGTCAAGGCACAGATGGACGAGCTGGATTATGCCCCGGCATTCCAGATGGGCCATCCCAAGGCGTTCGAACTGGCCAGCCGTCTTGCACAGTTGATGCCGGGCAATCTCAACCACGTTTTCTATACCAACTCCGGTTCTGAGTCGGTTGAAACCGCGCTTAAAATCGCACTGGCCTATCACCGTGCACGCGGCGATGGACAGCGGACCCGCCTGATCGGTCGCGAACGCGGCTATCACGGTGTGAACTTTGGCGGTATTTCTGTTGGTGGTATTTCGGGTAACCGCAAAACATTCGGCCAGATGCTGGGCGGTGTGGACCATATGCGTCACACTTACCTGCCGGACGAAAACGGTGTTACCCGCGGTATGCCCGAACATGGCGCCTACCTTGCCGAAGATCTGGAACGCATTTGCGCCCTGCATGATCCGTCGACCATCGCGGCCGTCATTGTCGAGCCGGTTGCAGGATCCACCGGTGTTCTGATCCCGCCGAAGGGCTATCTGGAACGCCTGCGCGAGATCTGCACCAAGCATGGCATCTTGTTGATCTTTGATGAGGTCATCACCGGTTTCGGTCGCCTGGGTGCGCCGTTTGCAGTTGATTACTTTGGCGTTCAGCCGGATCTGGTCACGACCGCCAAGGGCCTGACCAACGGCACCATCCCGATGGGTGCGGTGTTTGCCACCGACGAGATCCATGATGCCTTCATGACCGGTCCGGAAAACATGATCGAGCTGTTCCATGGCTACACCTATTCGGGCAACCCGGTTGCCTGTGCGGCCGCCATGGCAACGCTTGAGACCTATGAAGAAGAGGGTCTGTATTCCAAGGGCAAGGAACTTGGTCAGTATTGGGAAGATGCGGTGCACAGCCTGATCGACCTGCCGCTGGTCAAGGATGTCCGTAACCTTGGCCTGATCGGTGCGATCGAGCTGGAGCCGATTGAAGGCTTCCCGACCAAGCGTGCCTTCAATGCCTTCCTCAAGGCATTCGAGAAGGGCATTCTGATCCGTACCACGGGTGATATCATTGCGCTTTCGCCGCCGCTGATCCTTGAAAAATCACACATTGATCAGCTGTTCGGCACCTTGCGCGAAGTGCTTAAAGAGATCGACTAGAATTACGACTTTCGTTCCCTGCCTGCGCAATCGGGCAGGGGACACCCGGCTTGCAAAACCACCAAAAACAAACGGGTCTGCAACGCCACGGAGGAAACAACTGTTTCGCGATTTTTCTGATCGCGTCCCGTCTGGGAACGAACCCGCAAAAAAACAAACAGGGTTCATGGGGCGCGTTCGGGCATAAGTCCGTCAGACCACAAAAGTGGCAAGGACATAAAAATATCAGATCAAGGAGGTATCTCGGATGTCAAAGCTGAGAGGTGGCCTGATTCAAATGAGCCTTAAGGGTTCAACAGATCAGTCCCCCGAAGAAATCCGCAAGGCCATGATCGACGCACATCTGCCCTATATCGAAGAGGCGGGCAAAAAAGGTGTGCAGGTTCTGTGCTTTCAGGAAGTATTCACCCAGCCCTATTTCTGTCCGAGCCAGGACAAGAAATGGTACGCGGCCGCAGAAAAAATCCCTGATGGCCCGACCACACAGCTGATGTGTGAGTTGGCCGCCAAATACAAAATGGTGATCGTTGTTCCGATCTATGAGGAAGACATCACCGGTGTTTATTACAACACCGCTGCCGTGATTGACGCCGACGGTACCTATCTTGGCAAATACCGCAAAACCCACATCCCGCATGTCGCCGGTTTCTGGGAAAAATTCTTCTTCAAACCGGGCGTATCGAACTGGCCGGTCTTTGATACCCAGTATTGCAAACTTGGCGTTTATATTTGTTATGACCGCCACTTCCCGGAAGGCTGGCGTGCCCTGGCGCTTAATGGCGCGGAATATATCGTCAACCCGTCGGCGACGGTGGCCGGGGTGTCGGAATATATCTGGAAACTCGAACAGCCGGCATCGGCTGTGGCCAATGGGTGCTTTATTGGTGCTATCAACCGGGTTGGCCGCGAACAGCCCTGGGATATTGGCGAGTTTTACGGCCAAAGCTATTTCGTCAATCCACGCGGCGAAATCGAAGCACAGGCATCGCGCGATAATGACGAATTGCTGGTCCATGACATGGATATGTCGATGGTGCGCGAAATTCGCGACAACTGGCAGTTCTTCCGCGACCGTCGCCCGTCGACCTATACCCGTCTGACGGACGGGAACTGATTTCATGATACCGGCGAGCGGTCAAAGCGCTGCTCGCCGTTTTGCCTTGATCGACAGGTGGGGTATCATTCCCCGTTCCCGGCAACGACCGGACAAAGGCTTTATGCGTTTGATCAATGTCGACAAGGTTCAGGGCAACGTCCCTGAGGGAGGCTTCCATCGACTGTGCCAAAAGAGACGCTTTTGGTTCTGAGAGAGACATACGATCAGGGGAAACCCCATGACGCTAAAACAAGTCGTCAATAATGTTGCTGAGATGCCCGCATCGAAAAAAGCAGTTGTTGATATCAAGAAACTGTCGCTGACCTTCCAGACGGCAGACGGTCCCGTTTACGCCCTTTCCGATGTCGATCTGACCATCGAGGAAGGCGACTTTGTTTCCTTTATCGGCCCGTCGGGTTGCGGCAAAACGACACTTTTGCGTGTGATCGCCGACCTTGAACAAGCCACCGGCGGCGAGATTTCGATCAATGGTGTGACGCCGCACGAAGCGCGTGAAAAGCGTGCTTATGGCTACGTATTTCAGGCACCGGCACTTTTGCCGTGGCGTTCGATCGAACGCAACGTGACCTTGCCGCTCGAAATCATGGAAATCTCCAAGGAAGAGCGCGTGAAGCGCGCCCAGGAGGCCCTGAAACTGGTCGAGCTCAATGGTTTTGAAAAGAAATTCCCATGGCAGCTGTCAGGCGGCATGCAGCAACGTGCGTCAATCGCGCGTGCCCTGTCGTTCGACGCCGACCTGCTGTTGATGGACGAACCATTTGGCGCGCTTGATGAAATCGTGCGCGATCACCTGAATGAACAGCTGTTGAAGCTGTGGGCGCGGACCAACAAGACAGTGGCGTTCGTCACCCACTCCATCCCCGAGGCAGTGTATCTGTCGTCGAAGATTGTCGTGATGTCACCGCGTCCGGGGCGGATTATTGACGTGATCGAAACCGACTTCCCGAAAGACCGCACACTGGATATCCGCGAAACGCCGGAATTCCTCGAGATTGCGCATCGGGTGCGGGAAGGTCTGCGTGCGGGGCACAGCAATGACGAGTAACACTGCTGCCATGACCGGGTCCGTTCGCGGACCATCGACCTGGACGCGCATGATGTCGGGCCAGACCGGGCCGGTCTGCGTTGTTCTGATCGCCCTTCTTGTTCTGTGGTATGTCGGGGCGGTTTTCATGAACGCGCCGACCCAGATTGACCGTTATAACCGCGCCGATCAGGCCTGGACTACGGGCCAGCTGATTGAGGATACGCTGGCGCAAGATCGCCCGATCCTGCCCGCCCCGCATCAGGTGGCAGTCGAGATGTATCACACCATCTTTGCCATCAAGATCACGTCCAAACGCTCGCTGGTCTATCACAGCTGGGTAACGCTTTCCTCGACCCTTCTTGGGTTTGGGATTGGGACGTTGCTGGGTGTATTGCTGGCGGTGGGTATCGTTCATGTCATGACGCTTGAAAAAAGCCTGATGCCATGGGTGATTTCGTCACAAACCATTCCGATCCTTGCCATCGCGCCGATGATCATCGTTGTTCTGGGCGCCATCGGGATCAAGGGACTGGTACCAAAGGCAGTCATTTCGACCTATTTGTGCTTCTTCCCGGTCACGATCAGCATGGTCAAAGGCCTGCGTTCCCCGCAGGTGATCCAGCTTGATCTGATGCGGACCTATAATGCCTCGAAATGGCAGACCTTCTGGCAGCTTCGTTTGCCATCCGCCATGCCATATCTGTTTGCCAGCCTGAAGGTTGCGATTGCAATCAGTCTGGTCGGTGCGATCGTTGGCGAATTGCCGACCGGTGCGCAGGCGGGGCTTGGCGCGCGTTTGCTGGCGGGGTCCTATTACGGACAGACCATTCAAATCTGGTCGGCCCTTCTGACCGCGGCGTTTGTGGCGGCGATCCTTGTGGTGATTGTCGGCTGGTGTGAACGCCGGGTCCTTGTGCGGATGGGGGTGAAGTCATGACCTGGACGAAATTGGACAAGTTCTGTCTCGTCGCGGCGATTGCGGCCTTGCTTGCGCTGATCTTCCCGTTGGCCGGTGTGGATGGTGATACCGGCAAACAGGTTGCCTTTGTCGGGGATATTCCGGGGTTTGCCGTTGCCATGGCGCTCTGTGTGATTGCCGGGTCGGCCTTTACCTGGCTTGGTGTCGGATCCGTCACCGCCGGCATGGTCATTCTGGCGATTGCGGTATTTGGCTGCTGGCAGGCGATCAGTGTTCTGTATGACTACGGGGTTGCCGGTTATGCCGGGCCGGGGTTCTGGTTGTTCATCGTCTCGCTTTGGGCGTTTGTCTGGCGCGGGATTGATGTGATTGCCAACTTCCACAGCCTTGATCGCACCAAACAGCATCTGGCGAACTTTGTCGTGCCGGTGGCCTTTGGCGTATGGCTTCTGTTTGTGTGGGAAGTTGTCGTTTCGGGCTTTGGCGTGCCACAGGTCCTGTTGCCGCCGCCCAGCATGATTGGCGAACGTTTCGTCAATTCGACCGATATCCTGGCCGCCGACTTCCATCAGACCTTTGTGAAGGCAGTACTCAGTGGCTATGTCATGGGCTGTGGATCGGCCTTTATCGTGGCGATTGCGGTGGATCGTGTGCCGTTCCTCAAACGTGGTCTTTTGCCACTGGGCAATATGGTCTCGGCCCTGCCAATCATCGGGGTCGCACCGATCATGGTGATGTGGTTTGGCTTTGACTGGCAATCGAAGGCAGCCGTGATCGTGATCATGACCTTCTTCCCGATGCTGGTGAACACCGTGACCGGGTTGAATGCCGCCGGGAAGCTTGAAAAGGACCTGATGGCGACATACGCGTCGGGCTATTGGTCAACGCTGTTTCGCCTGCGTTTGCCGGCCGCCATGCCGTTTGTTTTCAACGCACTTAAAATCAATTCCACGCTTGCGCTGATTGGCGCAATCGTCGCCGAATTTTTCGGCACCCCGATTGTCGGTATGGGCTTCCGCATCTCGACCGAGGTCGGGCGGATGAATATCGACATGGTCTGGGCGGAAATCGCATTGGCGGCCCTTGCGGGGACCGCCTTCTACGGGGCTGTGGCTTATATCGAGAGAAAAGCAACGTCATGGCATCCGTCATTCCGGGTACGTCGCCATTAAAGGCATAAAACAAGACGACCCGTCGGGAGGACTTGACTACAACCTGAGGAGACATCGACGAATGAATAAGTTTATTTCGACTGCTATGGGGTTGAGTTTCGGGTTGGCATCGTTTTCGGCGATGGCAGCAGACGAGGTAACCCTGCAGCTTAAATGGGTCACACAGGCCCAGTTTGCAGGCTACTATGTGGCACTCGACAAAGGTTTCTACGAAGAAGCCGACCTTGATGTGACCATCAATCCGGGTGGCCCGGACGTTGCCCCGCCGCAGGTGATTGCCGGTGGTGGTGCGGATGTGATCATTGACTGGATGCCGTCGGCCCTTGCATCGCGCGAAAAGGGTGTGCCGCTGGTGAACATCGCACAGCCGTTCGCCAAATCGGGCATGATGCTGACCTGCCTGAAGGAAACCGGCATCGAAAGCCCGGATGACTTCCCGGGTCGTACCCTTGGTGTCTGGTTCTTTGGCAACGAATATCCGTTCCTGAGCTGGATGTCGAAACTCGGCATTCCGACCGATGGCGGCGAAAATGGTGTGACCGTGCTCAAGCAGGGCTTCAACGTTGACCCGCTGATTCAGAAGCAGGCCGATTGCGTGTCGACCATGACCTATAACGAATACTGGCAGGTGATTGATGCTGGTATTCCGGCTGATGACCTCAAGGTCTTCAAATACGAAGATCAGGGTGTGGCCACCCTTGAAGACGGTCTTTATGTTCTTGAAGACAACCTTTCGGATCCGGCATTCGTCGACAAGATGTCGCGCTTTGTTGCAGCCAGCATGAAGGGCTGGAACTGGGCCAAGGAAAACCCGGAAGACGCCGCGATGATCGTTCTTGATAACGACATGACCGGTGCCCAGACCGAAAAACATCAGGTCCGCATGATGACCGAAATCGCCAAACTGCTTGGTGATTCTGCGGTTCTCGATGAAGCAGCCTATCAGCGTACCGTTGACAGCCTGCTTTCGGGTGGTTCCGATCCGGTGATCACCAAGGAACCGGAAGGTGCCTGGACCCACGCTGTGACCGACAAGATGTAATCTTCCATCTTGTGACTTTTATCCGTCCGGCGGGGTTTGGGCTTCGCCGGACGGGATGACTTCCAGGACTATGACGATCGATTGAAGACTGATTGAATACCCTCGGGGTGTTTGGAGATAACGGGCGAAATGCCGGGATGGCCCGCAACTTTTCGCCACTCAGACAGACAAGGAGCCACCCATGTCCATGGTTATTCGTGGCGGAACCATCGTTACCGCCGACCTGACCTACAAATCCGATATTCTGATCGAAGACGGCAAAATTGCCGCCATCGGGGACAACCTGACCGGGGACAAGGTGATAGAGGCCGACGGCTGCTATGTGATGCCCGGCGGGATTGATCCGCATACCCATATGGAAATGCCCTTTATGGGCACCTATTCCGAAGACGATTTCGAAAGCGGCACCAAGGCTGCCGTTGCCGGTGGCACGACCATGGTTGTCGATTTCTGCCTGCCGGCGCCGAATCAGTCGCTGCTCGAAGCATTGCAGGCCTGGGATAACAAATCCTCCAAGGCGGTGTGCGACTATTCCTTCCACATGGCCGTCACCTGGTGGAGCGAGCAGGTCTTTGATGAAATGAAGACCATCGTTCAGGAAAAGGGCATCAACACGTTTAAGCACTTCATGGCCTACAAGGGTGCCTTAATGGTCGATGACGATGAAATGTTCGCATCCTTCTCGCGCTGTTCGGAACTGGGCGCGATGCCGCTGGTGCATGCTGAAAACGGCGATGTTGTCGCAACCCTTCAGCAAAAATTGCTGGCCGAAGGCAACAACGGCCCCGAAGCACACGCCTATTCACGGCCTGTGGATGTTGAGGGCGAGGCCTGCAACCGTGCGATCATGATTGCCGATATGGCCAATGTGCCGCTTTATATCGTGCATGTGTCTTGCGAACCGGCCCACGAAGCCATCCGTCGTGCGCGTGCCAACGGCAAACGCGTGTTTGGCGAACCGCTGATCCAGCACCTTATTCTTGATGACAGCGAATATAAAAACGCCGATTGGGATCACGCCGCACGCCGCGTCATGTCCCCACCGTTCCGCAGCAAGGAACATCAGGATGGCCTGTGGAATGGTCTGGCATCGGGCAGCCTGCAGGTTGTCGCCACCGACCACTGCGCATTCACGACCGAACAGAAACGCATGGGCGTTGGCGACTTCACCAAGATCCCGAACGGTACGGGTGGTCTTGAAGACCGCATGCCGCTTCTGTGGACCTATGGCGTTGGCACCGGCCGTCTGACCCCGAACGAGTTTGTTGCCGTGACCTCGACCAATATCGCCAAGATCCTTAACATCTATCCGCGCAAGGGTGCGATCCTTGTCGGCGCGGATGCCGACCTTGTCGTCTGGGATCCGAAGGCGTCGAAAACCATCACCGCCAAACACCAGCAGTCGGCAATTGACTACAACGTGTTTGAAGGCATCGAGGTCACCGGCCTTCCGCGCTACACACTCAGCCGCGGCCGCATTGCCGCCGAAGAAGGTGTGGTTCTCGCCAAATGCGGCGACGGCGAATTCATCGCCCGCGAACCGTATCCGGCCGTCAACAAGGCGCTTTCCAAATGGAAAGAAATCACCTCCCCGCGTAAGGTTGAACGCAGCGGTATTCCGGCTGGCGTCTAAGCCAACCGGGCACGATCGATTAAAAAACGGGGCAGCCACTGGCTGCCCCGTTTTGCATTTGCGTGTTGTGAACGGCGCTTTACGACGGGCTGAACAGTTTCAGCATCACGATCCCCGAAAGGATCAGCGCAATCGCGACCAGTCGTCCGGGGTTGGCCGGTTCGCCGACCATGATGATGCCAAAGATCACCGCACCCGCCGCCCCGATGCCGGTCCAGATCGCATAGGCCGTTCCGATCGGGATGGTGCGCATGGCAATCGAAAGTAGCCAGAAACTGGCGGCGATTGCGGCAATGGTCAGGGCACTTGGGATGGGCTTGGTGAAGCCTTCGGTGTATTTCAGGCCAATCGCCCAGCAAATTTCGAGAAATCCGGCAATAACCAACGCTGTCCAGGCCATGGGGGCCTCCTGTCTTGCGGGGCCGTCCCCATTGATCGGATCAGGAATACCGGTCGTCCGGTATCAAGGTGGAAGTCGCAAAGTCTTTAGTCACTCTAAATCAATGCCCGTAGGGCGACAATGTAAAAATGACGCAGTGCAGCATCAGGGCGGGGCCTTAGAAAATGCTTCGGTGCCAAGACGACAGATGCATGGATGGGCTCACTGGATTATGATGAGCGCGTCTGATTATTCGCCCCCTTCAAAGGTTTGGTCTTATCGTGAACACGCCCCAATCCCAACATGTCCCAACCCTTGGCCTTGTTCTGGCTGGGGGCGAGGCACGACGCATGGGCGGGAACAAGGCGTTTCGCGAGGTCGGCGGCAAAAGCCTGATCGGGCGGGTGATTGATGTTGCCCAAGCCCAATGCGACCAGGTGATGATTTCATCCAATGCCGGGGCAGATGCGTTTGCTGATTTCCGCCTGCCCGTGGTGGGCGATCATCCTGAAACCGGGCAGGGGCCGCTGGGTGGTATTCTTGGCGGCTTGCGTATGTTGCCCGATGGTATTGACTGGTTGGTGACCTTCCCGGTTGATTGCCCGATTGTGCCGCTTGATATGGTGGCGCGCTTGCGGGCCGCTGCCGAGGGTGCCGGGGTGACGGCCGCCTTTGCCAGCCATGCGGACCGCGATCATTACCTTTCAAGCATCTGGCATCGGGACTCTGCGCAGACAATTGCCGATTGTTTGGCAGCCGATGACCGTCGTGTGCGTGGCCCCTTGCAGGCATTGGGCGCAGCCCGGGTGATCTTTGCGGATCGCGTTGCCGGGTTGGAGCCCTTTACCAACGTCAACACCCCCCAGGATCTGCGTGCAGTGAATGCCGCGATGTCAGATCATATCGCAATGTCTGATAGAGCGTCGAACCGATAATAAGAGCCGCCCGGCAATATTCAGCATCACAAAACCCGTATCCCCGCGTCATTTACAAGGCGATGACGTGAAAGGATTGCTACATGAGTAATTATGGTGAGTCACTGCAGCTGGTGCTCAACACCTATATCGGCGGGGCAACCAAACTGCTGACAAGTGATATGCGCAAACGGGTCAGTAGCGTTTTCACCCAGATCGAAACGACGGTTACGAATATTGAAACCCTGACCGCAAAGGTAACTGCGGGTCCTGTTTCCGACCCTGCATCGCAGCTCGATAACTGTGAACGTTCGGGGCAGATGTTAACGATCGCTGTGCGGTCGCTGGACCAAACGCTTGAACAAATTGCAGGCGAGCGCGTGTCGGCCATCAAAAAAAGTGCAACGATTGAACAGGGTGCACTGACCGAACTCGATAAAAAGCAAATCAACCTTGATGGCCAGCTTCTTGAGAATGTGAAGCAGATTTCAAAGGCGGTCGATAGTTCGCTTGATAGGGCGACGCAACAGCTCAGGGACGCTCTTCAGGTCGTGAAAAAGCCAAGCTCGGACACGCACAGTGATCAGCCTTCAGATCATTCAGATGATCCGAAAAAGCCATCCCCTGCAGATATGAAAATTGCTGTTCCGAAATTGTCGGAAGTCATGAAATTCGACACGACCAAGACGGAAAAAATTCTTGATGACCTTGCCATCATATTGCTTGGAAAAGGAGCCTGATCGATGCCCTATTATATTCAAGCCCAAAAAGTGGCTTCTGATCATGCTGTCGTCGCCAAGGCAATTGATGTGTGGATGAGTGACCCGAACAATGCAGTGGGGCTAACATCGCAGACGTTGGCGCAAGTTCAGAAAGCCATCACCGATCATTTCAACGAGATGTTCAACGCGGTTGTGCACGGGGTCAACTACGAAGGGCCCGGACTTGAGCTTACAATCGTCAAAATGATCAAAGCCGCGAGATATGCTTTCGAGTGGCATGTGCAGAATGAAGATGCCGAACAAATCAACGAAGACGACTTTATCGAGCTTTCTGAACTTACCATTGACAATCGTGATTTTGATCTGACCTGGGGGCAAGTTGCGCGCCTGTATTTTGCCCTGGCCAAGATATTGTTGGTCAGCAGTGCGCTGTCACTTGAAGATGTGGTCACGATGGTAAACTCGGCAATGATATATCAAGCCACTGCTGTCGGAGAGCAGGATAACCGCCATGAAATATGGCTTGGTTATGCCGGGATGCTGTCGTCATTCATTTTGTGGATTTCGGACTGGCGTCATAACGGGTCGCCGCGTGTTGAATGGCGAGAGTCCGATGGGTTCTTTGAAAAAGCCAGTCTGGTAATCAAGCATATCGGGTTTCTGGGCCAGCAGTTGTCACTTGGTGCGCTTGGCTGGTACGGCGGAGAGGCCAATGCATCTACTCAGATTCAAATTGCCGGCGGTTGCTTGCTTGCCGCAACGGTGCTTAAGCACAACAAGGCCGTCGTACTTCAAATCCGAAAGGGTATTGATGTCACCTTCAAGATCGTGTTGGTACTGATTACCCTGTTTTTGTGGGCCGTGCTTTTAGGTGGCAGAGGTTTCTCTGATATGGTGGGAAATGCATTCGGGTTCGGGCCTGGGCGCTTAACGTGATGTTGGCACCGCGCAGGCCCGCCAGGGCTGCCATGGTTCGTAATTCTTGAAGAACTCGGATAGGAAATGATCGACGCGTTCGCGGTTGATCGCACGGTCTTTGGGCGACAGGTCCTTGTCGAACTGGCCGCAGTTTTTTTCGACCGCTTCACCGATGGTTTTCCAGTCGACATCTTCGTTATGGCCGGGCATGCCGGTCGCAATCGCACACCAGCCAACGGCTTCGGCCTTGTCATCAACCGTGCGGGCTTCTTCGGCAAGGTAGGCGGCCGCACGCATTTCGCCGTTTTGGGCAGCACGGCGCAAATAAGTCAGGCGATCGACATCGCTTTTGGCAAACCGGTTGGCAAGAAGTGTTGCCGCACGTGGATCGCCAAGCTCCCACGCCTGTTTAAGGTGGGCTTCGGCCTTTGACACATCGCCGCGATCAAGCGCATCAAGGGCCAGCCACAGCATCGCCTGGGTCTTGTTCTTTTGGGCGGCGGCAATGTAAAGGCCGCGAATTTTGTCTTTGTCACCACCCATCGCTTCAAGACGCCTAGCCATGACAACACTGGCATTTGGATTGTTGTTCTCGGACGCCTGTTCCATCAGAGTCCAGCCGGCATCTTCGTTGGCAGTAACACCAACGCCATTGATGGTCTGACAGGACAGAAGGTATTGCGCGGTGGCATCACCGCTTTTGGCCAGTGGTGCCAGAATATCGGCCGACTTTTCAAACTCCCCGTGGCGATAGGCAGAAATGCCGTCATCAAGGGCCGAGGACGCCGCGGCACCGGTGGCAAGAAAGCCGCTCATGGCCAGTGCCGTTAAGGCAGCACAGCCAAGAGCGGAAGCAGTCCGGCGGAGGGAGGATGACAGGCGCATGGGAAAGTTACCTTTGCCCGCAAAATACCGGGCGATCAGATATGAAAAAATCAAAAGTGATGGATAAAGTCCGGGACGGTCGGGGGCGAAAAATCACCCCCGACACCCCCAGTAGTGTAGCCCGAATTACTGGGCTGCACGCCATTCCGCGATCAGATCGTCATATTTGACGGTCTCACCCTGCGGTTTTTCGTTGGCAAGCGGCGGTTTCGGTGCGCCCGGCTGGTCGAACCAGTACTGGGCATCACGTTCTTCGTTCAGCTTCGGTGCACATTCGCCACCGATGCCTGCACGCTCCAGACGCTGCAGAACGCTGTCCATGGCAGACGCAAGGTTGTCCATGGCTTCCTGCGGGGTCCGTTCGCCGGTAACAGCTTCGGCAACGTTCTGCCACCAGAGCTGTGCCAGTTTCGGATAATCCGGAACGTTGGTACCGGTCGGCGACCACTGAACACGGGCCGGCGAACGATAGAACTCGACCAGACCACCCCAGTTCGGAGCGATATCGGTCATTTCCTGGGTATCCAGGTCAGACTGACGGATCGGTGTCAGACCGGTGAGGGTCTTTTTCAGCGATACGGTTTTCGAGGTGGTGAACTGTGCATAGAGCCATGCAGCTTTGCGGCGCTCAAGCGGGGTGGACTTCATCAGAGTCCAGGAACCCACGTCCTGATAACCAAGCTTCATGCCTTCTTCCCAGTACGGGCCATGCGGCGACGGGGCCATACGCCATTTCGGCGTGCCGTCTTCGTTCACAACCGGAGTACCTTTTTTCGCCATGTCGGCGGTAAAGGCGGTGTACCAGAAGATCTGCTGTGCGATCTGGCCCTGTGCCGGAACCGGACCAGCTTCACCAAAGGTCATGCCGGCTGCTTCTGGCGGGGCATAAGCCTTGAGCCAGTCGATATATTTGGTCAGGGCGTAAACCGCTGCCGGGCCGTTTGCGGCACCGCCACGGGTCACACTGGAACCAGCAGGCGAGCAACCTTCAACACGGATACCCCATTCGTCGACCGGAAGGCCGTTCGGGATGCCCTTGTCGCCAGCGCCAGCCATGGAAAGCCACGCATCGGTGAAGCGCCAACCCAGTGACGGGTCTTTTTTGCCGTAATCCATGTGGCCATAGACTTTCTGGCCATCGATTTCACCAACGTCATTGGTGAAGAATTCGGCGATGTCCTGATAAGCCGACCAGTTGACCGGAACGCCCAGGTCATAGCCGTACTTGTCTTTGAACTGCTTTTGCAGGTCTTCACGCTGGAACCAGTCATAACGGAACCAGTAAAGGTTCGCGAACTGCTGGTCAGGAAGCTGATAAAGCTTGCCATCCGGACCGGTGGTGAAGGACAGACCGATGAAGTCGTCCAGATCCAGGGTCGGAGAGGTAACGTCCGCACCTTCGCCCGCCATCCAGTCGGTCAGCGGCACAACCGCGTCATAACGCGCATGCGTCCCGATCAGGTCCGAGTCATTGATGAAGGCGTCATAGATGTTGCGGTTCGACTGCATTTGGGTCTGCAGTTTTTCGATGACATCGCCTTCGCCGATCAGGTCGTGGGTCAGGTTGATCCCGGTGATTTCCGAGAAGGCCTTTGCCAGAACCTTGGACTCATATTCGTGGGTGGTGATGGTTTCAGACACCACGTTGATGTCCATGCCGCGGAACGGTTCAGCTGCTTTGATGAACCATTCCAGTTCGGCCATCTGGGCGTCTTTGCTGAGGCTCGACGGCTGGAACTCGCTGTCGATCCATTTTTTCGCCGCGTCGGTATATTGATCTGCCATGGCCGGGTTCGCCAGCACAGCAAGACCAAGGGCGACGGCAACGGCGCTGCCTTTAACAACGCTTTTGGCACCTTTGGCTTTAACGATCATGTCGTTTTCTCCCTGGTCGTCTTCCTTATTGCTCATCCGGTAAACCCGGTCATCGACGCTGGGGGAAGACGGACAGCCCACCGTGATGAATTCGATCGAAAACGGCACCGCTGCAGGACGCGGTACCGTTTTGGTTGTTAACCCCAGCGCATCACAATGACGAGCCAGACAAGTGCGATGATGGAACCGATCCAAAGGGCGGCATCGGTAAATGCCAGCCAGCCAAGATGGATATAGGCGGCTCCAAGCAAACTGATAAACAGGCGATCACCGCGTGTGGTGGTCAGTGGCAAAAAGCCACGCCGCGGAACGGTCGGTGAAACCGCCTGCCAAATTCCCATCCCGATCAGCATCAAAAAGATGCAGCCAAAGAACGCGGCGGTAATCGGGGTCCAGGCCATCCATGCCATTTTGATATTCCTCCTGTTTTCCGATTACACGCGACCCATCGCGAAACCTTTGGCGATGTAGTTGCGAACGAACCAGATCACCAAGGCGCCCGGGACGATGGTTAAAACACCCGCAGCCGCCAGAACGCCCCAATCAAGGCCCGACGCCGAAACGGTACGGGTCATGGTGGCGGCAATCGGCTTGGCCTCGACCGAGGTCAGCGTGCGTGCCAGCAGAAGTTCAACCCAGCTGAACATAAAGCAGAAGAACGCGGTCACACCGATGCCGGACCGGATCAGCGGCAAGAAGATCGTGGCAAAGAAACGCGGGAACGAATAACCGTCGATATAGGCGGTTTCATCGATTTCCTTTGGAATGCCCGACATGAAACCTTCCAGGATCCAGACAGCCAGCGGCACGTTAAACAGGCAGTGTGCGAGTGCCACAGCAATATGGGTGTCAAACAGGCCGACACTTGAATAAAGCTGGAAGAACGGCAACAGGAACACGGCCGGCGGTGCCATACGGTTGGTCAGAAGCCAGAAGAACAGATGCTTGTCGCCGGTAAAGTTGAACCGCGAAAAGGCATAAGCAGCCGGCAGGGCGACAACCAGTGAAATCACCACGTTGATGCCGACATAGATCATCGAGTTGATATAACCCGTATACCATGCCGGATCGGTCAGGATGGTTGCATAGTTGGCCAATGTCGGATTGTCCGGGAACAGGGTCATTGCGCCCAGGATTTCCGTATTGGTCTTGATTGACATGTTGAACAGCCAATAGATCGGAACCAACAGGAACAGGATATAAAGAAGAAGTCCGATATGTCGTTTCTGGAACTGCATTTTATTGTTCCCCCTGCTTTCCGGCGTTCATCACGACGGTATAGAAAACCCAGCAAACCAACAGAATGATCAGGAAGTAGACCAGCGAGAAGGCCGCAGCAGGACCAAGGTCAAACTGACCGACTGCCATCCGGGTCAGGAACTGGCTGAGGAAGGTGGTTGCGTTACCCGGACCGCCGCCTGTGAGGACGAACGGTTCGGTATAGATCATGAAGCTGTCCATAAAGCGCAGCAGAACACCGATCACGAGAACCGACTGCATTTTCGGCAGCTGAATAAAGCGGAACACGGCCCAGCGTGATGCGCCGTCAATCTTGGCCGCCTGATAATAGGCATCCGGGATCGAGCGCAAACCGGCATAGCACAGCAGCACAATCAGGCTGGTCCAGTGCCAGACATCCATGACAAGCACGGTCAGCCAGGCATCCATCGGGTTCTGGGCGTAGTTGTAATCAATGCCCATCAGATTGATGACATAGCCCCCCAGACCAATGTCGGCACGGCCAAAGATCTGCCAGATGGTGCCAACCACGTTCCATGGAATAAGCAGCGGTAAGGCCAGCAGAACCATCGATGCCGAAACGCCCCAACCCTTGCGCGGCAGGGTCAGTGCAACCGCAATGCCGAGCGGAATTTCAATAAACAACACCGAAAGCGTATAGAAAATCTGACGCAGCAGCGCATCATGCAGGCGGCTGTCGCCCAGAACCTGTTCAAACCATTCGGTGCCGACAAAGAACCGCGTCTGCGGATCGAAGATGTCCTGAACCGAATAGTTCACAACTGTCATCAGCGGAATGATCGCGCTGATGGCAACGATAAAGAACACTGGCAGGACGAGGAACCAGGCCTTGTTGTTGGTAATCTTGTTCATTTCCCCATCCCCCCTTACGCGACCAACTGACTGTCGGCGTAAAGCTTGGTCCATTCCGGCGCAAAGCGCAGAATGCCGGACTGGCCGACAACCTGTTCGTCTTCGCCGAGCTTGACCTTGATTTCAGATGCGCCGAACCGGGTGGTCGCGATCTTGAACTGGCCAAGGTCTTCGACCTTGGTGATGTTGACTTCGATCCCGTCTGATCCCTTGTCGGCATTGCCGGTTTCAAGGGTCAGGAATTCGGGACGAATGCCGAGCTCAAGCTTGCCGGT
>NZ_DCAO01000031.1:26873-38176 GCF_002311515.1 Thalassospira sp. UBA1131
ACAACCTTGTCAGCAAAGGTAAGGGCTTCGACCTGATCATGGGTGACATACACCATGGTCGGGCGCAGCTTGTTGTGAATTTCCTTAAGCTTGCGGCGCAGAACCCATTTCAGATGCGGGTCAATCACCGTCAGCGGTTCGTCAAACAGAATGGCCGAAACATCATCACGCACCAGACCACGCCCCAGCGAGATCGTCTGTTTTTCATCCGCGCCAAGGCCGCGTGCCTTTTGCTTGAGCTTGCCTGTCAGATCCAGCATCCCGGCAATTTCACGCACACGGGCATCAACGCGCTTTTCATCAATGCCACGGTTGCGCAGGGGGAAGGCCAGGTTGTCATAGACCGTCATGGTGTCATAGATCACCGGGAACTGGAAAACCTGTGCGATGTTGCGTTCTTCCGGGGCAAGGTTTGTAACATCCTTGCCATCAAACAGGACCTGACCGTGTGACGGGGTCACAAGGCCGGAGATGATGTTGAGCAATGTCGTCTTGCCGCAACCCGACGGGCCCAACAGGGCATAAGCGCCGCCATCTTCCCAGACATGCTCCATGCGACGCAGGGCATAATCCTCGTCCGTTTTCGGATCGGGGAAGTAGGAATGCGCAAGGCTTTTAAGATCAATACGTGCCATTTTCTTACTCTTCCCTCACGCCGCTTTGCCGTTTGAAATTTCGACCGGCGGGGCGGCCACGAGCGCACCGTTCGCATCAAAGGCAAACAGGCGTGTCGGATCGACATAGAACTGGGTTGCTTCGCCAAGGCGCGGGTTGTGAACGCCTTCTTCCTGGATCACCCAGGACACATCATTGAAATGGACGTGCACAAAGGTTTCCGAACCGGTGATTTCGGCCAGTTCGACCTGTCCCTGCATCGCGATCGTGTCATCCCCGGTCGGATCAACCGACAGGTGGTTGGCGCGGATGCCAAGGGTGTAATCGCCATTTGAAAGGTTCGCCAGATGCCCTTTAAGCGGCACCTGATGGCCGCTTTTCATAAAGATTGCGCCATCGCGCACTTCGGCTTCAACCAGGTTGATCGGCGGATCGGAAAAGATCAGGCCGGTCTTGACCGAGGCCGGGTTGTGATAAACCTCTGTCGTCGGGCCAAACTGGGTCATCCGGCCTTCATGCATAACCGCGCACTTACCACCCAGCAGCAATGCTTCCATCGGCTCGGTCGTGGCATAGACAACGATGGTGTCGCGTTCGGCCAATAGGTTGGGGATCTCTTCGCGGAGTTCTTCGCGCAGCTTATAGTCAAGGTTGACCAGCGGTTCGTCAAGCAGCAGCAATTTGCAATCCTTGACCATGGCGCGCGCCATGGCGGTACGCTGCTGCTGACCGCCGGAAAGTTCCTGTGGCAGGCGATCAAGCAGATGTTCGATATGCATGAGTTCGGCTGTCGAACGCACACGCTTTTCGATCTCTGCCTTGTCAACGCCCTGTAATTTCAGGGGGGATGCGATGTTGTCAAACACGTTCATCGACGGATAGTTGATGAATTGCTGATAGACCATGGCAACGTTGCGTTTTTGCACCGCCATGCCGGTCACATCGGCATTATCAACAAGGATGCGGCCCTTGGTCGGCGGCTCGAGGCCTGCCATAATCCGCATCAGCGTCGTCTTCCCGGCAAGTGTGCGCCCCAAAAGGACGTTGAACGATCCCGGTTCGAGCGTCATCGACACATCGTCGATATGGGTCTCCCCACCCACGGTCTTGGTTATGTTTTCAAGCGTAAGGGTCATTTTCCACTGTTTCCTTCGCCCGCTTTCACGGTGTTTTTTGATGTCGGTTCGGTTTTGAACCATTGGACAATGGCATTACGCGTCTCATCCGAAAGGTGCAGCCCCAGTTTGGAGCGGCGCCACAAAATATCATCGGCCGTTCTGGCCCATTCGTGATCCACCAGATAGCGCAATTCGCACTCGTATACGTCGTCACCGAAGTGCTTTCCAAGCCCTTTCAGATCGCTGGCATCGCCAATGATCATATTGGTGAGTGTGCCGTAGTTTTGCACGTAACGGTATAGCTGTGCTTGCGGAATCCAGGGAAACTTCTTGTGCATCGCAGTAAGATAGCGTTCGAAATCCGCATCGGGGATGTCACCGCCCGGAAGCGGTTTGTCCGCGGTCCATCTTGTGTCGTTGCTGCCAAGTAGCGGGCAAAGCTTGCTCATCGCGGATTCCGCAAGCTTGCGATAGGTGGTGATCTTGCCGCCATAGATGTTTAGAAGCGGCGCACCATTATCGGCATTTTCGCCCCGGTCAATTTCCAGAACATAGTCGCGGGTTACCTGGGATGCGTCTTCGCTGCCATCTCCATACAGCGGGCGGACACCGGAATAGGCCCAGACAACGTCATCGGTGGTGATTTTCTTTTCGAAATAGGTATTGGCAAGTTCGCAAAGATATTTGGTTTCATCTGCGCTGATCGCGACCTTGGCCGGATCGCCTTTGTAATCACGATCCGTCGTACCTATCAGGGTAAAGTCCTGTTCATAGGGGATGGCAAAAACAATCCGCCCGTCAGGGTTCTGGAAGATATAGCAATAGTCATGGTCAAACAGTTTTGGCACCACGATGTGGCTGCCCTGAACCATGCGAATGCCCTGTTTCTTTTTGGCCTCAACCCGCTTTTCAAGAAGCTCGGCACACCAGGGACCCGCGGCATTGACCAGCGATTTGGCCCGGATGGTTTTTTCTGACCCGTCATCAATATTGCGCAGTGTCACGGTCCAAAGGCCGTTTTCGCGTTTGGCCGATACACATTCGGTGCGGGTTTCGATATCGGCACCGCGATCGCGGGCATCCATGGCGTTCAGCACCACAAGGCGCGCGTCCTGAACCCAGCAATCGGAATAGACAAATGCCTTGTCCATGCCCTTGACCAATGGCGCACCGGCCGGGTGGGTGGCAAGTTTGATGCCCTCGGACCCCGGCAGTTTTTCACGACCGCCAAGATGATCATACAAAAACAGGCCAAGCCGGATCATCCATGCCGGGCGCAGGCCCTTGACGTGCGGCAGGACAAACCGAAGCGGCCAGATGATGTGCGGGGCGGCACGCAAAAGAACTTCGCGCTCAATCAGCGCTTCGCGCACAAGGCGGAATTCATAATGTTCAAGATACCGCAGGCCACCATGGATCAGCTTCGTGCTGGCCGACGAGGTCGCGCTGGCAAGGTCATCCTTTTCACACAGATAGACGCTGAGCCCACGACCCGACGCGTCACGCGCAATGCCCGTGCCATTGATCCCACCACCAATAATGGCGATGTCATATGTTTTTGGAGTGAGCAACCGATTCCTCCCCAATTGCTCTTATTTGTGACAGCTGTTCTCAACTGCCATTCTGTTCTTTCACAAACGATACGAACGCCCCAAAATAATTGCAAGCGAAAATTATGACTGTTTGGAATTTTCATTAACGAAACTGAATTTCTGAAATGTAACAGATTGTAATCATTGGAGGATTGAACAATTCCCTTGTTGGGCAGCAGGCAAATCTTTGTTTCTTTCGTTTGCAATCAGGGCAGAAAAACCCTTGGAATCGGTTGAAACTGAAAAATAAGTGATGAAAGCCGCCAAATATGCGGGTCTGAATATCAAAACTCTTTTGCGATTGAAAATGATTATCATTATTGTTAGCTTACGCTTCCGGGTTGCCGTGTGATCCGAAGTCGCATTGTGGCCGGACACGACAATTCGCGACAAAGCGACAGCAGATGATCCGAATATGAAGCCCTGGCAGAACACGCTCTCAAAACTGTTTGAGGACCACCGTCGGCAACTGGTCTCTATGGCCAATCGTCGTATCGGTGACCGTGAGACTGCGGATGAAATAGTTCAGGACGTCTATGCCAGACTGTTGCTTTCGGGGGATCACGGAACGGACGAAGAAAACGTCAAGGTTCTTTATGCATCGGTGCGCAACGCCGTGATAGACCATCATCGCAGCACAGCGGGGCGCACGGGGCTCATGCGCCGGATCTTGCCCATCCAGTTATGGCAGAGAGAAACATCTTCCCCGCACGATCATGCCCAGTCGCGCCAGGCCCTTTCGGCGCTTGATCGGGCCTTGCTGGAACTTTCCCCCAAGGCGCGCGAGATGTTTGTTTTGCATCGGGTGGACGGGGTTTCAAACGCAAAACTGGCGCAGAAATACGGAACATCTGTCAGCGCAGTGGAAAAGCAACTTGCACGCACCATGCGCCATTGCCAGCAACGCCTTGAAGCCTATCGGGATACAGATTGAAAAGTTTGAGCCAAACGGCATGAGGATATTTTGTTCTCAGCCGTTTATTCGTTATAGAAATCGCATAACAGCCAGTACCGTGTGGACCGATAACAGATCAATGCAAGGCGACATTAAACTGACCGAGGCGCAAAAGGACGAAGCAGCCCTTTGGCACATAAAGCGTGCAGGTGGTTCGCTGACGGCCTCGCAGGAGCAAGAATTTGATGCCTGGCTAAATGCCGACACAGGCAACCGCCTTGCCTATGATCAGATGCGCGTTCTTTGGGCGCAGGTCGAAGAGCCAGCCCGCCGCATTGCAGTCAGCGACGCCGGGCAGGTGCCAGTTTGGCAAAGGGTGCTTGACTGGTTCTCTCCGCTACGGACTGTGACGTCATGTGCTGCGGTGGCGGCGGTATTGGCGATGGTTGCCTTTCTTAATCCCGACGGCCTGGACAATCTTCAGGCTGATATTGTTACCGATGCCGCCACGGTAACCGAGATCCGGCTGCCGGATGGATCAGTGGTTTTTCTTGCCGCCAACAGTGCGATTGCCACCGACTTTGAAGACGGGAAACGGGATGTCGAACTTTTGCGCGGTCAGGCATTTTTTGATGTCATGCATCGCGATGGCGACAGCTTCCGGGTTCGGGCCGGTATGGCAACAGTCGAAGTGGTTGGGACGCGCTTCAATGTTGATTACCTGACGCAAGACACACGGGTCGGCGTTGAAGAGGGCGCTGTCCAGGTGTCGTCCGGGGCCGATACAGGCAGTGTCATGCTTGGTCCGGGGGATGCGGTGGCAGTCGGGGCTGGCGGGTTGCAGGCCAAGGAAGTCGTCGATATTGCATCCGTACAAAGTTGGATGCATGGGCGTCTGAGTGTTCAGAACGTGCGTCTTGATGATCTGGTTGCGCGTCTTGATAACTTCGCACCGGGCCGTCTGATGGTTTTGGGCGATATCGGAAACAAAACCGTTTCGGGCAGTTTCCCGACCAACGATGTTGTCAGATCCGTTGAAACGCTTGCCGTTGCGGTGGGTGGATCGGTTATCAAGACCTCACCTTGGTTGATGGTTGTCTATTAATATTGCGAAAAATTCGCAAAAAAGTGCTTCCTCATGTGAGGAGTTTATTTTCCCGCTCGTTTGTTTTTCTAGGTGCAGGGGGACCTGCCTGAAAAACCAATCTCAGAATGGAGCGGGAATTTGTATTCCAAGCAGGCAAAATCAAAAAAGAATATCCTGATCTCGGCATTGTTGATGACGTCCTCAATCGGTCTGCCGACCGCTTTGATGGCGGCTGAAACCAACACTCAAACCGTGCCGGGCAAACAGGTCGAAGTCGCGCAAGCACTTTACAGCTTTGATTTCAGCGTCACGTCAATCGCCGACGGTATCAGCCAGATTGGTGATGTTTCCGGCTGGAGCATCGCCTATACCGTCGAATTGCCGGAAATCGCGGGATCGCGCGAAATTCGCGGCGAGCTCTCTGTCCCGGCTGCAATCGAAATGCTTATTCGCGGTACGGATTTATCCTATCGCGCAATCGGTAGTCGTTCGCTGATCATTACCGACGCAAGCACGCAGAGTAATGCCAGCGGCGAAATGGTCACTGATCCGGTGATTGTCGAGGCCACCGGCACGCAATCCGATCTTGCCCCGGCCTATGCTGGCGGGCAGGTGGCAACCGGCGGACGCCTGGGCATGCTGGGCAATACCGATATCATGGATGCCCCGGTCAGCATCACCAGCTACACCAGCGAATATATCGCCGATCAGCAGGCGGAAACGATTGCGGATGTCTTGCAATATGATCCGTCCGTGCGCGCGCCAAATGCCGAAACATCAAATCTTGATACCTATCAAATCCGCGGATTTGGAGTGAATCTGTTTAACGCCGGTGAGGTGGGATTTAATGGTGCATACGGGGTTGCACCTACTTTCCGCGTTGATTCGAATGTTGCGGAGCGCATCGAAGTTCTCAAGGGACCCAATGCGCTGCTGAACGGAATGTCACCGACTGGCGCAGTAGGGGGGGCAATCAATATTGTACCCAAACGTGCAGGGGATGAAGACCTTAACCGTGTCAGCCTTGATTACGGCCGGGGCGAGCAGGGTGGTGGTAACCTTGATTTCAGCCGCCGCTTTGGCGCGAACGATGAGTTTGGCGTCCGCTTTAACGGTGGCTACCATGATGGTGATACCTATCTTGATCATCAAACGCGTGAGAGATCACTCGCAGCACTGGCTTTGGACTACAAAGGTGATAACTTCCGGGCTTCTGTTGATCTGATTGATCAACGTGAAAACCTGGATGCTCCAGCACGAGAATTTTTCATATCGAGTGGAGCGACTTTTGCCGTTCCAGATGCACCGGACGGATCAACAAACCCAATCCAGAAATGGGAGTGGTCCGATGCGGTTGATCGTTCTGGTATGATCAAAGCAGAATATGATGTACTTGATAGCTTGACTGTGTTCGCTTCCTTTGGCGGTGGACGTACGGAACTGGATCGTGTGTTTGGGACGCCAATCCTCCAGAACTCGGCAGGGGACTATTCCGAGAGCAATCTGACCTATGGCAGCTTTTTAACAGACCGCTGGTCGACCAGTGGCGGTGTTCGCGGAGAGTTCTATACTCTTGAAGTAAATCATAAAGTCACTTTCGAAGCTTCTCACTATCAAGATTCCGTAAGTCGTGGACTGGGGACCGCTGCTACTGGTACCTCAGGGAACATATACAATGTTCAGGAAGTATCACCGGTGGCTGTAAGCGCGCCCAATGGTCGCCCCAAGCTATCTGACTCAGAACTCACTGGCTATGCTGTAGCCGACACGATGTCGTTCTGGGACGAGCAAGTTTTGTTCACGGTTGGTGCCCGTCATCAAACCATCAAGGTTAATAACTATAGCTCTGGTGTGCTCTCCGCCTCCTACGATGACAGTGCCATCACCCCGATGGTGGGGGTCGTTGTGAAGCCAATTGAGACGGTCTCGCTTTATGCGAACTATATCGAAGGTCTGAACAAGGGGCAAACGGTGCCGACTAGTGCAGCCAATGCCGGGCAAACACTTGACCCCTACATTGCCAAGCAAATTGAAACGGGCATCAAACTTGATTTCGGGACGATTGGTGGTTCTGTTTCGGCCTTCCAAATCACTAAGCCGAGTGCTGATGAAGATCCCGATACGAGCGTCTATCGAGCAGACAACGAACAGCGCAACCGCGGTATCGAGCTTAACGTATTTGGCGAGGTCACCGATGACGTTCGCTTGATGGGAGGCGTGATGTTTCTCGATTCCGAAATCACCAAAGCAGTTATTTCTTCCAATAAAGGAAAGCGCCCGGTTGGTACGCCGGAAATGCAGATCAACCTTGTTGGTGAATGGGATACCCCCTTTGTTGATGGCTTGACCCTAAGCGGCACGGTTACCCACACTTCTGAACAGTTTGTGGATACAAACAATGTGCAGGGTATTCCCGACTGGACGACCCTTGACCTTGGTGCGCGTTACAAAACTGAGCTGTATGGAACACCGTTGACGGTGCGTGCATCGATTCAGAACGTGACCAACGAAAAATACTGGTCAGGTGTGAACGACTACCGATTGCTCTCGCTCGGTGCCCCGCGCACCGCATTCCTGTCGCTAACCGCGGACTTCTGATGTGACCGGAAACCTGATCGGGACAAACAGGAAAATTCATCTCCTGTTTGTTCTGCAACTGGTTTCGATGGGTGCCATGGAAATGAGCGGGCCTTTTTGGCCCGTTCATCTGCGTTCACTTGCCAGTTCGGATGATCTGTTCACCGTCGCCAGTGTCGGCGTTTATGTCGGGCCGATGCTGGGTATCATGTTGACCAGCACGTTTTGGGGGCGGGTCGGGGATCGTTTCGGCCACAAGGCGATGATGATTAGGGCCCTGTTTGGCTTGGCCGCGACCCAGCTTGCATTAGCCTTTTCTGGTGATGTCTTCTCGATCCTGATCTTGCGGTTTTTGCAAGGGGCCTGTGCCGGTTATATCGCACCGGCCCAGGCGTACGGGGTCAGCATCGAAAGCCCGGCACGGCGGGCAAAGCTGTTTGCCTATTTGCAGGTATCGACCAACCTCGGCTCGCTGTGCGGGGCGTTGGTTGGTGGTGTGATCCTTGATCTTGCCAGCTTCTTTTGGATCAACTTTTCGGCGGCCATCCTGTGTGCACTCTGCATGATTTCGGTTTGGGTGTTACTTCCGACTGTCGCCGCTCCGGTGCGGCCTAAGACAGGTGACAGACCGGATACCAAGCCGAGCATCGTGCGATCGCCACAGGTCATTTCCTTGCTGACGATCATCGGCGTTCTGTTGCTTGGCCGAATGGTAACGCAATCGCCGTTTCCGATTTATGTCCTGCACACTTTTGATGTCGGCAACTGGGTTGTTGGCCTGTGTTATGGCCTGTTGGCACTGGGCTTTGTCGCAACGGCGTCTCTTTGGGCGCGCTATTTCGAAGGGCGGGCCGCGCAAAACGTTCTGGGGCGCATGTGTCTGGTGATTGCCGGATGCATTGTCGTGACCGTGACGGCCGGGCTGACCGGATCGGTCACTGTTTTTGCCGCGATGTATTTCCTGTGGGGAACGCTTTTGGGTGCGACCACGCCGGTTTTGACCGCACTGGTGTCACGCAGCGCGTCTGATCATCAGCAGGGATATTTGCTGGGACTGGCGCAAAGCACAGCCCAGTTTTCATCGATTGCCGGGATCGCAATTGGCGGCTGGTTCGCGCAGGTTTCCGGGCTTTCAAACATCTATTTTCTCGTCGGTTTTGTCTATTTCGTCGGCTTGGTGCTGACCGCTGTGACGCGGGTTGGTGTCGGTCGTACGACAAACCCGACTGAGCTATCAGGGGAGTAAAACGAGGATGCGTAAACTTTCACAGATGCTTGTGTTTATGGTTTTGGTTCTGATTGGGCCGATGCAAGCACAGGCCGAAACCATCACGGTAACCGATATCGCCGGGCGCGAAGTTGCGGTCAATGTCCCGATAAAACGTGCCATCCTTGGCGAGGGTCGCCAGCTTTACATCATTGCCGCCCTTGATCGCGAAAATCCGGCGGCGCGCATTGTCGGTTGGCGCAAGGACCTGATCGAAGCCGATCCGGCGACCTATCAGGCCTATCTTTCGAAATTCCCCGCATTTGCCGATATCCCGGCCTTCGAGGGGCTGGAGCAAAGCCTGATTGATATCGAAACCACGATTGCGCAAAAGCCTGATATCGTTTTCCTCAATCTTGAAACCAAGCGCGCGGTGGAAGAAGCCGCCTATATCGAAAAGCTTGGAGCCCTTGATATCCCTGTGGTCTATGTCGATTTTCGCAACAGCCCGGAAGTCAATACCGAACCCTCCATACGTTTGTTCGGAAAACTGTTTGGCAAGCAAGATCGTGCCGAGGAATTTATCGCGTTCCGTGCTGAGGAAATCGCAAAAATCACTGATCGTCTGGCCAGTGTGAAACCGGATCGGCCGAAAGTATTCATCGACCGTGCCGCCGGGTTTTATGAGGATTGCTGCCATTCATTTGGCGATGGCAATTTCGGTGCGATGGTTGAAATGGCCGGTGGCGACAATATTGCCAAGGACCTGATCCCGGGCACCTTCGGGCAGATCAATGCCGAACAGGTCATTGTTTCAGATCCGGATCACATCATTGTCACCAGCGCGATGTGGGATGTTTATGTGCCGGGGGGCAAATGGGTTCCGGTTGGTCCGGGTGCCGACCCGGACGAAATTGTTGAAAAACTGAAATTCTATCCGACCCGCCCGGCTTATCTCGGGATCAAGGCGCAAAAGACCAAAGCATTCCATGCGGTCTGGCATCAGTTTTACAACAGCCCCTATCAGTTCGTCGCCATTCAGCAGATGGCCAAATGGTTTCACCCCGATCTGTTTGCAGATATCGATCCCGATGAAACCTTCAAACAGCTTCATGACCGGTTTCTGCCGATTGATTATCAGCCGGGCTATTTCGGGACGCTGTCGAACTAGGTGTGTTTTTGCGCATAACATAATAACGCGATGACTGATCATGGCCGGAGCAACACTGTTGTTCCCGCTTTTTTGCGCAAATATCGCAGGTTCTGCTAATCGACGGTGATTGGCTGTCCTTTGATGAAATCTTCTAGCAAAGCAGGCCTCGGCCCCGGTTTGCGATTGCTATTGGGTAAATATCTCGCAAAAATGTGGCATCCACCACGGAGCAGACTAGATAAAGACCAGAATGCGATCATGTCGCTCCCAATAATGCTTTCCGGAGGCACTCAAATGATTTCGCTTAAAGACCCCAGTCTTTTCACCCAGCAGGCCTATGTCGGCGGGGAATGGGTCGATGCCCCAGACGGGAAAACAGCCGAGGTAACCAACCCCGCAACCGGTGAAGTGCTTGGCACGGTTCCGGTTCTTGGCCGTGATGAAGTTGCGCATGCCATTGATGTCGCCGAAAAGGCGCAGAAGCTTTGGAAAAAGCGCACCGCCAAGGAACGCGCGGGCATCCTGATGAAATGGTACGACCTGATGATGGAAAATCAGGACGACCTGGCCGCCCTGATGACGGCAGAGCAGGGTAAACCATTGACCGAAGCCAAGGGCGAGATCGCCTATGGCTCATCCTTCCTGCAGTGGTTTGCCGAAGAAGCCAAACGCGTCTATGGCGATGTGATCCCGACCTTTGCCGAAGGTCGCCGTGTGATGGTTCTCAAAGAACCGATTGGTGTTTGTGCCGCCATCACGCCATGGAACTTCCCGACCGCGATGATCACCCGTAAAGCCGCCCCGGCATTGGCCGTTGGTTGTGCGATGGTGGTCAAACCGGCGATGGAAACACCGTATTCCGCCCTTGCCATGGCAATTCTGGCCGAACGTGCCGGTCTGCCCAAGGGGCTGTTGTCCATCGTGACCGGTGATGCGCCGGTGATCGGTGCGGAAATGACCGAAAATGCCAAGGTCCGCAAACTGACCTTTACCGGTTCGACCGCGATTGGGCGTTTGTTGATGCGCCAGTGTTCCGATACCGTCAAAAAAGTCAGCCTG
>NZ_DCAO01000107.1:0-17609 GCF_002311515.1 Thalassospira sp. UBA1131
GCCGCTTCAAACATGAGCGGCGTTGTTTGTTTTTCAGTGACCTATTTGCATCATGCATTTAGCCATTAGTCATTCGACTGGTTACAGTCGGGTGGCGATTACCGCGATGGCACAATGGATTGAGCTGCTTCTACAACAAGAGGGGCAATTTCTTCTTCCGCACGTTCGATGGTCCAGCGGATCGAGGGCAGAGAACAGTGGATGGCGCCAACCGGTATTCCGTCAATACTGCAGATTGGGGCGGCAACGTTGACTTCATCGGGTAAAACCTGTCCCTGTGTCGTGCAATATCCCTTTTCACGTGCCATCAGGATATTGTCGAGTATGGCACCACGATCCATCGTTGTTCTCTGGGTGTATTGACGGGTCGGCCAAGTGCTTACCGCGTCACGGATGGCCTGATCGGACTGGCGGCTCAGAATGACACGCCCCGATGAGGCAACAAGTGCAGGCACCCGTCTGCCAATCGCCGAGGCCCCGAAATTAGTACGGTGGTTGGGCATGCGCACGACATAAATAATGTCGGTTCCGATTGGCTCGGCCATGTTGATGGTTTGTGATGTCTGGCGGCTTAGGTCGATCAGACGCGGCATTGCCAGCTGCGCCAGATAGTCGGCCCATAGATAGCTATACGCCATTTCCAGATATTTGACGGATGGCCGAAACCGGCGGGTTTCTGGATTTTTTTCCAGATAACCAAGCTCGTATAGTGTATTGGCATATCGTTGTGCCGCACTCTTCTCAAGACCGGTAACCTTTACAAGGTCGGCCAGACCAAATTCCGTTTTATCTTCGGAAAAAGCCTCAAGTATCCGCATGCCTTTTTCGAGCGACGAGACAAAAAGGGTGTCCTGTTGTCGAGCTTTTGGGCCGACCATGGTCATGTTTCCTCGTTTTTTAGAATGGCGAACGTGCTGGTTGACATACGTCTCAGAGTTGCCTTATCGTTGTTATATACAGTACGCTGTATTACAATACAATACAAGATGTTTTAAATGCATCTAATGTGTCTTGCCGCAAATATCGTGAAGCGGGGCATTCATATCAGGAGGCTATAATGAAACAGATCCTTAAGGGGGCTGGAATCTTTGCCCTCGCCATGGCCGCTGCTGGAACAGCTGCTGCCAACAAAGCAGACGATACCCTCAATGTTGCGTTTTCCAAAGAACTTGAGAATGTCGACAGTTATTACAACTCGGCGCGTGAAGGTGTCATCCTGCAACGTTCCATCTGGGATGGGCTGGTTTATCGTGATCCTTATACAGGCGAGTATCAGGGTAATCTGGCGACGGACTGGCAATGGGTTGATGACAAAACACTTGAATTCAATCTTCGCCAAGGCGTGACCTTCCACAACGGCGAGCCATTCGACGCTGACGATGTGGTGGCGACCGTGAACTGGGTTGCCGACGAGAAAAACGGCGTTAAAACCCAGCGTAACGTCAACTGGATGGAAAGTGCGGAAAAGATTGACCAGTTCAAGGTCCGCATTCATCTAAAAGCACCGTTCCCCGCAGCAATCGAATATCTTGCCGGGCCGGTGTCGATTTACCCCAACGAATATTACGCCGAAGCTGGTCCGACAGGCATGGGACTTAATCCGGTAGGAACCGGTCCTTACAAGGTTGTTTCGGTCGAGCCGGGTAAGCATTTCGTGCTGGAGAAGTACGAAAATTATCACAAGGACAGTCCGAAGGGGCAGGCCAACATCGGTCGTCTGGATATCCGTACCATTCCTGATTTCAACACGCAGGCGGCCGAGCTGTTCAGTGGCGGTCTGGACTGGATCTGGCAGGTGCCGCCAGATCAGGCCGAAAGCCTGACTGCCATGGGTGGATTTACAGTTGCCAACGAAAGCACCATGCGGATTGGCTATCTGCAATTTGATGCCGCCGGTCGTAGCGGTGAAGACAACCCATTCACCAAAAAGCTTGTACGTCAGGCAATTTCGCATGCCATCGACCGTGAAGCCATTGTTCAATCGATGCTTCAGGGGAAATCCCGTGTGGTCAACTCAGCATGCTTCCCGTCGCAATTTGGTTGCGAACAGGACGTGAAGACCTACGACTACGATCCAGAGAAAGCCAAACAGCTTCTTGCCGAAGCAGGTTATCCGAACGGGCTGGAAATCGACTTCTATGCTTATCGTGATCGCAGTTATGCCGAAGCCATGCTGGGCTTTCTCGAAGCGGTCGGCATCAAAAGCAACTTCAAGCTTCTGCAATACTCCGCCCTGCGGGAATTGAATATGAAGGGCGAAGTGCCGATGTCGTTCCAGACATGGGGTTCCTATTCAATCAACGATGTTTCAGCGATCGTCAGTCAGTATTTCAAGCTTGGCAGCCTTGACAGTGCGCAAGACAAACAGGTCAAGGAATGGCTGGATGTTGCCGACAGTTCGGTCGATTCCGAGGAACGCAAGGAATACTATTCCAAGGCCCTTAAGAAGATCGCAGAAGAAGCCTACTGGTTGCCGTTGTTCTCCTACAATTCGAACTACGTGTTTTCGCAGGATTTGGAATATGCACCGACCACGGATGCAATTCCGCGCTTCTTCCAGATGAGCTGGAAATAATCCTCCGGATCAGGGGTCAGAACGGTGTTGGTATATACGTTAAAAAGGCTTGGCTTGGCCTTGCTGGTGACGTTTGCGGTTTCCGTACTTAGTTTCGCGCTTCTCTATCTTTCCGGAGATCCTGCAGCAGCTATTGCAGGTGAAACAGCAAACGCAGATGATATCGAAGCAGTCAGGCTTCACTACGGACTGGATCGACCTTTGGTCGTTCAGTACGGCGAATGGATGTTTAATGCAGTCAGGGGCGATTTCGGCGAAAGTTATTATTTCAAACTGCCGGTATCGCAACTGGTTGCAGAACGTCTATCCGTGACCATGTTGCTTGGCATTTGCGGAATCTCGTTTGCGCTTTTAACGGCCGTGCCGTTGGGCGTTGCCGCCGCCGTTCGCCCCAACAGTCTTGTAGACCGGATTGCCTTGTTCCTTTCGGTAATGGGGCAAGCCATGCCGAGTTTCTGGTTCGGTCTTGTTCTTATTGTCTTGTTTAGCATCAAGCTCCGCGTTTTGCCGCCTTCTGGTTCGGATAGTTGGCAGAACTTTGTGATGCCGACCATTGTGCTGGGGTACTACGCAATGCCGGCAATCATGCGGCTTACCCGTGCCGGGATGCTTGACGTGTTGGGTGCGGACTATGTCCGCACCGCACGCGCCAAGGGCGCGGGTGAATTCCGGGTCATGTTCAAGCATGCGCTTCGCAATGCCATCATTCCGGTCGTCAGTCTGGCTGCTGTTCAGATGGGGTTCATGCTGGGCGGCTCGATCGTTGTGGAGTCAATCTTTGCGCTGCATGGTGCCGGATATCTGGCCTGGGAATCTATTGGTCGTAACGATCTGCCAACTGTGCAGGCCCTGATTTTGGTGTTTTCGATGTTCTATATCGTCTTCACCTTCCTCTCGGACTTGTTGAATGCGTGGCTTGATCCGCGCATGCGGGTAGGGTGAATGAGATGGCCAATACAACTGAAACCATGAATACTGTCGCCCCCAAGGTTGAGCCGGAAGTTTTGAGCAGCCCGACACCACGCCAGATCTTGCTGACCAAAATCCTTGGTCACAAAGGGCTGATGTTTGGTGCCATCGTGCTTCTGACCATTTTCCTGATGGCGCTGTTTGCACCTCTTCTGGCTCCCTATGATCCGTATCATCAGGATTTGATGCATCGAATGATCCCGCCCGTCTGGGATGCCAAAGGCAGCTGGGAGAACATTCTCGGTACCGATCATCTGGGGCGGGATTATCTTTCTCGGTTGCTTTATGGCGCACGCATTTCATTGGCGATCGGGGCGATTGCGGCCCTGATTTCCGGCATTATCGGCACCAGCATGGGCGTTGCCGCCGGTTATTTCGGCGGCCGTGTCGATGCCTGTGTCACCTTTTTGATCAATGTGCGCCTTGCGATGCCCGTGGTTCTGGTGGCGCTGGCGGTGGTTGCGCTGTTTGGCGGATCACTTCAGGTGGTGATCACGGTTCTTGGCCTTTTGCTTTGGGATCGGTTCGCGGTCGTGATGCGATCTGCCACGCTGCAATTGCGGTCGATGGAATATGTTACGGCAGCCAAGGCCATCGGCTGTTCGACCAAGCGCATCCTGTTTAGCGAAATCATGCCGAATATCGCCAACAGCCTGATTGTGATCGTGACGCTTGAAATGGCGCATGCCATCCTGCTTGAAGCGGCCCTGTCATTCCTCGGCCTTGGGGTGCAGCCGCCGACGCCGTCTTGGGGCTTGATGGTATCGGAAGGCAAGCAGATGCTTCTGTTTCAGCCATGGATGATTGCCATTCCGGGTGTCGCGCTTTTCATTCTCGTTCTGGCGATCAATCTGCTGGGCGATGGTCTTCGCGACGTTTCCGCACCTGAAAATCGCAATTAGGGGCATCAGCATGGAAAACATTCTTTCTGTTCGCGGCCTGACGGTCGATATCCCGTTGGCAAGCGGAACGCTGCATGCCGTGCGCGGCATTGATTTCGATGTGAAGCGGGGCGAAACCCTGTGTGTAGTCGGTGAATCAGGCAGTGGCAAATCCCTGACATCGCTTGCGATCATGGGGCTTCTGCCCAAGCAGGCACAACGTTCGGCACGGGTTCTGGATTTTGAAGGTGTCGATTTGCAAACTGCATCCAATCGGGATATGCGCAAGCTGCGCGGTGACCGGATTTCGATGATCTTTCAGGAACCGATGACCTCGCTTAATCCGGCATACACGATTGGTGATCAACTGATCGAGGCCCTTTTGCTTCATCGCAAGGTTCCGAAGTCGGTGGCGCGCGAACGCGCTATCGAACTTTTGGAAAAGGTGGGGATCACCGCAGCAGCGAACCGCATGAAACAATATCCGCATCAGCTTTCCGGTGGTCTGCGGCAACGCGTGATGATTGCGATGGCCCTGATGGGCGAACCTGATCTGATCATTGCGGATGAACCGACAACTGCCCTTGATGTTACCATTCAGGCCCAGATATTGCGCCTGCTTAAGGATCTTCAACGTGAATTGAACATGGCGATGATCCTGATCACCCACGATTTGGGCGTGGTCGCCCGCGTTGCGGACAAGGTCGCCATTATGTATGCGGGTGAAATGGTCGAAGCAGGAAGTGCTGCCGAAGTTTTCACATCGCCAAAGCATCCTTATACGCGCGGGTTGCTTAATTGCATTCCAGTCCCCGGCAAAACAGCAGTTGGTGAACATTTGGGATCGATCCCCGGTATTGTGCCGTCTCTTATCGGTGATGTGGCCGGTTGTGCTTTCCGAAGCCGCTGTGACGAGGCAACCGCGCAATGTGCGTCGGATATACCGGTCCGTATTTCACCCGCCGGGCATCTTTATCGCTGTGTTCACGATTATGACAGGTCTGCATCCCTGTCGGTGAACCAGCCAAAATCGGGGGAAGCATAATGTCCGTTCCGGTTCTCGAACTTGAAAATGTTTCCAAGATTTTTTCGATCAAGCAGGGCATCTTTGGCAAACGCAAGGATCTTCGTGCGGTTGATGAATTGACGCTGAAACTGCAAAAGGGCGAAGTCCTTGGCCTTGTCGGTGAGTCCGGCTGCGGCAAGAGTACCCTTGCGCGTATTTTGCTTGGCCTCGAGGCGCCGACTGAGGGACGGGTTCTGGTTGATGGAGAAGACATCACCAGCCATGACAGATCCTATCTGGCGCGGCGTATCCAGCCGATCTTTCAGGACCCTTATTCATCGCTGAACCCGCGCAAGACGATTGGCGATATCATTTCGTTGCCGCTAAGGGTGCACAAGGTCGGCGATCCGCGTGACTGGGACAAACAGACCGCCGATATTCTTGATGTTGTCGGTTTGCCCAAACGGGTTTTGCGCAGCTATCCAAGCCAGCTTTCAGGCGGCCAACGTCAACGTGTGGCGATTGCGCGTGCCCTGATCATGCGTCCTGAAATCGTGATCTGCGATGAACCGACCTCGGCCCTTGATGTGTCGGTACAGTCGCAAATCCTTAATCTGCTGTCGGATCTGCGCAACGAATTCGGGCTGACCTATTTGTTCATCAGCCACAACCTCGCCGTGGTCGAACATCTCGCGACAAGGGTGGCGGTCATGTATCTGGGCCGTATCGTCGAGGAGGCAGACGCGTCTTCGCTGTTTGCCGGCCCGGATCATCCTTATACCAATGCGTTGCTGGAATCCGTGCTGACGCCGGACCCATCCCTTGGGGTTCCTGATACGCAATTGGGCGCGGTATTTCCCAATCCGATCAGCCCGCCCAGTGGATGCCATTTCCATCCGCGCTGCCCACGCGCGATTGATATCTGTTCGACCAAGGCACCGGTCGCGACCCAGCATCAGGGCAAGCGGGTTGAATGTCATCTGGTCGAAGGGGCGGTTCAATGATCCGTGACAATTTCTCTAACATGCAGTCGGTCCGTAAGAACGTGGTGACTGCGCGGAATGGCGGTGTTGTTGCCGCCCAGCACAAACTCGGCGCAGAGGTCGGGGCCTACATTCTTGCTGCGGGCGGTGATGCCATTGATGCCGCGATTGCCACATCCTTTGCCATGGGGGTGGTCGAACCATGGATGAGTGGTCCGGCTGGCGGCGGCGCAATGATGATCTATCGTGCCGACGAAGACCGAACCTATAGTCTGACCTTTGGAATGCGTTCTCCTGCCGGGCTGGATGTTGCTGATTATCCATTGTCGGGCGAGGGGGTTGCAGGCGATCTTTTCCCGTGGGCGCGTGTGGTTAATGATCGGAACCAGATCGGGGCAGGGGCGATTGCAGTCCCCGGCACCGTTGCCGGTATGGGGCTTGCCTTTGATCGGTTTGCGACGATGCCTTGGCAAGACCTTGTCTCGCCGGCGGTGAGGCTTGCCAATGATGGGCTATCTGTGGACTGGTATGCTGCGCTTATTATTGCCGCCAGCACCAGAGAACTTTCCAAAAACCCCACGGCAGCTGAAACCTTTCTGGAAGATGGCCAATGGCCAACCATTGCGGGCTGGACAGCGCTTTCTGACAAGCGGATCAATCTTGACCGGATGGCATCAACGTTACAACGCCTTGCCGAAAAAGGTGCACGTGAATTTTACGAAGGTGACCTTGCCGCAGACATCGTTGCGGATGTCCAGGCCGCAGGTGGCTGTTTGTCGCTTGAAGACATGAAGTCTTATCAGGCTGTCTTGTCGGATCCGCTGGCAACATCCTATCGCGGCGGGACCGTCTATACACCGCCGTCGATGACAGCGGGGGAGAACCTTTCTGAATGTCTTGGCATTCTTTCTGGGCAGAGCTTTGATGGGGCGTCACCCGGTGCGGATGCCTATCATGCATATGTCGACGCACTCAAGACGACCTATGAGCGCCGGTTGCGCGAAATGGGCGACGTTGATGACAGTTGTGCGCCTGCATGCACAACACATTTCAGTGTGGTCGACCGGCACGGCAATATGGTTGCGGTAACCCAGACATTATTGTCCATTTTTGGCTCCAAGGTTGTTTTGCCGAAAAGTGGGCTTTTGATGAATAACGGGATCCTATGGTTCGACCCGGAGCCAGGAAAACCCAACTCCTTGGCTGCAAACAAGCGCTGCCTGATGAATGTATGTCCGGCCATCGGGCAGCATAAGGACAGGCATTTTGCGATTGGAGCATCTGGCGGGCGCAAGATTTTGCCAGCGGTTCTTCAACTGACATCGTCCCTGATGGATTTTGAGATGACGCTTGAAGATGCTTTCCATCAGGCGCGGGTTGATTTCAGCGGCGGCGATACGGTGATCATGGATCAAAGCCTGTCACCCGATATCATTGCGGCCCTTGGCAAACGACATCGTTGTGTCAGTACACGTCGCACGACTTTCCCCTATGCATTTGCCTGTCCGGCAGGGGTTATCAGGCACGGGGAAATCAATCAGGGCATGACCGAAATCATGTCGCCCTGGGGGGATGCGGTCGCGGAAAAACGGGATGGTTTGTGAAACTTACAATACCTCGTCGTTCCTTTGGAAATGTGATGGCTTATCGGAAATAACAAGGATCAATCAATGTCAACGCGTGCTGATGCTATCGAAAATGTCACCCGGTATTTTGAGGACGGGCAGTTTATCGACGAATTGCGTCGAATGGTGGAACAGAAAACCGAAAGCCAGAAACCCGATAATCTCGAAGCGCTTTATGGTTATCTTAGCGATGTGATTGTTCCAATGGTGCGCGATATGGGGTTTGAAACCCGTATCATCGATAATCCCAAACCGGGTTTCGGACCGTTTCTGTTTGCCGAACGTCGCGAAGGTGATGACCTGCAGACTGTTCTGACATACGGGCATGGTGATGTCATCCTTGCCCAGGAAGGCGAATGGCGTGAAGGTCTCGAACCGTTCAAGCTGGTGATTGAAGGCGACAAGGTTTACGGGCGAGGGACGGCGGATAACAAAGTGCAGCATTGCATTAATCTGGCGGCGTTGCGCTCGGTCCTTCAGACACGCGGTGCTTTGGGCTTTAACTGCAAGGTAATCATTGAAATGGGCGAAGAGGCGGGGTCACCCGGCCTTGCAGAACTCTTCACCAATTATCGCGATCTGTTTGCCGCAGACGTTCTGATCGCGTCCGATGGCCCGCGTCTGAGTGCCGAACGTCCGACAATGTTCATGGGGTCACGCGGGGCAATCAACTTTGCGCTGTCGGTCAAATATCGTGACGGCGGGCATCACTCAGGTAACTGGGGTGGTTTGCTTAAAGATCCGATGATCGTTCTTTCGCACGCGATTGGATCTATCGTGGATGGTCGCGGGCAAATTCAGGTTCCCGAATGGCGCCCAAACAGCCTGAATGACGAAGTCCGCGAAGCGCTTAAAGATTGCGCAATCACTCAGACAGAAACAGGACCGACAATTGACCCCAACTGGGGCGAGGAAGCCTTGTCCCTGTCGGAAAAGGTGTATGGTTGGAATAGCTTTGCGGTTCTGGCTGCAAAGGCGGGAAATCCCGAAAAGCCAGTAAATGCAATCGCACCAGAGGCAATAGCGCATTGTCAGTTGCGCTATGTTGTGGGGACAGATGCGGAAGATATCCTGCCCGCATTGCGTCGTCATCTCGATAAACATGGCTTTACCGATGTCGAAATCATTCCTTCGGACAAGGGATTCTTTCGGGCGACGCGGCTTGATCCGTCGCATCCTTGGGTGTCTCGGGTCCGGAATTCAATTATCGAAACCACTGGCGAAAAACCGGCGGTACTCCCCAATCTTGGTGGGTCGCTGCCCAATGATACGTTCGCCTATATCCTGGACCTTCCGACCGTCTGGGTGCCTCATTCCTATCCATCATGTTCACAGCATGCGCCAAACGAACATATCCTTTTAAGCCTCAGTAAGCAGGCATTGCAGATGATGGCCGGAATTTTCTGGGATATCGGACGGAAGGCTTGATCTTGAACGGATGCCTTAGGACCGAGGTTCTGAACCACCTTAAAATGTCTCGACCTGTGCAACCGGGTCGGGACATTTATCATAAAGGTGCCTTTGTCACGGCCCCAACGGCGTGATCGCAAGATAACGAATAATTGGCTTGCAACGGCCGCGTCTCACGCGTTTGTGAGTACAGGGCAAATTTGCCTCACGTTCCTTTGACATCACGTGTGCGAATGGTGCAGTGACCAGATTGGTCTTCGCCCTTACGGTTAAATCATCACTTTGACGTGGTGTTGCGAATTTAACCGAAGGGAAACGACGATGAAAAAAGCAATGGTTCTGGGTGCAGCATTGAGTGCTGCTGTTTCAATGGCTGCGATCAACCAGGCTGCAGCCGATGGCGCCAAGGAAAAATGTTTTGGTGTGTCGCTGGCGGGGCAGAATGACTGTGCTGCTGGTCCGGGCACGACCTGTGCCGGTACCTCGACTGTCGATTATCAGGGCAATGCCTGGAAACTGGTCCCGGCCGGCACCTGTGAAGATATGAGCTTCACCACGGCGGATGGTCGTGAAGTCATGGGCAGCCTGGAAGCGCTGGATCGCGATATCCCGCAGGGCTAAGTCCGGCAATCTCCCAAGCCGAACTCCAAGCCGAACTCCAAGCCTAATCGCGTCCCAACGGACGGTCAGCGCAGATCTGCATATGTCTCCCCCTGTCCCGTGTGCTGACCGTCCACCCGCGTAAACGGCGAAAAGATAAGGTTGCCCCGATATGACACCGCTGATACAGCTTCCTGATAGAGCGCTGCTGGCCCATGAGCTTCCGGGCCGGGCAGGTGTCGGCTTCAAGGCCGAGCACGTCCATGATATTTTTGGCGCAGCACCCGCTGTGGGCTGGTTTGAAATCCATCCGGAAAACTACATGGTTGCCGGTGGCCCGCGCCTTGCCATGCTGGAAGAGCTGTCTGCGCATTATCCGGTCTCGATGCATGGGGTCGGATTGTCACTTGGCGGCGGGGAGCCGTTAAACAACAACCATCTGGCCGACCTCAAACGGCTGGTCGACCGGTTCAATCCCGCCATGGTGTCGGAACATATTGCTTGGTCCGCCCATGAAGGGCTTTATATGGCTGATCTCCTGCCGACCCCGATGACGAAGACGTCGCTTTCGCAGTTGGTGGATGCCATCAATAGTGTGCAGGACTTTATTGGTCGACGGATCCTGATCGAAAACCCGACGTCTTATGTGCCCTTGCCGCAAAACTCGATCCCCGAACTTGAATTCATTACTGAGGCCGCCGCGCACAGCGGTTGTGGGCTGCTGATTGATGTAAACAATGTTTACATATCGGCCCATAATCTGGGCCTTGATGCCAATGCGTTTATTGATGCGGTGCCCGGTGATCTGGTCGGTGAAATTCATCTGGCCGGGCACGAGCGCGATGCCAATCCCGATGATGATGTTCTGATCGATACCCACTCCCGGCCTGTGGCCGATCCGGTTTGGGATCTGTTTGACCGTCTGATCGCCCGGATCGGGCGCAAGCCGACCCTGATTGAATGGGATAATGACGTCCCAAGCTGGGATGTGCTGGCCCGTGAAGCGGCCCTTGCCGACCGTCATCTTGAATATGCCGTGGACGCGCAGTTTGAGGCCGCGTCATGACGGAGCTTAAGGCATTTTATGACGGCTTTAGCGATGCCTTGATGGCCTCGGAACGAGATGTGGTGCCAAGCAGTGTCGCGGACGGTTATGCGCACCGTTTCGCGATTTATCGCAATAACGTTCATCGTGGCCTGTATGACGCGTTGGGGGCTGCGTACCCGACCGTGCGCAAACTGGTCGGGGATGGATTTTTTGATCAACTGGCGCAAGGGTTCGTTCAATCCGAAACCACGCGTGCCGGATCGCTTGCCCTTTACGGAGCTGGCTTTGCCGAATTTCTGGCAAGCCACCCGGTGCGCGATCGCTTGCCGTATCTGCCAGATATCGCAAGGCTTGAACGTGCCCGGCTTGAGGTCAGCACGTCCGAAGACGCCACGCCGCTTCTGGCCGAAGAGCTCGGCGGGCTTGAGGATCAGCTGGAGGCCATGACACTGCGCGCACACCCGGCATGTCAGGTCTTGGCGTCGGAGTATCCGATCTTTGCCATCTGGAATGCGCAAAATCCGGTTGATGGTGAACGCAAAGGCAAAACCAGCATCGTGCAACGCGCTGAAACCGTTCTGGTCACGCGCCCTTATATGCAGGTTGAAATGCGCGTGATGACCCATGGGCAGGCGGCATTTTTTGCGGCTCTAACGCGAGATGGTTTAAGCCTTGGCGAAGCCTGCGCTCATGCCCTTGAAGCCGATGCGAATTTTGATGTGATGGCAAGCTTTGCCGCGTTTTTAACAATCGGGGCATTTGATGCCCGCCTTACGATCCCGAGAGGAAACGGGCATGATGATGCATAATGTAATTGGCGGCTACGCCCGTCTTGAGACGAAAATGGATGCCCTTGGCGGGCGCGATGTTATTGGCATTGCCAGCCGGGGGCTTTTTGTTCTTTTGCTGCTGCCCTATTACGTTAACAGTGCGCTGACCAAGATTGATGGCGTTGGCCTCAGTGCGGGCGCATTCGCGCAGATTCTGCCGCCGATTGCAGAGCAGTATCTTTATGATACCTCTGCCATTCCGTTCTTCCCGTGGCACCTGATTGTCTGGGCCGGAACCCTTGGCGAGTTTGTCTTGCCAGTCCTGATTGTTGCCGGCCTGTTCACCCGACTTGCGGCCCTTGGCATGATTGGCTTTGTCGTGGTTCAGACGGTGGTGGATGTTGTGTTTCACGGTACAGCTCTGGGCGCGCTTGCCAACGGATTGCCGACCGAGCTGATTGATCACCGCCTGCTTTGGATTTCGCTTCTGGTGGCACTCGTCTTTGCCGGTGGTGGCAAGCTGTCGGTGGATCGGCTGTTGTCGCACCGACGCGCCTGATGAAGGTCCTTGTGATCGCGCTTGTGGCAGCACAGGAATCCCCGCTTGAAGTCTTATTTTGCCGCGAACCGGTCGTTTTGGGCGCTCGCATCGCGCAGGCTTGCGAGGTATTCCTGGCTGATCTCATGCACCGCCATGATGTGCCCGTAAAGCAAGTCTTCGGCCGCCTTGACGTCACCGCGCAGGATGGCATCGACAATGCCCTGATGTTCTTCGTGTGAGGACGCAAGGCGCGAGAGGCTTTGGAACTGCACGCGGCGGAACGGGGCGACGCGCCGACGCACCGAAAGCGTAACATCGACCAGCACATCATTATGCGTCCCGCGATACAGCGTATTGTGGAACGACCGGTTCAGTGTTTCGTAACCGTCGCTATCACCCAGACGCACCGTTTCGGCCAATTCATGATGCAGGCGTTCAAGATTGTGGCGCTCCCCACTTGTCATGCGCTTGGCTGCAAGCCGCCCGCATGTGCCTTCCAGTTCGGCCATGCTTTCAAACATCGCCGTCAGCCGTTCCGGGGTGGCGAGCGAGACATAAACACCGCGATTGGGAATCTTTTCGGCAAGTTCGGTTGCGGTCAGAAGCTGCAAGGCTTCGCGCACCGGTGTGCGTGAAACGCCAAACCGTTTGGCCAGAAGCGGCTCTTCCAAACGCTGCCCGGGGGGGAGCTTTCCTTTGACGATATCATCTTCCAGCGCCTGACAAAGCTGTTGGGCAATGCCGACCTGTTCGGTCTGTTCGGACGGGGTGCTGAGCGCTTGGCGAAGCTCGATCATCTGAAGTCGATACCCTTCTTGCGAGGTTTGGTTGGGCTCCTATTGATCAAATGTATACACCAATTTTCAAGGCAAGGCCAAGTTTCTCAAGGGTTGTAAAATCCGCACATTTTTTCGCGCCAGTTCCTGCATATTTATTGTGCAGTAAAAATGTGCAATGCAATATTTTGACTAATTAATCGGCATTTTGAATATCAAGGAATAAGAGAAATTTTGTTAAGTCATTGAAAAATATGCAATGGCATGTGTGTTGCAAGATGTATACACAGTGCGGAATGCATTCCGTTGAGATTACGTTTCAGAGAAATAGCTATCTCTATCAGGGAGACATCAATGACAAACATTAAACGGCGCGATTTTCTGACCAAATCGGCAATCGGTGCAGCAGCAACCGGTGCAGGCGTTATCGCCGCACCAAGCATCGTTCGTGCGCAGGAAACCTTTAACTGGAAAATGACCAATGCCTATGGTCCGGGTTCACCCTTTTATGTGACCGGTCCGGGCAGCCCGGAAGATTTCTGCAAGCGCGTGACGGAAATGTCGAATGGTCGTCTGAACATTCAGCATTTCGCCGCTGGCGAACTGATCCCGGCCCTTGAAGGTTTTGACGCGGTTCAGGCCGGTACGGTCGAAATGAATGCGGCCAATGCCTATTTCTGGGCGGGTAAAATCTTTGCCGCCCAGTATTTCACCACGGTGCCATTTGGTCTGAACTTCCAGGGTGTAAATGCCTGGCTCTATCATGGTGGCGGGCTTGAGCTTTGGCATGAAGTTTATCAGCCTTATGGTCTTGTGGCCTTCCCGATGGGCAATACCGGCGTTCAGATGACCGGCTGGTTCCGCGAGCCGATTGAAAGCCTCGATGATTTCAACGGCCTTAAAATGCGTATCCCGGGTCTTGCCGGGAAGGTCTATCAGCAGATCGGTGTTGAAGTGAAACTGCTTCCGGGCGGGGAAATCTTCCCGGCACTGGAACGTGGCGTGATTGATGCGGCCGAGTTCGTTGGCCCGTATCAGGACCGTCGTCTGGGCCTGCAGAAAGCCGCCAAATACTACTACACCACCGGCTGGCATGAGCCGTCCAACGTCACCGAACTTCTGATCAACCAGAAAGCCTGGGAAAGCCTTCCGGCGGATCTACAGGCGATCGTCAAGAACGCCGCACAGGCGTGTAACCTTGATAGCCATTCCTGGTGTGAAGCCAACAACGCCGCAGCCCTGCGTGATCTGGTCGAGAACTTTGGCGTTACCGCGCAAACCCTGCCCGATGATGTTGTGACCAAGCTTAAGGACATCACCAAGGATACCCTTGAAGCCGAAGCAGCCAAAGACCCGATCACCAAAAAGGTCCATGACAGCTTCATGGCATTCCGCGACACGCACCGTGAATGGGCCGCGATCAGTGAAAAGCCCTATCACGGGATCATTTCATCGAAAGGCGGGATGAGCTGATATGAAGTCGACCCGTACTGAGCCGTTACCGGACCGTGTCCTTGGTCTGGTTGTCGATATTGCCGGATGGGGCGCTGCGATCAGCGGTCTTGCCCTTGTTCTGGTGGTCGGTGGCAATGTGTTGCTGCGCTATCTGTTTAATTCCGGAAGTGTGGCGATGCAGGAACTTGAATGGCATCTGGTGTCGCCAATTGCCCTGATGGGGATGGCCTATGGCATGCGCCATGGCGGACATGTGCGGGTCGATTTCCTTTATGAACGTCTGGGCCCGCGGGCCCAGGCGATCATCGACCTTTTCTCGGCCGTTTTGATGGCGGTACTGGGCGGAGCGCTGATCTGGTTTTCGATCCCCTATGTCGAGCAATCCATCATGATGGGCGAAGGCTCCCCCGATCCGGGTGGCCTGCCATATCGCTTCTTGCTCAAGGCCTTTATTCCGATCGGGTTTGGTCTTTTGCTGATTCAGGCGATTGCCCAGGGCCTTATGAATTATCGTCAAATCGTTGCGGGTAATCGCGGCGAACCTGCCTTTGATGCATCTGATGCGGTCACGCAAACCGGTGCAGGAGACTAATCAGACATGACCGGAAATGAATGGCTGGCCATCGGTATGGTCGGGGGCTTCTTTGGCTTCCTCGTGCTTGGTGTGCCAGTGGCGATCTCGCTTGCGATTTCGGGATTTGCCTTTGGAATTATGGGGTTTGGCACCGGTTTGTTTAACCTGTTGCCGGCACGCGTTTACGGGGTCGTGACCAACTATACGCTGCTTGCCTTGCCGCTTTTCATCTTCATGGGGGTGATGCTTGAAAAATCCAAGCTGGCCGAAGAACTGATTGATGTGATCGGTCACGCCATGGGGCGGCTTAAGGGCGGCATGGGACTTGCCATCGTCATCGTCGGTGTGCTTATGGGCGCGTCTTCGGGCGTGGTCGGCGCAACCGTTGTGACGGTTGGTCTTTTATCGCTGCAGCCCCTGATCAATCGCGGCTATGACAAGGGGGTTGCCAGTGGTGTGATTTGCGCATCGGGCACCCTTGGGCAGATCATCCCGCCCAGTCTGGTGTTGATCCTGCTTGCCGATATTCTCGGTGAATCTGTCGGCACATTGTTTGCCGCCGCCATGGTGCCGGGCTTGATCCTGGCCGGGATGCTTGGCCTTTATCTTGTGCTTTTGGGGATTTTCAAACCCGACATGGTACCCGCCATCCCCAAGGATGAACGCGACGCCATGAGCACGCAGCAATTGCTGATCAAAATCGCCAAGGTGGTCGTGCCGCCGTTGGCGCTGGTCTTTGCCGTGCTTGGCTCCATCGTTGGCGGGATTGCCGCCCCGACCGAGGCCGCATCGATGGGCGCACTTGGCGCGTTGTTGCTCGCGCTGTTTTCCGGGCGTCTGAATTTTGGTGTGATGCGCGATGTGTTGCATGACACGCTGATCACCAGTGCGATGGTGTTCTTCATCCTGATCTGTGCGCAGCCTTTTGGCCTGGCCTTCCGTGGTTTGGGCGGCGAGGGGCTTGTTCATGCGATGTTTGAATGGGTGCCGGGTGGCGACATGGGCAACCTTCTGTTCATGATGGCCGTGATCTTTGTGCTTGGCTTCTTCCTTGAATGGATCGAGATTTCCTATATCGCGCTTCCGATGTTCTTGCCGGTGTTCCTCAATAGCGGGATCGATATGGCATGGCTTGCCATTCTGGTGGCGATGAACCTTCAAACCAGCTTCCTGACGCCACCGTTTGGCTGGGCACTGTTCTTCCTTAAGGGGGTGGCGCCGCCCTCGGTTTCGACGGTCGATATCTATCGCGGGGTGATACCGTTCATCGGTATTCAGGCGCTTGCCCTGATCCTTCTGTTTATCTTCCCGGAACTGACAAGCTGGTTGCCAAATCTGATCGGCTGGTAGGCCGGTTGGCGCAACAGGTATTCTACAATGTGAAAAGGCGCTGAACGGAAACGCAAAACAGCGCTATGAACAATCCGGGCATGTCGCAAGTAACGCGACATGCCCGCAAGCATAAGGCAGGGAGATCAGCTGATCATGTTACGTTCAAGAACCGCACTCGGTGGCATGGTCACCGCACCCCATCATCTGGCCGCCGAGGCCGGGCGTGACATTCTGCGCGAAGGCGGCAACGCGGTCGAGGCGATGATTGCCGCGGCTGCGACCATTGCGGTTGTCTATCCTCATATGAACGCGATTGGTGGTGATGGTTTCTGGCTGATTGCCGAGCCCGGCAAGGATCCGGTTGCCATCCGGGCATGTGGCGGGGCCGCAAACCTTGCAACGCCGGACTTTTACCGCGAACAGGGCAAGGCCGCGATCCCGGCCCGTGGTCCGCTTGCGGCCCTGACAGTTGCCGGTGCGATTGGCGGATGGATCAAGGCGGCCGAAGTCGCGGCATCAATCGGCGGCAAAATCCCGCACAGTCGCCTGATGCGTGATGCGGTCCATCATGGCAAAACCGGGGTTCCGGTCACCAAATCACAGGTTGCCCTGACCACGACCAAAATGGCGGAACTTCAAGACTCACCGGGCTATGTTGATACCTATGCCGCCAACGGTATTCCGGCGATTGGCGATGTGCTGAAACAGCCGGCCCTTGCCGCAACGCTAGAGCAGCTTGGCCGTGTTGGCTTTGATGATTTTTATCGCGGCGATATCGCGCGAACCAATGTGCGCGGGCTTGAAGCGGTCGGAAGCCCGCTTCGCCTTTCGGATTTTGAAGCCTATCAGGCCAAAATCATGACGCCGCTGTCGGTCAAACTTTCGACCGGAACCGTTTTCAATATGGTCCCGCCGACCCAGGGTGTGGCATCGCTGATGATCCTTGGCCTGTTTGATCGGCTGGGACTGTCCGGCGCGGCCTTGGACGGCTTTGACCATGTCCATGGTTTGATCGAGGCGACCAAACGCGCCTTCCTGAAACGTGACGCCCATGTTGGCGACCC
>NZ_DCAO01000107.1:17767-40522 GCF_002311515.1 Thalassospira sp. UBA1131
TGGCCGCATGTCGCCAAGCCGGGCGATACGATCTGGATGGGGGCGGTTGATGCCACTGGTGTTGCCGTCAGCTATATCCAAAGCATCTTCTGGGAATTCGGATCGGGTGTCGTCGTGCCCGAAACCGGCGTTCTGTGGCAAAACCGCGGTGCCAGCTTCACGCTCCATGATGGCCCCAATCAACTCGGCCCGGGCCGCCTGCCGTTCCATACGCTCAACCCCGCCTTGGCAAAGCTTAATGACGGATCGGTGCTGACCTATGGCACCATGGGCGGCGAGGGGCAGCCACAAACCCAATCAGCCGTCTTTACCCGCAATGTGATGTATGGACAGGACCTTCAGGAAGCGATCACGGCACCGCGCTGGTTGCTGGGCAAGACATGGGGCGAAGACACGACAACGCTTAAACTCGAAAACCGCTTTGACCCGGCCCTGATCGAACAGTTGAAATCAGCCGGTCATACGGTCGAGGTTGTTGGCCCTTATGAGGACATGATGGGCCATGCCGGTGGCATTCGATTGAAGCCCAATGGCGTGATGGAAGGGGCCACCGATCCGCGTGCGGATGGGGCGGTTGCAGCACTTTAGGCTAAATCAAAGCCCCGCACATGCGGGGCTTTGTTGTTTTAGGAAAACTCCCATTCAATCACGTGCCGATACGTCTCGCCGGGTTTGAGCCACGGGCTTGGGAAGTCCGGATTGTTGGGGCTGTTGGGGTAGGTTTGCGGTTCAAGGGCGATGCCGCCCGATGTGTGAAGCGGCACATCGTTTTCGGTTTTCATCGCATCATTGAAATGCTGTGCTAGGTAGAATTGCAAACCGGCCTCGGTGGAAAACAGTTTGATCGACCGTTTGCTTGTCGGATCTGAAAGGTTGGCGATCTGGCGCAGCTCGCCGCGTGGGCCGGTCAAGCAGAAATTGTGATCAAAGCCTTGGGACGCGTGCGGCAGCATATCGGAAATCCGGGCCGGGCTTCGGAAGTCATAACCGGTCCCCATGACGTCGCGGATTTCGCCCGTCGGGATCAGTTTGTCATCAACCGGAAGCCATTGATTGGCGTTGATTTGCAAGACGTGATCGCCGGCGGTTTTATCAAACGTGCCCGTCAGGTTCCAATAGGCGTGGCTTGTCATGTTGACCGGGCAGGGCTGATCGCAGGTCGCGGTGATTTCAAGACGCAGACGATTGTCCGCAACCAGTGAATAGGTCGCTGATGCGCTCAGATTTCCCGGATATCCCTGATCGCCATCTGGCGAGGTCAGCTTAAACGTAACACTGCGCTCTGTTTGATCGGATATGGTCCATAGCCGCCTGTCAAAGCCGTCCGGTCCGCCATGCAGGTGATGTTCGCCTTCATTGGCGGCAAGCTCAACGATATCCCCGTTTTCATCCCTGTAGCGCGACTTTTCGATGCGATTGGCATACCGCCCGCACACCGCCCCGATATAGCTATCCTGATCAAGATAGGCGGCATCATCGATAAGGTTGACCGCGATATTGGTTTCCGATCCGTCCTTCAGATCACGCAAATATACTCCGCAAAGGCGCGCGCCTAGCGCAGAAACCAATACGCGAATCTGAGAGCTCTCTAATGCAGCGCGGGGGGCATTTTCGCCCTTTTGAAGTGTGTTGGTGTGGGGTTTTGCCATGTCTGGTATCGCGATGGTTTGTGACATTCGATTCTTGCCAAGATATTGATTTTTATTGGTTTAGCCAAGTTTTAATGTCGCTTGGCGCGATCACTCTAAAGGATGATGCACTATATGGTTGAGGGCTTAGAAATCATATTGTAATACTATATGGCTTTTAAGCAATAAGCCACTCTTAGGGAGGAAATCGTGGTAAGTTTTAAGAAGATGGCAGTTTCTACTGCCGCAATGGGTGTTGCACTTGGTCTGTCGTTTGCTGCACATGCAGAAATGATGATCGGTTTCTCGCAGATCGGTTCGGAAAGTGGCTGGCGTACGTCTGAAACGGCGTCGATCAAGGCCGAAGCCGAACGTCGTGGAATTGATCTGAAATTCTCCGATGCACAGCAGAAACAGGAAAACCAGATCAAGGCAGTCCGTTCCTTCATCGCGCAGGGCGTGGATGGCATTCTTCTGGCTCCGGTCGTTGAAACCGGCTGGGACCAGGTTCTGAAAGAAGCAAAAGACGCCGGCATTCCGGTCGTCCTCGTTGACCGTGGTGTTGATGCAAGTGAAGACCTGTATCTGACCAAAGTGGCGTCGGACTTCGTGGTCGAAGGTGCACTGGCCGCTGCTTGGCTGGCTGCTGAAACCAATGGCGTTTGCGACGTTGTCGAACTGCAGGGAACTGTTGGTTCGTCTGCCGCCAACGACCGTAAGGAAGGTTTTGAGTCGGTTGTGTCAAACTTCCCGGCCATCAACATCATCCGTTCGCAGTCCGGTGACTTCACCCGCTCTGGCGGCAAGGAAGTCATGGAAAGCTTCCTGAAAGCTGAAAACGGTGGTGCCAACATCTGTGCGGTTTATGCCCACAATGATGACATGGCACTCGGTGCCGTTCAGGCCATTAAGGAAGCCGGTTTGAACCCGGGTGAAGATATGCTGATCGTATCCATCGATGCGGTGCCAGATATCTTCAAGGCGATGGCCGAGGGTGACACCAATGCCACCATCGAACTGAACCCGCATCTGGGCGGCCCGTCCTTTGACGCGATCAAGGCGGCAAAGGCTGGTGAAGAAGTTCCGAAATGGATCAAGGCAAATGGCCCGCTCTATCTGCCAGATACCGCTGCGGAAGAATACAAAATGCGTAGCAAATAACCTCTGACTTCCCCCATGGGTTCTGCCCATGGGGGATTGAGGCACGCTTCTCATTGCATCGGACGTGCTCCGGCGATTGCCGGGGTGCGTCCGGCTGTATCCGCAGCAAAAGACTTCAAAGACAGACTAGGGAGAGGGGCAGGATATGTCAGACACAGTGCTTTCAGTGCGCGGTGCGGGGAAGTTCTTTCCCGGCGTCAAGGCGCTGGAGGATGTGGATTTTGACCTTGAACGCGGCGAAATTCACGCCCTTCTGGGCGAAAACGGGGCCGGTAAATCGACCCTGATCAAAGTGATTACCGGGGTGCATCCGCGCGATGCCGGTACGGTGTCACTCGAAGGACAGGAAATCCATCCGCAGCATCCCGGCGATGCGCAGGAACTCGGCATTTCCACCGTTTATCAGGAAGTCAATCTGGTGCCGACCTTGTCGGTGGCAGAAAACCTGATGTTGGAACGCCAGACCCGCAAATTCGGGCTGATTTCATGGAAAAAGACCGAGGCCGATGCCAAGACCGCCCTTGAGATTCTGGGGCTTGAGATTGATGTCAATCGGCCGCTGGGCTCCTATTCGGTGGCGATCCAGCAACTGGTGGCAATTGCGCGTGCCGTGGCCCTTGATGCCAAGGTTCTTATTCTTGATGAACCGACCGCATCGCTTGACGGCGAAGAAATCAAAACATTGTTTCGGATTATGGGCGAGCTGCGCGACAAGGGGCTGGGGATTGTTTTTGTCACCCATTTCCTTGATCAGGTTTACGCGGTAACCGACCGTATTACCGTGCTGCGCAATGGTCGCCTGGTGGGCACGTTTGTCACCAAGGAACTGGCCCAGATTGATCTGATCAATCACATGCTCGGTCGTGAATTGGCCGAAGTCAGCGCGCATCGCCATCAGGACGAAGGCAGCTATGACGGCCCGGCGCGCCAGATCCAGATCAAGAATTTGGGCAAAAAGCGCGTGCTTGAGCCGGTTTCACTGGATCTGAAAGCTGGCGAGATCGTCGGTCTGGCAGGTCTTTTGGGATCAGGCCGCACAGAGCTTGCCGAACTGGTGTTCGGAACGCAAAAAGCCGACAGCGGCCTTGTGTTTCTGGATGGGGAGCCGGTTATGCTGCGTTCCCCGCGCCATGCGATCCGGGCCGGTTTCGGGCTGTGTCCCGAAGACCGCAAACAGGACGGCATTGTTGCCGAACTGAGTGTGCGTGAAAACATCGTGCTTGCCCTTCAGGGGCGGCGTGGTTGGCTGCGTCCGATCCCGCGCGCCGAACAACAGAAATTTGCCGATGACATGATCAAGGCATTGGGCATTGCCACCCCCGACAGTGAAAAGCCCGTCGGGCAACTGAGTGGTGGCAATCAGCAAAAAGTCATTCTGGCGCGCTGGCTGGTGTCCAAGCCGATCCTGTTGATCCTTGATGAACCGACACGCGGGATTGATGTTGGCGCACATGCCGACATCATCAAACTGATCAAGGAACTCTGTGACGAGGGGCTGGCATTGCTGGTCGCGTCATCAGAGCTTGAAGAAATCGTCGCCTTTGCCGACCGCGTGGCTGTGATGCGCGATCGTGAAAAGGTTTCTGAACTGGTGGGCGCGGACATCACCCAGAACAGCATCATCGAGGCGATTGCACGATGACCAGTTTAAAAGACAAAAAGAAAATACGGGAAAGCAGCACCATGTCTGCATCTTCTTTGTTAAGTCGGCCCTGGTTTGGTCCGGTCGCAGCACTGATCCTGATCGTGCTGGGGATCGGGATCATTTCACCGGATTTCTTCAATATCCGCATTGTTGACGGCCATCTTTACGGATCGCTTGTCGATGTTGTCCATCGCGGGGCGTCGACCGCCCTTGTTGCGGTGGGCATGGCGATTGTCATCGGCACGCGCGGCATTGATCTGTCGGTGGGCTCGATCATTGCCATTTCGGGGGCGGTGATGGCGGTTCTGATCCGCGATACCGATCTGCATCCGGCTGTTATTATCCTGGCTGCCCTTGGTGCCGGGATTTTGTGCGGTTTGTGGAACGGCATCCTTGTTGCCTTCCTTGATATTCAGCCGATCATTGCCACCCTGATCCTGATGGTGGCCGGTCGCGGGATTGCCCAGATGATCACCGGTGGTCAGATCGTGACCTTCCACGGTGAATTCTTTGAAGGGATCGGCAGCGGTTATCTGCTGGGTATTCCGTGGCGGGTGATCATTGCCGCCGCCGTGATTGCCGCGATCTATTTCATCATGCGCAAGACCGCCCTTGGTCTGTTTGTTGAATCGGTTGGCGGCAATGCGCGCGCCAGCCGGGTCGCGGGCATCGATGCGCGCGGTATCAAGCTGATGGCCTATGCCGCATCGGGCCTGTGTTCGGCCTTTGCCGGGATCATCATTGCCGCCGACATCCGTGGGGCGGATGCCAACAATGCCGGGCTTTGGCTTGAACTAGATGCCATTCTGGCGGTTGTCATTGGCGGCGCGTCGCTGATGGGCGGTCGGTTCTTTATTGCGATGACCGTGATTGGCGTTCTGATCATTCAGGCGCTGACCACCGGCATCTTGTTGTCGGGTCTTCCGTCACAATACACCCTGATCGTCAAGGCGGCGGTGGTGATGGTCGTTCTGCTGGTGCAGGCGCCAAAATCCCGCGAACTGGTGGGGCAGGCGATGGAACGCATGAAGCGGGGGAAATCCGATGAAAATTAATGAACGGTTTTATCCGATCCTTGCCACGCTTGCGGTTCTCGTACTGCTGTATGGCTACGGGATTGTTGAACATCGCGCCTTTTCCGATACCTATGTTCTGGGCGCGCTTCTGACCGACAATGCCTTTTTGATCATTACTGCCGTTGGCATGACCTTTGTCATTCTCTCAGGCGGGATTGATCTTTCGGTTGGGTCAATGATTGCCTTTATCGGCGTGCTGATGGCCGAACTTGTGACCGGCTTTGGCATGCATCCGGTGACGGCGGCCGTGGTTGCGATGATTGTCGGATCGGCATTCGGGGCGTTTATGGGGGTGATTATCGCCAAGTTCGATATTCAGCCCTTTATCATCACGCTTGCCGGGATGTTCTTCCTGCGCGGCATGTGCTTCCTGATCAATCTGGATTCCGTTCCGATTGATCATCCGTTTGTCTCGGCATTCAGCGGGTTTAAAATCCAGTTGCCCGGGCGTGGCTGGTTGACGGCATCGGCACTCCTGATGCTGGCGACCGTTATCGGCGGGGTGGTGATTGCCCACTTCACGCGGTTCGGACGCAATGTCTATGCGATTGGCGGGGACCGGCATTCGGCAGAATTGCTGGGTGTTCCGGTCCACAGCACCATCATCCGGGTTTACACCCTGTCGGGCTTTTTCAGTGCGCTTTCGGGCGTGGTGTTTGCCTTCTATACCGCGTCGGCCTATCCACTGGCCGCCGTGGGCGTGGAGCTTGATGCCATTGCCGCCGTGGTGATTGGCGGAACGCTTTTGACCGGCGGAATGGGTTTTGTGCTCGGCACGTTCTTTGGCGGGATCATCATGGGGGTTATCCAGACCCTGATCGCCTTTGACGGGTCGCTGAACAGCTGGTGGACCAAGATCATGATCGGGGCGCTTCTGTTTGGCTTTATCGTCTTGCAACGCCTGATCACGCGTTCCTTCTCGGGCATGCGGGCCGGGGCGACATAAAGCGTCCGGCGATCAAAATACCTTCCTTCAAAACGCCCTGTTTGAATAAGCAGGGCGTTTTTTCTGTTCCCTTACATGGGTCGTTTTGATCGTGCAATCAGGCACCGGCGCGGGGGCAAAACTTTTGACAAAAAAATTGGTCAATCAGCCGCATTATTCATTTTTGGTGAATAATAAGCCCTGTCTGCGCCAAATGCGCTACCCGGCGTTTTGGGGGCAAATTCAAATAGTATGAGGAATGGGGGCGGTGATCGTTTTGATCCGCCCCATCGGCATCGATTACAGGCCGATCTGATCCCAGTCATGTTCAACCGACATGCCGAGTTCCTTGCGCAGTTCGCGCATGGTCCGGCGCAGCAGGCCGTGCATTTTGCTGCGCGCCTCTTCGGGATCGCGTTGGCTGATGGCGGCATAGACCGCGTGGTGATCAGGCAGCGACTTGACATGCGCCTTTGGCCCGCCCGATGACAGGCGGAAAGAACCGATCAGGGCGGTTTCGATCAACATGCCGAACGACTTCATGAAATCGTTGCCCGACGCATCCAGAATACCCTGATGGAACACAAGGTCGGTAATATAGACCGCCTCGGTGCCGGGTTCGGCCTTTTCCATTTCGAAATAGGCGGTTTCAAGATGCTTGATTTGTTCTGGCGTGGCGCGGACAGCGGCCATGGCGGCGGTGTTGGGCTCGATGATCAGGCGGGTTTCAAGCAGGCTATAGAGAAATGCCGGGTCCGGGTCCGGGAAGTGCCAGGACAGGACATCAGGATCCAGCAGGTTCCAGCTTGAGCGCGGCTTGACCCGGGTGCCGGTTTTAGGCCGACTTTCAATCAGCCCCTTGGCCGAAAGGATTTTGATGGCTTCACGAAGCGCTGTGCGCGAAACATCAAGGGATTCACTTAAGGCCGCCTCTGTCGGCAGGACATCGCCAGGCCGCAGCTTGCCCGAAACAATGCGTGCGCCAAGATCGTGGGCAACAATGCTGTGCAGACTGCGTTTGGCGTAAGTTCTCGACATGGTAGACGACATATATTCCCTCCGGCGTGGCCCTGATTGAAAAGCAAATAGGCAAAAGGCCCGCTTTGTCATTATTCATATAATATGAATTAATTTTCAGGGCAACTTATCTGGTGCCGTCAACGCCTTGTGCTGCATAGCATATAATTATTTCAGGGGTGCGTCACGATGGCTGTTACGTATTTGCTTATGTCATGAACTTATAAACAAGCTTTCAGATAATGAAAGAAAAGACTGCATGGTTTGACGCTTGACAGGCCCGGATATCCTGATCATTAATGTTATTGTATGAAGAATAAAAAACAAGATTATCAGGAGGAAGCATCACGCAGCCGCGCACGGGAACGTGCCCGGACCATTCGTCTGGTCTGAAGGGGGCTTGTCGGCGTAGCATGATGTTGGCGTCAGGAATTTTTCTCCTGTTGCGCCGCACATAGCTTGATGGATGCACTTTCTGTCAATTTTGGCCTAGAATCGTGTTTGGCGTCAGGGGAATCCGACGTCTGACATCTGAAAACAAAACGCACGACGGGAGATGAAACGATCATGTCTGATCGCATGCCGACACACTACACAAGCCTAGAAGACAAATCGGTATTCATCACCGGTGGGGCATCGGGTATTGGCGAGGCGATTGTGACCGCCTTTGTCGAACAGGGGGCAAAAGTCGCCTTTGTCGATATCATGGAAGATGCCGGTAACGCACTTGTCGAAAAGCTTTCGAAAGATGCGCGAAATTCGCCCGTCTTTATCAAATGCGATCTGACCGATATTGCCGCCTTGCAGGCAGCCGTTGCCAAGGCGGCCGAGATCAATGGCCCGATCACCGGGTTGATGAACAATGCAGCGAACGATACCCGCCATAAATGGCAGGACGTCACCCCGGAATACTGGGATGAGCGCCAGGCAATCAATATTCGCCCTTCCTTCTTTGCCATTCAGGCAGTCGCGCCGATGATGCAAAAGGCCGGCGGCGGTGCGATCATCAATTTCGGATCGGTCAGCTGGATGATGGGGCAGGGCGGTATGCCCGGCTACACGACGGCAAAGGCCGCAACCCATGGTCTGACGCGTGGTATGGCGCGCGATCTTGGCAAGGATCACATCCGCGTCAATACGCTTGTGCCCGGTTGGGTCATGACCCAGCGCCAGCTTGACCTTTGGGTCGATGAAGCCGCCGAACGTGAAATCGATGAGCGCCAGTGCCTTAAAAACAAGGTGATGCCCGATGACATTGCCCGCATGGCGCTGTTTTTGATCTCGGACGAGGCCCGCATGGTCACCGCCCAGAACTTTATCGTTGATGGCGGCTGGGTCTAAGGCCCGTATCGCCACATCGTATAACCACATTAGCATCCCCGTATTCCGACATATATCCAAGACCGTTCAGGACAGAATTCATGAGACTGGTTCAATTCAAGGACACCGCCGGCGCGCAACATGTGGCCGTGGTCGAAGATCAAAATACCCTGATCCCGCTTAAGGGCGTTTCCACCACCCGTGAACTTGCGACCATCGCCCTTGCCAAGGGCATGACGATGATCGAAAAGGCAAAAATTCGTATGGGCGACACCACTGTCGACTATAACGAAGTTGCCCGTGATGGCCGCCTTTTGCCGCCGATTACCCATGTTGATCCGGCGCATTTCCTTGTGACGGGAACCGGGCTTACGCATCTGGGCTCCGCATCGGCGCGTGCGAACATGCACAAGGCCGATAACAAGGACGCCAACGAAACCGATTCCATGAAGATGTTCCGCATGGGGGTTGAGGGCGGCAAGCCCAAGGCTGGCGAACACGGTGTGCAGCCGGAATGGTTCTATAAGGGCGATGGCTCCATCGTTGCCAATCCGGGGGCGGATATCCCAAGCCCGTCCTTTGCCCTTGATGGCAGTGAGGAACCGGAAATCGCCGCGGTCTATGTCATTGACCATGATGGCACCCCGGTGCGCATCGGCTTTGCCATCGGTAACGAGTTTTCCGACCATGTGATGGAACGTCAGAATTACCTGTATCTGGCGCATTCAAAGCTGCGCCATTGCGCGATGGGCCCGGAATTGTTGCTGGGCGATCTGCCAAGCCATGTCGAGGGCACCTCGCGCCTGTATCGTGATGGCAAGGTGATCTGGGAAAAGCAGTTTGTCAGTGGCGAAGACAATATGTCGCATTCCATCGCCAACCTTGAATATCACCATTTCAAGTATGATCTGTTCCGCCGCCCGGGCGATGTGCATGCGCATTTCTTTGGCACCGCAACGCTCAGCTTTGCTGATGGTGTCACCACCCAGGACGGTGATGAATTCGAAATTGAATCGCCGCTATTTGGTCGCCCGATCCGCAACCGCCTGATGGTTCAGGCAGAGCGCCCGGTGACCGTCAAGGCGATCTGATGTCTTTCTGAGACTCCCAAGGGCCAAAAACCCTGTCTACCTCCAAACGACACGACTTGCCCCGGTGCTTAAATGTGCCGGGGTTTTCTTTTTTAATCTCAGGTTGTGGTTTGGTGGTTGTTTGTGTTCTGCTAAAGTACCATTCGAAGGCCTCTGATTTTATGGGTAGTAAGTCTTCCCCTTGTTTCAGGTCAAAAAGGTGTTCAATCAAGGAGGAACGAGTATTGCCCGTAATACGTGAGGTGGAAATTCACAATTTTCGTGGAATCTCTTCTTTGAAATGGTGGCCTAACCCCGGCATAAACTGCTTGATCGGGCCGGGAGATTCAGGGAAGTCCACAATACTTGATGCTATTGATTTGTGTCTTGGCAGTAGGCGGAATTTTACATTCACAGACGCCGACTTTCATCTTTGCAACTTCGCTGAGCCGATAGTCATAGATGTTACTCTAGGGCACTTGGACGATGAATTGCTTAACCTTGAAATTTATGGGCACTTTTTCAGAGGTTGGGACGCGGCAACGATGACGCTGAACGATGAAACAGGTGTTGCGTTGGAAACTGTTCTCACACTTCGGTTGATTGTTCGAGAAGATTTAGAACCGCAATGGCTTCTGTTTTCCCCTGGGCCAGCGGCCGAGGATCGAGAAAAAAACTTACAATGGAACCACCGGCAAAAGATTGCTCCGGTTCGTCTTGGTACTGTAGCTGGCCATCATTTGGCACTTGGTCCGAGGTCAGTCCTCGGTAAGTTGTCGGAGGATGTAACGCAAGCGGCAGCCGCTCTAGCATCAGCTTCAAGACAGGCAAGACAAGCATTTGCTGATAAGGGTTGCGAGGGTGTTGAAACTATCCTTGATGCATCCAAGCGCATTTCAAACAACATGGGTATCCGTGTTGACGAAATAAAAGCATTACTCGACGTAAAAGGAGTGATGCTGTCGGGCGGGGCTATTTCGCTACATGACCAAGATCAAGTTCCACTGAAGAATCTTGGCTCGGGTTCTGCGCGGTTGCTCGTGACCGGCCTTCAGAAAGAGGTTGGGGTGTCATCTGTCTTTATAGTCGACGAGGTAGAGTTTGGGCTTGAACCTTACCGTATTGTTCGACTCTTGGATTCATTGGGGGCGAAGCGCAATGATGAAAGTCAGCAAGTTTTTCTGACAACACATTCACCAATTGTCCTTAGGGAATTGTCTTCGGTTCAGCTTTTTAAGGTTGGTGTAAATAGACAGTTTGTGCCTGCGACTAATGGTATTGATGAGTTGCAAGCGCCCGCAGGCAATAAGATCACCCAAAACTGGATAACTCCTCTTGGTAAGGAATTGGAAGCGCAGAAAACACTTCGTGTTTGCGCTGAGGCGTTTCTTGCACCTAGTGTTGTTGTTTGTGAAGGCAAGACGGAAATTGGAATTCTTCGCGGGTTGGACCTCCACAATCAGGATATGGGTTATATCAGTATACTCGCCCGTGGGTGCCATTGGGCGGATGGAGGTGGTTCTACTATGTTTGAACGCGCACATATCTTCGCGCGTATGGGGTACCGAACAGCATTGTTTATGGATTCGGACGTAGACTACCCTCCAGAAAGCTATGAAAACCTATATAAATCTGGCGTAAGTGTTTTTCGTTGGCCGGAGCGATATTCAACTGAGCAAGCGTTATTTGCATCGGTGCCTGCTGCTTCAATTCCGCTACTGCTTGAAATTGCATGCGACTGGAAATCGAAGGATTCTGTAAATCGCAGGATTACGAATGTGAGTAATAACCAGTACACGCTTGAAAGCTGTATGGCGTTTTTTGTCGAAGAAATGCGCCCTGTATTGGCTGAATGTGCAAATACTGGACGGTGGTTTAAAGATATAGAACCAGCAGAACAGGCATTTCGTAACGTCGTTGGGCCAGTTTTGCGTCACACCGGTCCTTTGCTCGCCGGACAGTTAAGTTCGATTTCGAGATGGATATCACCGCCGCCGCCACCGCCGCCGCCACCACCACCACACAACGTGTTTAAGTAACAATGGTAGCGGTCGACGACATTCTTCAGGCACAACGGGGGCACGTTGAAGCTCCGGCAGGATGCGGGAAAACGGAACTTATTGCGGCCTGTGTCGCTGGTAAACCCCAGAAACCCACCCTAATTTTGACGCATACTACCGCTGGCATGGCAGCTTTACGTCATCGTTTAAGGCGGAGCAAAGTGCCTGCGGATAACTATCGACTTAGTACGATCGCTGGTTGGGCGCTGAGGATCATTGAGATGTTTCCGGAACGTGCTGGTTACAGACATGATCGGTTCTCGGTCCCCAATTACTTGGCTATCCAAGTCGCCGTAGCTAATCTTTGTCAATCCGGTCATATATGTCGCGAGTTGCGCGCGACATATGGTCGTTTGCTGGTCGACGAGTATCAGGACTGTTCATTAAGCCAGCATTCGATTGTCATTGGGATCGCAGATGCGATACCGACAGTTGTCTTTGGGGATCCGATGCAGGCAATTTTCGGATTGAACGCAAATGATCCTTTAGCTGACTGGTATAACCATGTCGTTACTGCATTCCCTCAGATTGGGCGACTCACGACACCATGGAGGTGGAATAATGTGGGAGCGAATGACCTTGGGGTGTGGCTATTAAGCGCACGCGATCTTCTAAGAAGAGGGCAACCAGTTGATATCAGAACCTGTGGGAACAGAGTGGTGTGGCACCTTATCGAAGGTGACACAGATGCTTTGATCGGTGAGCAGATTAGAGTTCAGTACGATATTGCGCGGCGAAATCCAAATCAGAGCATTTTGTTTATCGGTGACTCAATACACTCGCAATCACGGCATAACTATGCCAGCCGCGCAAACGGGGTAAGCGTTGTTGAACCGGTAGATTTTAAAGATATCGTTGAAGTCGCGAACCAGATGAATGGACAAGTAGGCCAAGAGTTGTTGGCAACATGTCTCATATTTTTAAGCAAGGTGATGACTAATGTACAAGGGAACCGTTTGCTGGGCCGAATTGAAACTATCGCAAACAACAGGCAGAGAGCTCCCGCAACGGAAGCTGAATTAGCCGCAATCGCTGTTGCGAATGGAGGTGGGTATGCGGAAGCAATCTCATTTTTAAAGTTCATGGCTGGTGATCCGAATAGGCGAGTATATCGTCACAGCGCGTTCAATATATTAGTCGAAGCGCTATCGTCTGCCGTGAAAACTCGTAGGGAATTGGGTGAGGCTATCGCAGCGTTACGAGAGCAGAAGCGTCATGCGGGACGGAGTGTTCCGCTAAAGGCAGTGGGATCTACACTCTTGCTTAAAGGGTTGGAAGCAGACCATGTTGTCATTCTTGACGCAGATCGCCCCGGCGCTAGGATGTCGAGAGAGCATCTTTATGTTGCACTTTCGCGAGGTGCTAGATCAGTTCATGTTTTCTCACGAACCCCAATCTTACCATGAGGTATGGAATTGGATTCCCGCCTGCGCGGGAATGACGGCTTTGATGGCGTTCGTGGGTTGCAGGTTCCCGGAACGAGATAAGGGTAGCGGAGGGATTCCGCTGCCCTTTGGTGCGTTTGGGGTGATTATGGTGGTTGCGCGAGGGTAAGAAATGCCCCGGCAGTGGTGACACTGCCGGGGCGGGCTGGGCCGATGCGGCATCGGTGGGGGTTGGGGCGATGCTGTTATCCCTGTTCGGCGGGAACAGGGGCGGTTCGCAGGCCCAGGGTGACGATGATCGATGCGGCGAGAAGCAGGAAGCCGGCGATGGTAAAGACGCCAAGCGCGCCGCTGGTGTCAAAGACAAGGCCGCCGACTGCGGCACCCGTCGCAATGGCAAGCTGGAAACCGGCGACCAGTAGTCCGCCGCCGCTTTCGGCCTCATCAGGCACAGTGCGGGTGATCCAGGTCGACCATGCGACCGGCACACCGCCAAAGGCCATGCCCCAGATCGCAACAAGCACGGTGGTCGGGGCAACCGCACCATCAATGGCGACCATGCCGACCCCGGCCAGCCCCATGATCATCGGCATCAGCGCAATGGTCATGCGCAGCGAGCGGGCAATCAGCGCGCCACCAACATAGGTGCCGATAAAGTTGGCGACACCAAAGCCCAGCAAAATGCCCGAGACACCCGCCGTCGTCACACCCGAGACATTTTCAAGGAACGGGCGGACATAGGTAAACAGCGCGAAATGGCCGGTAATGATCAGGACCAGTGAAAACAGCCCGAATTTCATGCGCGGGCGGTTGATGACCTCGATCAAGGTGCGCAAGGTCGCACGCCCGCGCGGCGGCATTTTGGGCAGCGTTGCGAATTGCACGACAAGGGCAAGAACGCCCAGAAGGGACGCCAGCATAAACACATTGCGCCAGCCAATGACATCGCCAAGATAACTGCCGAGCGGGGCGGCAAAGACGGTGGCGGCGGAAACGCCGCTAAACAGGATGGCAAGGGCGCGCGGGACGTTCTTTTCCGGCACAAGGCGCATGATGATGGCGGCCGACATGGTCCAGAAACCACCAAGGGCAACGCCCAGCAAGACCCGGCCAGCCAGAAGGATGGCATAGTTCGGGGCCTGTGCGATCATGATGTTCGCGGCAATCAGAAGAACCGAAAAGCCGAGCAGAACATAGCGGCGGTCGATCTTGCGGGTCACGGTCGCGGTCAGAAGGCTGGTGATCAGGGCCATAACGGCGGTGGCGGACATGGCTTGGCCTGCCATGCCTTCGGTAATGCGCAGGTCATCTGCCATCGGGGTGAGCAGGCTGACCGGCAAAAATTCGGCCGTGACCAGCCCGAATACCCCAAGCGTCATGGAAATCACAGCAGCCCAAGCAGCAGGTGCGGGCGCAGTGGTTTGATCCACGGCTTGGTCGGGGCGCGATTGAGGTTCACTCATGGGAAGTCCTTTGAGTTGATGTTTTGCATTGCACCCAAAATAGTCTGGACCGTTCGGACGATCTATGACAGTTTGTCTTTATTCATTGATCAATCGTCCGGAATGTCATGTCGCTTATTGCCAATGCAGCCCTAAACAGCCCGTCAGATCATATCGAAGGCCAGTTCAATCCTGCCGGTCATGACATGGTAAATGAACTGCTTTCCGGTGTGCGGTTGCGCGGCCTTGATTATCGTCGCATTGAAATATCCGCCCCGTTCGGTTTGCGGTTTGGCGAAGATATTGACGATGGCCGCGCCTGGTTTCATTTCATCGGGCAGGGCACGGTCCATCTGCGGACCAAAAGTGGTGCGACCCATGTTCTGGGCTGCGGGGATGCGGTGTTGTTGCCCTGTGCGGGCATTCACGATCTTTACAGCCAGGACGGCGTTGCGATGCGCAGCATTGATGCGTTTGAAAAGGCGCCGCTATGTGATGCGGCATCGGAAATCCGCGCCTGCGAAGCCGATGTGTGCCGATCAAAGGACAATCTGATTTTCAGCTGTGCGATGGAATTTGATCTTGGCTGGCTGCATCCGTTGGCGCACCTTAAGCCCGAAATCATGCATATCGAAACGGTGCCGGACCATGATCCGCAAATCCCGGCGATCCTTGATGTGATGACCGCAGAACTTCGCGCCAAACGGCCGGGATATGGTGTGATCCTGACCCGTCTTGCCGACGTGGTGGCCGCAGCAATCCTTCGGCGCTGGGTCGAGACAGGATGTGATGTGTGTGGCTGGGTGGAGGCGATCCGTGATCCCAAGCTGGCGCGCGTTCTGGCAGCCCTGCATAAGGAGCCGGGGCGGAGCTGGTCGGTTGCGGATATGGCATCGGAAATGGGGGTGTCGCGGTCTGTCTTTGCCGAACGATTTGTCGAGCTGACGAAATCAACGCCGCAGCAATATCTGACCAACTTGCGCATGCGTCTGGCCAGCCAATGGATCGGGCGGGAAAACCTTTCCCTGGATGAAGTGGCGGATCGTCTCGGCTATGCCTCCGTCGCGGCATTCAGCCGCGCGTTCAAGCGCACAACCGGGAAATCCCCCGGTGCCATCCGCCACATCGATTACGCATCGCCGTAAAGGACGTGCTGCGCGCTTTTTGCGGCGGCTTGTAGCTTTGACAGCAAGGCTTCGCGATTTTGCGCCAGTGTTGCCGGGGATGCACCAAACACCGAAAAGGCCGAGATCATATTGCCATGTTTGGTCAGGATCGGCACGGCGATGGCATAGATGTCTTTTTCGCGCTCGCCATTATTGGTGGAAAAGCCCTTATCGCGGATCGTGGCAAGTTCGACCTTTAGCACATCAAGATCGGTGATGGTGTGATCCGTCATGCCGGTCAGGCGGGCATTTTTGAAGTAGCGTTCCTGATTATCGGGGCTCAGATGCGCAAGCCACAGTTTGCCATGTGCTGTGCAAAAGGCATCAAGGCGCGATCCAATCCGGATATCGACATAAAGCGCCCGGTCGGGCAGGGCCTTGGCGATGCACACCGCTGCGTCGCGATCAAATTCGGTTGCCATGCAGGCCTCCCCGGTATCGCGCGCCAGCTGATCAAGGATCGGCTGCAGGATGGTTGGCAAGTTGCCATCATGCAAAACACGATCCCCCAGATCGGCAAACATATACCCCAACCTGAAAACCCCGCGTGACGTCACCCGCAATGCCCCGGCATGCACCAGCGTGTGCAGAAACCGGTGGGCGGTGATCATGTTGATGCCCAGCGCATCGGCCGTTTCCTTGGCGGTCAGTTCGTTTTGCCCCGCCGCAAACAGATCAAGAATTTTAAAGGCCTTAAGCACGGAACCATTGAGTTGGCTGGTCATCGGATCGCTTTTCTCCACGCAAACAGATCGGGCGCCGCTGTGCCGTCTTGACGACCACCGGATTTCAATAATAAACTATATTATAAATCATATTTCAAATAAAGAAATAAAGGAGTGTGCTGCATTTAATCTGTACCATTTTGCCGGAGGCAGCCTTCTGTCTGGCAAGGATAAGGTTCGCAGAACATAGCGGCGCTATGTTCAAGGGCGTTGACGCTGCGAGGCGGAAGGCTGTCCCGGCCCGCAGGGTTTGTTTTTGACGGCGTTTCGCAGCGTTACAGCGTTTGAACGATGTGCCGCATCGCTCTGCACGCTGTGCCTTGCCAAACGGCACGTCAAAAACAAACAAAATGGTACAGATTAAGTGCAGCACGCTCCCAGAAAGCAAGAGGCGTCTGATGACAAGCGATAAGCAGGAAAATCCCGGCCAACTCACCCTGACCGCCGGTGGGGCGGTCCTGGCCCGCATGAAGGCCATCGGGATTGATTATATCTTTGCCAATTCCGGGACCGATTTCCCGCCAATCATCGAAGGGCTGGCCGAGGCGGCAGCAAAGGATATCGACCTGCCGCACGCGCTGATCATGCCGCACGAAAATGCGGCGATGGGGATGGCGCACGGCTATTACCTTGCGACGGGCAAGACGCAGGCCGTGATGGCGCACACCAATGTCGGCCTTGCCAACTGCGCGATTGGTGCGATCAATGCCGCAACCGAACATGTGCCGGTTGTTTTGATGTCGGGCCGAACACCGGTGATGGAAAAGGGACGTCTGGGTGCGCGCACCGTGCCGATTGGCTGGGGCCAGGAAATGCGCGATCAGGCAGCGCTGGTGCGTGAAAGCACGAAATGGGAATATGAGCTTAAATTCCCCGAACAGGTGCCGGATGTTGTCGACCGTGCCTACGCCATTGCATCATCCGTGCCCAAGGGCCCGACCTATGTCAGCCTGCCGCGCGAAGTTTTGTGCAAACCGTGCCCGAGTGATCAGATCGAAGGACCGCTTCGCATGCAGCCGGTTCCGGTCGCCCCGCCACAGGCCGTGGTAGAACAGGCAGCCGACATTCTGGCCAATGCCAAAAACCCGGTGGTGATTGCCCAGCGTGGCACGGGCACAGTCGAGGCATTCGGGCGTTTTGGTGATCTGGTGGATCAGTGGGGCATTCCGGTGGTGCAATACTGGGCGATCCAGCTTGCGATTGGTACCGAACATCCGATGTTTGCCGGGATGGATCCGGCACCGTGGCTTAAGGATGCCGATGCGGTGGTGGTGATTGATTGCCTTGCCCCCTGGTCGCCCGATATCCATGATTTGCCGGGTGACTGCAAGGTCATTCAGATCGGTCAGAACCCGCTTTATTCGCGCTTCCCGGGGCGTAACTTTGCTGCCGATATCTCGCTGGTTGGTGAAACCGGCGACGTGATCATGATGCTGGCGGATGCCATGGATCATCGTCATGACGACCATAAATCTGTTTGCCAAGATCGTCGGGCCAAGGTTGCCACCATCAATGCCGAAATCCGTAAAAAGGCATTGGCGGCGGCCGATGCCGGGGCGGTGGATCCGATGACCAAGGCCTATGTCTCGCGCTGTCTGTCCGATGCGATTTCGGGCCGGGCGGCGACGGTGTTCTCGGAGCTTGGCTGCCCGTTGGAGCCTTTGTCGCTTTCGGAACATAGCAGCTGGTATCAGGAACCGCATTCCGGCGGGCTTGGTTGGTCCTTCCCGGCATCGATGGGCTATCAGTTGGCCGACAAGAATAAACTGGTCGTCGCGACCATGGGGGATGGATCCTATATGTTTGCCAACCCGACGGCGTGTCATCAGATTGCCGAGGCGTTGGAGCTTCCGATCCTGATTTTGGTGCTTAATAACAATGAATGGGGGGCGGTGCGACAGTCCGTGACGGGGATGTATCCCGATGGTTATGCGGCCAAAACCAACGAAATGCCGCTGACCGCCCTTAAGCCCAGCCCCGATTTCACCAAGGTCGCCGAGGCCAGCCGCGCCTGGGTTGCCAAGGCCAAACGCGCCGAAGACCTGCCCGGTATCCTGCGCGATGCCATCAAGTATATCGACACCAAACGCACCCATGCGTTTGTTGAGGTAACGATTGCGCCTTAAGCGACTGCTTATGTCATTAATGATTGGCACCCGGCATATTGTCGGGCGTCATCGTTTTGATCAGATGCACTGTATTGTGGCATCGCAAAATGCCTGCTTGCATCGCAGGCATTTTCATTATTTCATAACGCTAATCATTTGAATTGCCTACCCGGAAGGAACCATTATGGATCGTGTCGTTGGAACATCGGGACGTATCGCGTTTGCAAGCGCGATGCGCAACCTCCTTGCGGATGTGTATCCCGGGCACGATCAAGCGGAATTGGTGCGTCGGGTTTTTGAAGTTCTTGGTCTGCCGATTGAGGGCGACGGGCCCGAACCCTGCGAGGAATATTTGCGCAAATGGGATCAGCGCGATGCGTTTCTGATCACCTATGGCGACAGCATCCAGCAGGACGGCAAAAAGGGGCTGCAAAGCCTTGGCGAATTTCATCGCAAATGGCTGAAAGACTGGCTGACGGGGATTCATATCCTGCCGTTCCATCCCTTCACTTCCGATGACGGCTTTTCGGTTAGCGACTTTGACATGCTCCGCCCGGAACTCGGCGACTGGAGCGATGTCGAGGAACTGTCACAGCACGCCACAGTTATGGCCGATCTGGTGGCCAACCATATTTCGGCATCCCACCCGTGGTATCAGCAGTTTCTGGCAGGCGAAAAGCCCGGCATTGATTACATCAAGACCGCAAATCTTGAAGATGACCTTTCCGATGTCGTCCGCCCGCGCAGTCATGCGTTGCTCAACCATGTGGTCACCAAGCAGGGTGAGAAGCAGGTCTGGTGCACCTTTAGCTATGACCAGGTCGATCTGGATTACGGCAATCCGGACGTATTCTTTGAGATGCTCCGGGTGGTTCTGAACTACCTCAAACACGGCGTGCGCGTGGTTCGGTTGGATGCCATCGGCTTTATCTGGAAGGAAGTCGGCACGACCTCGATCAACCTGGATCAGACCCACAAACTGATCAAGGCGATGCGTCTGGCGTGTAATGCGGTGCATCCCGATGTGTTGTTCATTACCGAAACCAACCTGCCGCTGCTCGAAAACCTGTCCTATTTTGGCAATCAGGACGAAGCGCACCTGATTTATAACTTCTCGCTGCCGCCGGTGATCATTCATGCGTTGCTCAGTGGACGAAGCGATTTTATCCGCAAATGCATCATGGCAATGCCACCGGCCCCGGCGGGCTGTACCTTCTTTAACTTTACCGCCAGCCACGATGGTATTGGCCTGCGCCCGGCCGAGAACCTCATTCCGGATGAAGATATCGAAGGCCTGCGCGATCATGCGGTCAAGATGGGCGGGCAGGTCAGTTACCGCGCACTCAAGGGTGGCGGGCAGAAGCCCTATGAGTTGAATGTCACGCTGTTTAGCATGCTGGCACAAAACTTCGCCGGTGAAGCCACCATGGGGCTTGAGCGCTTTGTGATGAGCCAGGCGATTGCCATGTCGCTTGAAGGTATTCCGGCGATCTATATTCAGACCATTCTGGCGACCGAAAACGATCAGAAGGCTTATGAGGAAACCGGTATTCCAAGGCGTCTGAACCGGAAAATCTGGAAGCTTGATGATGCCGAGGAAACGCTGTCACGCGAGGGTGTGGCGCGCTCGGCCTTTGATCAGTTGCGCGCGCTGATGTCGATCCGTCAGGGACAGCCGGCCTTCCACCCGAATGCCACGCAATATACGCTTAATCTCGGCTCGGAACTTCTGGGCGTCTGGCGGCAATCGCACCTCAATGAACAAAGCATTTTCTGTGTGTTTAACCTGACTGAAAAGCCGCAGGACCTTGATCTTTCAAAGATCAACCTGATCATGACCGAAGGTTGGCAGGACCTGATCACACAACAGGTCGTAGAAGACTATAACGGCGTGATGAAGCTCGCACCCTACCAGATCGTCTGGATTTCCAACATGGACGGTCGCAACCGCACCGAAAGCCGCCTGCTGCAACGCTATCGGGATGCGATGCCGGTTTAGGAAACCCTATCGCAAAAACCGGAAAGTCCACAACTTCGCAAGCATCAAAGTCAGCTTTCGGCGGCGCCTTTGCGGCGATTGAACACTCGGGCTTTGCTTGGGGTGGTTCGGTGTGTCTTGTTTGCTTTGCGCACATTTCGATTGTGGTTTGAAGATCGTGTGCTGCTGACCGAGTAGCTGAATGAACGATGGCTTCTGATCCAACCTGCCTCTCCTCATTTAAAACGATCAGCAACGTTTCGCATGTGCTACAGTGAAAAATGAAGCTCTAAACATGGGTGTGTATTTTCAAAAATGAAAAACGTTGATTGGACTGCGTACCAGTTGTTCATGGCAGTTGCGCGTCACGGCGGGCTATCGGCCGCTGCGGAGCAATTGGAGACAAGTCCTGCAACGCTAGGGCGTCATATCCTGAAGCTTGAACAAGCCGTCGGACGGCACCTGTTTGTGCGAAGTCCAACCGGCTACGAATTGACTGTTGATGGTCAAAGCTTGTTTACGGAACTTCTTGAAATGGAAGGCGCTTCTCGTCGTTTGGATGAATGGTTTGGAAAGGCCGACGGGCTTGGGACCGTGCGCCTTGCGGCGGGTAGCTGGGTAGGGCGGCTTCTGGCGCAGAATTTTTCCAAAATTTCGGCAGCACAGGACCCGTTTTCAATTGAAATGCACATTTCCGAAGAGCGCGCCAAACTTCTGCACAGAGAAAACGACGTTGGTATTCGGGCTGTCGAACCAACGGAGCGGAACTTGGCGAGTATCAAAACCGGTGAGGTAGCCTACTGTGCCTACCGACTGAGAAATATGCCCGTGACCAATTATGATCGGTGGATTGCAGTAAACGAACAGGTAGCGGTGTCGCCATACCTTATTTGGCCGCACCGACATCATCGTGATCAATTACGGGTCACTGTTGATCGGGCGCGGGACATTCTGGACCTTCTTCTGTCCGGCGCTGGGAATGCTGTCTTACCGTGTTTCGTCGGAGATACTGAGCCTCAGCTTGAACGCGTTGGAGGCGAGATTGCAGATCTTCGGCATGGTCAATGGATTGTGGCCAACGACGATGACCGGAACATCAGCAGTATCCGACGTGTTGTGGATCGGGTAACCAGACTGTTGAAATCACATGCAAAGCTTTTTGCCGGGCAACGTTCGCCGACCACATAACGTTATCATCGTCATATGGACGGCGAAATACGCTCCCACCTTCATAGTTACGAAGGCTTTCGATCATCATTTGGCGGTGGGTGGATTTATCAAATTGCGGATTTTCCGTACCTTGTGGTGCTGCTTATAATCATTTGATTTTCGGTTGAGGGCGGGATGGTGAATCGCTATTGCACGGCGATATGTCTTTCCTGTATTCGTGGCCCGGATTAAGGGAGATCAAGGGGCATGGCGCGCAATGGCTTATGCGCAGGAAGTTCGGGTTCTTCATTTACCCGATGATACGGACTACCGCGTCCGGGCATATGTGGAAATCTGGTGGGATGCGGCACGTAACGGGCAAATTCCTGACCGCAAACGCTTGAATGCAGATGTTCTGTCGCAATGGATTGATGACATCTGCATCTATGAATTCCTTCCCGAAAAACGTGATTTCATAATCCGTATTGATGCACCCAATATTATTGCCGCCAGTGGGGAATGTTATCAGGGGTGCTCGCCGCGCCAGATTGATCTCGATTTCGGCACCACGGTGTATCCAACACTTCTGGAAGTGATTGATACCGGAAAGCCCGCCTTTCATCGCGTCGGCCATGAACGCATGGTCTGGGAGGAATGGCTGCGCGTGATGTTGCCGGTCCAGACCACCGACCGGGCTGGCAAGGTGATCAAGCAGGTCTTTGTCACCCATTTTCTCTATCGCGGGCAAAGCGAACCGGACTAACGACGTGCTTGTTTCGCATGGTGCCGCGCCCCACGTGGATAAAGAAAGGGACGACGGGTCCAATGCATGTCTGGATGCATGCATTCGATGTCATTGTGACTGGGAATGGTATGGCAAAGCTTGGTGGTGAAAAGGAA